>CAVOQD010000018.1:0-143614 GCA_963698255.1 uncultured Chloroflexia bacterium | reverse complement strand
ATCGGGGCCGACATAGACCGGTTCTCCGTCCAGCACGGGCGACGAGATGATGCTGGAGCCAGTCTGCTAGTGCGTTTCGCCGCTGATCGCATCCAGGGCGAGAAGGTGGGCGGTCGCTATGCCGTCCGCTCCCGACGATATCGTCTGGGTATCGACCTCGATCGTGGCGGCGCCTCACGGCACAGCAGTCGGCTAGCACTTTCCGTCTTGATGGCAAACGGTTGGACCTGCTTGCGGCCATTGGACTGACAACGCTTTCCGGCCCATACCCACCATCTCATTGGCCATGCTTACCCTTGGCTTTCGCGATTCCTGCTACACATGCCTCGGGTAGTAGGTCTCGAACCGGCGAATACACTGCCAGCCGTCTCGGTAGACATGACACAGCCCCCAGTTGAGCGCCTGCAACGGGCTTTCGTCGGTCTCCTGGCTGCGGAAAAGCCCCATCGCCTCGGGCCCGCCCTTGATCACCGACATGATCTCGAAGTTGATGCCGTCCTCTGCATACTGGATGGTGTTCTTCTCCGGGCCGTCGGTGGTCAGCACTGCGGCAATGCCGCCTCGATAGGGCCAGACGCAGACCTCGTGGCCGCTGTTGGTGACCGGGTTGTACTCCGACTTGACGTACGGGCCCTTCCGGATGGTCGGCAATGGCCACGCCCCACTTGATCTCGCGCCCGCCGAAGGTCATCTGCTCGCCCATGCGCTCGCCCTTGTAGTAGAGCCAGAACTTGTCCTGGTAGAAGAGCAGACAGGGATCGTGGACCTTGTGGCTGTCGAAATCGCCCTGGGTGACCACGCTGAAGCGGTCGTCCTCGTCGCCCAGCCACTCGCCGTTGTCGGCCGGCGACAGGATCGGCGCGTCCAGCTTGCGCCACGGTCCGTGGGGCGAGTCGGCCACGGCCATGCCGATCTGGTTCTTCACGCGCACCACATAGGGCGCCTTGACGGTCTGGTAGACCAGGTAATACTTGCCCTCGTGGGCGAAGATCTCGGGCGTGAAGACGGCGCGGTCGTCGTAGGCGCCGGCCGGGCCGCGGCCCACAGCCCGGCCCTGCTCTCGCCAATCCCAGCCGTCGGTCGACGTGGCGTACCAGACCTCCGTCAGGTCCCAGGGAAAGACCTTGGCCTCTGGGATCGCCGCTGCCGAAGCCGACGGTCTCCCCTTCGCCCTTGGTGTACCAGACGAAGTAGGTGCCGTCGATCAGGAGCACCGCGCTGGGATCACGGCGAATCACGCCCTCCTCGTAGGCGAAGTCGCCCTGGAGATCGGACTCTCGAAACTGGCAGAACCATTCGGGGCCTTTGGTGTAGCTCAGCGCGCGGATGGAGGCGGCGCTCAGTTTGCGGTCGGTGGATGTGTCATTGGTTGGCATGGATCTTTGTTCTCTGAAGTATTTGTGTGTGACTGACCGTTCCGATAGACCGCGGATATGGCGGATTAGGCGAATCTTCGCGGATTTTCACTGAGAAATATCCGATTTTTATCCGCCCAATCCGCCACATCCGCGGTCCATCCGGCACTTGAAAACAGTCTACAACAACGGCGGCCGGCAGAGTCGCTCCAACGTCGTGCAGATGGCGTCCACCTTGTCCAGCGAGACGTCCGGCTCGCACTCGGCGTGCAGCATGAGTCCGCCTTCGGGCATGTACAGCCCTTCATACACCTCGCCAATATGATCCTCGATCTCCGACGGCGTGGCAAACGGAAAGAGCTGGCGATCCAGATCCTGGTGCAGGACGACTTTGCCTTTGGCAACCTCTTGCAGTCCGGCCAATCCATTGGCCCGGATCTGCGGATTGAGGATGCGCACGCCCACTTCGATCAGGTCGGGGACGATCTCCAGAATCTGGCCGTCGGTGTGCTGGTAGACCGGCACGCCGGCGTCGCGGCAGCGACCGTGCATGGCCTCGTAGGTCGGCTTGATGTATTTGCGCCACATGGTCGGGCTGATGGGCAGCCCGTGTTGCAGGCCGAGGTCCTCGCCGAAGGACATGTATTCGGCCCCGGCCTCCAGGTATTTCTCGACCACGGTCACATTGTAGTCCTGGATCATCCCGATCAGTGTCCACAGCCGCGGTTCATCGGTGGCCATGTCGACCATCAGATTCTCGAAGCCGCGCAGGTAGTAGAGCAGCATGTACATGAAGCCGTGGGGCAGTCCGCCGCCCTGGGCCAGATTGCCTGCCTGCTTGGCCGCCGCCATCTGCCTGCCGCACGTCTTCCCAGTCCGGGCGCGGACCGAACTGGCCGTCGGTCAGTGGGATCGGGCGGTCTGTATGTCTCCAGCGCATCCCAGTCCGCCAGCGGATGCACGATCGGGATGCTGTCCAGCCCCTGCTCGATGTTGTCCCACACGATGCCCCAGCAATCGGTGTGTTGGCCGTATTCGTAGAGCGGGTTGGTGATCTCGTCGAAATCTTTCGAGCCTTTTTCGTAGCCGGGAAATGTGCGCGGATGGGCCAGCACGACCTCTTCCAGATCCTCGCGGTACTTCATCCACGTGGCCGGCATCAACGAGACCACGTAGGGTGTCCACTCCGGCGTGTCGAAGTAGAGGGTTTTGAGAAAATTGACCGTTGTTCGATTGCGGCCTGCGTAGCTGATCACGGGTGATTTCTCCTGTGGGTCATCTGTCCTGCCAAGAGGTGAATGTAAACAGATGTCCCCGGCACATAGCAATGTGCCGGGGACGCTTGAACATGATACGAACCTTGACGGTGGACAATGGTTACTGGGCAGTCGGCTCCAGGTTGTGGATGATGGCGTGGGTGTTCTGCCACCAATCCGTGGGACTTGTATAGGGATTTTCCGCAGTCGGCCAGCCGGACCAGTAGGTGGTATTGAACGGCGTCAGCTTGCGGGCCTGGGTCGTGGGAATGACGGGCAGGTCGGCCATCCAGATGTCGTTGGCCTGGATGAAGAGTTCGTCGATCCTTGGGTCGCCCAGGGGCAGAACACCCATTTCGTCGACCAACGCGCTGTACTCTTCATTCGACCAGCGCCAGCGATTGTTGCTGGCGCGTTCGCCGACCGGAACCACCCACTTGGCGTTGAAGTTATCCATGGACGCCCATGGTTCGTTGGTCGATCCGCAGGTCTGCCAGCCGCCGCTGGCCTCGAAGTCGCCGAAGTCAATCTTCTCGCTCCAGGTGCCGCCGGCCAATGCACGTGCCGTGGCGTTGATGCCGATGTTCTGGAGTTGTTCGGCCACCACAGACGTCCAGCGCAGTTTTTCGACGAAGGATTCATGCACGATGATGTCCAACGACCAGTTCTTCGCCGTCCTTTTCATAGTAGCCGGTACCCTCGTTCATCACGTATCCCTTGGACTCAATGATCTCCTTGGCCAGTTCGGGATCGTGTTTGGGGATGGGATACTTGTCGTAGAGGCCGGCCGCCTCCAGCTTGTCCACCATCGCTTCCAGCGGCTGCGAGATGGGGAAGTAGTGGCGGGATTTGACCGTAGCGCCTTCGTAGGCGATCTCGACGATCTGGTCGCGGTCGATGGCGTAGTTCACGGCCCAGCGCATGTCCGGGTCATCCCACGGGGCGACTGTGGTGTTGAACTCCAGCGTGCGCGTGCAGGTCGGCTCGATGTGGGCGTAGGGCGGCTCTTCCGTCCAGGCGATGACGTTGGGGTTGCGCTCCTTGAGGGCGAGGTAGGCGCCCGGGCTGATGTCGTGCAGGCCGTCCAATTCGTTGTTGACCATGGCTGCGGTGCGGGTCTCTTCCGGCCCGCGCCAGGCCCAGATCACCTGTTCGGGGGCCGGCAGATCCTTCCAGCCCGACTCCGCGCCCCACCATTCGTCATCGCGGTCATAGACGAATTCGGTCTCGTTGGCGGAGGCCAGCGTGTAGGGACCGGTGAAGACTGGCCACCCCTTTTCGGGATCGTAGTTCTTGAAGGTCAGAGGATCCTGGTCGCTCCAGATATGTTCGGGCACAGTGACGAAACTGCCCCAGATCTTGACGCCGAAGGTGTCCATCTGGAAGCGGGGATTGGGCTTCTTGAGGTTGAAGACGACGGTCAGGTCATCGACTTTTTCAACACTGTCGACCCATTGGCGGATACCCTGATCGCTCAGTTCGGGGTTTTCGAGGACGAGATTGACCGAGTAGACGACATCGTCGGCGTTGAATGCCTCGCCGTCGCTCCACTTGACACCGTCGCGGATCTTGAGCGTCCACACGTCCAGCGTCTCGTTGGGGGTCATCTCTTCGCCCAGCCACCCCTCGATCTCGCCTGTCAACAGGTTGCTGAGGAAGAGCGGTTCGATCATCAACTGGTGGAAGCCCTGATCACGGCGATTGCCGGGCACATAGGGATTCCACAGATCGGGATCGGTCACGCGGCCGCTGCTGATGTCGAAGATGACCGTCTTGCGGCGCATGGCTTCGTCATCAGACATGGCTGCGCCTTCGTCGCTCGTGTCAGACGGCGCGGCCGCCGGGACACAGGCGGAAAGCGCCAAGGCCAGCACCAAAATCAGGCCGGCAACAAAAATGATTCGAGCGGGAAACTTCGTTGTGTCCATAGTTCTCGATCTCCTTGTTGAACAGAGGATTCAGTTCAAAATACGCTGCGTCGTTGCGAACACTTTGCGGAATCTGCTGTCTACCACCTCCTTTCCAGTTTTTGACAATTAACAGATCATAACCCGGATATAGGCGGATGCTCCGGATTCAAGGATTCTCCGTCGGATACGGTCATGGAAATCCGGCTTTATCCGCTCGATCCGTGTCATCCGTGTCCCATCTGATCTTGGCCATTTCAGCTATTTAGGACAATCCTACTCGAAGCGGGCATTGTATTCGTCCACGATTTGGCCGACAATGCGCACCCGCTCGAGATCGCCGGTGGACGAGATCTCGTCCGAAATGCCCAGCACCAGCTTGGGCGCGAATAGCTCGATCAGGCGGTGGGTGCATTCCACCAATGTGTCGACCGAAAAGGTGTCGTCAAAATAGACGGCGGGGATGCCGTCGAGCAAGAAGAGTTCGTCGCCCAGCGCCTCCTTGATCTGGTCCAGGGTCACATCACCCTGCGGGACGGGCGTAATGGCTTCGATGCCGTCCAGGCCCGTCTCCTTGGCATATTTCAGGAGCGGCCCCGTGTCGCCGTCCCAGTGGCAGCAGACGAATTTGCCCGCGGCATGCAGCCGTTCGCAGCGTCGCTGGCAGGCCGGCAGGTGATACTTCACAAACCAGGCCGGCGGCAATGTGTGGGCATGGACGTTCTCGCCAAAGTTGATGATGTCGACCGGTGACTCGTTGATGATGTCGATGAGGCGTTCGTGATTTTCCTCACGTGCCCGGAAGAAAGCCTCGACCGTGTCCTGCCAGTCGATGATGGCATAGACGCCCTTCTCCACGCCCATCTTGTCCAGATAGAGACCCTGTACATTCATGCGCGGCATGAACATGGTCGGCGCGCCCAGGTCGCCGACCTGGGCCTGCAATGCACGGTAGGTCTCTTCATCCCAGCGCCAGGTTCCGTTCTCCTCGCGCCAGGTGGCCACCTTCAACTCTTCCTCGGTCTCCACCTCGCGCTTGACGTCCAATTTGTGCCAATTGGTCGTCATCGTGCGCTCGATCTTGACCTGCTTGCCCACCGGCGTGTGGATGGTCGTCTCGACATCGGTCTCGTTGATCTGCCGCCGATCAAAGCGCACGGACGGGTGTTCGACGCGTACAAAGCAATCGTTGTACTCATAGAGCCGCGCCGAGCAGTCGAGTTCCCGGTAGATCTCATACTGATCCATGCCAGTGAACGGCGGCGGGAACGGCTCGCCTGAAAAGATCTTGTCCGTGTACCAGGCCAGAATGCGCGGTTGCCAAATGATCTTGCCGCCGGCCTCACCGAAGACGACCTGGCGATGGAGTTCCGGGAAATTCGTCCGCATATTTTTACGCCTTGTCCGTTGAGCGTGCTGAATCGATGCTTCTAGCAGTCTGTCGGAGAGAAGGACGATAGACCCGGATTAGGCGGATTGGCTGATAAATGCCGATAATATCAGATAAAATCAGGCTCTTTCCGCCTAATCCGCCGCATCCGCGGTCGATTTCTTGGCCTCTCCGACAAGCTGCTAGGACCTGCAAGCCATTAACAATTCACAATTATCAATTCACCATTAACCATTCGAAAGATACCATCTTGCCCTATAACGGCTCCAACCACGCCTCGAACACGGCCGCCACATTCTCAGCCGAAACATCATTGCCCCACTCACACTGCGCGATCACGCCGCCGCTGCCGTCGTCCAGCGCCGTGCGCACCCGTTTCACCGCGGCACGCACATCGTCCGGCGTGCCGAAGGGCAGCACCCACTGGCGGTCGATCTCGCCCCAGAAGGTGATCTTGCCCTTGAACTCACGCCCGATCTCCTCGATGTCCTGGCAGAAGAGCTGCGAGTTGAGCGCGTCGACGCCGACCTCGATCAGGTCGGGGATGATGGAGCGGATGTGGCCGTCCGAGTGGAAGAAGACCGCCTTGCCCGCGCCGTGGATCAGCGTCACAGTAGTCGGCGTAGAGCGGCTTGTAGATCTCGCGCCACATGGCCGGCGAGATGAGCAGATTGGTCTGGCTGCCCCAGTCGTCCATGAACGAAATGCCGTCGACGTCGGTCTTGCACCCAACATTCCAGCTCGCGCAGGAAGAACTCGTGGACCAGGTCACGTAGCCGCAACACCTCCGGCACGCCCCAGGCCAGGTCCATGAAGAGATTCTCCGAGCCGCGTAGAAACTGCATGCGCTCGAAGGGTCGCACAGTGGTGCCGGCCTTGACGAACTTGTCCGGTGGCCGCACAGCCGGCATCCACGCGGCTGAAGTCGGCCAGTTCGAGGATCTCGTCCGGCGCCTTCAGATGGTCGAGGGCCGACCAGTCGGCCAGCGGCGGCGCCTTGACCTCGCCGATCACGCCCGGCTCGGCCACGGTGAAGGGGCAGCCCCACTCATCGACATAGGTGCCGACCACAGCCGGCGTGCCCCGTGTCTTGTAGCCGGTGCCGTACTGGACATCCGGCCCTGTGCCGTGGGTGACGTCGGGCGACGCGAAGTCCGAAGGGTAGCGCGCCAGCAGCGCGTCCAGTTCGTCGCGGCGGTACATGGCGATGCCGGGCAGCGCCCAAAGCTCGCGCGGCGCCCGGTCCGGCGACTGATGGTTGAGTGTGCGCTGTACTCGTTCACGTTCGATCATCTGGGGTCTGTCCTTTTCAGGGCGAAGGAGGATTTTGTCGGTGCTGAAGCAGAATCTGGTTCGGTGAGCTACACGCGCCGCAGTAGCCGATCGATACATTACCTGCCCGAGAGGGTGAATAGTACGATATCTTACATTTTTGCTCTGTGCAAATGTTGAAATTGTAGTCGTCGCCGGCCGCAGATCTGTCGATAAGCCTACCGGTGATTGAAGCGTGATTTGCAGCGTACTCCGGTATGATTTGGCATGAACATTGCGCTCGAACCCTACACGCCGGATCTGATTCCAGCGGGTCTGTTGCATAATTTGCGAAACTCGTTCAAAATCATCTGTGGAGGATCGGTGATTGGCCACGTCGGCTATTTGGTGAGCAATGACGTTGCCTCAGCGTAGCGTCCAAGTACTGGGCAATAGGTTGTATTGGCATAATTTGGCCGTCCCGCTTCATCTTGGGTCAGATAATCATTTTCATGGCGGGCCATTGTTCCGTCGTCTCGATAGGCTTGCCGGTACTGATTGGAAGCCGGTTGCATATGCAGCGCGATCGAGCGCCGAGGACCATCGGTCAGATTTGGCCCGCTGCCGTGGATGGTGCGGCAATCATGGAAGCTCACCTGCCCGCGGTCCATGATCGCCGCAACTTTCTTGACTTCTGCGCCACCGGTGACAAACTGTTTCTCCAGACCGTCAAGATCGTTGGAAAAGAAGTCAAGATGGTTGTTGGGCGGCCATTGATGGCTTCCATCGATGAAGCTGATCGGACCGAGTTCCTCTGGCATCGCGGTAAAAGGCACCCATGCCGTCAACATCTCATTCGAGGTGCAGGTGCGCCAGTAGCCATAGTCGGTGTGCCAGCCGACGTTCTGGGGTTTCTGAGGATCGTGAGGGGGTTTGTAGAGAAGTTGGTCATGCCACAGGCGCACGTCTTCGCCAACCAGTAGTGCGGCAATTGCCCCAAGTATCGGTTTCCGACAGAGCGCTTTCAGTTCTGGGACAGAGTGAATGGAGAAATCGTTCTTGCGCAGTACGTCGAATCCTTTCTCCTTCCACCAGCTCTGTTTGGACGTCTTGCCGTCCGGCAGGCGAATTTCCTGCTGATCCAGGCCGGCGTAGAAGCGTTCACTGGCTTCAATGGCCTGGTCGAGCTCTGTATCGGTAAAAATCGGCCTGGTGATGTAGTAGCCATGTGTTCGATAAAATGCGATTTCGTCTTGAGTCGGCAATAAGGTTGGGTCCATTGGCATCGCCATCATCTCTCCTTGGGTACGCAGAAATTGGTTCGCAGGGTTGGTGGAACTCAACATCGCTAATCATACCCACGAATCATCGGTTTGTCTTCCACTTTTCTGCCGAGTAGCATTTTGAACATGTAGGGGACTGCAATATGAGCAATGAAGCTGATGCATCTGCCAACATCACCGAACTGCCCGATCGGATCACCTATCAGGATGAGGTCTGTCTGGTTCCCGAATTATCCCTGATCGGCTGGACGCGGTTCGTCCATGCCGGCGAGTTGGCGCCGCATCAGCATCGATCTTATGAGATCTGTTACATTTCACAGGGACAAGTCACTTGGACAGTCGAATCGAAGGAATACGATGTGCACCGGGGCGAGCTGTTTGTCACAAAACCAGGTGTTGTTCATAGCGGATTGAACAATACCATGCACCCTTGCGAAATTCGCTGGCTGCATATCAGTCTGCCCGCAAACGGGCTTGTCCTGCCCGGTCTCTCCTTGTCTGAGACCGCGCAGTTGAAGGCCGATTTTGAGGCGATAGAGCATCCCTGTTTCCCCGGCACAACCGCGGTCAAACGCAACCTCATCCGCATTTTGGCCGAGCATCAGACGCCTTCAAGCTATGCCGTGCCGCTGGTCCGTCTGTACTTGCAGCAACTGCTTATCCAGGTGGCGCAGGCTTATGCCATGTATCGTTGGTCTCGAATGAGCCGCCCTGCGCCGGCATCCCCTCCGATCTGCCAGGCATTACAGTGGATGGAAGCGCATCTGACCGAAACCTATCAGGTCGAAGATCTGGCTCGGGTTGCATCGATGAGCGTCAGTCAATTCCATAGGCAGTTTCTTGAGGAGACCGGATTTCGCCCGGCTGAATATCGCACCCGCCAACGCCTCCTCAGGGCCAAACAGTGGCTGGTAGAGAGTGACCGTCCCATCTTGGAGATCGCATACGATTTGGGGTTTTCAACGGGACAATATTTCGCGACCGTCTTCAAAAAGTTTGAGGGAATCACACCCTGTGAATATCGAGAAAAATTTGGGCGGCAACATCGTGAAGCTGCGTGAGGCTGACCTCTCCGTCCAGGGTCTGCTGCTGGACATCGACCGCTTCGCCTCGCATGACGGTCCCGGCATTCGCACGACCGTCTTTCTCAAGGGCTGCCCGCTCTCCTGCGTCTGGTGCCACAGCCCGGAATCGCGTCGCAGCCAATCTGAACTGCTCTACCAGCGTGCGCGCTGCACAGCCTGCGGACTTTGTGTGGATGTTTGTCCGCAACAGGCGCTCAGGTTGGGGCAACAGAGCGGCAACGAGTTGGCGGTTCTGGATCGCACGCTGTGTGATGCCTGTGGACGATGCGTCGACGTCTGCTACCCCGGCGCGCTCAAGATGGCCGGGCGATGCGTGACTGTTGGCGAGGTGGTCGCTCAGGTCGAGAAGGACCTGCCCTACTTCCGCAGTTCGCAGGGCGGCGTCACGCTCAGCGGCGGCGAGCCGACGCGTCAGGCCCAGTTCGCCTACCACTTCCTCCATGCCTGCCGGGAGCGCGGCATCCACACCGCCATGGAGACCACCGGCTACGCCCAGTGGTCGACGCTGGCGCCTCTGGCCGACGTGACCGATCTCTTTCTCTACGACATCAAGTTTGTCGACGACAGCGACCATCGGCGCTACGTCGGCGTGCCCAACCGCGTGATCCTGGAGAACCTGCAGAAATTGGCCGCGTCCGGCAGCGAGATCCATGTTCGCGTGCCCTGCATTGCCGGCATCAACGACAGCGCAGAGCAGATCGAGGCCGTCGCACGCGCGGTGTCGACCGTCGGACTGTCGCAGATCGTGCTGCTGCCCTACAACGCCGCGGCCGGGGCCAAATATGAGTGGCTGGACTGGGCCTACGATCTGGGCCAGATCGAGCCGCAGTCGGAGGCGACCATGGAGGAATTGGCGGTCATCTGTCAGGGGTATGGCCTCGCTGTGCAGATCGGCGGATAGCCAAATTTGTCGCTTGACTTTTTTTGTAGCTCGACATTTATGTCGAAGCCCTGAATTCAGCCAAATCGGATTGCTTCGACATAAATGCCGAGCAACAAATTTGGCTATCGACATCCCAATGTAGTAGGAGGATCCGCATCATGCCTACAGCCTCTGTTTCTCTTATCGACACTCCTGTGCAGTCTTCATCGGCGAACAACGGCGCGCAACGCAGCGCCGGCCTGGACGCAGCCCGGACCGACGTCCGCCTGCGCGCTACCACCGAGCGCGCCAGGCGCCTCTACGATCGCGTGCGCGAGCGCATGACGCACCCGCAGATCACGTGGGGCGACGATCTCGACCTCTTTTCCGATCCGTCGCTGGCCGGCCAGCCGCTGTTGCTGCGCCGGGCCGCGGCCGTGCGCAAGGTGTTGCTGGAGATGCCCATCGCCATCGAGGACGACGACCTGATCGTGGGCAACACGCTCCAGGACGGCCAAGTCGTGCGCACGAAGCTGCCGCGCTACGGCACGCCGGCCGAGTATGCCCAAGCCGCCAGCCAAGGGTCGGCGTTGTCGGCCCAGCTCTCCCACAAGACGCCCTTCTACTACGATATTCTGGATCAGTGGGCTGGCGGGCATCATCGCCGACATCGACGCCAAACTCGCCGACATCGCCACGCGGCCTCCGTCCGCCGAGAACGACGATAAGCTGGATCTCTTCACAGCCATGAAGATCGAGGCCAACGCCGTAATCGAACTGGCCCATCGCTATGCCGACCTGCGCCGACGCGCTGGCGACCACGGCCACCAGCGCCGCACGCCGTGATGAGTTGTTGACCATCGCCCAGGTCTGTCGTCGTGTGCCCGAACATCCGGCGCGCACCTTGCACGAGGCGGTGCAGAGCTTCTGGTTCATCCACTACGCGCTCTTCTCCACAGGCACCAGCCTCTCCTGTGGCCGCTTCGATCAGTTTCTCTGATCCGCGCCTGCAAGCGGACCTGGCCAACGGATCGCTCTCCCTGGACGCAGGCGCAGGAACTGATCGACTGCGTCTGGATTCGCTTCAACGACCGCGGCCAGATCTGCCGCGAGAATTTCTTTGGTGGAGAGGAGACGGAGGCAGGAAGCGTCGAACGGATCGCCAGCGGGTCGCCGGCCAGGAAGATGGTCAAGGTGATCGATCAGGGGCCGCAAAGTTGGAACGCCGGCCATCGCAAACGCTTTCGCTATGCCACCGACGCCGCCGATGCCATCAACCACTTTGGCCAGAACATCCTGCTCAGCGGCATCCGCCCCGACGGCGTGCGATGGGACCAATGCGACTGACCTACCTGGCGCTCAACGCACTGGAGAAGTTCGCCTTCACCAGCCCGGTCGTCACCGTCCGGCTGCACAAGGGATCGCCCCAGGCGCTGATCGAGCGCACGGCCGAGGTGTTGAAGACGGGCAGCGGCATGCCCTACATCAACAACGACGATGTGTTGATCCCGGCCTACGTCGACCTGGGCGTGGCGCTGGCCGATGCACGCGACTATGCCAACTCCAACTGCTGGGAGACCATGATCGAGGGCAAGTCGGACCAGGAACTGATTCGGGGCATGAACTTCCTGCTCTTCCTGGAACTGGCGTTGCACGACGGCGTCTCGTCGGTCCACGGGCGCATGGGGCCGGACGACCGGCGACCCGCGCACCTTTGCCACCTTCGCCGATCTGATGGCCGCCTGGAAAACCCAGGCCGACGCCCAACTACGCGCCGGCATCGACTACATCGGCCAGGGCATCGCCGACGGCACGCTGGAGCACAGCAACCATGGCAAGTACAGCTTCAACCCGCTGCTCTCGGCGCTGACCCTGGACTGCATCGAGAACGAGCAGGACGTGATTCACGGCGGCGCCCGCTATGTCATCTGGCACGTGATGGGCGAGGCGGTCGCCAACGCCATCGACGCCATGGCCGCCATCAAGCAGACGGTCTACGACGAGGGCAGCCTGGGCATGGACGATCTGTTGGATGCGCTGGACGAGAACTGGGCCGGACACGAAAATCTGCGTCGCCGGCTGATGGCGCGTGCGCCCAAGTTTGCCAACGACGACGACTACGCCGACGCCATCGGCCAGGAGATGATGGACTTCTTCATCGAACGCGCCCGTCACTATGCCGCCCGCTATCCTGGAATCATCTTCCCCTGTTCGGTGGGCACCTTTTCCTGGTACGCCATGATCGGCAAGGAGGTGGGGGCCACGCCCGACGGGCGCTTCTGCGGCGAGGCCATTGCCGCCAACTTCTCGCCCGCGCCCGGCGCCGACATGTCCGGCCCGACCGCGGCCATCAACTCGTATCTGAAGATGAATGTGGACTGTATGGCCGCCGGCGCGCCGCTGGATCTGCGCCTCTCGGCCGGCAGCCTGGCCGGGGCGAGCGGCGTCCAGCGCCTGGCCGGACTCATCACGCGCTTTCGTGGACATGGGCGGCAACATGCTCACCTTCACCGTCACCGATGTGGAGGAACTCAAGCGGGCCATGGCCGACCCGGAGAACTACCGCCACCTGCGTGTGCGCATGGGCGGCTGGTCGGCCTACTTCGTCACGCTGAGCGAGGAGCAGCAGCGCCTGCATATTCAGCGCATCGAGCACGGGTTGGGGTGAGATAGATTCAGTAGTTCACGATTTGTCATTCTGAGTGTTCCTCGGCGGATACCCGGCGCTCTAACTGGAATAAACGTGCTACTGTCATTCCGAGCGGGCCAAAGAGATCAGATCGAACTTGACAATGCTCCAGCGAGGACTCGGTCAGCGATATCGAGACCCTTCGCTAGTGACTCAGGACAGAGCTACTTCGTTGGTACGCCTGCTCAGGGTGACAGCGTATCCTTTGCCGTCGAAAAGGGGCTTGTTCATTAGAAGGTGTCACTGCCCAACATACCGGCGGTGGCGGCAATTGGGTCATCATGCTGAGGCGCCAGCGCCAATACGCCGCCGTAGTCCACGATCTCGACAGAAGAACCGGGCGTCAGATTGTATTTTTGTCGCAATGCCGCGGGAATGACTATCCGGCCTTCACCGTCGATCTTGAGTGGCATGGTTCACCTTTGCCTTGCTATTTGCTGCAATTGTACATTTTGCACAAACGGATGATGCTCTGCCGGCTGAGTTTTGCGACACCCTGCAGTTAGCCTCTGCTGGCGAATCTGTCACCCCCTCACCTTATTACCACCACCCGTCCACACTCCACCCGCGCCCCAACCGGCTCCCCCGCGCCGTCCATCACCCCGATCAACACCGGATACTCGCCATCCGGCGTGACCGGGTTGAGATTGATGTCGACCTCGTCGCGCATGATCTCGCCCGGCTGCCAGGTGCTGGTGGGCCAGCGGCGCAGGGCCTCGTTGCCGCGATAGAGCCGGTCGCCCCAGACACCGGCTTCGCCGACCATCTGCGCGGTGGCGATGTAGTCGTCGTCCAGCGGCGCGTCAGCGCGCCACCAGAGGCGCACGTGCACCCAGCCGCTGGGCGGGTGCATGGCCTGCGTCGCCTGCCGCGGTCACGGGTGTGAGCAGCTCGCAGGCGGCCAGGGTCAGGCCGGGGACGAGTTCGGTCTCGGTGATGAAGGCGTCGGGCGAAAGCTCAGGCAGCGTGTCAAAGCGGCTTTGCAGAGCGTAGCCGGTCAGGTTGATGCCGGTGGGGAACTGCTCGGTGACCAGCGGAAAATGGCTGTTCAACCAGTTCTGCACGACACGCTCGTCATCCACGCCGTCGAGATGGCTCTGGGTCAGCCAGAGGGTGGTCGCGCCGGTCTCCCGAATGCCGTCGATGGGCGGACCGATTTTGTCGTCGGCCTCATCCGGCGCAATCGCACTGCCGAAGGGAAAGAAGACCGGCAGCGTCTCTTCGATGTCGCCTTCCTTTTGCAGATACCACTGGATCGGCCGACGGGTGTAGTCGATGTGGGCGACGATGGCCCCGGGCAGGGCCGGGCTGGCCTGCTGATAGTCGACCACGTAGTCGGTGGCAGCACGCCAGTTCTCGCGATAGGCGTCCGGCGTCCACAGACGCGGCAGCGAGCCCGCGATCAACAACGTCACCACCATGCCAAGCGTCCAGCCGACCGCGCGCCAACGTTCGCCCAAGACCACGACGCCGCGGGCAATGGCCCAGAGCACAAACGGCGCCATAAACAGCAGATAGCGATCCTCCCGGAAGACCGAACCGCTGCGGCTGAGCAGGATGTTGGCCACCAGCAGCGGCACGCCGATCCAGATCAGCAGCCAGATGCGGTCATCGAGTACGCCCGGTCTCGTATCTCCCAAGATCGGTTGACGTGTAGGGGCGTACCCTTGCGGTCGCCCGCCGATGACCAGCTCCGATCGCTTGTTGGGCAGGGCAATCCCCACCAGCGCCAGGACGCCCAGAAACCAGAGCAGCAGATCGGGCCAATCCATGCGCCAGATGGTGAAGATCTTGAGCTCGCGGCGGATGTTGGGCCAGAAGTCGGCAAAGGCCCGGCCCGGCGTGCCCTCGGCGCTGCTCACGCCCCAGGCGTTGTTGGCCAGCGGCAGGAAGAGCAGCGTCACCACGGCCAGCGCGATCACGCCCTCGCCAAACCGTCGCCAGGCGTGGGGCTCGCTGCGTCCGGCAATGGCCAATCGCCAGCAAGGTCAGCGCGGCCGCCGGGACCACGAAGGCGCTGAAGAGGTAGGTGTAGAGCGCGGCCTCCAGCACGAGCACGAAGAGCAGCCACCAGCCGAGTCTGACGCTGCCATGTCGCGACCATCCCAGGCGCGCAGCAGTGCGTAGGCTGTCCAGACCGCGCCGGTGGCCGCCGGCTGGAACATGCGCAACTCCTGGCTGTACCAGACCAGTACCGGGCTCAGCGCCACCAGCAGCCCGGCCAACAGACCGGTCGGCCGCCCGCTGACGCGCCGCACCAGCAGCAGGATGCCGGCGACGGTCAGGATGCCGAGCAGGCTGCCGAAGACGCGGATGGCCGCGTCGGTGTGGGAGAGTCCAAACAGCCCCAGCATCTCACGCCAATAGTGGAGCGAGACGTAGTAGACCGGCGGATGTTTCTCCTCGATCAACTGAAAGGTGACGCGCCAGGTGTAGCCCGGATCGGCCCCGGACCAATTGAGGCTGACCGATTCGTCGAACCAGATGCTGTGGTAGTTGAGACGCCACAGACGCGTCAACGCGGCCAGCGCGATCACCAGCCACTCGGGCAGGTGTGAGGCGTAGGCGCGTGACAACCGTGCGCGATCCTGGGATCTGAGTTTCTGCGTTTGTGGATTGATTTGCGATGGTGTCTGTACTCTGCATCAGTCTATTCAATGTGGCGTGTTTTGAACGAGTGAACCCACATTCCGGGATTAGGCCACGACGTTTTCGGGTTACCCAAGTCGTTCCGACCTGTCCCGGAATGCTTCAACTGACTTTGAACGCTCCACGCTTTATCCCAATCCCAATTCCTTCAGACTGGCACGCATATAAAACCGGCGATAGGCCCGAACCTCGGCCAGTTCCTCGTCCAACTCGGCTTGCACCTGGGCCAGTTCGTCGCTGTCCTGCTCGCCGTCGCCTGCCTCGATGCGCACCGTGTCGCTGGGCTGGCCGTCGGGCGTCCACTCCGCCAACGTGATCAGCCCTTTGCTCTCCAGCCAGAGCAGACATTGGCGGATCACGGCCTCGGTGACGCCCAGGCGAGCCGCCATGCGACCCAGGTGTAGCAGGCCATCCTGGCTGAGCGCGTAGCGGCACATGCCGGCGACGCTGCGCAACACGCCCGAGAGCCGGTCGTCGGTCGCACGCTGGCCGCAGAGGTAGAGTTCGCTCGGCTCGGCCGTCTCGATCAGCCAACGCAGCCGCGTCGACGAAGGCGGGATGGTCCAGATCACCAGCGGCCGGTTCTTGGGCTGATCCTGCACTTCGAAGCGGGGCGCCAGCGCCGGCAGGCCCGGCTCCGTATGTTCGGCCACCGTCAGATCGACGCCCTCGGCATACCAGGTCGCCTCGTCAGGCGAGGGCACGTCGCTCATCGAAAGCGAACGGTGGCGCAGATCGTGAATGACGAGCGCATCGTCGGGTTGCGGCCCATTGTCGCGTCTCCATGGCCTGGGCCGGGCGAATGGCGACGAACTGGAGTTGGGCGCTGCGTTGGCCGCGGAATTCGTTGACGCTTAGGTTGTAGACCAGGTCGACGGGACCGCTCGGCACTTCGGTGTCGGCGCCGTGGAACCAGATGACCGGCATCGTGGCCTTGCCCGCCACATCACTGACGGCCAGCTTGCGATGGGTGCCCTCGCGGCCGATGCGCCGGTCGTCGCTGATGGTCAGGTTGCGGCTGATCAGCTTGGGCATGGGGTTGCCCTGGCCGAAAGGGGCCAGCCGCTGCAACTCTTCGGCCAATGCCAGGTTCAGCTCGGACAGCGGCAGGTCGGCGTCGATGAGCAGACCGTCGGGCGCGTCGTCGCGGCGATGCAGTTCGATCTGGCGGCTCAGCTCGCGGCGGAAGCGGTCGATGTTGGCCGCGTCCAGGCTGAGGCCGGCCGCGCCCGGATGGCCGCCGTGGCCGATGAGCAGATCGCTGCACGCCGCGATGGAGCCGCCGATGTCGACGCCGGTGATGCTGCGTGCGCTGCCGCGAGCCGGTTTGCCCTCGGGCGTCAGCAGCAACACGGTCGGCTTGTTGTACTCCTCGGCCAGCCGCGAGGCCACGATGCCGACGATGCCCGCATGCCAGGCCGGATGGGCCAGCACCAGGCCGTTGAAATCGAGGTATTGGGGGTTGCGGTCGATCATCTCCATGGCCGCGGCCGTGGTCTGGCTGGTGAGCAGGCGTCGCTGGCCGTTGAGATCCTCCATTGTCCTGGCCAACTGGGCCGCACGCATTGGGTCATCCGTGGTGAGCAACTCGACCGCGACCGTGGCATCCTCCAGCCGCCCCAGCGCGTTCATGCGCGGGCCGATCTGAAAGCCGATCGACTCGCTGTCGATCTCGCTCGGCGTCACACGCGCGACTTCCATCAGCGCCAGCAGGCCGACGCGACGCGTGTTGCGCAACTGGTCGAGCCCCCGTTGCAGCAGATAGCGGGCGTCGTCGACCTGCTCGGCCACATCGGCCACAATGCCCAGGGCCACCAGGTCGAGCAATTCCTTCTCGCTGCCGCGGCAGCCGGCCAGCGTGTAGAGTTCCTGCACCAGCTTGTAGGCCACGCCCACGCCGGGCAGCGAGCGCAACGGATCGTCGTCGGCTTGGAACTTGGGATTGACGATGACGTCGGCGCGGCGGACGCCGTTCTGGCCCGCGCTCTCCTTGTCCAGCCCCCAGATCGGATCGGTCGGCGGCGTCAAGGATTGAAATTCGGGTCCCGGATCGTGGTGATCGGTGACCACCACGGTCAGGCCCCGATCTTTGGCGACCCCGATGGCCGGCCCTTCGTCGATGCCGGTGTCGCAGGTCAGCAACAGGTGGATCGGAATGGTGGACGCGTCCAGCACCTCGGCCAGCTTGGCGGGCAGGATGCCGTGGCCCTCCGTGAAACGGTTGGGCACATGATAGCGGATGCGCTGGGGGCCGGTCAGCTTCTGCAAGGCCGCCACCAGCAACGACGTGCTGGTCTGGCCGTCCACGTCAAAGTCGCCCCAGACGAGGATGTTCTGACCCGCTTGAATCGCTTCGTAGAGGGTGCGTGCGGCTTCGGCGACGCCGTACAGCCGTGTGGGCTCGGCAGGCGTGTAGGCGTCCGGGTTGAGAAAGGCGTCGGCCAGTTCGGGCGTGTCGAGCCCGCGCTGGGCAAGCAGCCGTGCGATCAGCGGATGGCCGCCCACGGCCGCGATCAGTTCAGCCGACGGTTCGATCTGTGGGACAAGCGACCAGGATTGGCTGATAGGTGTGCGCATCAGAAGGCCAACTCGGGGATGTCATCCAGCGAAAATTCCAACTCGGCCTCCAGATCGGCGACGAACAGTTCCTCGACGTCGAGAACTTCGTCCAATTCGCCGGCGCTGCTGCCGCGGTTGCAGCGACTGCGATAGACGCAGTAGTTGCAGAAGCGTTTGCGGTTGATCTCGACGTCGGCCACCTTGGGAAAGTCGGCCTCGGTCCGACCGTCGAGAATGGCGTCGAGGATCTGCTGGAGGCGCAGACGATTGGCCTCGTGTTGGGCCTGATCATAGCGAAAGACGATGGGCTGTCCCGGCGTAGCGGTGAACCAGTAGATCATCTCAACTTGTTCGGGCGCGACCGGTCCCCACGCCAGTTGGCGGCTGGCCTCGACCAGCACGTAGGGGTAGACGATGGACTGCAACCGCTGGCGCAGGCCGCCGGGATCGCTGCGCCGTCTGGATGTCTTCCAATCGACGATGAAGATGCGGTTATCCTCGACAGACGGCTCGTTTTGAGGATTGCCGACGGCAATCAGATCGTACTTGGCCGCCAGCCGGAAGCGTCCCCGTTGGCCGACAAACGGGATCGACAGCACCCGTTCCACCTCGATATGGGCGTCGGGCAGATCGGCCGGTCGGTGGCGTAGATAGGCGTCGAACCAGCCGGCCAGCGGCGGCTCCAGCCCGGCCAGCATGGTCGCCGGGTCGATGCCGATTTCGGTGCGCTCGACCAGACGGTGAAAGCGTGAACCCAGACGCATCAACTGCTCGTGTTCCTGGACCGGCGCGGCCTCCACCGCGGGCCAGGGCAGTTGCTCGACATAGGCCAGCCAGAAGCGGCGCTGCACAGTCTTCGAACGCCTGCAAGCTCGACTGGCTGAAGGCGAAGGTGTCGGGTATTGGCGCTGATTGCGGCATCGTCAAAATAGTCGCTCCGTGGCCTTGCGTCGGGTTGGTTGTCACCGGTCTGTTCGAACAGAAAACATGCCTGTGTGATCGTCAGCCATTTGGCCCCGTGCCCATTGTACTACGCCGGTCAATCAGCGACAATGCGACCCCTGATGAATCCCCGATGTTAGCAGCTTGTCGGAGAGGCCAAGAAATCGGACCGCGGATGCGGCGGATTAGGCGGAAACAGCCTGATTTTATCTGAAACTATCGGCATTTATCAGCCGAATCCGCCAAATCCGCGTCTATCGTCCTTCTCTCCGACAGACTGCTAGCCAAAGCTCTCCGGCCTGACGCCCACGTAGCGGGCACGTGGTCGGATCAACTGTCCGCGCTGATATTCCTCGATGATCTGGCCGATCCAGCCGGCTGTGCGCCCGGCGGCGAAGAGCAGCAATGGCGTCCCCTTGGGCAGATTGAGCGTTCTGGCCAGCAGGACGAGCCCAAAGTCGATGGTGGGCGTGACATTCATGCTCTCCTGGCAGAGGTCGATCAGCGCGTCGGCCAGGGGCAAGATCGGTGCACTCCGGCATGGTCGTACGCACCAGATCGACAAGCGCTTTGCCACGCGGATCCCCTTGCGGATAGAGGGGATGGCCGAAGCCGGGCATCGGCTGGCCGCGCCTGAGGCGTTCGGCAACGGCCGTCGCGGGATCGCCTGCGGCCTCGTCGAACATCTCGTCGACCCGCTCAGTCTGGCCGCCGTGCCGATAGCCGCGCAACGCGCAGAGCGCGGCGTTGATGGCCAGGTAGGGCGATGTCCCGGCCGATGCCACGCAGCGCGCCGTGAAGGCCGAAATATTCAGCTCGTGATCGGCGCACAGGATCAACGCTGCGTCCAGCAATCTGATTGCGTGCGGGTTCTCTGCCGCCCAGGTGCGCTGCAACTGCACGGCCAACGGCTCGACGCTCTCTGTTCCGGTGATGCACCAGGCCAGCAGGCGCATCAGCCGCACGCCGGTCCGTGCGACGGCGCTGGACTCGGTGTTGTATGCCGCCAGATCGCGCTGGGATGTGGGCAGCAAGAGCGTCTGGAAGGCATCGAGCGGCGACATCTCGGCTACGACGTTGCGCAGCGATCCGTCCGGCAGAAGCGCACGTTGGTCGACAGTGAAGAGTTCGTCCGGCGACGGCGCGCCAGTCCAGAGCAGGGCGGCGACCTCCTCGAATGTGCGCTGTTCGCGCCAGATCAATGGTGCTTCTGGCCTCGATAGTAGAGTCTCGCCATCTTCGATCAACGTGATGCTCGATTCCAGGATGGGGCTGCCGAAGGCCAGCGCTGCGGCCGCAGCCCGCTCCGGCGAGCGCCGCTGGGCTTTGCGTTCCTTCAATGCCTGGACATCGCCGGCATCGTAGCGGCGGGCGCGGCTTTTGCCCGCTCCTTCCTGCGAACGAATCAGCCCTCGGCTCACGTAGGAGTAGAGTGTCGCCGTTGTGATGCCAAGCGCGTCGGCCGCTTCCTGGGCCGAGAGGGTGACCATGGTCGACCATATCTGCTATCTGTCCAATTTTATATTGATTTTTTAATCAAGATTGACAACATTGATCAATTCTACTACGCTTGTCGATGTTAATGCAAGTAACTGACAAGAGTCTGGAAGGGTCTATTACCGCGGATGAGGCGAGATTGCGCACGATGCCGGAGGACGGTCCGAGTCAATCTCGGCCATGTGCAGCGTCTCCGCGGTACCGTTATCCGGCACCAGTTTTGTGCCATATACTGAAATACGACCCAGATCTTGTAACGAGAGGAGAAACCTTTTGACAGTCAAAACATCCACAAGCAATCATACCGTCAAGCCGGGTCTGGAAGGGGTCGTCGCTGCCGAGACGCGCCTAAGCCATGTGGACGGTCAGCAGGGCATATTGATCATCGGCGGCTATGCGCTGGAAACGCTTGCGCCCAACGCCAGCTTTGAGGAAGCCGTCTATCTGCTCTGGCATGATCGGTTGCCAAACCAGGCGGAACTCGACGCGTTCCGTCTTGAGTTGGCCGGACTGCGTGCGCTGCCCCAGGCGACGCTCGATCTGCTGGCAGTTGCCGCCGAACAACAGCATGCGCCCATGGACGCCCTGCGTATGGTCGCGGGCACCCTCGATCTGGACCAAGCCGGCGCCGATCCGGATCGACTGGCGCGCGTGATCCTGGCGCGGATGCCGGTGATCGTGGCTGCCTATCATCGCCTGCGCTTTGGTTTGCAGCCGATTCCGCCGTCGAGCGAACTGGGGCATGCAGCCAACTTTCTGGCCATGCTGACCGATTCGACGCCGAGTGACGCTCAGGTCCGCGGGCTGGAGACCTATCTCAACACGGTCATCGACCACAGCTTGAACGCCTCCACCTTCGCAGCCAGAGTCATCATCGCCACCCAGTCGGATCTGCTTTCCGCCATCGTCGGGGCCATCGGCGCGCTCAAGGGGCCGCTGCATGGCGGCGCGCCCGGCCCCGCGCTCGACATGGTCTTCGAGATCGGCCAGGCGGACCGCGCCGAGGCCTATCTGCGCGACAAACTGGACCGTGGAGAGCGGCTGATGGGCTTTGGCCACCGCGTCTACAAGGTGCGCGATCCGCGGGCCGAAGTCCTCTCGATGGCGGCTGCGGAGATGTATGCTCGTGACGGTGACTTGGAACTCTTCCGGCTGGCCGGCGAGGTGGAGCGGACGGCAGTGGAATTGCTGGCCGAATACAAGCCCGGCCGCAACCTACAGACCAATGTTGAGTTCTACACCGCGCTGCTCTTGCACGGCCTCGGGCTGCCGACGGATCTGTTCACGCCGACGTTTGCCATCGGGCGCACGGCCGGCTGGATCGCCCACTGCTTTGAGCAGGCCGAGACCGGCCGGCTGATTCGCCCGGCGGCAGTCTACAGCGGCGAGTACGATCGGGTCTGGACGCCGCTGGCGGAGCGGATCGGTAGGTGTGTTCAGGCGAGTGAGAACCGTAGGGGCGCGAGTTCGGCGGCGGACATTCGGAGCCGGAACATTTTCGCCAGTTCATGCCCTACGATTGTCGCGAAACCATGCTGAACAGGCCCATTGATTCCGGAATTCGCTGCCGCTACGCCGGCTCGTTAGATAGCCGACAGTTCACCGTAGAGATCCGCCGTCCGACGCGCGCACTCGCTCCAGCGGAAACGAGCCGCGCGTTGAATGCCGCTCGGCGCTGAGCACGGCCGCCAGGGCAGGGTCGTCCAGAATGCGCTGCACATTGGCCGCCAACGCCTCGTCATCCGTGGGGGCGACCAGCAGCGCGGCGTCGCCGGCGACCTCGGGCAGGCTGCTGGCATCGCTGCAGACGACCGGCGTGCCGCAGGCCATGGCCTCCAGCACGGGAAAGCCGAAGCCTTCGTAGAGGCTGGGCATCATCACGCAGTCGGCTCCGGTGTAGAGCGCCGGCACATGCGCCTGGGGCACGTAGCCGGTGAAGACAACATCGTCGCTCAGACCCAGTTTCTCCACAAGCTCGGTCACCGGTTCGAAGAGCCAACCGCTGCCGCCGGCCAGCACCAACTGATGCGGGTAGCCCGCCGCCTTGAGCCGTGCCAGCGCATGCAGGGCCGTGGCATGGTTCTTGCGCGGCTCCAGCGTGCCCATCATGAAGAGGTAGGGGCGCTGAAGTCCGTAGGTCGCGCGCACCTGGTCCACGTCGGGCGTGGACGCCGGGCGGAAGTCGGCGTCGATCCCTTCGTAGATGACGTGGATTTTCGATGGCGGACAATCGTACAGTTCGATCAGATCGCTGCGCGTGTGCCGGCTGACCGCGATGATGGCATCGGCGGCGCGCACGAAGGCGGGCATGGCCAGCTTGAGAAAGGCCCGGTTGCGCAGCGTGTGGTGCTGCGGATAGCGCTCGAAGATCAGATCGTGGACGGTCATCACCGTGGGGCAGGCCAGATTGGGCAACAGATGCTCGGTGGCGTGGTAGATCGGCAGCGCAGCGTTGGCGTCGCTGTCTGACGGCGGCCAATCGATGCCGCGCATTGGCCGCCGTGTCATCTGGCTGGCGAGCGCGCTCATTCGCCAGCGATATTGGCCCATGGCGACGGTTTTTGTCGGCGCTGCTGCCAGAGATGCCGGCGGCTGATGGCCGCTGTGGGCATTGTAGAAGAGCGACAGATCGAGACGCCCGGACTGCTCCAGCAAGAGATGCGAGGCCAGCCGCTCGGCGTAGCGGCTCAGTCCGGCGCCCTGGTGCACGGCCGGCCCGATGTCGAGCAGAACCGGGGTGGTCCGGGATCGGTCGTTCGCCCACGCTGCTGCTCCATGGCCGAACTCAAGCGCTTTCAGCCAGGATGGCCTGGATGCGGCTGACGATCATCTCCATGGCGACGCGGTTGTGGCCGCCGGCCGGCACGATGATGTCGGCGTAGCGTTTGCTCGGCTCGACAAATTCCAGGTGCATGGGGCGCACGGTTGAGACGTACTGGTTGATGACCGAATCCAGGCTGCGCCCGCGCTCGTTCATGTCGCGCCGTACCCGCCGGATGAAGCGGATGTCGGCGTCGGTGTCGACAAAGATGCGCATGTCCATGAGCTCACGCAGATCCGGCTCGGTGAAGATGAGGATGCCCTCGACCAACACGATCTGGCTTGGCCTGACGCACTTGGTCTCGGTCATGCGGCGGTGGGTGGCGAAGTTGTAGATCGGCATCTGCACTTCGTTGCCGTGCGCGCAGACAGCGCAATTGCTCGACCAGCAGGCTGGTTTCCAGACTGTCCGGATGGTCGTAGTTGGACTCTGGCCCGCTCTTCGAAGGTCAGGTGGCCCTGGTCGCGATAGTAGTTGTCGTGTTGCAGATAGGCGATCTGCTCCTTGCCGACCACGTCGCGGATGCGCGTGCTGACCGTCGTCTTGCCGCTGCCGCTGCCGCCGGCCACCCCGATGACAAATGGTTGCTTCTCCTGCATGATCACGACTCCGTGGTGGGGGCGGGGCGTCGCCGTCTCTGGCTGGCTCAGGCTCGTCTCCAGCGACAGCAGTTCTCGCTGCGAGTTGCTCTGGGCAATCACAAATGCCTTTGTCGGCGACCACTCTCCGACCTGTGCGAGCAGATAGGCAGGCACACGCACGAAGCCGACAAGGCCAATGATTGTGAGCAGCCCGGCCAGCCAATAGAGCGGGCTTCCCGGTTCGGAGCGGACGGCCACGACCACGCCGACCGTGGGCAGAAATTCGAGTGTCACGTCACCGTCGGCCACATCGATGGTCTCCGGTTTCATCGCATCCAACGGCAGACGCTCGGCCGGCGCCGCCGAATTGGCCTCGTAGATCTCGACGCTGTAGACCCCGTCATCTTCCGTCTTCTCTGGGCCGGCGCTGAGCGGTCGCCGGATGATGCGCACGCCAATGCCCTGATCCGGCAGGATCAGAGACTCCTCGCTGCCCGGCGTCGGAAAGGAGAGACCCAACGTCTGGCTCTGCTGCTTGGCCGGGTCGCCCGGTCGCTGCCAGTGGGACGTCGCCCGCGGTCGTGCGCACGAGCAAGGCCGGCACGCTCGACCGAGTGATGATGCGGTTGCGGCCGGCTTGGTCGATGGCGCCGACGACGAGCGCCTCTTCTCTGCCGTCGAGCGTCATCTGGAGCTTGGGAACCGCGAAGCCGGCGCTGTCCTCAATCGCGGTCGGGTAGCGAATATCGAGATTGCGGGGCGGGTATTGAAAGCTCTCCGTGGGCGCCAGGATCGGTGAAATGACCTCCCAGCCAAATGTGATGTTGAGCCAGAGGGCCAGCAGGCCGACCAGCAATCCCAAGGGCAGCAGCGGGCGCAAATAGGCAAACAACTTGGCGCGCACGGCCAGGAGACGATCTTCCGCATTGCCTTCATCCTGTCCGACGGATTCTGACGCTGCCATCCGTGGCAGCAAAATCGATGACATCGACTGACGTACGCTGCGTTTCGCCAAATCGATCGGCCAAATGCACCGCGACCTCGTTTGACAACGCCTCGATGGCCACGGGAAATGCCGACCGTTCCCGGTAGATCGGGACCGCCCTTGGGCAGCGTGATCGGCGACGCCGGCTCGCGTGCCGGGTCATTCAATCGTGAGGCAACGCGTCTCAGTGTCAGCGCACTGCCGATCTGGTCTGCGAGCTGTACGGCCAGCATGAGCGCGATCAGGATCAACAGGAGCCGCAACAGCGTGCTGTGTTGCAGATTGAAGAGGCCCAGCGCGCTCCACAACTCGCCGGCCGAGCCGAACTGACTGCCGGTGTTGAGCAGCCAGCGCGCGGCCGCGGCCGGATCCGCATAGATCGGATGGGGCATCTGGGGCATCATCAGCGCGGCCAGAACCAGCACGAAGGCGACCAATGTGAGCGCCAACAGCAACACAGATTGGCCATCGCGCCAACAGCCGAGACCAATCCGGCAACGGCGGAGGGCGTCTGGTCGGTTGTCGATGGGACGATTCGCCCCATCGGATTGAGTTCTGGTCACTTCAATTCTCGAGTCTTGGTTCACGAATTACTGCTGCACAGATGGCGACAGATGCGGTGGGCTGAATTCGGCGCCGTCCAAGGAGATCGCATCGGTATCCATCCGTGTCCCATCGGCTATCTGTGTTCATCTGTGCAAAGCTTCTGCCACGGCCACTATCCATTGAGCCACAGATCGACCTCTGTCCCCAAATTGGACAGCGGTGCATGGGAGACGGTGCAGGTGGGCAGCGCCTCTAGAAACGAGCGACCGTAGCTCTTCTGCCAAGCGCGGCTGTCGAGCAGGATCACGACGCCCCGGTCACTGGTTCGGCGGATCAGGCGGCCAAAACCCTGGCGAAAGCGCAGAATGGCGTCGGGTATCGTGTAGTCGTAGAATGGATTCTCGAACTCGCGGCTGCGTGCGGCCACCAGCGGATCGCTGGGCACGGCGAAGGGCAGCTTGGCGATGATCAGCACGGACAACTGGTCGCCCGGCAGATCGATGCCTTCCCAGAAGGTGCGCGTCCCCAGCAGGACGGTGCGCTCGGACTGGCGAAACTCGCGCAGGAGTCGTCCACGGCTGCTTGCGCCATGTTGCAGCAGGCTGATATCCATCTGATCCAGCGGCGCCCGGATCGCGGTGGCCGTGGTGCGTAGTTGGGAGTAGCTGGTGAAGAGCACCATGGTGCGTCCGCCGGCCACGATGGCGGCATCGATGATCGCCTGTGCCACGGATTGCTGGTACGAACTTTCGTTGGGCAGCGCCAGATCGCGGGGCAACAGCAAGAGCGTGCTCGTTTTGTAGTCGAACGGGCTGGGCACGGTGATGGCCGCGGCGTCCCAAAGCCCCAGCCGTTCGCGGATGTAGCCGAAGTTGGCGCCCGAGCGCAGCGTAGCGCCGGTGAAAATGGTGCTGCGGCACTGATGGATCAGCGATTCCTGGAGCAAGGTCCCGACGTAGAGCGGGGCCGAAACCAGCTTTGCTTCACTCGGCTCGTCGCGGCGCTTGTTCTCCGCGTACTCGATCCAGGCGACCACGTTTCGGTCGCCGGCATTGCTATCGCGCAGTATGATGGCGTTCAACTGATTGCGGGCGTCATCCACGTCTGCGGCCAGCCCGACGATCTCCGACAGATAGCGCGCTTCGGGATCAGAACGATTCCAGTGCAGTGAGTCCAGCAGATCGGCGAGAGCCCGCAGTTCCTGGACCATCCGGCCCAGCAGATCGGCGGTGCCGTCCCACTCGATCTCGATTTCGCTCCATTCCGGCTGAGAGCGCATTCGTCCGTCGAGTTGCAGACGCTGCGCATAGCCGGCGTCCACCCTTGCCGATTCGTGGTTGCGGGCGAAGTTGTGGATGTGGTCGGCGAATCGGCGCACAGCCGCCGAGGTCTGGCGCGCGCGCATGGAAAGGCCGCTAAGCGATGTCTGAACGCGCTCGACACCGCTTCGTGCGGCCAGACCCAGAATCTGGGGCAGGAGATCGCCTTCCATCGAGAGGCGCGCCAGCGATCGCAACAGCGTGGTCCAGTCGACCGAGTGGGTGAGCTGATCGGTCGTCGCCTCTTCGAAACGGTGGGCCTCATCCACGATGACCTGTCCGTAGGCGGGCAGAACGTGTCTGCCTGCTTCCAGGTCGGCGATGAGCAACGCATGGTTGACGACCAACAAGTGCGCGTCTTCGGCCCGGCTGCGCGCCTCGAAGTAGAAGTCGCGGATGCCGGCGTGACCTGTGCAGCGCGCCGGCGTGCAGGTCGTCCCGTCCGAGCAGATTCGCTCCCAGATGGCCTTGTCGGTCGGCGACGGCAGAAAGAGTTCGCCGACATCGCCGGTGCGCGTGGTCGGCAGCCAGACCAGGACGCGGGCCAGCACGCTCAACTCCTGGGGCGAAAGCTGCCGGTCGCCGACCCACTCGTGGAGGCGCCGCGTGCAGAGGTAGTTGCGGCGCCCTTTGAGCAGCGTAGCCTTCACGGGCTGGATGCCCAGCATGGGCAACAGCGCCTGCATCTGGGGAATGTCCTTCTCGATCAGTTGATCCTGCAGCGCGATGGTGTTGGTGGCGATGACGACTTTCCGTTCGTTCTGGCGGCTCCAGATGGCCGCGGGCGCCAGATAGCCCAGACTTTTGCCGACGCCGGTGCCGGCTTCGAGGATCAAGTGCTCGCCCTGGTTGAGCGCGTCCAGCACATGGTGGGCCATGTCCGTCTGGCCCGGTCGCTGTTCGTAGGCGTTACCCATCAGGTGGGCCAAGTGACCATCGGGTGCGAAGACCTGATCGATGAGGGCTAGGTCGACGGCCGACGCGGGCGGCGCGCCGTTTCGGATCAGCGACGGCGCGTCCAGCATCTCATGTCCGGTATGTGCGGCGACGGCATAGATCCGCTGTTGCAGATCGGTGCGCGGCAGCGGCCCGACCGGGCCTCCACGAGCGGCCAGCGCGTCTTCGAAGAGCAGACGAGGGGCCCAGCGGCTCTCTTCCTGCTTCCCCTGTGCGGCTGCGACGATCACTTCGAGGGTGTTGACCGGCAGGGCGCGCAGACGTTGGACCAGGTGCAAAAAGAGTTGCGCCGTGGCCACGGTGTCGTCCAGGGCACGGTGGGCGTCGGTCAGATCGATGCCCGCCTCGGCGCACAGAGCCGCCCAGACTGTAGCTGGCCATGCCGGGCAGCAGGATGGAGGCCAGTTCGAAGGTGTCCAGCGCGGGCCGGTGAAACTGGAGTCCGGACGCGGCCAGAAAGCCCAGATCAAAGCGCGCGTTGTGTGCAATGACCGCGTCGACATCCGCGCCCACAAAGGCCATCAGCTCGGGGATCACCGCCTCGATGGGCGGCGCATCGGCCACATCCTCGTTGCGGATGCCGGTCAATTGCTGGATCTGCAGCGGGATCGAGCGTTTTGGATTGACAAGCGTCGAAAATCGCTCTGTGATGCGATCGTTCTCGACGCGAACGGCCGCCACCTCGGTGATGGCGTCGCGGTCGGGATTCAGCCCCGTGGTTTCCAGGTCAAGTGCGACAAAGACACGCTCTGTCATTTGGTTGTGTCCTTCTCGGCGGCGGATTGATCGGTAGCTGTCCAGATTATACCAGCCACGGCAACGGATGCCGAACGAACCCACCAACATCATCCGACATATTGCACTCCGCCCGCTTTTGCGGCACAATTCCGGCATGCATGTCTCTGTGATCGTGACCGTCTACAACGAACGTTCGAGCATCGAGCGCCTTCTCGATTCGCTGGGCCGGCAGACGCGCCGCCCCGACGAGATCGTGATCTGCGACGGCGGCAGCCGCGACGGCACGGCTGACCTGATCCGCCAATATTGCGCGGACAATGCCGATGTCTATCCGCCGCTGCGCTTGCTCGTCGAACCGGGCGCCAACATCAGCCGTGGGCGCAACCTGGCCATCGACGCGGCCCAGGGTCCGGTCATCGCGGCCACCGACGCCGGCGTGCGTCTGGCCGACGATTGGCTGGAACAGCTTGTGGCTGCCTGGGATCGTGCCGTGGACGAGCCGGACGCGCCGTTGGCTGTGGCCGGCTTCTTTCTGCCCGATATCGACGGCGTTTTCCAGACGGCCATGTCGGCCACCGTTCTGCCGCTGGCGGACGACATCGATCCCGACACGTTTCTGCCCAGCAGCCGCTCGGTGGCGTTCACCAAGCAAGCCTGGGCGAGCGCCGGCGGCTATCCCGAATGGCTCGACTACTGCGAGGATCTGCTCTTTGATTTCGGCATCAACGATCAGGTTCCCAACAGACCGAGCGGTTTCGCAGTGGGCGCCCGATGCGCTGGTCTACTTTCGGCCGCGGGAGAGCCTGCGCAGCGTTCTGGACCCAGTACTATCGCTATGCGCGCGGCGACGGCAAGGCCGATCTGTGGCGCAAGCGCCATGCCGCCCGCTATGGAGTCTACCTTGTGCTGCTGCCCGCCTTGCTCGGCCATGCCTTTTTCGGCTTCTTCGCCCGCTGGCTCGGCTGGTTGGGTCTGCTGGTCGGTGTCGTTCTCTATTGCCGGCGACCGCTACAGCGTGTCATCCAGTTGGGACAAGACCTAACGCCCTTCCAACGAATCCAGGCCTTGGCGCTGGTCCCGTTGATCCGGGTGGTGGGCGATGTCGCCAAGATGGTCGGCTATCCCGTCGGTCTCTGGTGGCGCTACTGCAACCGTGATCGGGATGAGATCCATTGGCGTTGAGGTTGTTACTATGGCTACATCAAAACCGAAAGTCCAGCGCCGATCGGTGCCGGTCAATTTGATCGAAACCACACCGGCGGCCGGAGGTGCGGGCAACTGGCTGCTGGCTTCGCCCATGCTGCTCTTTTTGCTCTGGGCCTGGGGCGATCTGATTGCCTATCTGAGCCCGTTGCCTCGGCTGTTGGATTGGGCCATCGGCATCCTGATCTACGTCTTGCTGCTGGTGTTGCCGCTGGGCGTGGCGGCCTTCTGGCTGGTGACGTCGCTGCCCAAGCTCTTTCACCACGCGGGCTGGGATGTGCAGCCGCTGGAGTCCATCGCGCCTGAGGAGGAGTACACGGTTCGTTTCACCTACCGGGACCAGATCCGTGCGCAAACGACCTGGCGTAGAACGTGGATGCGTGCGGCCCAAGGGTGGGTCTTCCTGGAGATCGCCGCCATCTTCATCGGCGCCATCGCCATGATCCCGATCTTCCTGAGCGTTTCCGAGTTCGGATTCGGGCAGTAGGGCGGGATCGATTGATTTGGGTGCATTCAAAACATGATGAGCCCCGTAGGGGTATGTGCTGGGGCGGGAAAACAGATCAACCTGAAATGGTGAGTTCGCCCGCCCCATCACGTGCCCGTCGCCGACCATTCAACGCCTGGCGAGACGGGCACGTGAACGGGCGGATGGGCGATTCGGAAATACCGGGACGCCATTCCCGCCCGCACTCATGCCCCTACGGATTGTCACCCAACCCAATGATGTCCAACTAGAGCACCGTCGTCGGGCATCCTTGCCCGACCTGCAAAACTGTAGCACGATATTTATGTCGAAGCTTATCGTATCGCTAAGATCACCGGTACAGTTTGGACCAGTGAAGATTGGGCGGGAAACGAGAGATGAGTAACGCAATGGTTCACAAGAATCGTTTGAACATAGAGCGTTGGCATGGCCTTGTCTCTCTGGGCGTCCGCTGCGCCGTGATCGGATTCTTGCTCGCGATCACGATGCTAATGGCGCCCAATCGGGCATTGGCCCAACTGTCCACTGAGGACCAGCCGCTGTCAATTGACGGAAACACGCCGGTTGTGGCGCGCGTCTACTTCGAAAACACCGATCAACTCAACCGCTTGGCCGCCGATCTGGACATCTGGGAGGTCGATCATGAGGACGGCTCGTTTGTCGCCCTGCTCAGCGCAGACCAGCACGAGCAAGTGATTGACGCTGGCCTGCATGTGACCGTGCTGCCGGAACCCACGGCCGAGGTGATCAACGCACCGGTGCGCGCCCAGTGGCTTCGCTCTGCCGGCGTCGGGGAAGCCCAAGATGAGGGGATCCCTTTCTACCCATGCTACCGCACCGTGGAAGAGACCTACGCCGATCTGGCCGATCTGGCCGCCGCACATCCCGATCTGGCAAGCTGGAACGACATCGGCGACTCGTGGGATAAGAGTACGCCAGGCGGCGCTGCCGGGTACGACCTCAACGCGTTGGTGCTGACCAACGTGGCGATTCCCGGCCCCAAACCGCGTCTCGCGGTGATGGCGGCTATCCACGCACGTGAGTATACGACGGCTGAACTGGCGACCCGTTTTGTCGAGCATCTGGTGGCGCAGTATGGCGTCGATGCGGACATCACCTGGCTGCTCGACTACACCGAATTGCATCTGATTCCCATCGCCAATCCGGATGGGCGCAAGTGGGCCGAGGACGGCTATTCGTGGCGCAAGAATACCCACGATTCGATGACCTGCGGTATCCCAGATGAAGTGGGGCTCAACGTCAATGAGGGCGTCGATCTCAACCGCAACAGCAGCTTCAAATGGAATGGCTGTACGACCTACGGCTGCTCCAGCGGATATGCCTGCTATCTGACCTACCGTGGCGAGTCGCCCGCCTCCGAGCCGGAAACCCAGGTGATTGAGGACTATCTGCGTACGCTCTTCCCCGACCGTCGCGGGCCGTCTGATGCAGACGCTGCACCCTCAGACACCGATGGGCTATTCATTAGCCTGCATTCCTACAGTGAGCTGATCCTTTTTCCCTGGGGCTGGACAGACGTTTCGCCGCCGAATGGCGCTGCACTCCAGACGCTGGGACGCAAGTTTGGCCACTACACCGGCTACGAGGTCTGTCAGGTCTCCGAAAGTGATTGTCTCTATCTGGCCGACGGCACCACCGACGACTGGAGCTATGGTGAGCTGGGCGTTGCCTCCTACACGTTTGAACTGGGGACGGCCTTCTTCCAGTCATGCTCCGTCTTTGAAAACCAGATATTGGACCGGAGTATCGACGCATTGATCTACGCCATGAAGGCCGCACGCCGTCCTTATGAAACGCCGGGCGGTCCGGAGATTGCATCTTTGGATGTAAAAATAGAGGCGATGGCGCCCATCGAGCCGCCCAGGGCGTCGTCGACAACGATAAGAATTGAAGCCGGCGATCTGCTCTCACTTGTCGCCGTTGCCGATGACACGCGTTCAGCAAGCCATGGCCACGGTGAAGAGCCGGCCCAAGCCATCACGGCCGCACGCTACACCATCGACGCGCCTTCATGGATCACCGGCACTGTCACCTATCCGATGGAAGTGACGGCGCTGGAGATCGGCGCCTCCGAGACAATCACCGCTTCACCAGTGGCCGAGATCGGCGCCACGGTGGACACGACCGGTTGGGCGTTGGGCCGGCATCTGTTGATGGTCGAAGCCCAGGACGCCACAGGTCAGTGGGGCGTGCCGTCGGCAATCGCCGTTCATCTTTTCGATCCCGACGCAGAGCCGCAGCGATTCTATTTTCCGTTCGTTCGGTAGTCTTCCGAGTACAGAACGGCGTAAATGAGCGCATGGTTTGTAGGTCCGGCTTGTAGCCGGACGACTCTGGAAGCTTCGGAAGATGTCCGATCAGCCAGATTTGTCACGCTGGAAGCGTGACCTGCGAAAGCACATCCATTTACAATTTGTCGAACGGAGATGACCCGCAATGAGCGTTGAGGACCTGAGGGACGACTTCAGTTTTCTGGGCGATTGGGAGGAACGATTCCGCTATATTGTCGAACTGGGCCGCGAGTTGGAACCGATGCCGGAGGCTGACAAGACCGAGGAACACCGTGTGCTCGGCTGCCAGAGCCGCGTTTGGATCACGAGTCAACTGCGTGACACCGATCCGCCCACATTGCACTTCGTGGGCGACAGCGACGCGCAGTTGGTCAAGGGGTTGATTGCCATCGTGCTCGATGTCTACAACGACCAGACGCCCGAATTCATCAGCGAATACGACATCCGTGATCTCTTCACAGAACTTGAACTCTCCCACCATCTGACGCCCAGCCGCGCCAACGGACTCAACTCGATGGTCGAGTATATTCGCACGACCGCGCGGGGAGTGGTCGGGTGAGGAGGGGGACAAGGGGACAAGGGGACAGGGTGACAGGGTGACAGGGGGTGACAAGGGGACAGGGTGGGCGATACTTCGTTGATTCGTCATCTCATCCCACTGTCTCCCTGTCCCCTTGTCCCGTTTTTACCTTCTCACAAACGCCACCTGGGTCGACGGAAACTTGTCGGTCACGAGCAGGAAGCCGTCGAGATCGCCGTCTTGCAGGCGAGTGATGCCTTCCCAGTTGCGCGCCAGGCCGAATGGAGAGAGTTCGAGTTGGATCGGCGGCGCGTCGACCAGTCGAATGCCGTCCGGCTCGATCTGGAACTCGACCAGACGCTCGACTTGATTGGCCTTCTGGTGTGTCGCTCCCTCGCCAAATCGCTCAACCAACGGATCTGATGCGGGCAGTAGCATGGAATCGTTGGGGAAGAAATAGTTGATGGCCCAGAATCGACCGGCCTCATCGACGCTGGTGGCATCTGTGATCCGGTACTCTACGTTGGGAAAGGGAATCGGCTCCAGTTTCTCCATGTCCAGGCTGTAGACGTTGGCGACGGGATTGCGGTTGACCCCTGGACCATTGGCTTCATAGAGGGTCAGCACCCTGTCCCCATCGATAATCAGAGACTCATCGGTCATGTTGCCCAGCGTCGCCTGCACCGGGACCGGCGCACGTTGCATGGGCGACAGCGTCAAGGCGCTGCCGTCGGCGGACATTTCGCCGCTCAGCACATAGCCCAACATCCAATTGCCCGGCCGCGTCTCGATGGTCAGATAGACCCGAGGCCCCTCATCATTCTCAAAGGCGATAGACTCGTAGCCTTCGAACCCCGTGATCATGCCGGATAGCCCGCCGTCATCGAACCGAATCGTCGACGGCGTAAGTGCTGCATCCGACTCTCCCCTCAGGTAGGCCAAGATATCCCCGCGTTCCAGGGCAAAGATCTGATTGCCGTATCGGCTTGGATACTGAGGCAGCAGGATCAACTTGTCACCGTACCAGGCCATGCCTGAGAGTTCGAGTTCAGCATCGGTCAGAACCGGCCCCAGCGGGAACTGCGTGACCGGATGCTCGACCGGGTCGGTCGTCATGTTTCGACCGGAGTAGCTTCCTCTGTTGCTGAATGCCTCAGGCTCCTCGGGCAGCGGTTCTTCTGTCGCTGCCACGGTCGCCGACACAGGCGGCAGCAATGTCGCCATTTCGGCCGGAATGGCCGGGATCATGGCCGACGGCGGCCGGCAACCGGCCAGCAGAAGCAAGGGCAGCGACAACAGCAGCAAGATGATTGGCGCTTGGATCGCCCATCGCTTCTTGGCCGGTCGGGCAGAACGAAGTGGTTGGACCACGTGCGGTTCCTCTTTCAGTTGAAAACTGGTTGATGCGGTGTGGGCGGCGGCGGGGTGTCGTTACACGATGCATGTCGCTAACCGCTTTAGCGGTCCGACGTATTCCGTAGGTGCGGTTTGTAACCGCACGATCTGCTGTCTATACAGGATCGTGCGGCTACAAACCGCACCTACAATTTGCTACCATCTGTTCTATCGTCAAAGTCAGCCGACCGCGGGCGCTGCGTGGGCATCGACCGTTGACGTTCGCTCGCGCAGTCCATCGTCGAAGCGGATCAGCCAGGCCGGCTTCCAGGCCAGCGCAACCATCTGCACATCGACATCGGCCCGGCGCGGTTTGAGTTTGGCGGTCGACAGATCGTCGAGCAGATCGTCGTATTCAGCCGTCAGCGTCGTCGATCTGCTGCTTGAGATCGGCTTCCAACTCCTGCAAATCTTCCTGATACTCGGCGATCTGCTCTTCGGATTCCTGAATGTCCAGGCTGGCCTTGGTGGTCATACGGCGTTTGGTCATGGCCCGGCTGAACATGGTGCTGGTGCGGCGGCGGCCCACGAAATAGCTGAGCACGCTTTCGCCGATGCCGGTCGCCTCTTCCATGCGGCGTGCGTTCAGCTCGGCTCGGTCCTCCTCCAACTCGCGCTCTTCCTTTTTCAGTTTGTCCTGAATACGCTCCATGGCGACTTCGAGCTTGGCCTCGATCTTGTCGACTTCCGCGTCGCGCATCTCGCGTGCCGCCTGCTGCAGCCGGATGTTGAACGAGCGGTCACTTTCGTCCAACTCCTGGAACAATCCCAACTTCTCATGCACCGTGATATCGAAATCGCTGTTGTAGTAGAGCCAGTCGGACAGATCTTTCTTGGCGCTCGACAGCTCGCGCACGCCGTTGATGGAATCGGGAATGGGCGCAAAGTAGGGGCCGCGTTCATCATCAAAGGTCTCTGGATTCTTGTCCAGTGAACGCATGTGGACCGAGATCGGTTCGGACTCGCTCCAGTCGACGCCGCCGGGGCCGCGTGGCGCTTCGACCAGCAGCCGTCGCTCGTCTGTCTTCTCGATGCCCCGCTTGTTGTCCACAAAGCGTACGTCGGCAAAGCCGGCCAGTACCGGCTCGTAGACAAGCTGGGCGCTGATCACGTTCGCAACTTTGGCTCCCTGCTCTTCCAGGATCTTCAACGCCTCGTTGTCCGAGACCTCGACGGGCAGGAAGACCTGCTCGATCTTGGGATCCAGCGACGGCGCCGATGCTGAGAAACCGTCGGGTATCTGCGTTGTTTGCGGCTGCGGCGCGGCCGCCGGAGTGGGCGCTGATGGAGCGACCGTTGCCGCGGCTGGCGACTGTAGCCGCTGGCGCAATCGGTGTTGCGGAGGCCGGACGCGGGCAACCGATCCGCCATGAGTTGGCGCACCTGCGGGCGTGTCAGCGGGCCGCGCAGATAGCTCTGGGCCCAGCGTGTGTGCATGACGACCGGTCCGTCTGCATGGACGTTGTGCAGCAGGAAGACACGGCTGTCCAGCCGGCTGATCAATTCGTCGTAGTCGATCTTCGTATCGCTGCCGGCCTCGGCAATCGCGCCCTTGAGCCCGGAGAGCACCCGATCCTTGTCCCGTTCGGCCTGAAGCTTGCCGATCATCCAGGTGCCGGCGTTGGTCAGCCCCTTGTAGTCCAGGTCGACCGGGTTCTGGGTGACCAGCACAACGCCCACGCCAAAGGCGCGAGCCTGTTTCAGCAGGGTCAGCAGCGGTCGCTTGGATGGCGGTTCGGCCGTGGGCGGGAAGAAGCCGAAAATCTCGTCGAAGTAGAGCAACGAGCGCAGACTGGTGGTGCCGCTCTGCCGGCGCATCCACGTCACCAGGCTTTCCAGCAGCAGCGTGACGAAGAACATGCGCTCGCTGTCGGAGAGGTGGGCGATGTAGAAGATGCTGTGGCGCGGCTTGCCTTCTGCGGTGAAGTAGAGCCGGTCGATATCCAGCGGCTCGCCGATCAGCCAGCTCTGGAAGGTGGGCGAGGCCATCAGGTTGTTGAAGGCCATGGCCAGATCAAAGCGATCCTTTTCCGGAAAGAAGGTGTCGACATCAAAGACGCCGATCTGGCGGACCGGCGGGTTCTGGATGGCCATGATCAGCTTGGCCAGATCCAGATCCTCGTTCTGCTTCCAGTAGAACTCGAAGATGTTGGCCAGCAGGATCGCCTCGCGGCTGCGGATCGGGTCGGCCTTGCTGTCGACCAGGCCGAGCAGTGCGGCCACGGTGCCGGCGATCCGCTCGCGAATGGCCTCGCCTTCGGTGGCAAAATCGAGGCCAGGCGCGGCCAGGCTGCCCATAATGCTGATGGGCACGCCGGCGTCGGAACCGGGCGTGAAGATGGTCAGATCGACGGTGTCGAGCAGCGTCTGGATGCGCTCCGGGCCGATGCCCGAGCCGGCCAGGCCGTTGCGCCACAGTTCGGCGGTGGATTCGGCATATTCCTCGACTGTCTTTCCCTTGCGACGAGCGTCGTCGCTGTTGATCCAGGGCTCGAAGTCGGCAGGCAGCAGATCGGGGAATTGCAGCAGCAGGTTGGTGATGTCGCCCTTGGGATCGATGAGGATGGCCGGCACACGATCCAGCGCGGCCTCTTCCAGCAGGCCGATGCAGAGGCCGGTCTTGCCGCTGCCGGTCATGCCCACGCAGACGGCATGGGTGGTCAGGTCGCGGGCGTCGTAGTTGACCGCTTCGTCGGTGATCTCGCCGGTATCCAGATCGAATATCGAACCGAGATAGAATGAACCAAGACGTTCGGGTGGGGCTTGCATGGCGTCTCCTTTGGCGCAAGGTGTACCTTCCTGGAAGCTGCCAGATTCCAGGAAGATCGGAGTGGGCTACGGGCTCGACCAGGCACTACCGAAGCTGTTGTCGGATATCGCTGTCGGACGCGAGCCGGCGCGATTGGATCAGGCGGCGTTTGGCCAGTTGATCCGGCAATCGAAGCAGGCCCGCCAGTTGACCGGCCAGCCGTCTGCGCGCGGCCTCGCCGCGGAAGTTGCGCAGTGCGTCCACGGCAATGCCGACCTGTGCGCTGACGATGGCCCATAGATTCTCGCGCAGCAGCGCGTCCGGCATGTTCTTGGCCAACATCCAGATGGTGTTGCGGCCCACGTAGTAGCTGGAGAGCGTGTCGCCGCCGCTGGCGCTCAGGTGGTGGTAGACGCGCGCGTCGGGCGCAAGCACGACCTGCCAGCCCATCAGGCGGGCGCGGAAGCTCAGATCGACATCTTCGAGATACATCCAGAAATCCTCGTCGAAGCCGCCCAGCGCCTGCCAGACATCGCGGCGATAGGCGGTGGCCCCGCCGCAGCCGCTGAAGACATCGGTCTCGGCGTCGAACTGGCCCTGGTCCAGTTCCCAGACGCCGCGGTTGCGCGGCAGTCCGTTGGCCCCCATCATGTCGCCGGTGGTGTGGATGCGTGTGCGCTCGTCGAAGAGCAACATCTTGCTGGTGACCGCGGCCGCCTGCGGGTGGGTGCAGAAGCCGAGAGCAAGCGCCTGCCAGCCAGGTCGGCTCCGGCTCGGTGTCGTTGTTGAGCAGCACGACGATGCGTCCGTCCGAGGCGTCGACGGCCGTGTTGCAACTGGCCACAAAGCCCATGTTGCGCCGATTGACGATCACGCGCACGTCCGGATAGTCACGCTCGATCAACGTCACCGAGTCGTCGCTGCTGGCGTCGTCGATGACGATGGTCTCGAAGTCGCCGAACGTCTGCTTGGCCAGGGCATCCAGCACGCCGGGCAGATAGCGTTGGCCGTTGTAGGTGGGGATGATCACCGACAAAAAGGGCGAGACCGCCTGCCGAAGTTCGGGAAAGATCTGCGCAGGGCGCGCCACGAAGTCGTCGGGCGCCGGGCGGAAGTTTTCGATGTTGAGCGCGATCTGGTGGCGCATGACCACGCGGTTTTCTTCGCGCAGCGTGCCGTACGTGCCATCGGCGACCACCGGATTGGCCCGTCCGTCCGATGCTGGTTTCTTCTTTTTTTCTGTCATTACCTGAACCGTCTGTTAAGTATCTTCCAGCAAGCTGGCGGCTTCCTGGAAGATGTCCATTACGTTGAAAGTGCGGCCAACGCTTGCTCGGCGCGTACATAATCGGCCAGCGCCTCTTGCCAGGGCCGTTGGCGGATGCCCAGGGCCGCGGCAGCCTGGTTGACCACCACGGCGTGCAGCGGCGGTTTGCTGGGCCGCGGCCAGTCGGCCACGTGGATCGGCGTCAACGGCACGTCGCGTCCGCTCTGGCGAAGCACCTCGGCTGCAAAGTCAAAGCGTGAGGTGTAGCCTTCGTTGATCAGATGATAGATGCCCGGTCGATCATGGTCGATCAGCCGGGCGATGCCTGCCGCGGCGTCGGGGGCGTAGGTCGGGTTGCCGATCTCGTCGTCGACTACCTTAGCTGGCCGTGCTTGTCGGTGGCGGCCAAGATCTTGGACGGGAAGTTGTTGCCGCCCGGACCGAACATCCATGCGACGCGCACCACCATCGAACGGCTCCACGTCGAGCGCACCGCGGTCTCGCCGGCCAGCTTGCTGCGTGCGTAGACGCCCGACGGGCCAGGCTGGTCGTACTCAAAATAGAAGCGGCCGGGTCGCCCAGCGAAGACTTCGTTGGTGCTGATCTGCACCATCAGGGCGTCGCAGCGAGCACAGCCGGCGGCCAGATAGTGGGGGCCCAGTGAGTTGACGGCAAAGACCAGTTCGGCGTTCTCCTCCGCCGCATCGACGTTGGTCCACGCCGCGGCGTTGATCACGACATCGGGCGCCAGATCCGCCACCTGCTCCACAGTCTCCGGCTTGGTGATGTCAAAGTCCGGCAGATCGCCCACCGTGACACGGACCTCAGACTGTTGGCTGAACACGTCTTGCAGGGCGTTGCCGAGCTGTCCATTGGCGCCCAAAATAAGGATGTCTGTCATCGCTTTTCAAACTCTTCATCTGTGAAGGCCGAACCGGATCTTCGACCTGCGTGGCTGTCCAGAAATAAGTTCGTAGTGACGGGTTCAGCCGTCCAGACCGCTGAAGCGGTTGCTACGAACGAGATCGCCAAATCAGGGCCGCACGATATACTGTGGAGGCGTACTCGAATCGGTTCAGGATCGCTCCGTCAACTCAATTCGCATAGCAGAATCGTCCAGCACCGGCGTGACCATGGGCACGAAGCGAACCGCGCCCAGCGTCTCCTTCTCCATCGAGCCGCCGATCTTGCGCAGCAGCCAGAGCATCTGGTCACCTTTGACCGGACCAATTGGCGCTACCAGCCGTCCGTTGTCGGCCAGTTGATCCCAGAGCGGTCGGGGCAGGTGAGCCGGCGCCGCTGAGAGAATGATGGCGTCAAAAGGCGCTTCCGACGGCCAACCAATCCCGCCGTCGCCGACACGCAGGTGCGGCTCATAGCCTTGTTGACGCAATGTTGCCGCCGCACTTTCCGACAACGCAGGATGACGTTCGACGCTATATATCGTGCGCCCTAGGCTTTCTCCTTCTGTCCGATTGTCTTCTGCTGTCAATTCAGCCAAAATGGCCGTCTGAAAGCCGGAACCAGTGCCGATCTCCAGAACCTTGTCGCCCGGCCTGAGTTCGAGCGCCTGGACCATCAGGGCAACCACAAACGGCTGGCTGATGGTCTGACCTTCACCGATGGGCAGCGGTGCATCGCAGTGCGACCACTTGCGCACGTCCTCCGGCATGAAGGCCGACCGGGTTACGCGTACAAAAGCCGCGCGCACACACTGGTCGGTGATTTCAGGCCATTCGTTTTCCCAGGGCCAATCGCTCATGCTTGCGATCCTCCGTCGCCACCTGGCGGCCAAACTGTGGGCCAGCGTTCGGAGTTTCATATCTGGTCATTCCTGATACCGATGGCGCACAGCAGAAGCCCGGTTTATGTCGGACGGTGCTGATTGTATCACAAAGGCCAATCATCGTTGAAAGTGATGTCTCGAAAAGGATAGGACGCTGATAACCATACAGGCCACTTTGCCAATAGACCGCTGATTCGGCGGATTAGGCGGAAACAGCCGGATTTTTCTGATAATATCGGCATTTATCAGCCAAATCCGCCGAATCCGCAGTCTATTCGATCACTTCCCGCGCCAACTGTTCGAGTACCATCTCCGGCAGTCGATGGCGCAGGGGCAGGATGTCCATGAAGCCGACGTGGCCGCCCGAGGGGTGGATCTGGACGTCAAGATTCGGATCCACGGGTAGCGTGTAGAACTCGGCAGCCGGAATGATGGCGTCGTTGGCGGCTGTCATAATCGTTGTTGGGACAGTCAGCCCGTCGAGCACGTTGTGGGTTAAGGTGTAGGTCTTGAAGTAGGCGTCCGCGCTGTCGAACAGGCCTGATTTGCGGATCAGACGGTCGGTGATTTCGTAGACAGATGCGTTCAGATCGATATCGGAGAAATCGTAGAGTTCGGGAAAACGGGCTTGCTTGGCGCGCAGCGATCCGGTCCATCGTTTGCGGAAGTAGTGCTGGTAGAATGGGTTGGCGTCCAGTTCCCTGGTGGCCGAGGCCGGGTTGATGGCCGGGCTGATGGCCACCACACGTCGCAGGTTGTGGAACGGCTGATTGCTGTGCCATGCGGCCAAGCGCAGCGCAAAGTTGCCGCCCATGGACGCGCCGACGATGAAGAACGGAGCATCGCCGGCCATCTCAGCCACGCGTTGGGTGGCGGTGGCCGCCTCGTCAATCAGCGACCCCAGGAAGATGCCCTTGTTGAGTTCGTACGGATCGACGTGGTATCCGGGCCCGTGATCCCGGAGGTTGAGGCGAAAGACGTCGTAGCCCGCATTCAACAGACTGCTGCCCAGGACCAGATTGTAGTTGGAGTGGCTGCATCCTTCCCAGCCGTGCAGCGTCATCACCAGGCCACGCCGGTCTATGGCCGGCGTGCGGCTGTAGTACCCGAGCAGCCGCACGTTCCTGCCGGAGTCCATGCCGGTCATGTCCGTGCCGGCGTCCAGCAGGATCGGCTGCTCATCGCGTGTGAACTGATCGATTGTTTTGGGCCGCGTGCGTGCCAGCGCTGTCTGGACGGCGCCGGATCGTGCCGGTCGATGGGGCAGAAAAGGTTTGTCTGGACGAAACCGAGTTGTACTGGTCATTGCCTATGCTTCTCCATAGATCTTGGCGCATCACAGATCCAGATGTCGCCGAATCGACTTGCGCATGACTGAATCGATCCTCATTGTGACACGTCGTTTTCCACTTGCAAGTTCCATGCGCTACAATCAGGACCAATTGATAATATCGTTTCTCTAAATACGGTGAGAACTCTCTGCCTATGTCCATCTCTGTCCTCTTCATCTGTCTCGGCAATATCTGTCGTTCGCCCATGGCCGAAGCCGTCTTTCGGGACAAGGTGCAATCGGCCTGTCTGGCCCCAAAGATCTCGATTGACAGCGCAGGTACCGGCGACTGGCATGTTGGTAACAGGCCGCACCGCGGAACCCGCTCAATTTTGCGCGAGAAGGGGATCTCTGCCGAGGGTCTCGCTGCCCGCCAGATCGAAGTAGCCGATCTAGCCAAGTTCGACTATCTCGTTGTTATGGACGAGAGCAATCAGTTCGACGTTGAGGCTTTGGCCAAGGGGAATGGGCGTCACGGCGAGATCGTGCGCCTGCTCGATTTCGCCGATACTGCCTTGACAGGCGGAGGCCGAGACGTGCCCGATCCATACTTCACCGGCGGTTTCGATACCGTCTATCGCCTGGTTGAGTCCGGCTGTCAGGGACTGCTGGCGCATATTGTTGAGCAGCACGGGATGGATGGCGTAGGGTAAAGACCGCGCAGCACCCTTCGACAAGCTCAAGGCAAGCGCAGCAAAAGGCAAATCATGAAACGTACTATCCTCAAAAACGCATCGGTCCTCGTCACCATGGATGCCCAGCGTCGCGAGATCGCCGACGGCGCGCTGGTGGTGGAGGACAATGTGATCACGTGGGTGGGGACCACAAGCGACCTGGATCCGGCTCTGCTCGATGCGGCGACGCAGATTATCGATGCCCGCGGACGGGCCGTGCTGCCCGGCCTGGTCAACACCCATCATCACTTCTACCAGACGCTGACGCGCGCCATTCCTGCGGCCCAGGATGTTGTCCTCTTTGATTGGCTCAAGACGCTCTATCCCATTTGGGCTGAGCTGCGGCCCGACGATGTGGCCGTTAGCACCAAGCTGGCCTTGACCGAGCTGCTGCTCTCGGGCTGCACCACCAGCAGCGACCATCACTATCTGTGGCCGAACGGCACGCAGATCGACGATCAGTTTGCCGCCGCCGACCAGATCGGCGTTCGTTTTCACGGCGCGCGCGGCAGCATGAGCCTGGGCGAAAGCCAGGGCGGCCTGCCCCCGGACCGGGTGGTCGAGGACGAGGCGACGATATCTGCGCGAGTGCCGGCGGGCCGTCGAGACCTTCCACGATCCAAGCCGCTTCGCCATGCGGCGCGTCGTCATCGCCCCGTGCAGCCCCTTCAGCGTCACGCCCGAGCTGATGCGCGACAGCGCCGAGTTGGCTCGCAGCTTTGGTCCTGACGCCGACGTGCATCTGCACACCCATCTGGCCGAGACCCAGGACGAGGATGACTTCTGCGTCGAGCGCTTTGGCCATCGGCCCGGCGCCTACGCGGAGGCATTGGGCTGGACCGGCGACGACGTCTGGCACGCGCACTGCGTCCATCTCAATGCCGGCGAGATCGATCTCTTCGCCCGCACCCACACCGGCGTGGCCCATTGTCCGTGCAGCAACATGCGCCTTGCCTCCGGCATCGCACCGATTCGCGCCATGCGCGATGCCGGCGTGCCGGTCGCCCTGGGCGTCGACGGCAGCGCCTCCAACGACAGCAGCGATCTGATCAACGAGGCGCGCCAGGCCCTGCTGCTCCAGCGTGTAATGGGCAATCCGCAGGCGATGACCGCGCGCGAGGCGCTGGAGATTGCCACGCTGGGCGGCGCGGCCGTGCTGGGCCGCGACGATATCGGCGCACTGGCCCCCGGCATGGCCGCCGACATCATCGGCTTTGACCTGTCGACCCTGGGCTATGCCGGCGGCGCCGTCCACGATCCGGTGGCAGCGCTGGTCTTCTGCCGATCCCAGCAGGTCGACTTCTCCATGGTCAACGGACGCCTGCTGGTCCAGGACGGCCAACCGTTGTACATCGACGTGCCGCTTCTGGTCGAAGAACACAATCGGGCGGCGCGTTCGTTGCTGGCCCGCGCCGGGGCAGGTTGAGGGGGTGACAAGGTGAGGGGGTGACGGGGTGAGGTAGTAGTAAGCGACCCGTCGCCTTGTCACCTTGTCACCCTGTCACCTTGCCCCATCTCTCTCAAGCAGATCAAGAGACCCAATGGCCGACAATTCGTTCGAGATCATTCTGACCCACGAACATACTGACTTTGACGCGCTGGCGTCGCTGTTGGCCGCGTCGTTCTTGTTCCCCGACGCCAAACCGGTACTGCCGACCTTGCTGAACCGCAATGTTCGCGGCTTTCTGGCCCTCTACAACAGTCGTCTGCCCTTCATCACTGTGCGTGAAATGCCGAAAGGGCCGGTCGAACGCGCCATTTTTGTCGATACGCGCTCCGCCAATTGGACCAAGGGTATGAGCAAGCGCACCCGCGTCCTAATCATCGATCATCACTCTTCGCAGGAGGAAGCGCCGGACGGATGGGAGATCTGGACCGATGACGTGGGGGCCAACACCACCCTGCTGGTTGAACGGCTGATTGAGGAGAACGTCCGGCTGACGCCTGTGGAGGCCACGCTGCTGGCGCTGGGCATCCACGAGGACACGGGCAGCCTGACCTACGCCTCGACCACCGACCGCGACGCCCGCTGTCTGGCCTGGCTGCTGCACCCGACACACCGTGTCAACCTGTCAGTGCTCAGTCGCTTTCTCAGCCATCCGCTGACCGAAGCCCAGCGCTCGCTGCTGGACGAACTGATCGACAACAGCGAGTTTCTGGAGATCGACGGCCACAGCGTCGTGATTGCCCAAGCTTCGGTCCATGGCTTCAGCGACGAGATCAGCGCGCTGGCCTCGCGTCTGCGCGATTTTCATGAAACCAGCGCGCTCTTCTTGGTCATTGATCTGGATGACATGATCCAGGTGGTCGCACGCAGCACCACCGACGAGATCGATGTCGGGGCGATGATGCGCGATCTGGGCGGCGGCGGACACAGTCGGGCGGCCGCCGCGCCGGTTCACGGTATGGACTCGACGGTCGCCGTACGTGATCGCATCGCTGATCTGATCCGCGCGCATAGCCGATCGGCCGTCACCGTGCGCAACATCATGAGCTATGGACGACCGCAGACGTTGACGCCCGACATGACCATCAACGCCGCCTACGAGCTGATGCGGCGCTACGGCCATGAGGGCTTTCCAGTCTACGAACAGCGTGCCGATGGCAGCGAATCGCTGCTTGGCGTACTGACGCGCCGGGAAGCGGACCGGGCCGTCAGCCACAACCTGGGCGCGGAACCGGTCAGCCGCTTCATGCGTGCCGGCTCTGTGGTTGTTCGGCCTGAGGATTCAATATCCACGCTGCGCCAGACCATGATCGACACCAACTGGGGGCAGATTCCGGTCGTCAACGATCAGGGCAACATCATCGGCATCGTCACGCGTACGGACCTGATCAAGCTCTGGGATGAGGCGACATTGCCCGAGCACGGGGCCACGGAACTGGCAACGAGACTGCGTGAGACGCTGTCTCCGGTCCAGCATTATCTGCTCGAACTGGTGGGTCGCGAGGTCGACGAGATGGACTTCACCGTCTACATCGTCGGCGGCTTCACCCGCGATCTGCTCCTCAACAGCGAGCTGCAACGCCGCGTTGCCACGCTGGACATGGACGTGGTCATCGAGGGAGACGCCATCGCGTTTGCCCACCACATGCAGAATCAGTACGGCGGCCGTGTCGTGCCCCATCGCCGCTTTCGCACGGCCAAATGGCTGCTGGACGATCCCGACTTCCCGCTGGACGCCGATCGGCTCTTTGAGGGGCTGGACGAACCTGTTGACATTGCTGCATTGCCGGCGAATTTCGACTTTGTTACCGCCCGCACCGAGTTCTACACGGCGCCGACCGTGCTGCCGACGGTTGAGAGCAGCAGCATCAAGCTCGATCTCCATCGGCGAGACTTCACGATCAACACGCTTGCGCTCTGTCTCAACCCGGATCGTTGGGGCGAGTTGCTGGACTTCTACGGCGGCCTTCACGATCTGGACGAGGGCGTCATTCGCGTTCTGCACAGCCTCAGTTTCGTCGATGATCCGACGCGCATCCTGCGTGCGGTGCGCTATGAGCAACGGTTTGGCTTTACGATTGCGCCGCGCACGTTGGTCCTCCTGGACGATGCGCTCGACATGTTGGATCGTGTTTCGCCGGCCCGGCTCCGCCACGAATTGGAGCGTATTCTTCACGAGGTGAAACCGGAGCGCGCGCTCTGCCGGCTCGACGAACTGGGCGTGCTTGCCTACATTCACCCCGAATTGATCGCCGACGAATGGATGAACCGCAAATTTGGCGAACTGCGCGCTGCTCTCCTGAAGTCCGAACCGGACCCGGCCCTGAACGCCGAACCGATTGAGCGGCTCTATTGGGGCATCATGACCTACCGGCAGCCTGCCGGCGTGGACGAGGCGCTGGTCGAACGGCTGGGCCTGCGCGGCGAGACGCAGCGGTTGGTTGAATCGCTGGAGACCCTGCGCCAGCGACTGCCCGAGCTGTCTCAACCCGATCTGCGCCCCAGTCAGATCGCCCGCCTGTTGGACGGGACCACGCCGACCGCACGCGCGTTGACGCAGATCCTCTGTGAAGATGAAGCCATCGTGGATCTGCTGCGCCGCTATGATGCCGAGTGGCGTGATGTGCGTCCCCATCTGGACGGCCGCGATCTTGCCGCGCTCGGACTGCCGACCGGGCCGCTCTACGGCGCGATCCTGCGCGATCTGCGCGCTGCTCGTTTGGACGGCGAAATCGACAGCCGGGAAGATGAACTCGAACGACTGGCGATCCTCGTCGACGAGCAGGGCTACACCTTGAGCGACAATTGATAGACAGTAGTTCACAATTTGGAGAAAAACGAGATTCCTTCGCTTGCACTCAGGACATGCCTTCGCTGGTCTTGTGCCAGAGTGAAGGCTCCAGATCGACCCGCTCAGAATGACAAATCGTGAACTACTGAAAAAGTGACATTTGCACCGTTGGTTCGGCGCTGCCTTGTTGGAAAGCCCGGCCTTTGCTAGAATGAACGGACCGCACTATCTGTTGGAGATCCGGAGGAAGTTGTCAATGGAGAATCTCGCATTCTGGACCAACGTTTCGATTGTCTTCCTGGCCATTGAGACCTTTTTTCTATTGTTGATCCCTTTGGTCGCGTTCTATTTCGCCATACGCGGCCTCAATTTTTTGCACATTCGCCTGCCGCGCGTGATGTTCAGGGCGCAAGGTATCAGCAAAGAGGTTCGGCTGCGGACAGAGGCGGCGAGCCAGCGGGTCGTCGATCCGATGGTCAGTGCGGAACGTGAACGCACCAAAGCTGCGGCCGCCATGAAATCACTGGTCTCGCCTGGAACTTCATCCAGGGATCAGGCCGCTGGCAAGCAATAGTGTTTCCCCTGCGCTTCGGCCAAGAACGGGTGATGCTTGCACTTTGAAAATGAAACGGGTGTGTTCAAAATGAAACTCACTCAAGAGCCAAATGTCGTCTTCAGTTTGAGGAGAATCAGGACGTGAATTATAAAACCAAAGCACTGTTGATCGGCGGGTTGGCCGGTGCTCTGTTGGGCGCTGCGTTTGCATGGGCCGCCGCTGACAACGATAGTGAGGAAGAATCCGCCGTTGCCAAACTTGGCCCAACTGACTATTTTGCCCTCGGTATCAGCATCTTGACCTTGGCGCGTCAGTTTAGCAACATGCTCAAGTAATCATCAGCTCGCAAGGAGGAGTCCGTGACCGCTAAGCTCGGAACGTCCGAACGCCCACTGCGTGTAGCCATTATCGGTGCGGGTCCGTCCGGCTTCTATGCCGCCGGCGCCCTGCTGAAGCCGAAAGCTCTTTCCGTCACCGTCGATATGTTCGAACGTCTGCCTGCACCACATGGACTCGTTCGCTACGGCGTCGCTCCCGATCATCAGAACATCAAATCGGTCTCCAGAATCTACGACCGCACCGCGGCCGACCCTCGATTCCGCTTATTTGGCAATGTCGAGTTCGGCACGGACATCACCCATGATGAGATCCGCCAATTCTATGACGCCGTCATCTATGCCATCGGCGCCCAATCGGATCGGCGTCTGAACATCCCCGGCGAGGATCTGCCCAACAGCATGTCGGCCACCGAGTTTGTGGCCTGGTACAACGGCCATCCCGATTGGGTGGACCTTGAGCCCGATCTGAGTTGCGAGAATGCTGTCGTGATCGGCGTCGGCAATGTGGCCATGGATGTGGCGCGCGTGCTCGTCAAGTCGGTCGATGAACTGGATGACACCGACATCGCCGACCATGCATTGGCAGCGCTGGCCGAGAGCAAGATCAAGAACGTCTACATTCTGGCCCGCCGCGGTCCGGCCCAAGCCAAATTCACCAATGTCGAGATCCGGGAGTTTGGCCATCTCGAAGAGGCCGACACCATTGTCGATCCGGACGAACTCAGGCTGGACGCAGCAAGCAGCGCTGCGGTACAGGATGACACATCCGCTCAGAAGAACCTGGACTACCTGCGGGCCTACTCGGAGATCGGCGATACGGGCAAGCCGCGCAAGATCTACATGCAGTTTCTGGTGTCGCCCATGGAGATCGTCGAGGAGGATGGTAAAATCATCAGCCATCGTTCTTGAGAAGAACCGCCTGCGACCGACCACCAGCGGCTACATCAACGCCGAAGGCATCGGCGAATATGAGACCATTCCCTGCGGCCTGGTCCTGCGTTCGGTCGGCTACAAGGGCGTGCCCCTGCCCGGCGTGCCCTACGACGAACGCCGCGGCACGATTCCCAACGAGTTTGGGCGTGTGCTTGAACCTGCCACCGAAAAGACGAAGCCGGGCGAGTATGTGGTGGGCTGGGCCAAGCGGGGTCCGACCGGCGTCATCGGCACCAACAAGCCGGACGCTGTCGAGTCGGTCAACAGCCTGCTGGAAGACATGCGCTCCGGCCGCCTGGTCCCGGCTGCGGATGACGACCCGACGGCTGTCGTGAAGCTGCTGAACGAGCGCAACGTGCGCTACGTCTCCAATGATGAGTGGCGCATTCTCAACGAACTGGAGATCGCCAAAGGGCAAGCCCAAGGCCGTCCGCGTGTGAAGTTCACCGACCTCGATGAGATGATCGCGATTCTGGATTCGCAGTAACTGATTCGCGGTACTATTATGGCTGCTATGCCGATCGACCGCGGATTTGACGGATTAGGCTGATTGTCGCGGATATAATCCGAATGAATCAGCCTGATCCGCCAAATCCGCGGTCGATATTTTCCGATCTCAGGCGGAATCGTTACGTTCCGAAGCAATAGACTCAACCGCGTTTTGTAGCGCCTCCAGCGGCTGGGCGCCCGGGATCAGATACTTGTTGTCAAAGACCAACGACGGCACGCTGTTGAGGCCGTACGCTCTGGCCATGTCGATGTCCTGATCCACCTGCGCGATATAGGCCGGATCGGCCAGGGCGTCGGCGAACTCTTGTGCGATCCAGGCCGATTGTCTCCGCAAGACCGATCAATACCTCCTGATCGCTGATGTCCGACGCTTCCTGCCAGTATACGCGCATGACAGCCTCGTTGTAGGCCGCGCCCAGCCCGGCCGCTTCGGCAAACTTCGCCCCGATCAGCGCCGGCCGGCTGTCGATGCCGAACGGCCCCGGATTCATTTCCAATCCGTACGTTTCCCGCGCCGTGGCATAGAGCTGCGGACGGCCCGCTTCGATCTTCTCACGATAGTCGGCGGAAATGGGCGGCGCATTCTTGGGACGCAGTTCGAACGAGCGCCAGTGGATGTCGATCTCCCGCTCAGGCGGTTGTGCTGCTACGAGCTTCTCCAAACTGGAGGCTACGAGGAAGCACCACGGTCAGACATAGTCGGACCAGACGTCGATGCGGATTGTTTGGGTTGTCATTGGGTTCTCCTGAGTTCCTCATCCAAATGTGATGAAAAAAATGCACTCGGCACGCCGAGTGCATTTTTTCGTACAGCACCCCCTGTAGGATTCGAACCTACGACCTACGGATTAGAAGTCCGTTGCTCTATCCACTGAGCTAAGGGGGCATAAGGGTGACAAGGTGAGGGGGTGACAGGGTGATGAGTCGCACCCGCAACTTGCTACTCGATTCTTGCACAATTCTAGTTGAGCGATGGTTCAAAGTCAAGCGGTAGACGTTTTGAGATCCGACGGCAATGTGCCCGGCTCGGCCATCAAATTCGACGATCACGCCGACGGATGTCGACGACCAAATTCTCTGTGTTGCGGCATACCGACTGCCCTTTGCCCATGCCGGCGACCAGTTTGCCCAACCGGCCATGCGACTGCTATATTGGTTGGTGTAACCATCTGTGTTTATCTGTGTCGATCTGTGACTGATTTTGGCTTTCGCAGATGACGCAAGACTGAGAGATAGAATGCAACAGACACGCCTGTACGATTCACACGTCGCCATGGATGGACGCATGGTCGACTTTGCCGGCTGGGCCCTGCCCGTCCAGTATCCGACCGGCCCCAGCGTCGAACATGAGGCAGTGCGCACCGCGGCCGGCCTCTTCGACATCGATCACATGGGCCAGTTTGAGCTTGCCGGACCGGATGCCGTCGCCTTTTTGAAGCACGTGCAGGTCTGGGACGTCGACACCATGCAGCCGTTCGACGCCCACTACAGCCTGCTCCTCTACGCAGACGGTACGATTGTCGACGACATCTTCCTCTATCGACTGCCCGATCGCTGGCTGATCGTGGTCAACGCCGGCAATCTGGACAAGGACTGGGCCTGGCTTCAGGCGCATGTGCACGGCTTCGACATCGTCCTGACCGATGTGTCCGACGCCACCTACATGATGGCGCTTCAGGGACCCAAGGCAGAGCAGATCCTGCAGCGGCTGACGACCGCTGATCTGAGCAAACTGGCCACCAGAACATCGCTGATCACCGAGGTCGGCGGTGTCGAGATGCTTGTCGGGCGCACCGGCTACACCGGTGAAGACGGCTTCGAACTCTATCTGCCTGCTGCGGACGCGGTTGCATTCTGGGAACGGCTGCTGGCCGTGGGCGAGGAAGACGGCCTGCTGGCCTGCGGATTGGCTGCACGCGACAGCTTGCGCTTCGAAGCCTGCATGCCGCTCTACGGCCACGAGATCAGCGCCGAGGTGAACCCATTGTCGGCACGCCTGGGCTGGACCATCAGTTGGGATGGCGACTTCATCGGCCGGGACGCGCTCCTGAAGATCAAACTGGAGAAACCCGAGCAACTGCTGGTCGGGTTTGAGATGATCGACCGGGCTGTGCCGCGGGAACACTACGACATCGCCGTCGATGGCCAGGTGGTCGGTTTTGTCACCACCGGCATGAAGAGTCCGACCCTCGGCAAGTTTGTGGGCCTGGGCTATGTGCCGCGCCAAGTTGCCAAACTGGGCACGGAGTTGGATATTCTGATCCGGGGCCAGGCCAAGCGCGCACAGGTCGTCAAACGACCATTCTATCAGCCGCGCTACAAGTAGCGAGTCGGCTTCATATTTTGACTTCCCCTGCGGGGGCATGGAACATCAGGAAGGATAGCACCGTGAGCGACACCAAGATTGACAGCAACGCCAAGTATGCGACCAATGACGAGTGGGTTCGGCTGGAAGACGGGATCGCGGTCGTGGGCATCAGCGACTACGCCCAGGATCAACTGAGCGATGTGGTCTACGTGGAACTGCCCGAGGTCGGCGCGCAGGTGACGGCCGGCACAGCCGTCGCCGTGGTCGAATCGGTCAAGGCCGCGTCCGACATCTTTGCGCCGGTCAGCGGTATCATCGTCGAGATCAACAGCGCGCTCGAAGACGCGCCCGAGGCCGTCAACGAGCAGCCGTATGCGGCATGGTTCTTCAAGATCGAACCGGGCGCCGGCGTGGACGACGAACTGGCCGCGCTGATGACGCCCGAGGCCTACGCCGAGTACCTGGCCGGACGCGAGTAGGCTGAGAACGAGAACAGTTCCGGTTGTTTTTTTGATCGAGGCCAGGGCAGGCTTGCCCTGGCCTCTCTTTTCATCCAGGTGACGGACCTTGACCAAGGCGTCCTCAATTTTTAGACGCGTTCACCGCTCTCCCCTTCGCTTCAGCGCGGCCGCCTTTCTGGTTGCGGCTACACTCCTGTTGGCAGGCTGTATGGCCGAGATGCCGTCGTGGCCGCGCTGGTTTGCCACGGACGCGCCGTTGCCGCCGGTTGAACTCGATGCCTGGCTGCCCGTCCAGTCTGATGAGGAAGCGGCGCTGCTGGCCGAGCAGATCGGGCGTGTCAGCGCGGTCGAGGGCAGCGCCGCCATATCCGTGACCTTGACCGCGGCCGATGGAGGCAACCTTGACCGTATTCTGCGCGGGGCCGATCCGCCGGATCTTTTTGAGGTGGATCTGTTCCGCCTGCCGGACTTGGTGGAGGAAGGGTTGGTGGCGCCGGTTCCGCCGGGGCTGGCCGCCGGTGACGCCTTTATTCCGGCCATGGTCGATGCCGCAACCGTCGACGGCCAGCTTTTCTGCGTCCCCAAGGATGCCAACACGCTTGGGCTTTTCTACAACCAGGATCTGTTTGACGCAGCAGGCATCGTCTATCCGACTGAAAACTGGACGTGGGATGACCTGCGCTCCGCCGCACAGACCGTCTCCGGCCTCCCGACCGTCAAGTTCACTGCATTCGGTCTGGTTCTCGGCGATGACATCACCCGATGGCTGCCCTTTCTGATCCAGGCCGGCGGCGACTGGGGCGGCGATCGTGCGGCCACGCAAATGACCACAGCCCGGATGAGCGAGGCTGTCGGCCAGGCGCTCACCTTCTATGACGGCCTGCTGATCGATGGCTTCGCTATCCCGCTGGAATACTACGGTAACGCTTGGAGCGGAACAGATTTCGGCAACGGTCGCGTCGGTATGGTTTTCGAGGGTAACTGGCTGCATCCTTATCTGGCCACAGACTATCCCAACATTCGCTATGGCGTTGCGCCGCTGCCCGCCGGACCGGGCGGCGAAGGAACGCTGCTCTTCGGCACCTGCTACGCCGTGGCATCCGCCAGTCAGCACCACGCCGAGGCCTTCGCACTCATCGACACCCTGGCCGATAGCACTGCCATGCGCGAGCGCTTGGCGTTCAGCGCCGCGCTTCCCGCTCGCGAAAGCTTGATGCCTGCCTGGGACGAACGCTACCCGGAACTGCGCTCCTTGCGCACCCAACTCGATGATGCCACGGTCTGGCAGGCGACCGGCGTCACCGGCCGGCTGCTGCCCGAGCTTCGCCGGCTGCTTCGCGATGTATTGGCCGGCGATCTCTTTGTGGAAGAAGCGCTGGCAGAGTATGATGCAGCCGTGCAGAGCATGGGCGAGTGAAAAATGCTGATTGACGCTTCAATAGCGATGCGCTACAATCGGCACACCGCAAAATTTAAGTCCGCTCGTATCCAAATGTCGATACCTTCGATGGTCAAATTTTGTCCAGGAGCCTATGTCGCACACCTCCTTTCTTGACGTTTTGGGAGCCATCTTTCCAGGCCCAAGGCTGCTACGCAATCCGGTGCAATTGGCGCCCTACGAATCCGATGCCTTGACCGCCTTCCGGGCGCGGCCGCGTGCGGTTGTCCTGCCCGAGACGGCCGACGAAGTGGTCGCCGCCGTGCAGCTCTGCAATCAGCATGGCGTGCCCTTTGTCGCCCGCGGCAGCGGCACCAGCCTCTCCGGCGGTTCGTTGCCGGTGGAGGAAGGCATCGTCATTGCACTCAACCGGCTCAATCGCATCCTGCACCTCGATCCGGTGGCGCGCATCGCCGTTGTTGAACCGGGCGTCGTCAATCTGGATGTCTCCCAAGCGGCGGCCCCATTTGGTCTCTACTACGCGCCCGATCCGTCCAGCCAACTGATCTGCACCATCGGCGGCAACGTGGCCTTCAACTCGGGCGGCGCCCACTGTCTGAAGTACGGCATGACCGCCAACCACGTGCTGGGCATCAAAGCCGTGCTGGCCGACGGCCAGGTGGTCGAGTTTGGCCAGGCGAGTCTGGAGAATGTGGGGCCGGATCTGACCGGCTTTTTCGTCGGCTCGGAGGGACTCTTTGGCGTGGCGCTGGAGATCACGCTGCGTCTGCTGCCCCGACCCGAGATCTACCGCACCGTGCTGGCCGCCTACGATTCGCTGGAGGCCGCGGGCGATGCCGTCGGCCAGGTGGTGGCGTCGGGTCTGTTGCCCGGCGCCATGGAGATCATGGACAGCCTGGCCATCGAGGCGGCCGAGGCGTCGGTGAACGCCGGCTATCCCCGCGACGCTGCGGCGCTGCTCATTGTCGAGTTGGAGGGCGAGCGGATCCAGGTCGATGCCGAGTTTGCGCATCTGCTCCAGGTCATCGAGACGTCGGGCGCGAGCGAGGTGCGCGTCGCCCAGGATGAGGCCGAGCGGGCACGCATCTGGAAGGGGCGCAAGGGCGCATTTTCGGCCGTCGGGCGGCTCAGCCCCGACTACATCGTGCAGGACGGCGTGGTGCCGCGCGGTCGCCTGGGCGAGGCGCTGCTCGCACATCGAAGCGCTGAGCAAACGCTACGAACTGCGTGTCGCCAATGTCTTTCACGCCGGCGACGGCAATCTGCATCCGCTGATCCTCTACAACGGGCGCGTTGACGGCGAACTCGAACGGGCCGAGGAACTGGCCGGCGAAATCCTGGCCATGTGCATCGAATTTGGCGGCTCCATCACCGGCGAACATGGCGTCGGCGTGGAGAAGCGGGCCTACATGCCAAAGATGTTCTCGGAGATCGATCTGGCCGTCATGGACGAGCTGCGCCGGGCCGTCGATCCCGATGAACTGGCCAACCGGGGCAAGATGCTGCCGGGGGGCGAAGCGCCGGCGTTGTCTCACCACGGACCGCATCCGCTTGAGACGGAAGGAGTGATCTTCCGAGAATGACGACGCCAACTCGAACGAAGCAATCGATTATCCCGATCCACAGCATCGAAGATGTCCAGATCTGCGGTCAATGCCGGCGGACCGATTCAGATCGTCGGCGGCGGCACAAAGAACGCGTTGTCGCAGACCGGCCGCGCCAAAACTGTGCTGGACATGACACCCTTGGCCGGCATCCTGGCCTACGACCCCGGCGAATACACCTTCACGGCGCTGGCCGGCACGCGACTGTCGGATGTACAGGCCGCGCTGGCCGAGCATGGCCAGTACATGCCCTTCGATCCGCCGCTGGCTGAGCGGGGGGCGACGCTGGGCGGCACCATCGCCGCCGGCCTCAGCGGAGCGGGACGCCAGCGCTACGGCGGCGTGCGCGACTTCCTGATCGGCGTGCGCTTCGTGGATGGGCTGGGACGTACTGGTGCGCGGCGGCGGCTACTGTGGTGAAAAACGCGGCCGGCTTCGATCTGCCCAAGTTGATGGTCGGCAGTCTCGGTCAACTGGGCGTGCTGGTCGAGGTCAGCTTCAAGGTCTTTCCCCAGCCGCCGGCCTACGCCACCCTGCGCCTGGACCATGACTCGATGGCCTCGGCGCTGGAGACGCTGGCCAAGCTGGCGACGCTCCCGGTCGACATCGACGCGCTGGACATCGCAGCCACCGATGCCGGATCGACGCTCTGGCTGCGCATCGGCGGCTTGGCGTCGACGCTGGCCCCGCGCCTGGATGTTCTGGCTAAGTGTATCGGCCAGGGAGAGCGGCTTTTGGGCAAAGACGATCGGCAGGTCTGGCAGGCTGCAAACGAATTTGACTGGGTTCCTGAGGGCAGCGCTCTGGTCAAGACGCCGCTTTCGCCGACGACGCTGCTTGGCTTTGACCAACAGATCGATGGTCGCGGCCTGAACCGGCGCTACAGCGCCGGCGGCAACGTCGTTTGGCTGGCCTGGAACGGGCCGGTGGATGAACTGGACACGCTGCTGGACGCGCTTCATCTGCCCGGCCTCGTGTTGACCGGCGAGGCGGACAATCCGATCATCGGTTCGTTTGCCGGGCGTGAATTCTATCGGCGGATCAAACAGACGCTCGATCCGGACGACCGTTTTCCGGACTATATTGGGTGAGATCCCTTGTACCACGACATTTATGTCGTAGGTGCGGTTTGTAACCGCACGAACTACGGAATTTCTGGGCTATTCGGGAATCGTGCGGTTGCAAACCGCACCTACATTGTTTGCTATCTGCTCACCTTCAACATATCGTTTGTATAGACCCGTGCGCACGTAGGCGTGCGCACTAAACATCAGAGAACGCGAATAGGCGTCCATCCATGCAACATGCGATTCAACTTGAAAATCTAGGCCCGCAGGGTCCGGCCATGGCCCAGGCCATCGACCAGTGTGTGCACTGCGGTTTCTGCCTTTCGGCCTGCCCGACCTACAAGGTGCTGGGCGAGGAGATGGATTCGCCGCGCGGGCGTATCTTCCTGATGAAGGAGGCGCTGGAGGGCAACCTGTCCGTCGATGAGGTCTCGCCCTATGTGGATCGCTGTCTGGGTTGCCTGGCCTGTGTCACCGCCTGTCCGTCGGGCGTGGCCTACGGCGATCTGCTGACGCCCTACCGCAGCCTGGCTGAGTCCCAGCGCTCGCGCACGCCGATGGAGCGGTCGACGCGGATGCTGGTGCGCCAGACCCTGCCCTACCCGGACCGCTTTCGCCAGGCCGTGCGTGCGGGCAAGCTGGGGCGTTCGCTGCGTGGGGTCGTTGCCCGGCGCGCTGGGCGCCATGATCGATCTGCTGCCCGAATCGTTGCCCGAAGCGCCGCCCTTGCCGGAATTCTATCCGGCGGTGGGCGTCCGGCGGGCACGGGTAGCGCTGTTGGCCGGCTGTGTGCAGCAGGTGTTGGCCCCGCAGATCAACTGGGCGACGCTGCGCGTGCTTGGCCCGCAACGGCGTTGAAGTGGTGATTCCCAAGGCAGCAGGGCTGCTGCGGATCGCTCTCCATGCACGTGGGCGAGGATGAACAGGCGCGTACGTTTGCGCGCAACAATATGAGCATCTTTCCTGGCGACGTTGACGCGGTCATCACCAACGCGGCCGGCTGCGGCTCGGGCATGCACGAATATGGTCTGCTCTTCGCCGGGACCATGTACGAGGTGCCGGCCCGTGCTTTCGCCGACAAGGTCCAGGACATCAGCGCCTTTCTGGCCGATCTGGGCATCGAAGAACCGCCCGCGCTGGCCGAACCGCTAACCGTTGCCTACCACGATGCATGTCATTTATCCCATGCCCAGGGCATTCGCTCGCAGCCGCGTGCGCTGCTTGCCAAGATCCCCAACCTGACCGTGGTCGAGATCCCCGAAGGCGACCTCTGCTGCGGCTCGGCGGGCACCTACAACCTGGAACAGCCGGAACTGGCTGCCGAGATCGGCGAGCGCAAAGCGCGCAACATTGCGTCGACCGAGGCCGACGCCGTGGTCGCCGGCAACATCGGCTGTTTGGTGCAGATCGACAAGTATGTCGAGATCATCGGCCATCCGCTGCCGGTCTGGCATACCGTCGAATTGCTCGACCGCGCCTATGGCGGTGCTACCTGATCGTTTGTCGTCAAGGGTTCTGTTATTTTGAGGGGCTATCTGCTTTGCTCTCGCCCACCAAGTGGCCGACAGCGATGATTCGGTGGCTGTTGTCGTCTCGTGGCCAACAGGTCACGAGGGTCAATCTGTTGTCGTCAAACTCCCCGATCCACTTGGCATTTTCCAGGCGTTGTTCGTAGGTGGCATCCCGTTCGGGCACGATGAAGACCTCTTCGATCTCATAGTCGTAGCGCTTTTCCGCCCGACCAGATGGTGGCCACATCGCCTGAATCCAACTGGTCCAGCTCCCGAAAGACAGCGCCCAAGATGTTGTTGTGTCCGCTCAACACCACGTTGCCGCCCGCGCCCAGCAGATCACTGTTCACATGCCATCCTGCCGCGTAGGCAGCCACATCCCAGTTGTTGAAGATGCGGCCTGCCGGATCGGTCGCTGCGCTCCAGCCCAAGTCCACGACCTTCGTATCCAGCCCGATGGAGGGGATGGTGATACGCTCCGGAATACGCTCATCGGTATCGAAATCGGCGTAACTGGCCGGTTGCATCTGTGGGACCGGACGATTGATCGGCTCGACGACCAGGGGCGCGCTGTCCGCTCCAATTGAACTGCATGCCGACAGCAATAGAAGGCTGGAGGCAAGCAGGAGCAAACCCAACAATTGGGGTATTCGATTCGCCAAAGGTCTGCTGCTGTGAGTCATATTTCTACAAATTGAATGGGAACGTTCACTATGAGGAAAAGCCCCGGCACTTCGATCAAGACAGATGATGCTTGCTCTCTGAGATCAAAGTGCCGGGGGCTTCTACTGTCACCCGTGCGGAAGGAATCTCTCAAAGGCTTTGTCTCAGAGATCCCTTCTACACGCTTCTCCGCTGTTCGTCACTTTTGATTCAACGAACTACCCAGCTATCAGGTATCGTGTCAGACGTCGTTGTCTTTTGAAAAGCCTCACTCGCCACTGAGCGAGCAACCGTTTCGAGCTATGCGCCGCTCTGGTTCGTGCGGGTGACATAGGCGCCGACCAGGAGCAGACCCAACACTGCGAACAGCGCCATGTAGGTAACATTGCCTGCCGCACCGCCCGTCACCGGCAGCATTTCCGGCGCTTCTGAACTCGGCGGCAGAATCACGGCATCGATGACGTGAATCACGCCGTTGGCTGCTTCAATGTCGGCGGCAACGATGTTGGCATTTTCGACCATGGCGCCGCTGTCGGAGATCTTGAAGGTGACGGGTACGCCAAGGGCCGTAGTGGCCACCAGGCCATCAGACAGGTCGGCTGCCATGACCTTGCCGGGAACCACATGGAAGAGCAAGATATTGGCCAGGTCGCCGGTCGGGTCGGCCAGCAGGGCTTCGATCGTACCGTCAGGCAGGGCGGCAAAGGCCGCTTCCGTGGGTGCGAAGACCGTGAACGGGCCCTCACTCTTCAGCGTGTCGACGAGTTCGGCTGCCTGCACAGCCGCCACCAAGGTGGGGAATTCGCCCGCGTTTACCGCGGTATCGACAATGTCGTCGCTGGCTTGAGCATTGACTGCCATGGGCGTGACCAGTAGCGAGAACAACAGCGCGAGGGTCAACAAACCAAAGAACATAATGCGTTTCATGTGATCTTTCCTCCTGTGGAAAACTGAAAGGTGGTACAAAAGTTGAATGGTGGTACAAACGTAAAGAACCTAGGTTATCATACTCAGCGGTTCACGATTTGGTGAAAAGCGAGATTCCTTCGATTTCACTCAGGACATGCCTTCGCTGGTCGTCTGCCAGAGTGAAGTATTCGAAAATACCCACTCAGAATGACAAATCGTGAACTACTGAAACTGCATTGATGCTACAAATTTTCGGCTACGGCAACTGTAATGCTATATAAAACGTATGTCTGGTTCTCCAGCAATTTCGGCCAATGAGCCGACATCCTGAATCAACATACGACGGTGACCAAAATCGACCAGGCCTTGGCGCCGGAAGGCACGCAGTATTGACGCTATCGTGTCTCGATTGGTGTCTAGCGCAACGGCTAAATCGTGGAACGTGACATCTTCGATGAGTCCATCCTGTTCAGCAGACAGATCCAGCAGCATCAAAGCAAGTCGCTCGGGCAAAGTTTTCTTGGGCATGACAGCTACAGGTTCGCCGGAGGTGGACATCCACTGGCCATACATTTGCAACAGGCTCCAGCCGACAATCAGTTCTTCAGATGTCATGTCGACCGATGTCATGTCGGCTTCATCGCCAGTCTCATCAAGCATTTCCAGAGACCAGATTGGATGATTTACGCGGTCGGTGTCGGGGAGAGGTTGACTGTATGTCCGTGCCTGACTGTAAGCATACTCTGCTCGGTTCATGATTTTTTCCTCAAAATGTGTTGAATCAATTTCCCGACGAAAATTCTTGATTTACAAGCTCATGAGTCGATAATATCATGAAAAAGTTGACTTGTCAAGGTTTTGTTTTTAAATTGAACACTATTTGTTCTGATTGGGTTGCTACATTCAATTTAGCTACCTTAAATACAATGGAGGCGCATGGATTATGCTGACGCTCTATCGTTTTGACTCAATCGATACGGCCGGCCGGTGGACCATCGTCGATGACGGTGTGATGGGCGGTGTCTCAAAATCCGACTTGGCATTGAGCGGAGGCGGCACACTGCTCTTTACCGGCACTGTTTCGCTGGAAAACAATGGCGGATTTGCCTCCGCACGGTCGGCGACTGAAGACTATGGCATCACGGATGAGGAGGGCATTCGCATGTCCGTGCGCGGCGACGGCAAGCTGTATCGTTTTCGACTCTACGCCGCGGACCGCGCCAGCGTCGCCTATGAGGCGCCCTTTCGGACAATCGCCGATGAGTGGCTGACGGTCGATCTGCCGTTTTCGATGTTTGAACCGACGGTCCGGGGGCAGGTCCTGAAAGACTATGGGCCGATCGATCCGGCGTCCATCGAAGCGGTGGGTGTCATGGTGAAAGACAATCAGGTGGGGGAGTTCGCGCTTGAGATCGAGTCAATTGGGGCATATCGCTAGCGCCGCTGTTGGGTGACAGGCAGTATCCCGGAGGAAATTGGCCGGCTTTTGGGTGTATTTCAGATTCGGGGCGACAACGTGCCGGGGACGGTCCGGAAGATGTCGGCATGACCGAATTGGGCTGGACCGTCCCCGGCACATGCGATCCTGTCCCCGGCGTGAAATGCACCACCGGCATTTTCCACGCAAGACAGCGCAACGATGATCGTCTATACTATAGGATGGGGTTGCAAAGATCCGCTTTTTAGAAATGGGATCGCCTGCATTCCTTTTGCCGTGAAGTAGTTGACAGATTTGGCTCTTTCGGATCTCAGGGGGCGTTGACCACCTTCCAGGAAGATCCGTCCCGTAATGCTCTGGTCTTCACGAATCTTCCTGGAAGGTTTCGTCGTAGACCCCCCTGAATTCCTGAAGAGCCACAGATTTAGTCGATATCGTTGCTTTGGAAAGCGTAGAACCAACATGAAACCTCATCCCGCAGGTGCGCTGCACCGCGGTAACCGGGCCGCCAATACCTCTGCCAAGCCCGCCACCGACACCAACGTGAAGTCCCCTGCCAAGCCAAGTCAACCATCGGAGAGCGTTACGGATGCGGATGGATCGCCCTTGTCCCGCGCCGCCGCGCAACGAATACTCTACGCACTGATGCTGCCGGCCATGTTGATGCCGCTGACCTCTTCCATGTCTCGGGTTGCACTGCCTATCATCCGCGACGAATTCGCCATCTCCGCTGATATGACGGCCTGGGTCGCCACAGCCTTCACGTTGCCGTTCATGATCCTCATGCCGGTCTATGGACGGCTGAGCGATGGCGTGGGCCGGCGACGCTTGATCTTGGCGGGCATCGGCGTCTTCTCTGTCGGCACCCTGATCACGATCTTTGCCGACGATCTGGCCTGGCTGATGGTCGGGCGGGCCATCCAGGCCGTGGGCATCAGCGGCATGATGCCGTTGGGCATGGCGTTGCTCTCGGTCATCTTTCCGCCGGACGAGCGGGGCCGGGCGCTGGGCGCCTGGAGTTCGGTCGGGCCGGCGACGGCCTTCGTGGCGCCGTTGATCGCCGGTCTTCTGATCCAGGGGTGGGGATGGCGTGCGTCGTTTGTGCCGCCATTCTTCTTCGGGCTGTTGGCGTTCGTGGCCGTCTACCAGTTTGTGCCCGCCGGTCTGAGCACGGTGCGCCCCAATTTTCTGCGCGGCTTCGATTGGATCGGCGTTCTCCTGCTGGCGACCGCATCGACATTGCTGCTCTTCTACCTGTCCAGCCGGCCCATCACCGGTGTGGAGCCGCTGCGGGACTTTCGTCTGCTCTTTGGCACGCTGCTTTCTGCCGTCGCATTTGTCTTTTGGGAACGGCGCAGGCCTGATCCCTTCATCGCGCTGGATATCTTCCAACATCGCTTATTCGACATCGCCTCAATCGGGGCCATGTTGCGCATGTTTGTGATGGCCGGCTCCGGCTTCCTGATGCCGCTCTATCTGGTCGATGTGCACAATCTGAACGCCTCGCAACTGGGCATCGCCCTGATGATACTGCCCGGCGCCATGGCCCTGATGGTTCGCTACGGCGGCCAGGTGGCCGATCGTCGGGGCAGCGGCTTGCCGGTCGGCATTGGCTTTGCGGTTCAAGGGGCTGTGATGTTGGGGTTCTGGCAGTTGCCGGGGACCGCGCCGCTCTGGCAGGTGGGGCTGTTGCTGGCCTTGCAGGGCCTGGGCGTCGGCATCATGTTGGCTGCGCTGCACAGCTCGGCCATGAGCGAGATCCCCGATGCCAAGGTAGGGGTCGCGGCCGGCGTGTACAGCTTCATTCGCTTCTCGGGCATGGCCATCGGCACGGCGCTGGCCGGCGTGCTGTTGGAGAACCTGCTCGCCGAGGACGTAGCGCCGGTGGCCGCCTACCAGACAGCCTTTCTCTGCTTTGCCGTCGTCTCGCTGGTTGGAGTGGCTGTGGGCATGGGACTGCGGCGCCGGTCTGGTTGACAGAAGACACCCGTTTGCCGCGAAGCAATCGTAGGTGCGGTTTGTAACCGCACAAGCTGCGGAATCTCTGAAAAATTCAAGAATCGTGCGGTTGTAAACCGCACCTACATCGTGTCCAACTTCACAAGAAGGAGATTGTTATGAAAATCCGATCCGTTCAAGCCGTGCCGCTGGCGTGGCAGATGCCCACCGGCGGGCACGGCTGGGTGTCCGACTACGGCCCGCGCAGTGAATCCCACGCCATCATCGTGAAGCGTGGAGACCGACGAGGGACTGGTCGGTTACGGCGAGGTGCACCCCGGCTATGGGCGCACGCGTGGCGCCTGCCACAGCGCCGTCGCCATCGTCGAGAAGGAGCTTGGCCCCGAGATCATCGGCGAGGACCCGACGCGGCCCGAGTATGTGTGGGAGAAGATGTACAACGGTCCGCGCGCCGAACTGGCCATGACCTACGGACACGCCGCGCCGCGGCTCAGCCGCCGCGGCATCACCGTCTGCGCCATGAGCGGCATCGACATGGCGCTGTGGGACATCTTCGCCCAGTCGCTGGGCGTGCCCATCTACAAGTTGCTGGGCGGCGGCTATCGCACCACGATCCCGGCCTATGCCAGCGGCGGCCATGCCCCGCCGGAACACGCGGGCGAGGAGGCCATGGGCTACATCAACCAGGGCTTCAAGGCCATGAAGATGCGCGTCGGCGGCATGGACGCGCCGCGCCAGGTCGACGGATCGATTGCCCGCATCCGTGCCGTCCGCGAAGCCATCGGCCCGGATGTGAAGCTGATGATCGACGCCCACGGTTCGCTGGACGAGACGCTGGCCATCCGCCTGGCCCGTGTCGCCGAACCGTACGACATCGCCTGGTTCGAGGAGCCGACCTACAGCGACAACTGGGCCGGCATGGCGCGGGTGCGCGACGCCACCACGATTCCCATATCGACCGGCGAGAACGACGCCACAGCCTACGACTTCCGCGACATCATTGCTGCCGGAGCCGCCGACATTTTGCAGCCGGACCTGGCCGTGGTGGGCGGTTTCACGGCCGCCCGCCGCATCGGCGCATTGACCCAGGCCGCCAACCTCCAGTGCGTCCCGCACGTGTGGGGATCGGCCATCCTCTTCACCGCCAGTCTGCACCTGGCCGCGGCCCTGCCCAACTGCCCCATCTTCGAGTTCCGCCAGGGCCCCTGTGGCTACTTCAGCGACCTGATCGAGGAGACGCCGGCCATTGACAAAAACGGCTGCGTCACCGTGCCGGAACGTCCTGGATTGGGCATCACGCTTGATCTGGCTGAGGCCCAGCGCAAGTTCCCGTTTGAATAGGTCAGTGCAGATGGAGAAATATTTGCCACAGATGACTCTGCTGCAAGAACTGATTTCTGCCACAGATTCACACAGATTTTGTACGGATAGGACACAGATAATTTTGCCGCCACGCTGGCCTTCTACACTCTGCCGGAAGATATCTGTGAATATCAGGTGTTTATCTGTGGCCATCTGTGACGAATCTTTTGTTTTTGCAGTAGAGTCATCTGTGACTGATCTTTTGTCTTTGCTGAGCAGTCATCATACAGAGAGGAAAAAATGCCCATCTCAATCGGTCTCAACATCTGGTCACGTCTGGTCGACCGCACGTTTCCCTATCTCGACCAGGTCGTCGAACCCTTCGATTCGATCTGGATGCCCGATCACGTCCAGTACGGCGACAACGACGTGGCCGAGGGCTGGAGCCTGCTGGCCTACGCCATGGGCCGCTATCCGGACAAGATCTGCGGCCATGCCGTGCTCTGCAACAGCTTTCGCAACCCGGCCCACCTGGCCAAGATGGCCGCTTCCATGCAGGCCTTTTCCGGCGGCAAGGTCGTGCTGGGCATCGGCGCCGGCTGGAATGAAGAGGAATATATGGCCTACGGCTGGCCTTTCCCGTCGGCGCGGGTGCGCATCGCCCAACTGGCCGAGGCCATCGAACTGATTCGCACGTTGTGGACTCAGACGCCGGCCGGCTACAGCGGCGAATACTACCAGATTGTCGATGCCTACTGCGAACCGCGTCCCGATCCGCCGCCGCCGATCATGGTGGGCGGCAGCGGCGAACGCTATCTGCTGCGCGTCGTGGCCCAGCACGCCGACTGGTGGAACTACATCTTCACGGATCGGGAGAGCTACGCACACAAGCAGGACGTGCTCCAAGAGACATTGCGACGCCGTCGGCCGCGACTACGGTGGGATCGAACAGATGACCGTCAGCGGCGTGCTCATCGGCGAGAGCGAGCAGGAGGTGAAGCGACTGATGGCCGATCCGGAGATCCGCCCGGTGGCCGACAACACGATTGTCGGCACGCCTGAACAGGTCACTGAACAGTTGCTGGTCGCCGTCGACCAGGGCGCGTCCATGGTGACGGTGCACTTCCACGACGTGCCGCGGCCGGACGGGACACTGTTGTTTGCCGAGGAAGTGCTGCCGCACCTGCGGAATGCGTGAGGTGAATGATGAAACAGTCAATCTTCGAGCAATATCCGCTTGAGGAACAGAAAATTCAGACGAGTACAGGCGAGCAACCGACGCCGTATCACGTCTATGATGGGCATCTGATGCTGATCGGCGGCAGTGCAGACTTTGCTGCCGTTGACCGGCTCTTGGCGAACGAGCAAATATCGCCGGCTCGCACCCAATCGGGCCGAGCTATGATGGCAATCTACGTAGCGGATGAAACAGAGGCCAGCCACGGCCCGCATACCGAACTGCAAGTCGCCTTTTACGTGTCTCATCAACCCACAGCGCCGGTCAAGGACGGTCCTTTTGCGCCTGTACACTTTCTGGTCTCAGACCCCAACGCTCGCCAGATGTGTTACGGACTCTGGAACGACACCGAGGAGGTTGTCGCCTACAATCGAGAGATCCTGGGATTGCCGTCTGAATTAGCCGTTTCCACAATCTCTCAACAGGGTGGGCGACTGACATTTGCCTTCCACACTGCCGCCAACGGCAATCTGTTGGCCCGCGGCGATGTCCGCGCGCGGCGCGTCAGCCGTTGGGTGCTGTGGCTACGCTATTTCGTTCCTTTGGCGTGCGGCAGGCGTTGCGGTCTGCTTCGATGAAGGTCGTTGATGTCAAAGTGGTCAATCCGATCACAGAGCGGTTGCCGCGCAACGCAGACGCCCAAACCTTCAGCACGAGCGAAAAGATGGTCACCCAATGCTTCGATCCGGCCCACGATCAGCTTGAGATTGCCGGGGCAAGTCTTTTCGGCCAGCTTGATTTTTTGCCGACGTTCGTTCAGCATATGTTCGGCTTCAAAATGGTCTATCTCAATCCGCAATGAACCCGAGAGATCTACGCCTCCGATTCGCTCCCCGGCTTCGGGAAAAACTGATCGATCATGATGGCGTTGCCGTCCGGATCCTCAAGGATGATGTGCGCCGGTCCGGTCCCATCCGGATCGGTGTCCGTGGCGATTTCGATCCCGGATTCGACCAGCCGGTTGCGAAGGTCGCGCACGTCGGTGAAATCGGAGATCAGTTGTGTGTCCTGGCCCAAGCCGGGGTTGAAGGTGAGAATGTTGCCTTCAAACATGTCCTGAAAGAGGCCGATAATGCATGCCCCGTTGATCATGATCGTATAGCCTTCACCGCCGCCGGTTTCGGCAAAGCCCAGTTTCTCGTAGAAAGCTTTCGACACGCCAAGATCTTTGACCGACAAGCTGACTGAAAAGGCGCCGAGTTCCATAGTGATCCTCCAATGTGATATTTACGAAGATACGCGTTCGCGTTTGGGTGTTGCCCTGTTCTCATCGACCGGGGGGCCTATTTTGCCCCGCATTGCGCTTTCGTGCAAACGGCCTCAATGGAGGAGGTAGGCAGTGTATCAAGTTGCATTACGGAACCGACCGTGAGATGCTATGGATCTGACGGCCTCTGCTGCGCACAAAGTGTCCGACGCGCGTTGAAGAAGAGTTGAGGGTAGCTAATGTTTGCACGTTTGAATCGAATCGGTTTGCTCGTCATGTTGTTGACCATGATGTCCATTGCTTTGACGAGCTGCCTGCCCGGTGGTCCGGCGCAGGCGACCCTGGAGGACCTGGACGCGGCCGAAGCGCTCTGGCTGGAGACACCGGCCACCGACTACATGATCACGGTGGAGGTGGACCGGCCCGATGATCGGCGACGCACCATGGTCGTGGTCGCCGACGGTGAGATTGTCGAGGGGATCGTCGCCTACTGGGATCCCGGCACGCGCAAGTGGCAGGAGGCGCTGCCGCTGAGCGACGAACAGTCATTCCCTTTTACCGTGCCCGGTCTCTTTGACATGGTGCGGGGGGCGCTGGAAGGCAGCGGTCGCGAGGACATTCGGGTCTCCATGGACGGCGAACCGCCTTTCCCGAGAGAGATCATCTTTGGCCCGGTGATTGTCGACGGCGAACCGTTCAGCACAACCGAAGCGACGATCACGGTCAGGCACTTCACGGTAAATTGAGAGGACAAATCGGCATTGTGGATCATTTTTTCCTTGGAATGGTCTGAAACCTTGCAGTCAGCCATGGAGAGGATAGCAGGTGATGCAAAAGAAACGAGTGCTGGTCACAGGCGCCACAGGGCAGATCGGCTACATGACGTTCAAACATCTCTTGGACCAGCCATCGGTCTATGATGTCTATGGCCTGGACATCAGCCCTGGCCCTTCCGTTCGCGTTCCTCCGGCCTGGACACTGGCGATTCCGGAGACTCGGTTCACGGTCTGCAACCTTGCCGATTTTGCGGCGGTGCAGCAGGTCGTAGAAGGCATGGACGTCGTCGTGCATCTGGCCGCCGATCCTGAGGGGAACAGTTGGGAGAGTGTTCTCAACAACAACATCGTGGCCACCTACCACGTCTTCGAAGCGAGCCGGCTGGCCGGCGTGAGGCGTGTCGTGGCGGCCAGCAGCATCATGGTCTCGCAGGGACATCGGGAAGCGGAGCCATACCGGGCCATGATGGAACGCCGGCATGCCGACATCCCCGACGACGTGCCGATGATTTCGCCGGAGATCCCGGCCGAGCCGCGCGGTCTCTATGGAGCGAGCAAAGTCTGGACCGAGTCGCTGGCAAGAGTCTACGCTTTTCGCCATGGTCTATCCTCGCTCTGTGTGCGCATTGGCCAGGTCGAGCGTGATCGGCCGCGTCCACCTCAAGGCGCCGACATCTACGTGAGCCAGCGCGACATCGTGCAGTTGATTCGAGCGTTGCATCAACGCCGACGAAAGCCTCATGTTCGACATCTTCTACGGCATGTCAAACAACGATCTGCGTTGGGTCGATATCGAGCACGCGCGTCAGGTCGGTCGGTTTCGTACCGCAAGATCGTGCCGAGGATGGGTTTGAGTATGATTGAGTAGGGTTGTAGGGAAGTAGGGCAGTGGGGATGTGGGGATGTGGGGACTCCGTCGCCATCACGACCCCAATCCCCACATCCCCACTGCCCTACTTCCCCACTCGTTTTTGCAACGAAAGGACACACCCATGGACTACGTGAACTTCGGCGCTTCCGGCCTGGTGGTCAGCCGGCTGGCGCTGGGCATGGCGCTGCGAGAACAGATGGACGAGGCCGTCGCCGAGCGAATGGTTGCGTATGCGCTGGACCACGGCATCAACCTGATCGACTGCGCCAATCGCTATTCGCCCGGCGATGACAACCAATACGGCAAGTCCGAGGAGATTCTTGGACGGGCCTTGAAGGGCAAACGCGAAAACGTCGTAATCACGTCCAAGGTCAGTTCGCAGGTTGGCCCCGGTCCCAATGACCGCGGTTCTTCGCGTGGACACATCCTGCGCGAGGTGGAGCGTTCGCTGGCTCGCTTGCAGACCGACCACATCGATGTCTATCTGCTGCACGCGTTTGACTCCACGACACCGCTGGAAGAGACCATGCGCGCACTGGACGATCTGGTGCGTTCGGGCAAGGTGCGCTACATCGGGGCCTGCAACTTCCAGGCATGGCAGGTCTGCAAGGGGCTGTGGACGGCCGACCGGCTGTTGGCCACGCCGTTCATGTGCGTGCAGAATCCCTACAACCTGCTGAGCCGCCAATTGGAGGATGAGATGTTTCCGCTGGTGCGCGATCAGGGCCTGGGCGTCATGGTCTACGGTCCGCTGGCCGTGGGTCTGCTCGGCGGCGACTACTCGCTGGACCGCCGCCCGCCGGCCAACTCGCTCTGGGGGCGCAGGCCGGAGAAGTTCGAGCGCATGATCCAGGGGCAGGCCGGGCGCATCGTGGCGACGGTCAACGAGGTCGCGCGTGAACTGGGCAAGACGCCGGCCCAGGTGGCCACGACCTGGATCCTGGCCCACCCCGAGATCACCTGTTCCATCTGCGGCAGCGACACCATCGAGCAACTGGACGACAGCCTGGGCTCGCTGGGCTGGACATTGGATGACGAACAGCGCAGACGATTGGACGATGTGTCGAAAACGCCGACGGTGTGGAACTGAGACCGAAGCAGAACGGAAATGATCCACGAAGTGGCACGAAGAAACAAAGAAATTCGTGTCAATTTGTGTTTCTTCGTGGATGCTCTTTCACTACAACCACCAGATACGATCGGGAGTCCTGATGATCATTCACACAGTTTCATTCAAGTTACGGCATGCACCAGGGTCAGAGGATGAGCGGGTTTTTCTCGAAAAAGGCGCGACGTTGGCGGCCATCGACACGGTGGAAAACTTCAGATGCCTCCGCCAGGTCAGTCCGAAGAATCCGTACGACTTCAACTTCGCCATGGAGTTTGCCGATCAGGCGGCCTACGACGCTTACAACCAACATCCTGACCACCAGGCCTTTGTCCAGAACGTGTGGCTGCCGGAGGTTGAGAGACTTTCTTGAAGCCGATTTTGTGGAGATGAGTGATAGTGACGCAGGCTGACGAACCAAGGGCGAGTGTCGGATTTTCAGGAGTAGCGAAAGAGATGATTGACAGAGCCGTCAACGGGCAGGTCGATGATGTGGATTTTATCGTTGGCCATTTGACGCCCGATGTCACGTTGTCAACCACGCGAATCGTCGACTACGCCTTGAGCCTGGTCGAAACGGACTCGGGCGTTGAGCGAGTTGAGTTCTACCTGTTTAATGGCACCCAAATTCAGCGCAACTATGCCACTCTTTTTCTGAGCCGACGGGGCGATTGGGATGTGGTCAACCGGGCGTTTTCTCAAGGGCTTATCGACGAGATCCAGGCGTATGCCAGATGAACAGTAGAGACGCAAAATCTTGCGTCTCTACAATCTTGACCCAGAACCATATTCTGCCAGTGGTCATCAGACCTCGAACACAGTCTCCCCGCTCTTGTGCGCATTGATGTAGTCCCAATCCAGCGGAACGCCCAGCCCCGGCCCGTCGGGCACATCCACGCAGCCGTTGGCATCGACCGAATCCAACTCATCCAACCAGCGCCGCTCGGCATAGATCGGCGGCTTGGTGCTGGGCACCTTGGGGTGGACCAGGCCCAGTTCATAGTAGTTGGTGTTGCGGATGGAGGCCATGCAGTGGCGATGGGCCAGGCCGCCGCCGTGCAGTTCGACGTCCAGCCCATGGGCTTCCGCCAGGGCGGCGATCTTCATCAGGCCGGTGATGCCGCCGTCGGCGTTGGCGTTGCCGCGCACATAGTCGGAGGCGCGGCTGACGATGGTGTCGGCCTTGGCCTCCAGCCCGCGCACATGTTCGCCCATCAGCATGGGCGTTTTGATGAAGTTGCGCAGTTGCACATGGGCGTACTGTGAGAAGCCGCCGCCGCGGAAGGGGTCTTCGTACCACATGTAGCGGGCCTCGTCACAGGCGCGCCCGACGCGCAGCACATCGTCAAAGGTGCCGAAGGCGCCGGCCGGGTCCAGCAGCAGGGCCATCTCCGGCCCGACGGCCTCGCGGATGGCGAGCACGGCCGCCACCTCGCGTTCGATGGGGCCGTTGATCCAGCCGTGGATCTTGAAGGCCGGATAGCCCAATTCGTCCTTGCAATAGCGGGCAAACTCGGCGAAATCCTCGGGTGTGGAGAGACCGCCGTTCTCGTCGCCGTGATAGGTGCTGGCGTAGGCGGGCAGCTTGCGCTTCCAGCCGCCCAACATCTGGTGGATCGGCGCGTCGTAGATCTTGCCGGCCAGATCCCAGAGGGCGATGTCGACGGAACCGGGCGGCGTGCCGTTTTCACTGCGGTTGGCCCGTTTGAGATCGTGCCAGATGATCTCGCGTTGCAGCGGATTGCGGCCCAGCAGATAGCGAGCCGTGCGCGCATCGACGCCGCCGGGGACCTCGCCGCTCACGCCGATGTTTGTCTCGATGGTCAGGATGCTGCCGGTCAGGGGCAAGCGGCTGCCGGCGCGGTAGACAGTGTCGAAGCCCAGGGTCTCCTCCAGTCCCATGTCGACGATCTCGTACTCAAAATGGGTCACGACAAGGCGGGTGATGCGGATATCGGTGATCATGATTCTCCTGGTTGTGTCGTCTGTTGTCTCAAGCAACATGGGTGACAAGGGGACAGGGTGACAGAGCGAGACTTGTCGCCTTGTCACCTTGTCAAAAATCTCTGGCTAAAGGCTGCCCTCAAATTCAGCGATCTCTTGCTCTCCGTCCAGCACGCCGATCTCCAGATGAAACTCGCGCACCTCCCCAGGCTCGATGTGCTGGAGATAGCCATGTTTGCGATTCCAGGCACGGCCCAACATGCTGGCGTTGCCCGGCTCGATGCCGGTGACGTAGGTGCCGCGGATGAAGTGCTGCCACTGGCTGACCAGCGGAATCTCGGCGATGGGGAACTTCCAGTAGAGACCCAGGGCCAGCTTGTCGTTGATCAGCCCGACGCGCACGTTGCCGTCGGCATCGGCGACCGGTCGGTGGACAAAGACGTTGTCCTCGAACTGGGGCTGCGGTCCCTGGGCGACTTCGTATGTCTCCGGCCCGACCTCGCGGTCTTCGAGCCATTCGGTGGTCCTGGCGCTGTTGATCACCACGCGCGTGCCCTCGTCCAACAGGGGGAAGCCGGGATTGCAGTGATAGACAAACATGAGCGGCGAGCGGTCGATGCTGAGATTTTCGATGCGGTCGTGGATGCGCAGACACTTCTCGCCCAGGACGGTGGAGATCTCGCGCGTCAGTTCCAGATTGGTCTTGAAGACCTCGGCCTCACGGATCTTGCCGCGCACACGGATCACATAGTCCTCGCCCTCCCAGTTGCCGTCGGCCACCACGTTCTTGGCCGGCAGAAAGGAGAGACGGCCATGCAGACCCATCTCCTCGTTCTCCTCCTCCGGATCGACCTCGGGATGGCCGGTGAAGGTCATGCCGCAGCTGAGCACCAGTCCGCCGAAGAAGCCGCGCATCCAGCCGTAGCCCTTGGGTTCATAGAAGGCCGGGCCGACATCGCCGGTGTTGCCGCGGAAGGCAGAGTGACATGCCTTTGTAGTGGGCTGAGGCGATATCCAGCGCACGGCCGGGCAGGATCGAAAAGCAGAGACCGGAGGCGTTGTAGACCTCGATCAGATCCGAGCCGCGCTCGATGCCTTCGGTCGAAGCGGCCTTGCGCGCATTGGCCACCTGGGAGACGTCGCCGACCCGGTCAAGCAGTTCGCGTTTGGTGTAGGTCTGGCCAAAAAGCTGGGGCATGGTCCTCTCCTTTGGAGTTGATGTGACTGATTTTAGCTGATTTTTGGAGAAATATCCGTCTTTATCCGTCAGGAACTGGGCATTCCGACGGACTGCTAGATCGCCGGATTTGTCACCAGTTGGGCGACGCCCATGCCACCCGAACACCATAGTCGTTGAACGCTTGGTCTCGGGTGATGAGGATCATCTTTTCTTGGATCGCTTGGGCAGCGATGAGACGGTCAAAGGGATCCTTGTGATGATACGGGAGGAGATGAAGAATAAGGTGTGGGTGTCCAGCAATACCTTCACGGCATGTAGTCCTCGAAACCTTCGATCGGTTCGTCGAAATCGGGGCCAATCTGTACAAGCCCCCGGGCGCTGCCAAAGATGGGCTTGGGCGTACGTGGCAGGGCTACGATTTTGAACGCGGAGCCGTCCGCACCGATGATCACAACCACTTCGCCCTTCGCTACATCACCCAAAAGCTTGTCCAATTCGGTCACAGCCTGAGCCGCTGGAATCTGCGTCACAACTAACCTCCATTCTCCATCTGCTCCACGTGGTGCGTTTCCATTATACCAGAAAGACCAAGCTTGGCATCCTCGTCGCTGTCGAATCAGTGGTGCTTTGGGATCACGGGAGGTTGACACCTATCAGGCTGTCGAGGAAACAAGGCAGACAGGCCTCGGAAAAGACTGATTCGACAGAATCCGCGCTACGGCTGCGCTTCAGTATGATCACAGTTCCACATCGTGCCATGAGATCGGGTCATCGCTCGGTTCGAGATGGATGAAGACAGTTGCGTTGGGAATGGTCTGCTGCACGTCGAGTTCGATGCGTTCGGCCAGATCATGGCCGCGCTGAATGCTCCACTCTCCCGGCACAAGCAGATGTAGCGAGCCAAAGCGACGCACGCCGGACTGGCGGGTGCGCAGAGCGTGATACTCGACGCCGTCTTGGAGATACGGCTCCAGCACGGCACGCAATTGTTCCTGTTCATCCGCGGGCCAGGCCGTATCCATCAGCCCGGCAATCGATTGGCGCACGATGCCCACGCCGGCCCAGAGAATGTTGGCCGCCACCAGCAGCGCCAGGATCGGATCGAGCCGCAGCCAGCCGGTCAGCGCAACCAGCCCGACGCCGACCAACACGCCGACCGAGGTCCAGACGTCGGTCAGGAGATGATGGGCGTTGGCCTGTAGCGTCACTGAGCGGTACTGTCGTCCCGCCCGCAGCAGGATCAAGGCCACAGCCAGGTTGATCACCGAAGCGACCACCGACACGATCAACCCCAGACCGACTTTTTCGAGCGGCTCGGGCGTGATCAGGCGCGGCACGGCGGCGATGGCAATGCTCACGGCCGCCACCAGAATGAGCGTCCCCTCGACGCCGCTGGAAAAATACTCGGCCTTGGTGTGGCCGTAGGCGTGTTCTTCGTCTGCCGGACGCGCGGCAATGGTCAGCATGGCCAAGGCCATCAGCGCACCGGCCAGATTGACCAGGGACTCCATGGCGTCGGAGAGCAGACCGACGGAATCGGTCAGGAAGTAGGAGCCGGTTTTGAGCAAGATGGTGAGCACCGCCGCCGAGATCGACAGCCAGGCGTAGCGGGTCAGACTAGGCATCTCTCCGTTGACGGCGGAGCGTCTATCCATGGTCGTCAGATTCCTGCGAGATCTTTCGGGGTCCCCCATAGGGATCGATGATCTTGTTCATGATCACACGGTAGGGAAAGGGGAAGCGTACCAGTTTGGGCGGCAGCAAACGCAGCCGACCGCTCTCGGTCGAGGCGCTGTCGGCGAAGGCGTCGATGGCGTCGTTGATGTCGTCCAGTTCCTGCGGGTCGGCACGCTCCATATGCTTGGCCCAGATGTTTGTCCGCAGTTGGCGCACGAGTTGTCCCTCGGCGTCCACCAGACCAAACGAGACCTCCGAGTCGTAGGACATGCTGCGCAGGCCGATGTTGGCGCTGCCCACGATGGCGTATTCGTCATCGACCAGCATCAGCTTGGCGTGGACGATCGGGATCCATGTCGCCCTTGCGTAGGAAGCATCCGCAAAAGCGGCCGGCGCCGGGCTGGTTCGAGCATTCGTCCAAATAGCGCATGGCTTTGCCGCGCTGCTGAAGCTCGTAGTGCTTGCGCCAGTCGCCCTTGCGGCTGGGCACGGTCACCAGCACATTCACACCGCGTTTTATGGCCTCGCCCAGTTGCACAACGATATCTTTGGCATAGAGTGGATCCTTTGGACGACCGGTGAGCGGCGGATCTTCGAAGGAGTAGAAGTATTGATCCTCCAGGTAGATATAACGACCGGCGTTGTGGATGGCCTTCAGGTAGGCAGCCCAGATGGTGAACTCGCCCTGCCGAGACCAGGAGAATCCTCTGCGCTTGAGAACCGCATAGGTGCGCAACAACTGCATCGAGTGGGTCCCGGCCGGCGCAATGGCCTGTTCCACGAAATCGATTGGCAGCGTGGTCGTCAACCGCGGCTGCGTGAGCCGGCGATTGTCCGGATCGTTCCAGCGCTCGGCAAAATGGAGGGCGACATCGTAGACGGCCGGACCGTCGATCTCCAGCCAGACGTCATGGGTCGGCGCTCCTTTGGCAGGGCGATCCGGTTCGACGGGATTGCAGTCTTGGGTGTCCCAGCGCGCATAGAGGAAGTCGCCCGAACCGAGTATGGCCCGCCAGGTTTCGTCGGCGAAGCGGCAGACGATGAACTTCTGATGATGGCTGCCGAATGTCTTCGTTCGCCTGTCGCGTGCCCCTTGACCACCGGCCGCGATGATCCGTTTCGCCAACTTCGATGAACCGGAATCATGGCCCGAGGCCAGGAAGCGCACCTGCACGCCGGCGTGCGCGGCTTCTTCCAACAGCGACACGATGTCCGGTCCGTCCGCGGTCTCGCCCAATACTTTGACCGGCTCCATGCGCCAGGCGTGAAGCCAGAGCCGGCAGGCCGACGGATCCTCGCCGTCGATCATGAAGCGGATCAACTCGTAGGCGCGCGCCATGTAGTCGGCGCCGTTGTAGATCGGCGTGACCCGGTTGCCGTCGGTGTACGGGTGGACCAATGCGCCGGGATGGCGAGATTGGGGTGGGAAGCCCGATGGATCGTCGACATCCAGGAACCAGCGTTCGTGAAGCTCATCTAGTGATGGCATTGTTTACTTTCCTCATTATGACACGGTTTTTCTGGTTCTAGCATTTTCTGTGGTTTGGTCCGACCGCCCGGGGCTGAAGCCGCCGGGCTATTGAGCGACGCCCCGCTTCAAGAGGGGCGTCGCTCAATAGCTCCGTCCATTCATGGCGGAGCGGACACCGCAACCACAGAAAATGTCGGAACTAGGTTTTTTGGGGGGCGTATAGTCGTTTCATGAAACGATGATCCCGTTCTACAGTGATGTCCATGTACTGACTGGGTCGCTATTTGGACGGAACCGCCGTATTTTTTTCATCCCGATCTCTTTCAACTTCCACTGGGTAGTACTTACCGTACCCGAGGTCAAGGGTTTTTGCAACAGCGCCTCTGTCGAGTAGGCAACGATTTATTGACCACATAAGCGCCTATTGGATTCTCGATCATCACGAAGTACAATTGTAGAACGTACCAAATTACGCGACGAGCAAAGTTCGACTCGATTGCAGAAACGACAGGAGACAAAACGATGCAATATCATGAACTGGGCGCCACCGGCCTCCAGGTCTCGGCGATTTCACTGGGCTGCATGAGCTTGACTCCCGAGCGGGAGGAGGAAGGCAAGGCCGCTGTCCGGCGTGCGTTCGAGCTGGGCATCAATTTCTACGACACCGCCGACGTCTACGGCCGCGGCGAATCGGAGCGCATTTTGGGCGAGGCATTGGCAGCGGGCGGTATCGCCCGTGAGGATGTGATCATCGCGTCCAAATGCTCCATCGTCTTTCCGGGCATGGCGCCCGAATACGAGTACAAGGCCTATGATCTGTCGCCGGCCTACATCAAGGCCAGTTGTGAGGCGTCGCTCAAACGGCTGGGCGCCGACTATATCGATCTCTATCAATTGCACCGCATCGACTATCTGACTCACCCCGAAGAGATCGCCCGAGCCTTGGAAGAGTTGCAGAGCGAGGGCAAAATCCGTCACGCCGGCGTCAGCAACTACACGGTCGATGAGATCCGTGCGCTGTCGAACTACGTGCGGCTGGAGAGTTTGCAGACCCAATTCAGCCTGCTCTTTTTGGAACCGCTGGAGAGCGGGTTGGCTCCGGTCTGTCAAGAGAAGAAGATGAACATGCTCTGTTGGAGCCCGCTGCATCAGGCCGTGCTGACCGGGAAAGTCGGCCTGCCCCACAGCGACTGGCAGAAGCAACGCGAAGTCGGGGTTGTGGCCCAGTTGGCCCACTTTGCAGAGCGATACAACGTCACGCTCAGTCAACTGGCGCTGGCCTGGCTGATGCAACTGCCCGGCGGCGTGATCCCGCTGGTGGGCACGGCCAACGCCGCCCACATCGAGGAGGCGGCCGCGGCCGTCGGCCTCACGCTGGATCGGGATGATTGGTACGAGATGATGGTCATCGCACGCGGGCGTCCCATGCCGTGGGGTCAACGACCCTATGCGTATATGAAGGAGCGGTGATCGGACGAGGATCTCGGCATTGATGGAATATCGATTTCTCAGGATTCTCTCAAAACGGAGGAAGTTTGTATGAAGATCACTGCAATCAAGCCAATTCTGGCCGACGGCGGCCACCGTGTCTTTGTCTTCATCAAGGTCGAGACCGATCAGCCGGGGCTGGTCGGCTGGGGCGAGGCGTCGCTGGAGGGCAAGCCCCGGGCCGTGGTCGGCTGTGTCCAAGACATGGAGCCGATGATCCTGGGCGAGGATCCGCGCCACGTCGAGCGCTGCTGGCAGATCCTCTACCGCAGCGGCTTCTGGCGCCAGGGCGTCATCGGCCTGACAGTCATCTCCGGCATCGACCAGGCGCTGTGGGATATCAAGGGCAAGGAACTGGGGCGACCGGTCTATGAACTGCTGGGCGGCCCGGTGCGCGACAAAGTGCGTGTCTACACCCACTTCGGTGGGGAGACTGCGGATGAGACCGTTGCCAGCGCGGTCGCCAAGGTGGAAAGCGGCTGGACCGCCATCAAAACTGTGCCCGTTCCGCCCACCAAGGCTGTGGACAGCCCCAAACTGGTCGCAGAGGCGGCGGCAACGCTGGGCCGGGTGCGAGAGGCCGTGGGCGACGACATCGACATTCTGCTCGACTGCCATGGCCGGCTGTCGCCGCAGATGGCGATCCGCTACGGCAAGGCGTTCGAGCCGTATGCGCCCTTCTGCATGGAGGAACCCTCCCAGGCCGAGAACCCGGCGGCCATGGCCCAGATCGCGGCCGCGCTCTCGATTCCGATTGCCACCGGCGAGCGCCTCTTCACGCGCTGGGGCTTTCGGGAGATCCTGGAGCACAATGCAGCCAGCCTGTTGCAGCCGGACACCTGCCATGCCGGCGGCATCAGCGAAGTGCTCAAGATCGGCCGGATGGGTGAAACCTACTACGCGGGGCTGGCTCCCCACAATCCCTACGGACCGGTCTCGACTGCGGCCTGCGTTCAGGTCGATCTGGTGGCGCAAAACTTTGTCATTCAGGAGATGATCGATCCGGACATCGGCGCCCGAAGCCATGTCCTTTGTGAAAGAGCCGCTGGTGTTGCGCGACGGCTACATTGTGCGCCCCACCAAGCCGGGCATCGGCGTCGAGGTGGACGAAGAAGCCTGCGCCAAACGACAGCCTGACTTCTCGACCGATGCAGATAGACGGCGCAGCGTGGGCATGTACGGCGGATTCTATGAAGATGGCGGGGTTGCTGATCTGTAGGGAAAGAATTTGCCACAGACGGACACAGATAAAAAAAGATATTCGCAGATGATAGTTGAGAGGATGGAAACCGATTATGACCAATGAAGAAAATATTCGCCAGTTCTTGCCCGATGACGGCTTCGACGGGACGCTGCTTGGGCGAGTCTGGACGCCGTCGGCGTTGACCGGCTCAGTCGCCGGACCCAGCCCTGTGCTGTTGACCGAAGAGGGCGTCTACGATCTTAGCGCCATCGCCCCCACCTGCGGCGATCTGCTGAACGACGGTTTCACGCGCTCAAACGCCGATACCGGCAGCTTGCCGCGCCTGGGCGGTTACGACGAGATCATGGCCAACACCATGGCCACAGAGCGAAATGACGATCTCCCCCATTTCCTCTCGCCCATCGATATCCAGTCGATCAAGGCCTGCGGCGTCACCTTCATGGTGAGCATGTTGGAGCGCGTGATCGAGGAACGGGCCGGCGGCGACGCCTCCAAGGCCGAGTCGGTGCGCCATCGGATCAACGAACGTATCGATGTCGATCTGGCCAGCATTGTGCCCGGCTCGGCCGACGCCGAAGAACTGAAGACCGTGCTTCAGGCCGAAGGTCTCTGGTCCCAATACATCGAAGTCGGCATCGGTCCCTACGCCGAGGTCTTCACCAAGGCCCAGCCGCTCTCGTCGGTCGGTCCCGGTGCAGAGGTGGGCATACTGCCCATTTCCTCCTGGAACAACCCGGAGCCGGAGATCGTGTTGCTGGTCAACGACAACGGCGCAGGTCGTGGGCGCGACGCTGGGCAACGATGTCAACCTGCGCGACATCGAAGGGCGCAGCGCGCTGCTGCTGGGCAAGGCCAAGGACAACAACGCTTCCTGCGCGGTCGGCCCCTTCATCCGTCTCTTCGATGGCACGTTCAGCCTCGATGACGTCCGCAACACGGACGTCTCGCTCACCGTCGAAGGCGAGGACGGCTTCACCCTGGCCGAGGTCAGTCCCATGGCCAAGATCAGCCGCGACGTGCTCGATCTGGTCGCCCAGACCATCGGCGAGAATCACCAATATCCGGACGGCTTTGCACTCTTTTTGGGTACCCTCTTCGCCCCGACCCAGGACCGCGGAGGCGAGGGCAAAGGCTTCACCCATCATATCGGCGATGTTGTGCGCATCGGGGCCGGTAAGCTGGGCGTGCTCGAAAATCGGGTCGTCTACTGCAACCAGGCCCCGTCCTGGGAATTCGGCATCTCCGCGCTGATGAAGAACCTGGGCCGGCGCGGGCTGCTTTAGAGAAGGATAGAACGCGGATTGAGCGGATCTGCGCGGATAAGGCCGATCCTAGAATTCACGTCCCCGGCACAGCCCAGATGAATTCGCGCTGACCAGAGTAGGTCTGGGCTGTGCCGGGGACGTTGGCGGGATTCAATTTAATCTTTCTCTTCAGTATCTCTCATACGGCAACGCAACGAGCGGTCGGTGGTTCACATTGAACCACCGACCGCTCGTTGCATTTTCACTCAGATTTCACGATTGGAAGACAAACTACCTAACTTGTCCGCCATTCGATGTATACTTTGCACAAGTATTGAACAGTTAATATTAACTAATTATTCACTGCTTGATTGCGAAGGCACGAGGCAAAACAAAATTGTTGTTCCGACAGAGTTTTCACACTAAGGAGAGTACCATGAAACGTTCGTTTGTTTGGAGCCTATTGCTTGTTTTCGGATTGCTAATGGCCGCCTGTGCGCCGACAGCAGCGCCAGCCGCCGAAGAAGCGGCACCGACTGAAGTCGCCGATGGAAGAGGCTGCGGCCGAAGCTGAGGCCACTGAGGCCCCGATGGAAGAAGAGGCTGCCGCTGACGGTGACATGGCCGACATCGTTGATACCGCCGTGGCTGCCGGTGACTTCGGTACCCTGGTTGCCGCTGTGACCGCTGCCGGTCTTGTCGATACGCTTAAGGGTGAAGGTCCCTTCACCGTGTTCGCTCCTGCAGACAGTGCGTTCGCTGCCCTGCCTGAAGGCGCCGTTGACGGCCTGCTCGCTGATCCGGAAGGCGCTTTGACCGATGTACTGCTCTATCATGTCGTGCCTGGTAAGGTGATGGCTGCCGACGTACTGGGTCTGGATGGCCAGATGGTCGAGACGGTTGGCGGTGGTATGCTGGAAGTGACTGTTGATGGCGATACCGTCATGATCAACGGCATCCCGGTCGTGGCCGCGGACGTTGAAACCAGCAACGGCGTCATTCATGTCATCGAAGGTGTTCTGCTGCCTGCTGATGGAGAAGAGATGGCTGAGGGTGAAGGCGAGATGATGGAAGATCATGGCGACATGGCTGACATCGTTGACACCGCAGTCGCTGCCGGCGACTTTGAGACACTGGTCGCCGCCGTGACTGCTGCCGGTCTGGTCGATACGCTCAAGGGTGAGGGTCCGTTCACCGTCTTCGCTCCTGCCGACAGTGCGTTCGCTGCGCTGCCCGAAGGCGCCGTTGATGGATTGCTTGCCGACCCGGAAGGCGCCCTGACCGACGTCCTGCTCTACCACGTAGTTGCCGGCAAGGTGATGGCTGCCGACGTCCTGGGTCTTGACGGCCAGATGGTCGAAACAGTCGGTGGCGGCATGCTGGAAGTGACTGTCGATGGCGACACCGTGCTGATCAACGGCATCCCGGTGGCAGCGGCTGACATTGAGACCAGCAATGGCGTCATCCATGTCATCGACGGCGTACTGCTTCCCTAACTCGTCCTCCACTCCTCCTGTTTTCGGCGGGACATCGAATGAACGTATTCGATGTCCCGCTTTTTTTCTGCGTTCTATTTCACCTGTTGTTCATGGGATCGTTGTCCGGTTTCTTGTCACAGATGAGTCCACTGCAAGAACCACGAATTTCACCAATTGCACGAGTTTTCTCAGTGGTGAAATTCGTGTCATTCGGGGTTATTGCAGCAGAGTCGCAGATGCGCACAGATAGATATTGGATGGGACACGGATGACTCCGCTATGCCGCCAGCGCTTTGGCCACCAACTCAGCGGCATCCGGCGAAAGCTCCAGCTCCAGCGCGGCGGCATGGCCCCGCGGCGACATCTTGGCCCACGTCTTGCGTATGATGTCGATGACCTTGGCTTCATCGAACTGGGTCGAGAAGTCGGCGAAGTAGTTCTCCAGAAAGACCAGGCAGATCACATCCTCCAGCAGTTGCACATCGGGATCGCGCTTGAGATTTCGCTTGCGCAGCAACCCCTCAACTTTGGCGATCAGGGTCTCGTCATAGCCGACCTCGCGCAATATTTTGGCCGCGGTCTCTGCATGGAAACGGGCCAACTCGGCACGCCAGCGTAGATACCCATCCCGACCAGCTGGGAAGTCGGCGCGTGGGATGGTCCAGCGGCGGATGTGCTGGCAGCGCGTGGCCAGGCGCACCGACTCGGGCGCGTCCGGGGCGATGGCGTCTAGCCATGCCGTCATACGTTGGGCGTAGAGCAGTTCTTTGGGTACATCGCGCCCGTCGATCGGCTCGATGTTGGGGTCCTGGGCATTGGCGGCGTCGAAACGGGCGATGGCTTGGTCGAAGCGGGTTTGGTTTGAGATCATGGGTTGGGCTCGGTTGTGATCATTCGTGGCTAAGACCAACGTGGGTGTTTCTTATTCATGAAGGATTAACCAGACTCGCGTATCCAAAGCTTTTTCTTTCGAGACGACACTGAGCCTGGTAATTGAATCCACTCTCTGGACCATGTTATCAGTGGCATCTTGAACCGGATCGTGGAATGGTTCAACCGTTACCTCCCAGTACTTTAATTAGGCTTTCGGCCCAAGAAAGATCTGATGCAGTTCCATAAATCGTCACGATTTCTTTGCCTTGAAGAGCCCATGACAGAGCTTCATTGCGTAGGGATTCCAGATGTGCCTGTCCTGTTTCGTCATCTAACAGGTCTATAGCAGAATCGTATTCTGAGACCTGACCTACATAGATCCAATACTGAGACGCTGCCTTTAGCAGCAATGCTTGGCCGCGAGCGATACTATCGAGACCAGGAAGAGCAGCATCCAAATCAATCTGCACCGCCCTGAAGGCACGTTGATCTAGATTTTTTGGCAGACCCTTTGCAGCTTCCTCCGCTGTGCGAAAATTCCTCACGGCCTCGAAAAATTTGATTTCAGCATCCCGTTTTGTCATCATCTCCTCCGATACTGCTCAATATTCGACCGAGAAGAACGCATCGCCTTGTTCATCGCCGATGAATACCGGACCGATAAGCGTTTGGGGCGGGGATTGGTCATGCATCAGCTTGATAGCATCACTTTGCATCTTAAGCTCAAGCCGGTTCTCTTCACAATCGTATGATAGTTCAAGTACTTCGACACCAAAAGCCAGGCTCTTCTTTCCGGAAAACATGGTTTCTCCTTGCCCAGCCTTTTCGATGGAGATACCGGTACCAATCCCTGCAAGTTTCAGGGCTTCGAGATCAAGATCAATGGATCGTCCCATTTTGTCTTCGGCAGCCACGTTAATCGATGGCGAACGTGCGACTCCGGTTACAAGGAAATATCGGTTGTCTTCGTCATATAGTGGATGGTCTTTCATCATCTGTTTCCCGATGAGTTCCATACCCATTTGAAGTACATCTACTGAATCGCGTGTGGCGTTTGCGAACCGATATCTCAGTTGACTTGTATCTCCTTTTTCAAAGCCAACGTGTATCTTGGTAACCATTCCTGCCGCACCCAGTGCGGTCAGAAAGCCCTCCATCAATCCGAAACCGGCTTTGAATGTAACACCGGAAGAGAGTGTGCCGGCCACATCGGCCATAGGCTCATTTTCGTGTAGCTGCGGCATCTCAAAGGGGCTATCAAGGAAGAACGCGATATTCCCTGGGCTCGAGACTCTTCCGCCCTCATAGACATATAGGTCACCCACTGCTGAGTTTTCTCTCGGTATCGACAATAAATTTAAATGATATTCGTCCAGGAACATTCTCAATAACGGGTCGCTGCCATTCCGCTTACAGTTCAACATCGTCATTCCTCCCATAGCTCAATCTTTTGCCTTGTCGCCTTGATATTTCTAATCATTTGTTCGTCTTGCTCAGCCTGTGCAACGAAAGCCGCGCTATCGAGTAGAGCCTGGGCTTCGTGTTTGGCTGCCTGCTCGGCGCCTTCCTGACGCTCCAACCATACTGCCCATGCCAGCGCATCAAGTGTACGCGCGCGTTCGATGCCTTCAGAATGTACCAAGATCTTCTCCAGAGTATTCCTTGCCTCAGATACTTGTCCGGTCGCCAATAGGCTCTGTGCGTTTTCCCTTGCCAATGCGTCTTCAACAATGTCTAGCATGTCCTCGATTGGAACTACTATACCTCCAGCAGGACGGGCCCAACCACTACCCACTATAATGGTTGCGGCCCACCACTGTGGAGCAGAAAACGGATGATTGTTCTCCGAGGCTTTTATCCGATTTCGGAGATTATACAGACGGAAAAAATTGTCTGTCGCTCCATTATGTTTTACCTGCAGCATTTGAGCGTCACATCGCTTCAAGGCATCGGCCTTGCTAAGCAGTCTAAGATCTCTGACGGCGCGGAGGAGGGCAGCTGAGGGTCGATAGCCGGCGTGAGATAGATGCGTTACGAATCGTTCGACAATATATCCCATCGAGACGGGCTCGACCGGCCACATATTCGCCAGTACACAGGCCGCACCAGTTGAAATCAGGGCGCCAGGGATACCACTAGCCTCTAATTCATTAAGTGTTATGCCGATGGCTCCAATCTCACAAGCGCTCAGTATAAGTACTGGGCTGTGGCGAAATGGCTTATCATCAAGCATGTCGGCCATCGTCCAATGGCCATCGCTAAATGTCAGATGTGACATGAGCGCGTTCTCAGTGTCAAACTTCCCGTGAGTTCCGATGACCACTACATCAGCATCCTCGATCCCTGTGAACAGATTCTCTAAAGTGGCCGCTTCACCGACATATGATATAAATGCCAGGGTGTCGGGAAGCTGATCCTGCAACCACCCAGCCGTGCTCTGCGCACCAGGTAAATCAGAAATAGGATTGGCAAGTGATAGTACATTCGACACCTCACGCGGACGTTTCTGATGTTGACTGACGGCAATGGCCTGTACACAAGGAGCATATTCTGTCGGAAATACTTCTGAGAAATACTCTATATCGGCAGACATTCCATGGATATTGATATGTTCGACGAGATCTTGTAGATTCTCACCGCAGACACCGGCCAAATGCAGTGGAAGGTGGCGTGTAAAAGTGTCCGGGATCAGGATAATTTGTGGGATTAGAAGTTCGTTAAGCTGTTTGGCAAGCTTACAAAACAGTTGGTCATGCAATACTCTGGAGATCTCGGCAATACCCACCTCTCCACTTTCGCTCATCTCGTCATGTACGATGCCTGTCTGGGCCCATACATGCATGAGATGCTTTGCATGTTCAAAGGTGAAATTTTCGGCGAGAATTGGAAGCACACACACTTTTTCGTCGAGACGCCTAAGGATATGCAAGAGCATGCCCTGACCAGTGAGAACAAGGTCCACTATCGCCGCTGGATCGGCAAGCGGCAATGCTTCAATCAGATCTTGAACCGGGATCACTCCGCCCAATCGCGCATGTAGAATCGGATCTCGTTCATGTAGTTTTACGCCAGCTTCAAGCAGCAGTTCGCCCGCTTCTCGTACAGCCTCCACCCGTTGCAAGCCGTCCGGTATAAAAGCGGACACCTGAAGTCTCTTAACTGCCTCTGAAAGCTTATTCAGTCGGGCCAGGTATTCGATTGCTTCCGGTATGAGTGTATCGGTCTCCTTGAGCCGCATTATGTTGGGCGCACAAAAGCCTATACTCTTGAATCGTTGGGAAATCTCAAAACTCTGTTCAACTCTTTCGTTTTTGCATAGCTCCACCATCGCTTCACCTAGAACTCGATACCTGAGGTGGGTCTCAGTGAGAAGAGGTTGCCAGCTTTTTTCACTAGAGTCCACAAGACAGAGATTGATATCGCAAATAAGGTGGGCCATTTCGCGCATGCCGTTTGCGTCGTCGTTGCTAACGAACTCTGCCATTCGGTTTGGCAGGTACGCATCAAGAATGGTAGGTGTGGCAGGCAATGAAGCGGTGTCGATGCTGCGCACTTTGAGCTTCTCACGCGCTGCCTCCATGTACTGCTGGACGTGGTCCAGGCGCTTTTTATCCAACCCATTGGGGCTGTCAACAGCAATAAGTTCAGAACCGATATCGAGTAATCGTTTGTATTGACCCGCTACGAACAGGCTGGCCAGCGAATCTCCCAGTAGGCGCCTTCGCATCGATGGATGCGTTATCCGCTTGGCTGTCAACAACAGTATTTCGGCGGCTTGTCGGTGCTTGTGAGCGTATTGGTAACCACCTGCCCACTGCGTGGCAGTCGTGCGCATTGAGGATTCATCACCTATCTGTACTGCTGCTTCCATAGACTGTTCAAATGCCCGCCAGGCCTCGCTATATCGTCGTTGCCGAACGCATGCGTTGCCCAGATTTGCCGCCCAAGTTGCAACGAGGTCGAGCGATCCTGCGTTTGTTGCCAATTCAACCGCACGTCGATATGCTGACGATGCTATTCGATCATTGCCGGCATCGGCTGCAAGCAGCCCCAGATTGCCTTCCTGGTCAGCAACGCCGGCACGCCCATCATCACCAAGACCGGCATAGACTTCTCTGGCATTCTGAAATGCAGAACGAGCCATCTCCGGCTGTTTCATCAAACGATGGAGGGCGCCCTGTCTGCTGGTCCAACGGGCTACCTCGGCTTTGCCGGCATATTGACGCGCCGAATCAGCGGCTTCACGATACAGATCCAAGGATTGAGCGTATCGTTTTCGTCGCCTCATCAAAAGGGCCTGCGCACCAAGCACCTCCTGTAGCTTGTCGAGCAATACTCCCGACTTAAGGATCGTATGGCCAGCTTGAGAGAGATGCATGTTTGCCAGGGCAAAATCTCCTTCGGTCAATGCCAACTCACCTATTTCCATTAGTGTGGCGATCTCTTGGGCAGCATCATTGATATCTACGGCTCTAGTCAGTTCGTCCTGCAAACCATCCATACGAGTATAGTACCGTTGTTGTTCAGACATTGCTCCTCCCGTTTCTTCTGACTTCAGCGTACTCAATCGGTCCCCAATCATCGCTTTTTGGTTCTTTCGGATCTCAGAGGGCATTGACCACCTTCCAGGAAGATCGGACTCGTAGTGACCTGGTCTTCACGAATCTTCCTGGAAGGATTCGCCGTAAACCCCGTGAAATCCTGAAGATCCCGCTTTTTATACTTTCAGGGGACGACAGGCACAACGAGACGATGCTTGAGATTCTCGCAGATGGAACGCTGCTAGTTTCCGTTGATGCCTTCTCTGGGTGCCTGAACTGCGGTATACCAATTGGGTTGGGAGTGGGCCGCAAAACTTAATCTTTGGAAGCGGAAGCCTCTGGCCAATTGCGTTGCCGCCCACTCAATTGGTACGTATTGTTCACAGCGACTCATCGCCTGTGTCCGTAACTCGGTGATGGAGAATTAACTGGCGAGTACGACGCCATACATGTAGTCCTCAAAGGTCTCCTCATCTAGCGGCCCAACTCTGTGCACCTTGCCCCAGCATTGACATTCGAATTGGATCGTGTACGTGTCAGGGCCGAACTGCTCTTTTGGCACGATCTCCAGTTTCCCTAGATATGGAGCCCAGTGGTTGGGGTATGCCTTCCGCCCCGTATCTGCACCAAGCATCGCTGCATCCATCAGCAAGAAAGCTGCTCCCCCTCCCTTGTGGATTTTGTCTGCTTGTTTGATGGCATCCAATTCGCCGAAAACGAACGTCGATTCGAAGTGTGCATGAGGGAAGCCGAAGCAAGTCTTGAGACCACCCACGCATTTCACCCGGAAGTGTAATCCCTGCGATTTGGCTAGACATGTTGGTGAGATCATCGTAGATAACGTTTTCTGCTTCTCTTAACGTCGCCATCAACATCCAGTCCACATCATCCATATCTGCAGGTACTTGGCTGTCACGTAGCGTAGCGGATGCCCTCACTATGTTGCCGGCGCGCTGAAGAAACCATTTTCATAGAGCGTGTGGCAAACTCTCACATATTTCGCGGGGAAACGTGAAGCCAATTCATAGACGATTGCCGATGGTCCACAAAAGGGCTGGTCATCCTGGTCTACGATCTGTGGCCTTTCCAGTCTACTTTGGATTTGGTCGAGTAGATCATCTTTTTGGATCGCCCAGCATGCTGGATCGTTGGACTCCCTGAAGTTGGACATCGCTCGTTCTACCGGATCTGGGGGAACATCGTCAATTTCCTTTACTTCGTATTGGAGCATATAGAAGGCTCCGTCCCCTGAAAATATACCGCTGGCCCCCTGAACAGCATTGTTTCCAATCGTTACGACTCCCAGAAGATCATCGACCGCTGGGTCTTCATCCCAGAGCCTCAAAGTAACATGATGACCAAAGGTGAGATTCTTACCGATCGACCACGTTCGTCCCTGATCGAGATGCTTGCGATACGAACTGCCTGGAACATCGTCGATATAGGTGTCCAATCGACACTCATCTCCGTTTAGCTCTTCTGGAATAATACATCTCAGATGCTGCATAGTTAGACGATACATTATGGTTGATCCTTTCGAAGATATGGCTATTGATTTGGGGTAAATCGTTGTCATGTTGTAGCTTACGATAGACACTTGCGCCTAACGGCAAAACACTTACGCAGTGAACTTCACATCCTGTTATTTTCTTCCATGCAGATTTCGGAACAACATTCGAAATAGCATGTTATCGCCTATAGCTTTTCATACGTCCTTGATATTGCTCAGCCACAACATCTGCTCTGAAGTGGCCTCAGTGGACAGGCACTAGCTGACTCTGTAGAAGCTCTGAACGGCTTGCCGGCGTCGCCTGACGATACTGTGCTTTGTATGCATCAAAATCCCACGTTTCGAAGAATTTTCGAGCTGCATCGACACCCGACTGATATAGTGCTTCGCTGCGTTCATGTGTGATATCAAACTCTGTGGTAGCAATATCCAATGTGTCAATCGCGATCGTGCGAACGAAATTACAATTCTCGATGTATCGTGCATCATGTGCATCCATCATCGTGGAAACCAGTGCCATCAGCATGCTCACAGGCCCCCCAATGTTGTGCTCAGGACTTGCCTTGGGATCTACCAGCTTATAGCCAAAGGTCGGCCATGGGGGAAGGGACGTACCATCATCAAACAGTTGGACAGGGAAATTACTCAATAGCCCGCCATCAACGATGTAGCTCTTGCGTCTTCGTACGAAATCCTGAAGTATCACAGGTTCATAGTAGACTGGGATATTGGCGCTCATACGTACGGCAAAAGCAACGTCTAGATCGTCTGGGTTGAGCCCATAGCGAGCAATATCCTGTGGCAGAACCAACATTTTGCCCAAAGTGCAATCAGTGGCAATGACCTGCAGACGGTAGTAGTACTTTGAGCCAGGCATTTCATCATCGGCCACGAAATCTCTGAAGCTATGGATCTGCTTGGCTGCAAGCAAGTCGCGTAGCCAATCCTCGATGTAGGTCGCTTCATAGAGTCCCTTTTCAAAAACCAGACTGACAAGGGGGCCAAGAAGTGGAAGGTGGTCGATGAAGTCGAATTGTTTGAATTTGCTGTAGTCGAGATCCATCAAAATGTCGCGTAACTCATTACCTGTATACCCGGCAGCTACGAGGGCGGCCACGATGGCCCCGGCTGAGGTCCCCGCAACGTTCTTAAATGTATACCCACGTTTCATGGTTTCATGTACGGCCCCAACCAATCCAATCCCTTTCACTCCACCACCCTCAAATACTGCGTCGGCAAATCGTTGTTGCGATTGTGTTTCCATCTCTCACTCCTTGATTTTCTGACACTTATGTCCTAAAAACGGTGCTTGCTGTCTGAAATACCTTACGCCCCAAATCTATAAGGCGCCTCAATTCCCAATGCGAACAAGATAGCGTCCGACAGTTTATTGGTTCCAGTCTAGTGTGGAATCAACTGCTGACTCCTCATCTTTCCAAGAGATAGTCCTGTATGCCAGCGAAATGCGCTCAACAAAGTCATCATAATTAGGGTTGTGTGGTGATATCGCTGATTGCATCCAAATGCCTGTGATCCAAGCATTTTTCAGTTCCATGGTGTAAAGACAGCCAGATCCTTCTCGTTCGTCGCGTGATGAAGACCCCCAAAACGATAGTCGACATTTTGATGGCAGACCTTGAGCGTACAGGCTGCGGAGGTAAGGAGATGTACAATCGACCTTCTTTAAAATCACCAATGGCTCGTGTCTATGTGGTCCAATTGGAGTGCCGGTAGAAGGATCAAACTGTGCGATCAATGCATGCTCTATGCCCAAAACCTCAATTGAACCCTCTCGGCCTGGAAGGCTAACTGGTCCAATGATTTCGTAATGTTGCTTGGGGATAATAGTCAAGTATGCCTGCATGGTATCTCCTTTGAAGTTGTGTACATTGGGGTCAACTACAAACTGGATCTTGGGAAGTTGACTCACTCGGCATCGGCCAAGACTTATAAATAGTTAACCCAATAAAGTGGACCACGGGTTAAGGTGAAAAAATCGACCCGAATTCAGGCCCGTGGAGGTAGAACAAGATGTCGAAAAAGCGTCGTCAATACAGCGCTCAATACAAGTTCCAGGTGGCGCTGGAAGCTGCCAAAGGGAACAAGACCCTCAGTGAGTTGTCCAGCGAAAGCGGCATTCATCCCAATCAGATCAGCAGTTGGAAACGGCAACTGCTCTCAGATGGAGCCGAACTCTTTCAGCGCAACGGCGCTCGCAAAGAAGACGGACAAGCAGAACAGGAGGCGGAACTCTACAAGCAAATCGGACGGCTGAAGATGGAGTTGGAATGGCTGAAAAAAAAGGTTGCTCCTTTCCAGTGATGCCAAACGGTCGTTGATAGAAGCAGGCCACGCGACGATCAGCATCCGCCGACAGTGTCAACTGCTGGGTCTCAATCGCTCGACCTACTACTCTGCACCGGCCGGCGAATCCGAGTTCAACCTGCACCTGATGCGGCTCATCGATGAGCAATATCTGAGAACGCCGTTCTATGGTTGGCCCAAGATGACGGCCCATCTACGCCGCATCGGCTATGAGGTCAACCACAAACGAGTCCAACGCTTGATGCAGAAGATGGGTATCCGGGCCATCTTCCCTGGACCCAAGACGACGATTCGCTCATCAGAGCACAAGGTCTATCCCTACCTGCTGCGCAATCTGGCCATTACTCGTCCGTTGCAGGTCTGGAGCAGTGACATCACCTATGTGCCCATGCCCAGGGGGTACATGTATCTGGTCGCCATCATGGACTGGTACAGCCGTTATGTCATCGCTTGGCAACTCTCGAACTCACGGGACGGCAGCTTCTGTCTGGAGACGTTGCAGCAGGCGCTACAGAGCGGGAAGCCGGAGATCTTCAACACGGACCAGGGCGTTCAGTTCACGGCGACGGCTTACACCTCCTGTCTGGAGAATGCCGGCATCCGCATCAGCATGGACGGCCGAGGTCGGGCCTTGGACAACGTTTTCATCGAGCGGCTCTGGCGCTCGGTCAAGTATGAAGACCTCTATATCAAGGAGTATTCAACCGTGCCGGCACTGGCTGCAGGACTTGAGCGCTACTTCAACTTCTACAATCAGGAGCGTCTGCATCAATCATTGGACTATCGCACGCCGGCTGAAGTGCATTTCGCCGCTTGAGATCAAGACGGATACCGTGGCACGCCCCATACCACCTGGTCTCTCAGTGTCTCGACGGCAGCGGCCTTTTGTCAAGACGGCAGATTTTCTTCTTTTTCTGCCTCTGACGAAGAATCTGCCATCGTCGATGACGCGGCGACCTTGGCCAGTGGACTCAGATCCAACGACGCTTGACCGTTTCAGAACCTTGGCGATTGACAAAAGCCCGCTGCCGCGAGGTGGCTCCGCGACCAGGTTGTAAGGAAGCGTGTGGCGCAAGTGACGCCGCCAATCTAAGTGAACATAAGACCAAGCTGCATCAATCTCAGTTTCACCTTATTTTCGCCGTTTCGTGGTCTTGACAATTGGGTCAACTATAACTTGGCGTCTGCTTTAGCAAACTGGTTTCGGTCAGTTTCTGGTATCAGTCGCCAACTGTTGAAGATTCAGAAATCAGCGAGGTAACACATAGGATGCGATCCTTACGATTATCTGCTGTGGGCTGGGTAAGCCCGGCGTATACCACTATCTGGATTTTTCAACATTCTAAAACCGATGGTGCCGGCCCATGAGATTCCAAAGTGCCAAATCAATTTGTTAATCGAGTATCGCCCGCCATAGTTTATCTCGTTCAATGCGACAAACTGTCCACACGATGAATACAGACTGTCTCCAGAATGGCTACAACGTGGCTCCAGAATGGCTACAACGTGGCTACAAAATGTCCTCAAATCGGCAACAGAAAAACTCCCATTCACAACTTGGTGGGCTACTCAACCTTAGACTTTGACTTTTCATTTTTCATTTCAGCGATTCATATTGGCGGGCGTCTCATTTCTGGTTTTGTTTTTGCGCTGGAGAGTTTTTCCGTTTGCCCCAAACCCCGCCATGCAATAGAATCACAGACCCACGGCCGACGTCGGCCACCTGCCATCCGGGCGCAACTTAGGTGCGAAGGAGACGAACGATGAAGATCAAATGGTTGGCTCATGCTTCATTTCTGATCGAAGGCGACGGCCTGCGCATCATCACCGACCCCTACGAACCCAGCGAGGTCATGGACCTGCCGCCCATCACCGAAGCGGCCGACATCGTGGTGCGCAGTTCTGATGACGACGATGCCCACTGCTATGTCGGCTCGATTCCCGCCGGCTTTGAACTGGTGACCGCCACCGACATTGTCGAGAGCGGCGCCACGGCGGACGGGGTCGAGTTTAGCGCCATCTGGTCCCAGGAGAGCGTCCACAAGGACGTGGTGCGCGACAACGCCATGTACCGCTTCACGCTGGAGGGCATCAAGATCGCCCACATGGGCGATGCCGGCAATGCACTCACCGATGCGCAGATGGAGGCGCTGGCCGGCACCGATATCCTGCTGGCGTTGGCCGGCGGCTACCCGACCATCGATCTGGCCGATCTGCACGCCGTGATCGAAACCGTCAAGCCCAAGGTCGTCATCCCCATGCACTACCGCATTCCCGGCCCGCGCTTCAACATGCTGCCGGTCACCGTCTTTACTTCCAACTATGAAGATTCGGCCATCGACTGGGTGGACGGTACGGAAGTCGAGTTCACTGTGGAGACATTGCCCGCGCAAACCCGCATCGTCGTCCTCAAGCCGACACTTTTTCGGGAGGAGGCGTAAGCGTAGCCATGGCCGAAATTCTCAAGCGGGGCCGGAGCGAAACCGAACGCTACGAAGCGGACCAGCAGGTGCAGGCCGTCGTACGCGGCATCCTGGACGACATTCGTCTGCGCGGCGACGAGGCCGTGCGCGAGCTGTCGCTGAAGTTCGACGGCTGGAACCCGGAACGCTTCCGGCTGAGCGAGGCGCAGATCGCCGACATCATCGACGCCGTCCCGCAGCAGACCCTGGACGACATCCGCTTTGCCCAGGCCCAGATCCGCAACTTCGCCGAGATCCAGCGGGCTGCGCTGCGTGATGTCGAGGTCGAGACGCTGCCCGGCGTGATCCTCGGCCACAAGAACATCCCGGTCAACAGCGTGGGCTGCTACGTGCCCGGCGGGCGCTATCCCATGGTGGCCTCGGCCCACATGAGCGTGCTGACGGCCAAGGTGGCCGGCGTCAAGCGAGTCATCGCCAGCACGCCGCCCATCGACGGTCAACTGCCCAGGGAGACCATCGCGGCCATGCACTTGGCCGGAGCCGATGAGATCCACGTCATCGGCGGCGTTCAGGCCATCGCACGCATGGCGTTGGGAACTGCGAGATCTGGAGCCGGTCGACATGCTGGTCGGGCCGGGCAACGCCTACGTGGCCGAGGCCAAGCGCCAGCTCTTCGGCCGTGTGGGCATCGATCTGCTGGCCGGGCCGACCGAGGTGCTGATCATCGCCGACGAGTCGGCCGATGCCGAGATGGTGGCCACCGATCTGCTGGGCCAGGCCGAGCACGGCCCGACCTCGCCGGCCGTGCTGATCACGACGAGCGTAGAACTGGCGGAGGCCGTGCTGGTCGAGGTCGGTCGGCAATTGGAGACATTGCCCACCGCCGACATCGCAGGCGTGGCATGGCGAGACTACGGATCGATTATCGTGGTGGCCGATCATGCCGAAGCCGTGGTCGAGGCCGACCGCATCGCCAGCGAGCACGTTCAGGTCCTGACCACCGACGACGACTACTTCCTGGCCCACATGACCAACTACGGTGCGCTCTTCCTCGGCCCGCGCACCAACGTGGCCTATGGCGACAAGGTCATCGGCACCAACCACACATTGCCCACCAAACAGGCCGCCCGCTACACCGGCGGTCTGTGGGTGGGCAAGTTTCTCAAAACTGTCACCTATCAGCGGGTGGTCACCGACGAGGCCAGCGCCCTGGTCGGTGAGTATTGCTCTCGACTCTGCGCCATCGAGCGTTTTGCAGGGCACCAGGCCCAGGCCGATCTGCGGGTGCGGCGTTATGGTTGAAGTGGGCGCGGTTGCCGATCCGTAGTGAGAGCAGATTTTGGAGAAGGGTTTGCTGCGTATCCGGGTGACCTATGGCCCGTTCGGGCCAAACAGCATCTGGAATGACTACTGGGCGACGGTTGAACAGTTCACGGGATCTGTGGACATGTCTGTGACAAACTTTTTACAGAGGGGTTTGGCTTTGACAATACCATCACCGAAATAGTTCCGTTTGTGGGTGTCTGGCCTGACATCACTGCTATTGGTGATATCCTCACTCTGTTTGAGTGGGGCTGAGTCTATCCTTGCTCAGGAATCGCCCCGAATCTCGGCAAGCTATGTTTGCCATCCGGGCAGCGAAAGCCCGGTCTATGGGTCGGGTTTTGCTGCCAGCAGTTCAGTGGCAGTTTGGATCAACGAACATTCAGTGGGCATCGTTTCTTCGGCAGAAGATGGCCGCTTTTTCTTTGTGATAAATTTGCCGGCGATTATGCTGCCTGACACGTATACAGTTGCCGTCTCAACTGTTGTATCGGGCACTCTGCCAACTCCCGACGAGGTCGTCAGCGACACGTTTGCCGTGAGCTATGATGCGCCCTATTGTGTGGCTGCGAGGGAAATTGATGAAGACGGCTCCATCATTGAACCACAATCTGTTCACTTGCCGGATTGGGCCTACCACCAGTATCTGCCGCGTATCAGCGGGTAAACATTCGGCAAAGGTATCGGCCGGTAAATTCGATTTCTTACTCATTCTTGTCCGCCCCCCCCCGATGAAGGTTCCTTGAACGTGCTCACGTGTGATCCAGTATTCCGGGGTTGCGCTACGCCTGGCTCTGGTGTCGCAACTTGCTGGGGTCCAATCCCGGAATGCTGGTCCATCGATCAATCGATCGGAATCTCCTCTGCCCCCAAGGCAACGACCCATACCTTGAATCCGTAGAAGACGGGTAGAAGCATGAGTAAGACCAGTATCATCAGTAGTGCATTTGCAGCCAGGGGAAGGAACCCCATGGCAAACGATAGTACAGCGCACAGCGCCGTCATCATGGCTGCCCGTCGATAGAGTGAAAGATAGCGCTGTTGAAGCTGAATCGTTCCCATTAGTAGGGCGATGCAGACCAGCGTCGCCCCAATGGCGCCGACCAGCAGCCAACCAACGTCCTGTGGCATCGGTTCGCCGGCATGTTCCACCACGTTGAGGACGGCCGAGCCCGTGGCCACGATGCTCATGGTCATGAAGAGGTGCAGGTAGATCCAGGCGCCGGATCGCAGACCGTCGATTGGCATGTGTCGGGAGACGAAATCGAAATAGAGCCACCAGATGCCAATGGCCAGCAACATACCCAACGCTGCGGTAATGCCCACTCCCCAGGTCAAATGATGGTGACCGGCCACCCCACGTACCACACTTACGATCACCTCGCCTAGCACGATGATGGTTAGGAGCCCGAAGCGCTCAACAATGGACGGGCTCGGTCGCATGCTTCGCTCGTGTTCGGCCAACACGTCCGGATCGGATGGCCGTCGCATGAACGAAACCAGTGGCATCAACACGCTGAGCAAGGTACCAATGCCCCACAGATAGAATCGCCATGGGGGCGGCACAAGCGCTGAGACAACAAAGATCGCTGTCGAGAACAGATATGTGTACACGTATGGCGTCGAGAGAGGTCGGTGCAGTGGATCGTGGACACCCGTTCGCCACCAGAGATAGGTGATGATCAATTGGTAGGCGGCAAAGGCGAGCGCAAAGCCGACCGACCCGTTGCCGAATGCGTTGTGCGCGAAGACGGCCATGGCCGCGACCGTAAACATCTGCAGAAATGTGAAGACCCGAGTGCGGATGTCGTTGTTGCCGTGCAAATCGTGATAGAGGGCGCCGTTGAGCCAGGCAAACCAGACGAGCACGAAGAGCATGGCGAATTCTGCAAAGCCCTGCAGGCCAACGTGCACGGCCAACCCGTGGCTGAGTTCGGCGATGACCACCACGTAGACGAGATCGTAGAAGAGCTCCAAGAACGTGACGGTCCGGTCCTCTTCGCGATCACTGGTTTTGCGTGGCGGCTGCCACCACTTGCGGAAGTTTCGCGTAATGACGGTCATTTGGCTCTCCTGAATGCGCGGCTATGTATCTCAATCCAAATAGTGCACATCGGTCATCTCTTCGGAAATCTGCCAGAGTCGGGCAGCGTCAGCCTCTTTGTGGGAGGCCTCGCTCGACGGCACCAACACTGGATAGCCGCGCTGCTCCATGAACCCATCGGGTCCATAGTAGTCGGCTCCTGCGACACCCGAATCAACGGCCGCACGTATGGTGGGCAACGCACCCATGTCCGCACCCTGGAGAAAACGGTCCATCAAGGGGGTGAATAGTTTGAAATACCAACGATCATATAGATGCGTTCCCAAGTTGGTCTCGGAAACGCCGGGATGGGCTGCCACTGCAATCGCGTCAGCGCCGGCCGCTTCGTATCTGCGTTGTAATTCATAGGTGAAGAGCAGATTGGCCAGCTTGGAGCGGCCATATGCCCCGTGTGACGAATAGTCGCTTCCCCCTTCGTAGTTCAGATCGGCGAAGTCCATTGTGCCCATGCGGTGGGCGCCGCTGCTCACATTGACCACCCGCGATCCCGGCGTTGAAAGCAATCGATCGATCAGAAGCCCGGTCAACGCGAAGTGTCCCAGATGATTGGTGCCCAATTGGCGTTCAAAGCCGTCTTCAGTCGTTCCATACGGCACCATCATGATGCCTGCGTTGTTGACCAATACATCAAGCCGATCGTAGCGCGCCAGAAACTCGTCCGCAAACTGGTGGACGGAGGATTGGCTGGCCAGATCCAGTTGCATGACCGTTGCCTGCGCATCCGGAAGCTCCGCTGGTGATGCTGTCCAGAGCGACCTGTGCTTTCTCCATGTTGCGACAGGCAAGGATCACCTGTGCGTGCTTGCGCGCAAATTCCTTTGCCGCCTCAAATCCGATGCCGCTGTTGGCGCCGGTGACGATGATCACTTTTCCGGTCAGATCGGGCATGTCGGCGACTGTCCAGACCTCGCCTGCTTGTTTCTGTCGTTTGCTGCTGAAATATTTGTAGAGACCGACGCCGGCCAACAGTACCAGCGACGTCTTGACTAGGGCTTTTCGATTCATGTGAAATTCCTTCTCCGATTGTCAAACGAATGCGCGGGCATTCGACCGATTTGTCTTGCCGGTCTTGGAACCGGGCCGATCCATTGTCGACTGAATGAGGTTGTTTCACAGTCGCATGGCTCACAGTCTTCTTTGTATGGGCCGCTGGATCGGTCCATCCTCAGTTTTCGACCGCTTTGGTTTGGGCCGTCTGCGAAGGTAAGTATTGGATCGAAGTCAATTCTTCGGAAACTGCCCAGAATCGCTCAAGCGCAGCGGCGTCATAGGCTTCCTTGTTGACCTTTTTCTCCGCCGGATAGCCGCGCATGTTGAAGGTGTTGGGGCCATAGAAGACGCCGCCTTTGGCATCCTCCGCCGTCATGCCATAGAGCATGGGCAGCACGCCCATCTTAATGTCCTGGGCCAGAAAGAGCTTGGAGAAACTGTAGCCCAGGGCTTCCATCTTTGTGCCGGACTGTTCGACGCTGTTCTCCTGCAAGTTGCCGATGACAAGTCCTGGATGTGACGTGTTTGCGATGGTATCGTAGCCGGCCTCGGTCAGGCGCTTCTGCAACTCGAACGTGAAGAAGATGTTGGCCAGTTTGCTCTGGCCGTAGGCGTTCCAGCGGCTATATTCTTTTTCGCTCATCAGATCGTCGAAGTTGATGGTTCCCATATAGTTGGCGCTGCTGGAGACGTTGTGAATGCGCGCCTGCGGCGTCTGCGTAATGACATCGAGTAGCAGGCCTGTGAGCGCAAAGTGGCCCAGATGATTGACGCCAAGCTGCATCTCGAAGCCGTCGGGCGTCTCCTGCCGCGGAATCGCCATCACGCCGGCGTTGTTGAGCAAGATATCCAGTCGGTCATACTTGGCCTTGAAAGCCGTGGCGAAATCGCGGACTGAACTCAGATCGCCGACGTCGAGCTTCATCAAGTCCACTGACGCATCCGGTTGCTCCGACAGAATATCGGATCGAGCCTGCTCGCCCTTCTGCATATTGCGTGCCGTCATCACGACGGTTGCACCCTTTGCGGCCAGTGTCTTCGAGCATTCGAAACCGAGGCCGCTATTGGCGCCGGTAACGACAATTATCTTTCCGGTCTGGTCTGGGATGTCCTGCTGTGTCCACTTCTGAGCCATGGTTTTTCTCCTTGATCACGATATCCAATTGAACGTTCATTCGATTTGTGGGGCAAAAAAATACCTGCTACTGACGAATTGCTTCCCACGAGGCTTCAATTACTTCTTCAATCAGCGCGTCGGTCAGTTCGACAAAGCCTGATGCATGGCGCTGAGCCAACGACGTAGCTACGTCCAGCGTAAAGGCGAGCACCACAGGCTCAGGCAGATCCTTGATGATCATCTCCGCTTTCGCGCGCTGAAAAACCTCAATCAGCGGGAGGTAATATTGGGCTGTCTCCAGTTCGATCTCCGGTTGGTGGTAGGGCGACCGGTTGTACTGCTCCAAAAAGGCGGACTCCAGAGGACGACGGATGTAGTAGCGGATCATGGCGCTCAACATCTGGTGAATCTGCGTCCGCAGCGGCTGGGTGCTGTCAAAGCTGTCAGTCAACGATGCGCCGAAATTGCGCTTGATCTCAATGTAGAGTTCATCCATCAACTCATCTTTGCTGTCGAAGTAGTGATAGATAATCCCCGCGCTCACGCCCGCCTCTTTGGCCACTTTGGACATGGCAGTGCCGTGAAAGCCGTTTTTGGAGATCAGGCGCAAGGTCGCGTCCAGGATTGCGGTTCGTTTGTTTGCCACATGCACTGCCATTGCCGACTCCTGATTGAATGTTCATTCAGTATGTTATGGCATGGAGCACGATCTGTCAAGTACGAATTTGTGAAGGTTACAAATGCACTTGACAAGTGTGCGATAATCGAACCACTGAATTCGCCAGAATTCAGTGGTTGTTCGTTGCCCTATGCGCGACAGCGAATTCAGACGGCAACGAATGATTCTCCGGGTGAAAACAATCTGTCGTTTAGGGCAGACGTCGGTGAAAACGTAGACTGTAGTTCCAGTAGTTCACGATTTGTCATTCTGAGCGGGTCGATCTGGAGCCTTCACGCTCGCACAACACCAGCGAAGGCATGTCCTGAGTGCAATCGAAGGAATCTCGTTTTTCTCCAAATCGTGAACGACTGAATTCGTTTTCGTCCGAATTCGTTGTCGAGTTCCGCAACGCCCATAGAAAATACCGGAACCAGTCGAAGCAAAAGAAGGTGACGAATTACGATACCTGAGAGGAGCCGAAAGGGCGATGTTTGATTCATTATCGAGCTTTGAGAAACTGGAAGCTGTCAGGCGAGTGCAGGCCAACCTCATCGCCTATTTTCGCCTCTTCGAAGGCCTGCCCGACGTGCATTTCACAGAAACCGACGACGCCACCTGGATCGTTGCCGATTTCGGCGCGCCGGGCAATCACATACTGCGCGCCCAGTTCTCCGACGAGTCGGCCGATCGGCGTATCGATGAGGTCATTTCTGAGGTAGGACAACTGGCCAACAAGATCGACTGGTACGTCTTCCCCGGCTCAAGCCCGGACGATCTCGGCGCGCGGCTGGCCGGCCGTGGCAAAGCTGGCGGCCCTGACGGAACCTGGGGCCTGATCGGCGAGATCGGCGGCCCAGGCGGCAACTGGATGATCGCCGATCTGACTACGCTGGGCGACGTTCCGGCGACGCCGGACGCCTTTCACATCGAGCAGGTGCGCAACGCGGCCATGCTGGAGCAGTGGCGCGCTGTCTCTGCTGCCGGTTTCGGGGCCGGCGATCTGCACATCTTCTACGACGCCTACGCCCGCCACGGCTTTGGCGAGGACGCCATTGTCACCCACTACATTGGCTTTTTAGACGAGCAGCCGGTGACATCGTTGACGCTGCTGGTGGCCGGCGGCAGCGCCAGTGTCTACAACGTCTCCACGCCGCAAGAATACCGTCGCCAGGGATTCGGCAGCGCCGTCACCTACATCTGCATGCAGGAAGCGTTACGCCGCGGGTACCAGGATACTTGGATTTGGTCGTCCGACCAGGGCAAGAGCGTTTACAGCAAGCTCGGATATGTACCGGTGGATTTTGGGATGCGCGAGTATCAGTGGACGCGGGAACGTGCTACGAAATGCGGAGTTGACCAGTTGAGAATCAAATCATGACACGACCACCCGATTTCGAAGACATACTCGATTACTTCCGGCAGGACGCCCGCGAAGGTGGGTTGCCAACTGACGACTTCAAGCAGGTTCTGAGCCTGTCTTTACCGCTGCTGGAAAAACTTCGACGTGCGGCCACTGATCAAGCGCTGGCTAACCTTGCTATGAACCTCAACGATGAACAACGCGCCTGGATACAGCGTCTGGCCACTGCGGCCAACCGCATCGACGAAGTCGGCATGGTCGATGCGATTGGCAAAGAACGCTATCGCGTTCAGAAAGAACCGCGCTTTGGTGTGAGCAATCCTGAGTTGATGGACATGGCCTTCTGGAAGCTGATGGTTCAGAGAAGCTGGACTGCCTGGTCTGCGCGCGTGCACTTTGACCGCGCCTGTCAGGAGTATATGCGTGCCCTCGCTGAAAGCCCGATGCCCAGCGTTCGGGAAATAAAGGAACTCAGTGGTGAAGAACTGATTACACGCTATCCGGCGACGCCAACCTACCAACATGGCGGCCCGGTCTGGAGCTTTTCACGTTTTGGCATGTCGCACACACGGTTGCCCGACGGCAGGGAGATCTGGATCGCTGGCGAACACGAAGATTCATACGATCCCGACTTCTACATATACAATGATGTGATTGTGGTCCATCCAGACCTGTCGGTCGATATTTACGGCTATCCCCAAACGGTTTTTTCGCCCACCGATTTTCACACCGCTACCTTAGTTGATGGCAACATCTACATCATCGGCTGTCTGGGTTATCATGGCGCAAGGCAACCTGAGGAAACACCTGTCTATCGGCTCAATTGCCAGGAATTTCGAATCGAGAAAGTTGCAACCCGTGGGGACAATCCAGGCTGGATCTACGGGCATCAGGCTGTGTTCGACGCAGCCGAGAATGCCATCAAGATCACCGAGGGCAAGATCATTACGGGTGGGGACGGCGAGCAGAAAACAGAACAGAATGTCGACCTCTACCGGCTGGACCTGGCGACGGGAGAATGGTCGCGTGGCGGAAAACCGCGACATCAAAGCTACACAGAATGATCTCAGCCTCGTGTCCAACCGATCCCGATTCGCGTGATCCGCAATGGATTCAGCAGCCGCAACTAGTATCTCTTTCTACGCGTAGCAAAAATAGCCGCGGATGGACGCAAATAGACGCAGAGATTTGGGTGGTATCCTCAGAGGCTTGAAAGGCCGGTAGAACTATCTGCGTTTTTTCGCGTCCATCCGCGGTTCCATTCACACGACCAATTTATCGATACAAATGCGGCCCGAAGTCGGCCTGGTAGAACGGCGAGACCATCTGGCCCGGGGCACGATCTCGTCGATGACGGCCAGATCCTCATCGCTGAAGCTGACGCCGACCGCGCCCAGATTGTCCTCAAGCTGGGCCATGGTGCGCGGCCCGATGATGGGGCTGGTCACGCCCGGCTGCTGGAGCACCCAGGCCAGGGCCAACTGGGCCACGGTGCAGCCCTTGGCCTCGGCCATGGGCGTCAGCGCCTCGTTGACGTCGTAGACCTGCTCGACCATGCGCCGTTGCTGAATGGGATTGCCCTCGATGTTGGCGAAGCGGCTGTCCGGCGGCGGCGGTGCATTGCGCGTGTACTTGCCGGTCAGCAGACCGCCGGCCAGCGGGCTCCACGGGATGGTGGCGATGCCGTAGGTGCGCGCCATGGGCAGCAGTTCGCGCTCGACGCGCCGGTCGAGGATGTTGTAGGGCTGCTGCTCGCAGACGAAGCGGTTGAGGCCCAGTTCCTTGGAGACCCAGAGCGACTCCATCACCTGCCAGGCGGCGAAGGTGCTGGTGCCGATGTAGCGCACCTTGCCGGCGCGGACCAGATCGTCCAGCGCGCGCAGCGTCTCGTCGATGGGGATGTCGGACTGGGGGCGGTGGATCTGGTAGAGATCGATGTAGTCGGTCTGCAGGCGGCGCAGGCTGGCCTCGCACTGCTCGATGATGTGGCGGCGGCTGTTGCCCTGCATGTTGGGATCGTCGTCGGCCATGGTGCCGTGGACCTTGGTGGCCAGCACGATCTCATGGCGCTTGCCGTTGCGCTTGAGCGCCTCGCCGGTCACCTCCTCGCTGCGGCCGCGGCTGTAGACATTGGCCGTGTCCAGGAAGTTGATGCCGGCGTCGATGGCCCGGTCGATGATGGCGTACGAGTCCTCGGGCGTGGTCTTGCCGCCGAACATCATACAGCCCAGGCAGAGCTCGCTGACCTTGACGCCGGTTCTTCCGAATGATCGGTATTGCATGTGGTTGGTCCTTTCTTTTTTGTCACAGATGGACACTGATGGAAAACGGATGTTCACAGATGATATTGGGCCAGATCTCTTGTCTGCCTAGCGACCAGCGCGAAATCAACGACATCAAGCGTGCAGACACCCGTTAACCGTTGAGCATTATCAATTCAGCATTAACCGTTATTCTTTACTTCGGCATAATCTCATCAATCCGCGCAATCACATCCTCACTCGAGCACCACCTCAGCCGCCCGGGCATTGCTCTCGATCTGTGACTGCTTGGTCGCGCCGGTGATGACGCTGCTGACGCCGGGCAAACGCAGGCACCAGGCCAGTGCCAGCTCGGCCCGCGTGATGCCCAGCTCGTCGGCAATCGGCTTGAGTTGGCGCACCTTCTCGCGATTGGCCTCGAACTCGTCGCCCAGATTGTCGCGGCCGGCGTAGCGGGTGCCTTCGGGCACGGCTTCGTCGTACTTGCCCGATGAGCAGACCGTTGGCCATGGGGCTGAAGACGGTCAGACCGATGCCCAGCGGCTCGGTCACGGGCAGCACCTCGTTCTCGACCCGCGTGCGGCGCATCATGTGGTAGCCCGGTTGTTCGGCCTGGGGCGGATAGAGATTGTACTGGCGGGCGATGCCGTAGGCTTCGGCGATGCGTGCCGCCGGCCATTCGCTGGTGCCCCAGTAGAGGATCTTGCCCTGGTGGATCAGATCGTCCATGGCGCGCACGGTCTCTTCCAGCGGCGTCTCGTCGTCGTAGCGGTGGCAGTAGTAGATGTCCAGGTAGTCGGTGCCGATGTTGCGCAGCGAGCGATCGATGGACTCCATGATATGTTTGCGCGAGAGGCCGCGGTCGTTGACATCATCGCTCATCTCGCCGAAAACCTTGGACGAGATGACCAGCGTGTTGCGCGGGAAGCGGGCCAGCACCTTGCCCATCATCTTCTCCGACTCGCCGCGTGCGTAGACGTCGGCGATGTCGTAGAAATTGATGCCGCCTCGTAGGCGCCGACGATGATCTCTTCGGCCAGATCCATCTCCTGGATCGAGCCGCCAAACGTGGTCCACCCGCCGAGCGATACCGCGCTGACCTTCATTCCTGCATTGCCAAGTCGTCGTACTGCATTCGTGGTCCTTTGTGTTGAATTTGGTGATTGGTGACTGGAGAATAGGGATTGGGGAGTAGGAGATTGGGGGAGATTGGGCGTAGTCGACAACGACCCAATCCTAGGCCGAAGGCCGGAGTCCTCCCATCTCGATCCCCAACACTCACTCTGCATCTGCCCCGAAATCACTTACGACAGCGACTCTTATGCCGTCGCTTTTCAGCAGCCACTGATGTGGCTGTAGGGATAGGGCAACTCAGTGGCTCCGGCTCCGGTGAGCCGCGCCATCTGATCCTCGTCCAGCGTCCAGCCGCTAGCCCCAATGTTGCTTTCCAACTGCTCTAGGTTGCGTGCGCCGATGATCGGGGCGGTGACGCCAGGACGCTGGAGCAGCCAGTTGAGCGCAATCTGGGGTACCGCTTTGCCGGTCCCCTCGGCGACGTCGAACAGAGCGTCCAGCACCGACCAGGTTCGCTCATTGTTGTAGGCGCTCCACGATTCGCCCCAGCCCTCTTTCTCCGCCTTCTCGACTCGAGTGCCTTCCGCGGGCATGGTCATGCCGCGGCGGAACTTGCCGCTGAGCCAGCCGCCGCGCAGCGGACTCCAGGGAATGACGCCTACGCCTTCGTTCAAAGAGAGCGGGATCAGTTCCCATTCGAGCGAACGATCGAGTAGGTTGTAGAGAGGCTGCAAGCATGTAAATGGCTCCCAGCCCATTTGCTTGCTCAAGTCGATGGCTTTCTGCAACTGCCATCCGCTGTAGTTGCTGGCCCCGATGTAGCGTACCTTGCCGTCGCGCACCAGATCGTTGAGTGTGCTGAGGGTCTCCTCCAGCGGTGTAATCGGATCCCAGCAGTGGACCTGATAGAGATCGATGTAGTCGGTATGCAGACGGCGTAGGCTGGCTTCCACACTGGCCAAGATATGTTTGCGGCTCAGCCCAACTTCGTTGGGGCCGGGTCCCATGGGAAAGCGTACCTTGGTTGCGATCACAAGGTCATCGCGATGCTGTGTTTGAAGCCAGCTTCCCACGATCTCCTCCGACAGGCCGAGCGAATAGACGTTGGCTGTGTCGATGAAATTGCCGCCGGCTTCAACAAAGCGGTCCATCATCTGATGGCTCAGCTTCTCATCCGCTTCCCGGCCAAAGGTCATCGCCCCGAGGCAGAGATCACTGACCCTCAGACCGGTTTTGCCCATAAATCGGTAGTCCATTGTCATACCTCCTCTTTATCCGCTCTACCAAGCATACGCTTCAGGCGCTGCGCCGCCCGGGCCGGGCCAGATCTCGTCGATCTTGGCCAGGGTTTCGTCTGAGAGTTCGATGTCCAGCGCGCCCAGATTGCCTTCGAACTGGGCCATGGTGCGCGGGCCGATGATGGGCGCGGTCACGACCGGGTTGTGGAGCAGCCAGGCCAGGGCCACGTCGGCCGGCTCTTGGCCCAGCTCGGCGCAGAGGCCTTCCCACGCTTCGAGCTGGTCGCGATGCGCTTCGATGGTGCGCTGCATGCCTTCCGACGCACGCCGTCCTTCGGAGACCTTCTTGAGCACGCCGCCCAGCAGGCCGCCGCCCAATGGGCTCCACGGAATCACGCCCACGCCGTAGCTCTCGCAGGCCGGCAGCACTTCCAGCTCGACCATGCGTGCGTTGAGGCTGTACTTGCTCTGCTCCGAGACCAGGCCCATGAAGTTGCGCTGTTTGGCGGCCTCGTTGGCCTGCACGATGTGCCAGCCCGCGAAGTTGCTGGAGCCGACGTAGAGAATCTTGCCCTCGCGCACCAGCTGCTCCATGGCCTGCCAGATCTCTTCCCACGGTGTGCTGCGGTCCACGTGGTGCATCTGGTAGAGGTCGATGTGGTCGGTCTGCAGGCGGCGCAGGCTGTCCTCACAGGCCTGGCGGATGTGGTAGGCCGACAGACCCTTGTCGTTGGGGCCGTCGCCCATCGCGCCGTAGAGCTTGGTGGCCAGCACGATCTGCTCGCGTCGCCCGCCCTGGGCCAGCCAGCGCCCGATGATCTCCTCGGTGTGGCCCAGGCTGACCTCGCGGCCGTAGCGATTGGCCGTGTCGAAGAAGTTGATGCCGACCTCCAGCGCATGGTCCATGATGGCGTAGGAGTCGGCCTCGCTGGTGCGCGGCCCGAAGTTCATGGTGCCCAGGCAGAGCTTGCTGACCTGACAGGCCGGTTCGTCCAAGATTGGTGTATTGCATGGTGGTGCTAGTCCTTTCATCATTTGGGTTGGATTCTGCTGCGTACTGCGTGCTGCGTAAGGTCTCGTCGAGTGACACGGATTCGTCGATCAGTGATCGTGACGGAATATTTCGCGTGATCATTCTTGTGATCCGGCGGATGATCCGCTCGCATCCGTGTCATCCGCGTTCCATATCCCTCGCTGTCCTAAACCTCGTCGCGCCAACTGTGTTGGGCGGTCCAGCCGAAGTCGCGTTCGATCTTGCTGCAATCGAAGGCCGACTGGAACTGCGCCGTGATCCGGCGCGAAGTTGGCGCCGGGCCCGTAGAGCCGCTCGACGGCTTCCTGGATCGGCGTATCGAGACAGGTGTCGGCCGCGGCGATGAGGTAGACCTCGTGGCCTTCGCTCTCGCCTTCCAGCGCGGCGCGGAAAGCGCCGGCCACGTCACGCGCGTCGATGTAGCTCCAGAAGTTGCCGCCGCCTTCGGGGAAGTTCTCGCGTCGATAGGCCAGGATGTCGTAGGCGTCGGGCGGGATGACGTTGTTGATGCGCAGGCTGCAGAAGCTCATCTGCGGATAGCGCACCAGCATGGAGTCGGCGATCTTCTCGCCCATAAACTTGCTCAGCGCATAGGCGCTGGGCGTGTCGACCCGGTCCTCCTCGTTGAAGGGGAAGCGGGGCGGCAGTTCGTCGGTGGTCAGCCAGCCGGTGGCCATTTCGCTGGAGGCGTAGATGAAGCGCGTCACAATGCCGCTGTCGCCCGCGGCCTGCATGACGTTGTAGGTGCTGAGCACGTTGTTGGCGAAGGTCTGCTGGCGTGGAAAGCCGGACGGCGACGGATTGGCCGCCAGATGGCAGACGCCCTCGGGCTTGAACTGGGCGAAGAGCGTCATAGACCTCGCCGGCGTCGGTCAGATCGAGCTGGATGAACGAACCGGGCAGCGTCTCTTTGGGGCGCATGCGATCGGCATTGAGCACTTCATGGCCGGCCGCGGCCAGCTCTCGAACAGTATAGGCCCCGGCCTTGCCGCTGCCGCCGGTAACGATTACGCGCATGGGGTGGATCCTTTCGTGGTTGGATGTGACATGCTACGTGCTGCTTGCTACGTGCTGCTTGCTACGTGCTGCGTGAGGTCTCGTTGACAAACCGGTTTTGAGATCTGTGTCGTCTGAGTGATGAAAACCGCTTGCTGCGTACTGCGTAAGGTCTCGTTTGAGATGGCTTCGCTATTGACGCTGCCTCCAGCTCAAGTCGGTCATATCAACGAACCCGATCCTCGACGCCAATCTCACGCAGCAAGCAGCACGCAGCACTAAATTACGCAGTACGGATTACGCCATTACTCGTCTAGACTCGCCAACCCCTGCCTCAACGCCACCAGCGTTGCCTGGATGCGGTTGTTGACTTGGAGTTTCTCGAAGATCCGGGTCAGCCGGTTGCGAATGGTCTTCTCCGAGAGACCCAGCCGGTCGCCGATCTGGCCGTTGTCCAGACCTTGGGCCACCAGTTTGAGAATGTCTCGTTCGCGTTCGGAAAGCTGGGCGATCTCTTGGCCAACCTGCTCGTTGTCCGTCGGCGTCTCCTGCATGCGACGGAACTCGTCCATCATTTTCAGGGCGATGCTCGGGTCGAGCAGCGCTTCGCCGTCGGCCACGATGCGGATCGTGCGCAGCAGCTCGTCGCTGTCGGCATCCTTGAGCAGATAGGCCCGCGCGCCGGCCTTGATGGCCTCGAAGACATACTGGTCCTGGCGGTACATGGTGAGAATCAGCACGCCCACGTCCGGTGCGTTCTCTGTGATGTAGCGGGTCGCCTGCACGCCGTCCAACACAGGCATGTTGATGTCCATGACCACCACGTGAGGCTCAAGCTGCAAGGCCAGCCGCGATGCCTCCTGGCCGTCAGCCGCCTGGCCGACCACCTCCATGTCCGGCTCGGCGTTGCAGATCTGGGTCAATCCCTGGCGCACCATGGTGTGGTCATCGGCGATCAGAATGCGGATGCGTTGTGTCATGCAACCTCCCTCGCGTGCAAGATCGCATCGTCGGGCACGATCTCGATCAGCGGGATCTCCGCGTGCAAGGTTGTGCCTTGGGTCGGGACGCTGGTCACGGTGAACGTGCCGCCGGCCGCCGTGACCCGTTGTTGCATCTGCGTCAGGCCCAGCTTGGCGCCGTTGGCCGTGGGCAGACGGTCGGCGTTGAAGCCGATGCCGTCGTCGCGGACCTTCAGCCCGACCGATTGCCCCGGTCGGATGGTCAGATCGACCCAGGCTCGGCTGCTGCCGGCATGTTTGGCCACGTTGTTGAGCGCTTCCTGAACCAACCGAAAGAGTACTGGCTCTAACGCACGCGGCAGATCATCCTCATCGCCGCTGCACACATAATCGATCGACAGTCCGGCCTGCTCGCCGAATTCGCGCACATAGGTGCGGACCGCCACGCCGAAGCCCGCGTCCAGGTTTACCGGGCGCAGCGCAAAGATGGTGCGCCGGATTTCCTGGATGTTGGCCTGTACCGTCTTCTTGAGCGCTTTGAGTTCCTGATGCGTGGTCTCTGAGTCACGCAGCGCTTGCTTGGCCAGAAAATCGATCTTGAGACCCAGGAAGTAGAGATTCTGGGCCAGACCGTCGTGGAGATCGCGGGCGATGCGCTCGCGCTCTTCCTCGATAATGGCCTCGTGGGCCTTGCGCTCGGTGATGTCGCGCACGATGGCCAGCGCACGTTCTTCGCGCATCTTGACGATGCGCGCCTCGTAGGCATGTGTGCTGCCGTCGCTCGATAACGAATATTCGAAGACCTGGCGGCGTCCGCTCTGCAAGGTCTTGGCCAGGTGGTGCATGTATTTATCGCTGATTGCTTGCGGCAGAATGGCGGCCAGGGGCTGACCCTTGAACTCGCCTGATGGGCGCCAGCCGTTGCCGTCTTTGGACGCATGTACATTCAGACACTGGCCATCGGACGTCAACAACATCATGGTGTCGGGGATGGTGTCGAGCAGGGCGCGTGCTTTGGCTTCGAAATGGGTGAGCGCCTCCGATGCAATCGCATGTTCGGCCCGTGCGCGCAATGTCGAGATGCCGTAGGCCAGGTCATCGGCCAGATCGGAGAGCAGCGCGACCTCGTCGGCATCGAACGCATCCTGCTCAACTGCGTAGATGGTCAACGCGCCCAATGTCTCGTCTTCTTCCGTCAGCGGCAGTGCAATGGCCGAGCAGAAGCCTCGCCGTTTGGCCTCGTCTCGCCATGGTGCGAAGCTTGGATCGGCCAGAATATTGCGCACGACTGCCGGTGTGCCGCTGCGGATGGCCGTGCCGGTCGGCCCTTGTCCATGCTCAGATTCGTCCCAGCGGATCTCGATCGACTCCAGGTAGCCGTCCTCGTAGCCTCGTTGGGCTACCGGCTTGACTCGTTTTTCAGTGCGTTTTCCAGCCTCGTCGTCTTTTTCATTGATGAAGCCGACCCAGGCCAACCGATAGCCGCCGACATCGACGATAATCGTGCAAATGTCGGCCAGAAATTGGGACTCGCTCTCGGCCCTGACCAACGTTTGATTGCAGGCGCTGCGCACCCGCAGGGCGCGGTTGACGCGGTGCAACTCATCGCCGGCTGGAGAGACCTTGGGCGATCTGAACAGCAATAGCAAGCCCGCCACCATGAGGGCGCCGCCGATCAAGAGAGAAGCGCCCGGCAGCAGCGCGTCGCTGAACTGGCGCATCGTTTCAAGAATCAGGGTTGCAGCGCCGGCAGCGAGCAAGATGAAACCAATTTGGGGTCTGGTGATAGTCATGCTCATCCGCGTCCCCTCGGTCTGATGGCTGAATCGTTACAACCATTGTACCGGATCAGCCATCCGGAATCCAGAGACATCTATCCCGCGCAATCGGGACGTTTGTCCCGCATGGGGAGCGGAACCGCCGGCGTCAGGCATTAGATGGAGACGATCTACCCAAGCGGGGATTGGTGGCTCAACCGGAAACCAGGGGGTTGACACGTCAGGGCCTCGCCTCACCCTGAGTTCCTAAAGAGCCATGAATGCCTGGAGTCAACGGCCGGTCAAGCATCATCCCCGCAAGATGTAGCCCATGGCCAGAAATGACAGAAACGGCAAAATCACATAGATGGCGGACCAGGTTAGGGCGACAATGCCGAGGGAACGCCACATGCCAAACTCATGGGTAACGCTCATGGATTTGAGCAAGATCAAAAATGCCCATGCCATGCCGACCAGCGCAAGAATGCGCCCAAAGTAGTCAAATGCCAGGTTGAAACTGGACGGCAGCGCGGGCACGACATTGGGCACGTAGGTAAAGAATAGGAGGAAGAGCGGCGCACTTGTCAGCAGCACAGCGATCATATGCTGGCGCAGCGTGCCGGTACCGCCCAGTAGTTTCGCCATGACCAGCAGAAAGAGGGCGAAAAAGGCCCAACGTGCCAGAAGCGCCAGCGGTGTCGAGATCCATTCGCCGAACATGTGTGAAAAGCGACTGAAGCGTACGCCCAGCGGCGGATGGAAGCGTTCGACCTCAGCGCGCACATCGGCCACAACAGCGTTGGCCGCCTCGGGTAGCGCATCGATGTTGGCGCGCACCGCGGTGAGTTGTTCCGACGTCAGTCCGACCTGTAACGTCAGGTTGCTGAGGCGTTCGGGGGTCAACAGGAGCCGCGTCAGCAGGTTGCGGAACTGGGGCGGTGAAAGGGAGATCTGCCCCAGCAGTTGCTCGATCTGCGGCGTCTGTTGCGTTGCCTGTGTGCGCAGGCGATCCAGTCGGCTTTGGGCCGTCGCTGCCTGGGCCAGCAGATCGGCCACATGCTGCTCGGTCAGCGGCGTCTGGGCCATCAATTGCTCGATTTGCGCTGCCGTCACCGTCTCGGTCGCGTCGGCGTCCTGGCGCAGGCTCTCGGCCTGGGCTTCGACCTTTGTACGTACTTCGCCGGTCAAATTGGCGGCCTCAGCGGTGAGTGTGTCCGCGAGTTGAGCGGTATTCAAATCCACCTGGTCGGCAAACGCGCTCATCTTTTCAACGGTGACCGCTCCCTGCTCCGGCAGTAGATCGGCCAATGCAATGCTGAGATTTTCGCGACTGAGCGCGTCCAGAGACGCATTGATTTCGGGTGCCACCTCAGCGTCGACACGGTCGATAAACGCTGAGACCTCGTCTAGCTGTTCGACGAGCAACGGCTTCTGCATGAGCGCGGGCAAGCCCACCCAAAGGCCGGCCCCGGCGATCAGCGACACGACGATAAACATGCTGACGGTGTAGCGCATACCGCCATTGGCGTATTTGAGCGCCTCAAACGCCGGCGTGCGTAGTTGCAATATATCGGCATAGATTCGGAATCTGCTTTTCATGATCAAGTCTCCCTTTGTTGAACCACGTATCCGTCTTGTAGGCCTTGCTTAGAAAAGCGCCACTAGTTGAAACAGACGGACGAGTGGCTCAAGGTATGGAATTTGCCCAATGCCGTACGCGATGCCGAAGATGGCGATGGCAAGCATGGTCAGTAGTGCGAGCAGGAACGGAAACAGCGCTGTCGCCAGGCTGCGGCCCGGGTCCAGTGCATAGGTCACCTTGATGGCCTGGTACTTCGCCGTCAGCAAAACCAGGAAGATCAGCGGCGTGGCGACGGACGCGCCGGGAAAGAGCAGTATGACGCCCAACAGGAGCGGCGCATAGGAGAGCGCCAGCGGCCCCATGAAGCGGCTGTAGCTTGACTGTCCCCCGAACCAGCGCGCCGTCCAATGCGCAAGCAGACCGTAGATCAGCCAGTTGAGAAAACCGCCGATAATGGCGGTGGCCGCGGCCGCGACCGTTGTGCTCCACGTGGGATAGCCGGTGAAAAGTCGTAGGCTCTGCCACGCTCCTTCGTAGGCTTGGCCGAACTGCTGTGCAAACTCGGGTGCGGCAGCCGCTCTGGCGCCATACAGGCCAGTGTTGACAATTGCATCGTAGATCGCGTTCTGCACGAGATCGATGCGCGGCGACGTGAGCAAGCCCAGCGCCAAGCCGATTGCCTGCCCCAGAGCCACCAGGATCACAATCACGAAGAGCAAGAATGCGCCCCGACCCATCGGCCGCACATGATCGCGTACGGTTCGATAGGCTTCGTCGTTGAAAAATAGCGCTTCCCGGATCAGTGCGAATGCGTGGTCGGGCAGGGGTGTGGCCGGACGCGCCAGAAAATCTGCATCCGGATAGGCTTCAAGTGAGTAACATATGGATTCGTCGGTATGTTGAGCCACGATGAATAGCCCTTTCTGTATCGTATGGCGAAATAGTATGGCGAAAAGTCTGGCTGTCTATCCGGGGTATGAACGTTCGCTGAATGTCGGATTGAACTTACCTGTATGTTGCACAGATTATAGCGTACAAGTCGCAACTTACCATCAATACATCTACTCGATTTGCCCATACGGGGATTGCCCTGTACGCTGAATCGTGAAGAACTGACAGGGTGGCAATGCGAGGGTGAGTCACTCGCTCTGTCACCACGTCGACCATCGGAAATCTGATAACCCCCCTAACTCTTCGAGGTCCAGCATGCATAAAAACGCCCCATCCACCCAACCCGCCGTCGCCATCACCATGGGCGACCCGGCCGGCGTCGGCCCCGAGCTGTGCCTGCGGGCGCTGGCCGAGCCGACAGTGCTCGACGAATGCGTCCCCGTCGTCTTCGGCGACGCCGATCTGCTGGAACGAGTGGCAACAGTCTGTGAACTGCCGTTCTCGGCCAATGTAGTGACCCTGGCCGAGTGGATCGCCGATCCGAGGCCGAACGGCCCGACAGTCGTCGACTGTCACGCCATCGACGGCGCTACCGTGGAGCCGGGCGTGGTGGCCCAGGCCTGCGGCCGTGCCGCCTACACCTACATCGAGACGGCCATCCAGGCGGCGTTGCGCGGCGAGGTCGGCGCGGTGGCCACCGCGCCCATCCACAAGGAAGCGCTTCATTTGGCCGGCGTACCCTTTCCGGGCCATACTGAGATCTTCGCCTCGCTGACCAAAGCCGACAAGGCCTGCATGATGCTGGCCTCGGACCCCATCACCACCAGCTTTGTCACCACCCACATCGGCATCGTCGACGTGCCGACCAGCATTCCCGTGGACCGCATTCTGGACGTGATCAAGCTGACGGCCGATGCTATGCAACGGCTGCGCGGCAGTTCGCCCCACATCGCCGTCTGCGGACTGAACCCCCACGCAGGCGAGCACGGTCTCTTTGGTCGGGAGGAAGAGGAACGCTTTATTGAGCCGGCCATCGCCGCGGCGCGTGCGCTGGGCCTGGATGTGGAAGGGCCGCTGCCGCCGGACGCCGCCTTTGTCCAGTCCAAGCGAGACCAGGTCGACGCCTTCGTCTGCATGTACCACGACCAGGGACACATTCCCTTCAAGATGCTGGCCTTCGACACCGGCGTCAACATCACGCTGGGCCTGTCGGTCATCCGCACCTCGGTCGATCACGGCACCGCCTTCGACATTGCCTGGCAGGGCAAAGCCAGCCCGACCAGCCTCTATCAGGCCGTGCGCTGGGCAGCGCGCCTGGCCAGCGGAAAGACAGTCTCCTAACTATGATCGTCGTCCTGGCCGATGACCTGAGCGGGGCCGCTGAGATGGGCGGCATGGCCCATCGCCACGGTCAACGCGCCGACGTGTTGATCGCGTCTGCGCTTGGCGAGCTACCGGCCGATTTAGATGTGGATGTCCTCGTGATCGATACCGATTCGCGATCCCGCTCCGCAGACGAGGCCATGCGACGGATTTCGCTGGTTGCTGAGCAATGCAGTTCGATGCCGGTGGAATGGATCTTCAAGAAGGTCGATTCTGTCCTGCGCGGACACGTCGTCGCCGAATTGGGCAGCCTGCTTGACGCGTTCGACCGTCGGCGCTCGCTGCTGATTCCCGCCAACCCGGCCCTTGGGCGCACGATTCGCCGGGGACGCTATTTCGTCGACGGCAGGCCGCTCCACGAAACCGACTTTGCCAACGATCCCGAATACCCGGCGCAAACGTCCGATGTCGTGGACCTGCTGGCCGGGCGAGATAGCCTCGGCATTGCCGGCCGATGGCCCATCAGCGTCATCTCATCCGGGGATCGGTTTCCGCCAAGCGGCATCGTTGTCGGCGAGACGACGTCCGCAGCCGACCTGGCGGCCTGGGCGCGTGCGATCCCCGCTGACGCTGTCGCCTCAGGCGCGGCTGACTTTTTCGGCGCCATGCTGGAAGCGACGGGCCGGACGGCCAGTGGCCACGAGATCGTCGGATCCGATAGCGACGAACGTGGAAAAAGACTCTTCGTCTGCGGCAGCACATCTGCCGGCAGCCGCCGATTCTGTCGAGACGCCGAGGCGCGGGGGATCCCTGTGTTGCGTCTGCCTCTTGGTCTGCTGGAACCGTCTGTTCAGCCGGAGCAATCTATTGTCGGCATGGGCCGCGGCGACTGTGGACGCGCTGCACGCTCACCCGACCGCCATCATTGCCATCGATCGGCCGCTTCGGCGTGAACCCGATCTGCCGCAGCGACTGACCGGCTACCTGGGCGCGGCTGTGGAGGACGTCTTGGCGAGCGTAGTCGTCAACCATCTGTTGGTGGAGGGCGGCGCCACAGCCGCCGCGCTCATCCGCCGTTTCGGCTGGCATCGACTGCATGTCCTGAAGGAACTGGCGCCCGGCGTCGTTTCGGTGCAGGTGGCCGGTCGGGGTAACCTCATCCTGACCATGAAGCCGGGCAGCTACGCCTGGCCGCAAGAGTGACAAGTTCTTTTCCCCATCGCACATCCTGAAGGAGTCTCCAATGACGACACGTCCCAACCTGCTCTTCATCTTCACCGATCAGCAGCGTTTCGACACCATGGCCTGCTACGGCAACGACTGGATCGAGACGCCCAACCTCAATGCGCTGGCCGACGAGAGTTTCGTCTTTGAACGGGCCTACGTGACCCAGCCCATCTGCACCCCCGCCCGTTCTTCGATCATGACCGGCCTCTATCCCCACACCAACGGTTGTACCGCACTCAACATTCCGCTCAAGCCGGAGACACGGACCATCGCCGAGATGGTCTCGGACGACTACCGGCGCGCCTACTACGGCAAGTGGCACCTGGGCGATGAGATTGTCGCCCAGCATGGCTTCACCGACTGGGTCAGCGTCGAGGATCTCTACCGCCAATACTACTCGAAGCCCGAATACTTGACCCGGTTCAGCACATACCACCACTATCTGATCGAGCAGGGCTTTTCGCCCGATGTCGAGCGGGAGGGCGAGATGGTCTTCGGCCGTCTATCGACGACCCAACTGCCCGAGGAACATGTCAAGGCGCGCTTTCTTGGGCGCGAGGCCGCACGTTTTATTCGTGAGAATGCTGCCAATCCGTTCGTCCTCTACGTCAATTTCTTCGAACCGCACAACCCCTACACCGGTCCGCTGGACGATCTCTACGATCCCGAAACGTTGCCGGTCGGTCCCCATTTTCGGCGGAAACCGGCCGAGAATGCATCGTTACTGCACCGAATGCAGGCCGACCATTACATGGGCGGCGGGCAGCCACGAAGGGATTGATCTTTCAACTGAGGAAGGCTGTCGTCAACTGCGCGCCCAATACATGGCCAATGTCACGCTGGTCGACCGCGGGCTGGGCGACATTTTGCAGGCGTTGGAGGAATCGGGACAGGCTGACAACACCATCGTCGTCTACACCAGCGAACATGGCGATATGATGGGCGACCACGGCCTGTTCGAGAAGAGCGTGCTCTACGAGGAGTCGGCCCGTGTGCCGTTGCTGATGCGTGTGCCCTGGCTGAGCAAGGAGCAGCGTTTCGTGCGCGGGGCCATCGGCCAGATCGACCTTGTGCCCACGCTGCTCGATCTGATGGGAGAGCCGATACCGGATGAGCTGGAAGGCGAGAGCAAGGCCGGCGTTCTGCGCGGCGAGACAACATTGGCGACCAATGATGTCTTCATCGAGTGGAACGGCGATGACGCCCGCCCCATTCGGCTCTATGGTAACGGCGTGCCTGCCGAGGAATGGGCAACAGGTCAAGGGTCCGTGGCGCACGGTCGTCAGTCAGGGACGCTGGAAGCTCAACCTGAGCGCAACGGATCAGTGTGAACTCTACGATCTGGCTACCGATCCGTTGGAACTTGTCAATGTTTTCGACGATCCAGTGCAAGCTAACCGCGTACGTGATCTGACGGCGCGGATACAGGCATGGCAAGAGCGTACACGGGATCAGGTTGTTGTGTGAGACTCGAAACGCATGCTGTTCGGTTGGCTCTGGCTCCGTTCAGCATGGGCATTTGTACAATTTGTGCCTCAAGCGCGGCGCGCCCGAGATCGATTTGCACCTACGACAACGTAAATTCAGCAGTTCACGATTTGGTGAAAAACGAGATTCTTCGCTGGTCGTTTGCCAGAGTGAGGCGTTGGAAAATACCCGATCGGGATGACAAATCGTGAACTACTGAAACTTGTCAATAAGTTTCCACTGCTTTGACGTGAACCATGTCCTATTGCGGGTCTGTGTATGGCTCAATAACGGCATCTTGTATGTGATATCCTGCAGTGGCCAGTTCGGTTATAGTCTCGTCGCTTGTTAGTTTCCCCATGACCCATATCGGACTGTAGGATTCTTCCAGGGTAATTCCCTGCCCTTCGGCTGCTTTCACCAGAACAGTCTGATTGGCGGGTGGGGGCGGCACATGAATACAGGCGCCAAAATAGGGAACCAGTAAGAACTCGGTAATGAACTCATTTTGATAATCCAGCGGAGCGATGAAACCCGGTAGCCTTACTAGTGTGTCGTTGAGTAATTCATTGACAGGTGCATCGTTAAACTCTTCCTGCATCTGCCTAAATATTTCCGAAGCTTCAGGCGAACCATCCTCAAACTTTGCCAACTGTTCATCGTATTTAGCCATGATCGTTTCGGCCGAATAGTCCGGAGGGATCAGCCCATCCCACATGATCTCTTGATAAACGACATTATTGAACGCAAATGGAATCCCAACATTGGACGCATTGGCCTCTACACTGCTACTTTCCACACTGCTGCTTTCTGAAGTGCTACTTACTGCCGGCTCGGCATCGGTCTGCGTGACCTGGTTCCACTCACCCAACGATGCCCCATAGGCAACCGGTGGCGTTGCTGTGGGGAACGGTCTTTGCTTGGTAAGGATTCCTTCCAACCGATCTTGATTCCCACAAGACACAACAAAGAATACTGTCAAGATCCAGACTACTATATGCAAATGATGCCGCTTAGTTCGCTCAAAGAAATTCAAAATTTTCACCTCACCTAATTTGATTACACCTTGATTGCCAATCCATCTTGTAACGACCGTCGATAGGCGATCAAGCCAGGGATGATGCTCACAAAGACACCGAGCAAAATCACAACAGCGAGCAAGGCATACTGCTGTAGATCTGGTGCGGTGATGGCAATGTTCAGGCCGTATGTCTGCATAAGCAAAGGCTGAACCAATATCAGCAGTAGATATAGTAGGCTTGCACCAGTTAAACAGCCGATGGTGACAATGAACAACGTTTCTAGCACGAACAGGAGAAGAATGTGATACGGATGGGCGCCGACCGCGCGCAATACAGCCATCTCTCGACGGCGTTCGTTCAATGTTGACAGGAGCGTTGTCAGCATGCCTAGCAGACCGGCGATAAGCACAAAAGCCGCTATGACTAGAAGCACTTGCTCAAACACCGCGATTGTCTGCCAAAGTTCGGCCAGCGTTGCGCCCGGTATTATTGCCAGCAATGGTTCTTCGGCATACTCGGTGATCTGGCGTTGCAGACGAAACGTGTTGATGCGATTGTCCAGACCAATCATAAAGGCGGTGATGGTTTCTGGCTGTAGAGCCATTTTGCGCGCTTGCTCGGCCGATAGCTGTAGCGGAGAACGCGTGCCACCCTGCCAATCGATGTGGATTGCTTCAATCCCTTCGAGAGAGACATGCACCGTCCGATCAACCGGAGTCCCCGTCTTCTCCAGGATGCCCGTAATGACAAATGGCTTGTCATCATGTTCCGCAAATTCGGTCGTGACAAGGCCATGCGCGATAAGTATCTCATCGCCAAGTCTGTAATTGAGTGTTCGGGCAACGTCAGCCCCGATTACCGCATCATAGATGTCAGTAAAAGGCTCTCCTTGGTCAAACTGCAGGTGTTGACTCTGACCATACTGATAGTGCTCGAAATAATCCCCATTCGTGCCCATGACGCGGAAGCCACGGTGGGAATCGCCTAGTGAGATGGGGATTGACCACGCAACTTCATCAAAGGCGGCAATCTCCTCATACGTTTCCCACGAGACATTATTGGTCGCATTGCCAATTCGAAATACGCTATAGAGCAATAGATTCGTCGGACCACTGCGGGCGCCAACAATCAGATCCGTCTGGGAGATGGTATTGATGAAGCTATTCTTGGCTTCTTTCCGAATCTTATCGACACCCAGCAACAGCGAAACGCTGATAGCAATGGAAAAGATCGTCAAGATCAGGCTACTGCGTCGATACCACGCACTCTTGAGGGCGATGCGAAATAGTATCACGATTGAGTACGTCGCGCCTGATTGAGTTCGCTCAAATCGACTACCCTTGAAAATCGCTTGGCGATCTGCTGATCGTGGCTGACGAAGACCAGTGTGCTTTCCTGCTCCTCAGTCTCGCGAAAAAGCAGATCCATGAACCTTTCTCGATTGTCACTGTCCAATGCAGACGTTGGTTCATCAGCGATGACTATCTCCGGGCTGCCTATAAGGGCGCGGGCCACCGCTGTCCGCTGCTGCTGACCGACACTCAATCTGGCGACGGATTGAGTTAACAGTGATTCGGCAATATTCAGATGGTCCAGCAAACGAAGGGTCGTCTCGTGCATATTGCCTGCATTGGCTCGTTTGCGTCGCGAAAACCCGCAAGGAAGTTGAACATTTTCTACAAGAGAGAGATAGGGCAAGAGGTTGAACTGCTGAAAGATAACACCCAAATGATCCGCGCGAAACTGATCTCGTCGAATAGCGCTCATGCTCTGCAGCGAAGTCCCCAACACAGTGATTGAACCCGAATTGGGCAGATTGATGCCGGTAAGTAGATTCAGCAAAGTAGTCTTGCCGCTGCCGCTCGGCCCTCGGATAAAGAGATGGTCACCCTTGTTAACGATCAATTCGGGGATATGGAGCAAGTCCTTGTCCTCCCCCGGCCAACGAAAGCGGACGTTCTGTATGTGGATGATCGGCTCAGGCGCTGCGTTCGGCATAGGTTAGGAAAACAACTATCGATGGAGAATCAAATCTGTTGACTTGGAATCGCCGTCTTTATTTGAACAAAAGTACCGGACTGTCCGGCGTTAAATCGGCGGCGGACTGCTGTGTATCGGAAATCCACTGCACATTTATGTCCTCAAAGTTCGGGAACTGGGCAAATAGCGCGCTGGCATCGACTGATGTCATGTTGTCCAGTTGCTGACACACGAGGTCATACGATACATCGATATCCGAATGGGCCTGATCTTCGTCATGGCCGTCTTCATCATGATCCTCTTCAGCAAGATCGGTCTGGATATCAGCCGAAACGAGCATACATTCTGCGTCTGGGTTGGGTTGCAATAGATCGCCTGCTTCGAGCACTGCCAAACGCTCAACCAACAACGCCTTCTCTTCGTCAGTCGCCGGTGTATACTCAAAGCCGAGTACATTATAGGATGGCGTTTGCAGATCAATGGCCATCTCACTGCCTGACCAAGCAATTGTCAATGTAGCAACACCATGCTCATGTGCACCGTGTTCCCGATGCTGGCCGTCATCTCCATGTCCATTTTTTTCCATGTCTTGGTCAGCGTGTTCGCTCTCTTCAGATGCGTTTTCGTCGGTGTCTTCGTCAGGGTGATCGTCTTCCTCATTGTACGTTCTATCCGCTACTGCGACTGAATCCGTGGATTGTTGCTCCGTCAGTTCCGAGGATGCAGGTGCACATGCGGCTGCGAAAATGAGCAGCGAGCAAATGGCCAGAAGATATCTAGGTCTCATGTATTGCTCTTTTTTCTCTCTTTCAGCTTGGTTGAACGACTTGTTTGGGTTCCACTAGCAGTCTGTCGGAGTGACAGAAAGTGGGACGCAGATAACGCGGATCTTGGCGGAGTAAGGCGGATTTTTCTCGATTTATCCGCGGAAATCAGTCAGATCAGCGTCATCCGCGTCCTATCGGATCTCTCTCCGACAGTCTGCTAGCACTGCATCAACTCAACAGTCACAGATTTTATGACGGCTTATTATTAACATGTTGCCCGCGACGCACCAAAATCGGTTGCTGTTTGAGACCGCATGGCGCCGAGATCGAACTAAGTGAGCGTCCGGTAATAAGTTCGTAGTGACGGCTTCAGCCGTCCAGACCGCTAAAGCGGTTACTACGAACGAAACCAGGAAGTTGTTTTCGGACGCTCACTAAGTTTGGCGGCCGGCTATGGCGTCCAGATCGTCGCCGCTAAATAACCTTCACCCCCCAATCGGTCATTCGTGTAGTACACGGTGACCATTGAGCCGTCCGATCTTTGTGTAGATCGAGGGTAGCCGAGATCGTGGCTGCCGGCATTGTCGGTCAGAACGACTTCGCACCCCCAAGAGGTTCCGCCGTCATCGCTCAGCCTGGCGCGCATGCCGTAGGGCTGTCGACGAACCCCGTAGGTCAGGCAGAACCGTCCGTCGTGCAGCCGGATCAACATGGGCGGGTTGCCGCCGCGCCCGCTGTCCGGTACCGGGCGCCCCAGATATGTCCAGGTCGCGCCGTTGTCGTCGGAAGCGTAGAGGTCGATCCAGCAGGCTTCCGTGTCGAGACTCCTGTCGCCTGCCTTGCAGCGCACCGCCGACAGAAGACGCGTCTCCGACAGGCGCACGCTGGATGGCATGATGACATAGCCGCTTTCGGCCTGGGCAACCCACGATACGAAGGTGAACGACTTGCCGCCATCAATTGTGCGTGCGCAGAACACGCCCTTGCCTTCGCTGCCGTCGTCTCTAGCTGCGGTCAGAAACAATAGGCATTCGTTAGAGCCGGAGATGAGTGCGTCTGTGCGTGCGTCGATGCCGGATTGGCCGAACATAGGCAGTGCAAAGGGACCGTCCCATGTGCGGCAGCGGTCGACCGATGTGTAGAACCACGAGACTGTGCCGCCGCCGAGACCCGTGCGCGCGCACATCAGCGCAAAATCCGCATGGCTGAAGTCGATGCCGCCCGGACAGGCAAACGGGCGGTGTTCCAGCCCCAGTTCGATGGCCTGCCCCGCGCTCAGATCGGCGTCCACATGCTCGTCGGCAGAGAGGATGCCGCGGTTGCCCGGCGTATTGCAGGGCGTCTTCTCAACCTGCCAAGTCTCGCCGCCGTCCAGGCTGCGCGCCTGCATGGCCACAAAGGGACGGCTGCGGTCACGCGCGTGGAAGCCGCCTTGCTCATCGGCGTAGCCCAGCGTGAAACCGACCACGATCTCGTCGCCCCACGACCAGATGCCGTAGTTGGCCGGCCAGCCGGCATAGCGTCCCGGCTCTCGATAGATGGTGATCTGTTGCATGTGGTGCGTCTCCTTGGCTATGCCCGTTTTGATAGAACGCGGATACTGCGGATCAGGCAGATCCCCGCGGATCTTTTCGAATAAAATCCGCGGAAATCCGCCTGATCCGCAGTATCCGCGTTCTATCGGCGTTAAAACCTTGTCACCTGCTCTGACCCGAGATCGACGGCGAAGGCCAGCGAATCGAAGCTCTGTTTCATCAATCGGAAGCGAATGTCGGCGTGGGCCGGATCGTCCCACAGGTTGTGGTATTCGTCGGGATCCTCGGCCAGATCGAAAAGCTCGCCGATCTCGTGGCCGTGGTAGGTGACCAACTTGTAGCGTTCGTCTCGGATCATGGTGGCGTAGGAGCCGTGTCCGTCTCGCTCGATCCGGGGTCGTTCCAGATTGGCCAGCGTCTGATAGTACTCGGTGCGCACGCTGGAGCGGTGACGGTCCGGATCTGCCTCGCCCATGAGGATGGGATGGAGCGACTTGCCTTGCATACGGGCCGGATGGGATTGGCCGCAGAAATCGAGCAGGGTCGGTGCGATGTCGATCAGCTCGACCAGACGCATCGCTGACCACGCCCTCGGGAATTCGGCCGGGCCAACTGAAGATCAGCGGCACGCGCACCAGCCCATCGTAGAAGCGACAGCCCTTGAGCACCAGTCCGTGATCGCCCAGCATCTCGCCGTGGTCGCTCATGAAGATCACCAGCGTGTTCTCGCGCTGTCCGCTGTCGCTCCAGCTCGTCCAGCAGGCGCCCGACGTTGTCGTCGATCAACTCGATCATGGCATAGTAGGCGGCCTTGATGGCCTGAGCCGTGTTCGGCTGCGCGCTACGGTCGCTTATCGGACCCGTGTTTGGGAAATAGTCATCCATCTTCATTCTTCAGGCGACGTCGCCTCGGTCTGGAAGATGACCTCAGACAGCTTCGCCTGCGCGGCCAGATCGCTTTCGACGAAGAGCGGCGGCGGCAGTTCGGCGGGATCGTAGCGGTCCAGATAGGGCTGTGGCGGATCGAAGGCGGCGTGGGGATCGAAGTAGTTGACGCTCATCAGCCAGGGCTGTGAGCGTTCTTCGGCCATGAAGTCGAGCGCCCGGTCCGTGCACCAGGTTGTCTGGTGCAGATAGGGCGGGATCGAAGCTGGATCCTCGAACAGAATCGACGGATCGTTGACCCTGCGCACGTAGCCAGTCGGCGTAGTCGTGGCCCTCGTCCCAGTCGTCGTAGGGGTGGTGGCTCCAGTGGAAGACGCGGTAGCCGTCGTCGGGCCGCGGCTCGATGCGGCCGGCCGCGCCGGAGAGGTGCAGCTTGCCGGCCAGGCCGCAGTCGTAGCCGGCGTCGGCCAGCAGCTTGGTGACCAGCGGCGCGGCATCGGCCCAGTGATCGTTGCCGTTCATGCAGGCGTGGACGCTGCTGGGGTACATGCCGGTCAGAAAGCTGGCCCGGCTGGGCGTGCAGATGGGGTTCTGGCAGTAGGCATGGGTGAAGGCAAGACCTTCGCCGACCAGCCGGTCGATGTTGGGCGTGTGGATGTGAGGATTGCCCAGCGCGCCGATGGTGTCGTAGCGCTGTTGATCGGTGCAGATCCAGAGGATGTTGGGTCGCTCAGTCATTGTCATTTGCCCTCATTCATGGGGTATGGGACTCATTGTATCCACAGTATATCAGATCATTGCAGTGATCAATTGTCGATTGTCAACGTACAATTGTCAATGGCCTTGGGACTACGTGTTATCAACCATGGATAATCGACAATTGATCATTGGCAATTGACCATTTCCCTGATCTCGTTGCCAATTCTGTCCAAAGCCGTGCTATACTGGACAACACATCTGTTCTGTTTGCGAGCCGGATTCCGGCTTTGCAGATCTTTTGTCACAGTGTTAGAGGTGGAGGTTACAATGTCCAAGTTCGTGAAGGTCAAGACGCAGCTACGCGATGTTGCGTTGGTCAAACAAGCCCTCGGTGATCTTCAGATTCACTACGAAGAGAATCAGCAGTACACCCATTTCTTTTCCAAGCAGCGAGCAACGGTGCCCATTCTGATCTCCAGCGGCTCTGGCCAGTTCGGCCTACGTGAGGATGAGGACGGCGTCCTTGAGTTGGTCGGCGACGACATGCAGATGCCGCGCATGCGCTCGCTGATGGACCGCGTTCAGCAGCGCTATGCCTATCGCAAAGTGCTGGCCGAGACCGAATCGGCCGGCTTCTCGCTGGTCGAGGAGACCGTCGGCGACGACAATGTGATCCGCATGACGGTGCGGCGGTGGAGTTAGGTGAGAGAAACAAGGAACCAACAATGAACAAAGAAGAGATCGAAATTTCGGTGTTGCCCGATGGCCGGGTGGAGTACACCATCAAGGGGTTGAAAGGCAGCGCCTGCGAGTCGATCAGCGCACTGTTGGAGCAACTGGGCGAGGTCGAGGAAGAATCGCATACGGGCGAATTTTACGAACGAGAGAGCGACGCCGGTGTCTTCGTCAGCCAATAGCCCGGTTTCCGGGTTGGATCTCGATGCGTCTGCGGACTGGCCCTTGATGCCCACGGAGACGGAGATCTACATTCTGCCCGACGGCCAGGTGGTGATCGCCGATCTGCCGGCTGAGTTGAGCGATCTTGTCGTTCGACTGGGCGATGTTGACGCCTGCGCTGCTGAGTTGGACGCAACAGCAGACGCGCCCGCTTCTGTCCGGCACACCCGGCACGAGGACAAATGAGATCGCATGACTGAGAGCAACATCTTTTTCGTCGATCCGGGCAGAAAGCCAACCGCACGCATCACACAGTTGTACCAGCAACCTCGAACTCTATTCCGACGGTGAGCCGGCGCACAACACGTTCTTTGTGCTGGGCAAGACGCTGGCTGCCGATCCGACAGCGTTGCTCAGCGAACAACTGCTGCTCATCGATCCGCCGCCGGACGCCCAGTCGATCTTCCAACTCAACGGCGATGTTGCCGCACTCTTTACCGGCGAAATCAGTGCCGGCGACGATGCCGGTCTGCCCCGCGTTCAGACTGTCGCAGATGGCATAGCCCATCTGCGCATCGGCGACCATTTTCTTGATGTCTATAGCCAGACATCGAGCGCGGTCGTCCATTTTCCGGCCTTGGGCATTCTCTGTGGCGGGGCGTACGGCAGCGACAGTCTGTTGCCGTGCATCGCTGACGGTTCGGACGGCAACGAAGAACTTGAGGCGTTGCGCCTGCTGGCTTCGCTGCTAAAGCGACAACATTTTCAACTCTTCATTCCGCGAAACGGCTCAACGTCCAGTGACCGCATGGCAGTTATGGAGCGGCTGGCGGCCGACGTCGGCTATCTCAACAGCCTGCGCCGCTTGATTCCCCAAGCCCTCCAACAGGGCGACGTCGTCGAGACCATTGAAGTGGCAGCGCAAGCGCTTCTGCCCAAATACCGCAACTCTCCGGTCTGCCAGGCTGTTCACGAACGGAATGTGGAACGTCTCTGTAAGCGCGAATGAAGAGTCTATCAGAAGACATCTGTGGAAGTCTGTGCCCAGCAGCGTTCGTCTGTGGCTAATCGTTTGGGTGTGTTCAAAGTCAGTTGAAGCATTCCGGGATTAGGCCACGGCCATTTCGGTTCATCCAATTCGTTCTGGCCTTATCCCGGAATGCTGGCTCAACTCGTATTGTTTGCGAAGCAGGCGCAAAGCGCCAACACACCCTAATCGTTTTCCATCCATCAAGCTCTACTGGAAGAGGCTACCCTGTGCGGGCGTATCCGGATAGGGGACCTGCATGTGGGCGTAGGCCGCGCGGGTGGCGATGCGACCGCGGGGCGTGCGGTCCAGGAAACCCAGTTGCAGCAGATATGGCTCCACCACATCCATGATGGTGTCACCTTCCTCGCTGATGCTGGCGGCCATGGTGTCGAGGCCGACGGGGCCGCCGCCAAATTTGCTGATGATGGCGTCGAGCACGCGGCGATCCAGATCGTCCAATCCCAACTCGTCAATCTCAAGCAGGGCAAGCGCCTGGCGCGCCACCAGTTGGTCGATGCGCCCCTGGGCGCGCACTTCGGCATAGTCGCGCACGCGGCGCAGCAGGCGCAGGGCGACACGCGGCGTACCACGCGATCGACGCGCGATCTCCGATGCGCCGTCGGCGTTGATGGGCACCTCAAGCAGGGCGGCGGCTCGGTCGACGATCTGCTCGCAGCGCTTCGACTGAGTAGTAGTCGAAGCGCTCGACCACGCCGAAGCGTGCACGCAACGGCGATGTCATCATCGCCAAACGGGTCGTAGCGCCGACGACCGTGAACTTGGGCAGGCTCAATTGGATATTGCGCGCCGCCGGTCCCGAACCGACGATGATGTTGAGCGAAAAATCCTCCATGGCCGGATAGAGGATCTCTTCCACTGCACGGCCCAGCCGGTGGATCTCGTCGATGAAGAGAATATCGCCCTTGCGCAGATTGGTGAGGATGGCGGCCAGATCCCCGGCCTTCTCGACGGCCGGCCCGGCCGTCACCTTGAGGTTGGCGTTCATTTCGCCGGCCAGGATGTGGCTGAGCGTGGTCTTGCCCAGGCCGGGCGGGCCATAGAGCAACACATGATCCAGCGCATCGTTGCGTTGCCGCGCCGCCTCCACCAGGATCTGGATCTTGTCGCGCAGCCGATCCTGTCCGATCATCTCGTCCAGGCGTTGTGGGCGCAGCGCGTGGTCCACCTTTTTTTCGGGACCCTGCGCTTCGCCCGAAATGGGGCGATCTGGCGTGCTGTTTCGTTCGTACGGCGTATTGCCGGAGAGGCTGCGTTCGTCAGCCATCGTAGTTCCGATCGATTCTGATGCTTGGATGTGGCCGAGCCCAGGCGGTGATACCTTGCCCGCACCAAGCTGTTGAGAATAGGTCCATGAAAAACCTGTACACATGTTCTAATTGGACGCATTATAGCAGATTGCCGGACGACTTGAAACTGTGCGATCCGGGTGGGGTATATTCGCTGTTGATGTAGTCCGGGCGGCCGTTTTGAAGGGCGAAATGAAAGTGGAATGGAACGAGGCTTGACCTTTGGGCCGAAACCTGATATAAACTGTCTGTTTTTATCATCTCCGCACATGTGGCACTGATGCGATTTCCCTTATCAACGGAAAATGCTACATGACATTCCCGCGATGGGGCGAGGACAAACTGTATGCCTAGAGAAGAGTTCATCGGCAAAGAGAAACAAGTGTTGAGCGAAGACCGTGCGCACGTGATCGAGGAATTGACCCATTTACGTGAATTCCTCCAGGCAGAGGTCGATGTCGAGCCGGACGAAGGCGACGCTGAAATCTTCGAGCGCGAGAAAAATGCCGCACTCATTGCTGTTCTGGAGCACAAGCTGCGTGATATCGATGCAGCGCTGCAATCGATTGAAAAGGGACGCTACGGCATCTGTGAACGCTGTAACCAGCCTATCGAGATTGCTCGTCTCGAGGTCAAACCGGACGCCACACTCTGCCTGAACTTGTCAGCAAGAGGTGGAGCGTCTTGCGCGCCGCAATCGTCCATCACGCCAGATCAACTGGTAACCGGCTTCTCGAACACCAAACGCAACGATACAGCCACGCCTTGATAGACCGCGGATTAGGCGGATTAGGCGGACGGAACCGGATTGATTCGGATTTTATCCACCAATATCAGCCGCATCCGCCTAATCCGCGGTCCATTTGCGTTGCAACCTGTATATTTACCACCAAACAAGCAAATCAGAGGGGGCGACCGTGTCGTTACCGCATAACGTGTACGCGCTTGCCCATCCGCTGGCCCGGCATAAGTTGACGAGGCTGCGAGATGTCGAGACCGATCCCAAGCTCTTCCGGGAATTGGTCAGCGAATTGACCGTCATGTTGGTTATCGAGGCGACACGCGACCTGCCGCTCGTTCCAGTTGAAGTTCAGACGCCGCTGACAACCACACAGGGCGCACTGTCTGCCGAAACGGTTGGGCTGGTGCCGATTCTGCGTGCCGGGCTGGGCATGGTGGAGGGCACGTGGAAGCTGTTGCCCCAGGCCGAAGTCTGGCACCTGGGACTCTATCGCGATGAACGTACGCTGCAGCCGGTCGAGTACTACAACAAGCTGCCCACGGACCCGACTGTTCAGCTCTGTCTCGTGCTCGATCCGATGCTGGCAACCGGCGGCTCGGCGATCGCCGCCGTGGATGTGCTCAAACGCTGGGGGGTCAAGCGCATCAAGTTTGTGGGGATGATCGCGTCGCCCGAAGGCATCTGGGCGCTGCATCGGGCGCACCCCGACGTCGATATCTATCTGGCAGCGGTCGACGAGCGCCTGACCGACGAGTTCGGATCCTTTCCCCAGCGGCTACATCTGGCCCGGCCTGGGCGACGCCGGCGACCGTCAATTCGGGACCGCCTAAACAGTGCGTGACTTGACGCGTTCAACGAACACAAAAAGACCGACACCCTCGGGTGTCGGTCTTTTTGTGTTCGCTTCAGTTCCTGCATTGCCCTACCTCTACGGGCAAGGACATCCGCCCCACGGCGCTCTGTCGACCTTTATGAGATACCGGAAACTGGTTTTGTCTCGGGACATCCCTAGAGCCAGAATGTCTCGATGTCGTATTTTTCGATCTGCTGATCCTTTGTAACCAGCCGACAATTGTGTCGAATTGCCTGTGATATGAGAAGCCTGTCGAATGGGTCTTTGTGAATGGGGGGCAAGTTTACGGAGTCGATCATCTCCGTTGCGGTGGGAGTGAGTAACTGGATATCCGTATTCGCCAGTATCTCATCCTTCCACTTCTGTACATCAGTGATCTGTACTTTCCCACGTTTGGCGAGAAAAGCGATTTCCCAGAATGAGAGGGGAGAAACGTAGAGGCGTCCTTCTTGTTCCTGCCGGTCAAAGAAGTGGATGAATTCTTCAGAGATTGACTCTTGATTGATCCAGAAGACGAGTGCATGTGTGTCGAGTAGGTATGCAACACCCATCAAGTGTAGTCCTCCCAGATGTCTTCCATGGGGGCCATCAGTTCTTCCGGCGATACCAACAGCTTAAGCTGCACGCTCATTTGGTCACGCCAGTTTGTTGTCTGGGTAGGAATCACCCGCGCAACATCCTGATTGTTGCGCTGGATCACGATGGTTTCGCCTTGGGAGACTCTATCCAGGTACTCAAACAGATTCTGTCGAAGTTTGGAAGCAGTCACTCTGATCATTGTTTACTCCGGGTGTACGATCATGTACATGTATTGATTTTGTGTGTACATGATCGTACACCCGGAATGGCCTCTTGTCAAGGGTTTTATCGACAACGTACCATCTTGAGTATCAAGCCGCAACTCGTCCGCGCACCACATCCAACCGAGGACTTAGATGCGCCTGGCCGTCGGCGTGGTAGCTGCTGCGGACCAGCGGTGCGCTCTCCATCCACTTGAAGCCGCGTGACTCGCCTTCTTCCTGGAGGAGGGCGAACTCCTCGGGCGTGTAGTAGCGCTCGATGGGCAGGTGGAAGCGACTGGGCTGGAGATATTGGCCGATGGTCATGATGTCCACATCCTGCTCGCGCAGATCGTCCATGACCTGGAGGATCTCGTCCCACTGCTCGCCCAGACCCAACATGATGCCCGATTTGGTCAGGGCCAGCGGGTCCATGGCCTTGGCATGACGCTGCAATTCCATGCTGCGTTCGTACTTGGCCTGGGGACGCACGGTACGATAGAGACGTGGCACCGTCTCCGTGTTGTGGTTGAGAATCTCCGGCTGGGCATCCATGACTGTCTGAAGGGCATCCCAGTCGCCCTTGAAATCGGGAATCAAGACCTCGATGGTGCAGCCCGGCTGCAACTGGCGAATCCAGTGGATGCTCTCGGCAAAGACCCAGGCGCCGCCGTCGGGCTGTTCGTCCCGGTTCACGCTGGTCAGCACCGCGTGTTCCAGACCCATGGCGCGCACGCTCTCGCCGATGTGGCGCGGTTCGTCGGGATCGAGCAGGCCGGGTCGGCCGGTCTTGATCTTGCAGAAGCCGCAACTGCGCGTGCAGGTGTCGCCCATGAGCAGGAAGGCGGCCGTGCCGCGCCCCCAACACTCGCCCATGTTGGGGCACATGGCCTCTTCGCAGACCGTGTGTAGATGTTTGCCGCGGAAGAGTCCGCGCAGCTCACGGTACTTGGGACTGTCCGGGGCCTTGACGCGCAGCCACTCGGGCCGGCGGCCACGGGTCAGCAGGCTGCCGGTGCTCTTCTTGGACGGAGATTCCGGGGCCGGATCGATGGTCACAGAACCGAATTGGGTTTGGGTTGTCGACTGATCGTTCATAGCTGCACAAATACCTCATTCAGTTTGAGCTTTCACTCTACCGCATCGACCTTGTTTACGTCGGTGTAGACGAATACATTGTCGCTGCCTCAGTCTCCGGCAGCCGCTCTGCTACGAGCGCCTCATCCTGATTGCGCTGCTCCTGCACCAGGATCGTCGCTGTCGCCAAACCGACATAGAGCCAGAAGAGCACGGTCATGTGGGGATAGGTCATGTTGAACCAGTAGTGGTCGAAGATGCCGCTGACGATGACGCCCAGAATGGCCCCGCTGTAGCCGAGCAGAATGGCCTCCAGCCCGGGATCGTAGCCCTTGCGCCACGAGTTGGCCATCATGATGAAATAGCCGACCAGGATGGCGACGAAGATGGCCAGGCCGATGATGCCCATGTTCTCGGCGATGATCAGATAGAGCATGCTGACGCCCAGATAGATGTCGATGTCGGGCACGCCGGTGAAGCCGACGCCGAAGAACGGATAGCGGGCGATCAGGATCAAGCGCGTCCTTGTACTCGCCGAAACGCATCTGGGTGGCCAGATCCTCGCCGGCAAAGCCCTCGAAGAGACGGGCCACATACTCCTGGGTTTGGGGCAGAAAGAGCAGCAGAATGGCCCCGGCGATGGCCCATGGGATCAGGCGTCGATATTTGAGCAACGCCAGCAGGCCGATGGCCGCGGCCAGGCCCAGCAGCGCTGACCGACTGTAGGTCAAGTAGAGTGCGGCGAAGGCAGTGGCGAACATGACTCGCCGTCAGCCAGCGTGGGAAGATGCGTTCGCTGCTGAACAACTGGGGCGCCAGCGGCGCGGCCACCATGATCATCATGCCGCCCAGCACGTTGGGATCGACCGCAGTGCCGATGGCGCGCATGGTGCCCGCGGTGTCGTCCTCGATGTAGCGCAGCGCGCCGTAGCCGCCCGGATAGTCGAAGCGTTGCAGCCGGTTGAGCACCCAGACCGTGGCGTCCTCCGGGATCACGTAGAAGATCACGGCGATGGACGCGCCGGCCCAGCCGGCCAGCAGCAGCCAGCGCGTCACCCAGATCACTTCATCTTTGCTGCGCACCGTGTTGATGGCCACGAAGAAGAGGCTGATGCCCAGCAGCAGTTCCATAAAACGGCGGATGAAGAAGCTGTTGGCCGCGCTGTGGGTCAATCCGTTGGCAAAGCTGAAGACCATCATCAACATGAAGAGGCCGACCAGCAGCCCCAGCGGCGAGGCGATGAAGTCCTCCTGCTGACCGGTGACGAGTTTGAAGACCCAGACGAAAAAGAGCGCGCCCAGGGCTACGTCGAGGAAGGTCGGCTTGAAGCCGATGCTGAAGGGCAGGGTGGCAAAGGGCAGCACGAAGATGACCCCGGCCAGGGCCACGAAGCCCCAGTGGGTGTCGTCCAAGATCAGCGCCAGGCCGACCACGGCGATTGCCGCGGCCAGGGCCAGCAACGGTCCGACGATGCCGATGAAGAGCGCGATCAGCAACGCTCCCGATGCCAGCAGCAGGCCCAAAGTGGCGCGCCGCACCAGCGGGTTGTGGGAGAAGATGAGATTCTGTGCCGAACGATAGGTGCTATTCAGCATGCTCCGGTCCAAGCGATTTGGCTGTGCCAACGCCAAGTCAACGTTGAGTTCAGACTATCATAACACCCATGCACGCCAAAACGGTTCCTGCTTTCGGTGCCAAAGTGCCGGGGACGGCATCTGTAGCACGACATTTATGTCGTAGCCGCCTAGCTCCGTAGACGAGTGCATGCTATGACATAAATGTCGTGCTACAGCTACCCAATATTCAACAACCGCTGCACGCCAAAGCAGACCGGCTGGAAGTGTTGACGCCAGAAACGATTGGCCTCCACGTTGGTCGGCTCGAAGTCGACGCCGCAGCGCTCATAGCCGGCCTCGCGCGCCCAGTCGATGCATCGGGCCAGCAAGGCATTGCCGACGCCCTGTCCACGCACCGTGGGCAGCGCATACGCCCCCGTGATGCTGGCCGTGCCCTCGTCGCGGATGATGGTCGAGGCGTCCTCCGTGGCCGGGCCGATCTTCATGAAGGCGACCGGCTCCCCCGTCTTGCCAGGCCAGGAAAAAGCGGAATCTATCATCCGCAAGATTGCCGCGCCAACTGACGTCTCGAGCCGGTGCTTCAGTCTGGAGACAGGAAGATAGGCGCTGCCGAAGTGCTTGGCCAGACCTTGATCGACGCGCCACATCGCTCAAGATCATCCATTGTTGCGCCCGAGTGTCTCGACCTCGGCCAGATGGCCCTGCGGCGGACTGAGATCGCGCATGGCGTCCATGGCCAGCACGCCGAAGCCGAGCCGGAAGAAGGTATTGGCGGCCGCCTGATCGTCGGCGAAGAGGATCGGGAAGGAATGAAGTGAAACCGTCGGCGTACCAATCCGCCGAGGCCGTCGCGACCATGGCCTCGTAGATGCGGCCGGATCGCCCCGGGATCGCTGCGTTGGCCCACTCCGGCGAGAGGATCGCTTCCCGGCCACGAAAATCGCCGATCGAAAACGCCAGCAGGAAACCGACAAGATCGCCGCCATCCTCGGCGACGACGCCTGAGGCGTGTCCGTGCAGATCGGCCAACATGGGCATGAGCGTATCGACGTTGCCGTAGCGGGCCGGCAGCGAGGGGACGGTGGCGCGCAGTTCGCGGTAGCGACCTGCGACCAGCAGTGCCGCGGCCTCAAGATGGTGATTGCCAAAATGTTCGATCCTCAGCGACATCAATTGCTCCAAATGGCTCAGTGCGGTGTTCTCTCTGAATCCAGCCAACGTCTTCTATGCAGTATACCTGAACAGCCGTCCCGCGTCATACACTGTCCAGATTCAAATGGACAGATGTCCCCCAAAACAGGGGACTATTGCCCCTATATTTCGCCTACACAAATGGTACACTGATATGGAAGGAAACCGGGTTGGTCTGGCGGGGCGTACCGATCTACATTTCACGCGGGGAAGCGAAGGGAGCAAGACGATGCACTACGATGTCACGATCATCGGCGGCGGCGTGATCGGTTGCGCCATCGCCCGAGCGTTGACGCGCTATCGGCTGCATGTCGCTTTGGTAGAGAAGGAGACTGATGTCGGCTATGGGACCAGCAAGGCCAATAGCGGCATCATCCATGGCGGCCACCACGCCTCGCCCGACACGCTCAAGGGGCGGCTGGAATGGGCCGGCAATCGTCTTTGGGATCGCCTGTGTGATGACCTGGGATTCGGCTTTGAACGCGTCGGTGAGCTGACTGTCGCCATGGATGAGGAGCAATTGCCTGAACTGGAGAAACTGCTCGATCATGGACAGATCAAGGGTGTGCCGGGCATGGAATTGTGGTCGCGTGACCGCATCCTGCATGAAGAGCCCAATCTGTCTGAATCCGTCATCGCCGCCGTCTATGCGCCGACCACCGGCGTGATCAATCCCTACGAGGCCTGCTTTGGGTTGATTGACAGCGCCGTCCATAACGGCTGTACCCTGATGGCAGGCTGTCGGGTGACGGCGCTCTCCCAACAGGCTGACGATCATTGGGTCATACAAAGCAGCGCCGGCCAAGTCCATACCCGTTTTGTGATCAATGCCGCCGGTCTCTTCGCTGATGAGGTCGCGGGCATGGCCGGTGTGCGTACCTTCACCATCCACCCGCGGAAGGGCGAGGAGTATTTGCTCGACAAACGGCTGCAAGGATTCGTGAAGCGTGTCATCTTTCCCTGCCCCACACCGGTCTCCAAAGGGATCCTGGTCATTCCCACGTACGACGGCACGATTATGGTCGGTCCTACGGCCGAAGATGTCGAAGACAAGACAGATCTGACCACATCGGCGGCCGGCGCGGAAGCGGTCTTTGCCCAGGTCGCTCGGCTTGCACCCGGTATCAGCCCGCGGGACTGTATCGCTGAGTTTGCCGGCCTCCGTGCCGCGGCTGATGGAGGGGACTTCATTATCGGCCCCACAGTCAAGAAGGGGTTCATCAATGTTGCCGGCATTCAATCGCCGGGATTGACCGCAGCGCCTGCCATCGCAGAGATGATCGTAGAGATTCTGCGTGACGAAGGATTGGCATTGACGACCAATGACGCCTTCAAGCCGACTCTGCCCAAACCGATCCGTTTTGCCAACCTCTCTACCGCTGAACAGATCGTACTGGCAGCGAAAGATCACCGCTTTGGACGTCTGGCCTGCCGTTGTGAGTCGGTTACTGAAGGCGAGATCGTGGAAGCCATTGGCCGCGGGGCGCAATCGTTGGATGGGATCAAGTTTCGTACGCGGGCCGGCATGGGACGTTGCCAGGGCGGCTTCTGTACGACGCGTTGTATGCAGTTGTTGTCCAGCGAACGCTCGATGCCCATGACAGCGGTGACCAAACGGGGAGGCAATTCGTGGCTGATCCTGGATAGATCGGCGCACGGCGACGAGAAGCCCGCCACGGAGGATCCTGACACGGAGGATTCTGACAAGGTTGCAGATTGGGCTGCCAACGAGGATGGCCCTGAGAATGTCGACGGGTTTCGGCAAACGGAGGGTGGATCATGATCAGCCCCAGACCAATTCATCTGAGATCCGACTACGACGTTGTGGTCGTTGGTGGCGGCCCTGCCGGTCTGAGCGCAGCACTGGCGGCACAGGAGACTGGAGCCGAACATGTGTTGATCGTCGACCGTGAGCCGGAGGCAGGCGGCATTCTCCTGCAGTGTATCCATTCCGGGTTTGGTCTACACTATTTCAAACAGGAATTGACTGGCCCCGAGTATGCTCAGCGTATGCTGGAGCAGGTGCTGGAACACGAAATTGATCTGCTCACTGACGCCTATGTGCTTGACATCGATCGAGATCGGAGCGTGAAGCTCATGTCCGCAACGGAGGGTGTGTGTTTGCTTGACGTTCGCGCCGCTGTGCTGGCCATGGGCGCCCGCGAGCGTACGCGTGGGGCCATTCGCATTCCGGGCACGCGGCCTGCCGGTGTATTTACCGCAGGATTGGCCCAGAAGTTCGTCAACATGATGGGCTTTCTGCCTGGACGCCGGGCAGTCATCCTCGGTTCAGGCGACATTGGGCTGATCATGGCGAGACGGCTGACCTTGGAGGGCGTCGAGGTGCAAGGTGTTTTTGAGATCATGCCTCACGCCAATGGCCTCAACCGCAACATTGTCCAATGTCTGCATGACTTCGATATTCCGCTCCATCTTTCGACGACGGTGGTGGCAATCCACGGTCACGAGCGGGTCGAGAAAGTGACCGTAGCCCCGGTGGACCAACAGTTCAAGCCGGATCTAGCCCGTGCATGGGATCTGCCTTGCGATACGTTGCTGCTCTCCATCGGCCTGATCCCGGATGCGGAGTTGGCCCGCCAACTCCGCCTGCCTCTGGATCCGGTTACGGGAGGTCCGCGCGTCGACAGCGCCATGCAGACGGCCATGGATGGCGTCTTTGCCTGCGGCAACGTGGTCCACATCCACGATCTGGTTGACTTTGTCAGCCAGGAGGCTGCATTGGCGGGCCGGTATGCCGGTCTCCACGTGCGTGGCCAACTGCCGCCGGCGGACAATGTTTCCCTGGCGCCCGGAGAGAACGTATCGTATTGTGTGCCCCAGACAATTTCCACCGAACGTCCGCACACGGTCTATCTGCGGGTCCGTCGTCCGATGGAAGCCTGCACGATTCGTCTGGCCACACCGGGTAACGAGTATATCTACGAGAAGAAGCTACGCTACGTCTTCCCAGCCGAGATGGTCAACTTGACCGTTCGACCGCGTTTTCTGGAACATTTTCACGGCGATGCGCTGCGGGTGGATGTAGTTGAACGTTGAGGGAGTGACATGGAAACAACAACCTATCTTTGCATCGGCTGTCCTTTGGGCTGTCGCTTGGAGGTGGACGAGGACGAGGCGGGCGATATCGTTGAGATACGGGGCTTTTCCTGCAAACGCGGCAAGACCTATGCTGAGCAGGAACATGTAGCGCCGCAGCGAATGGTGACCACCACGGTGGAGATCGCCGGCGCTCGCCATGCTCGCTTGCCGGTGAAAAGCAGTGCGCCTGTGCCCAAGGACTTGGTCGTCGACGTCTGTCGAGCGCTGCGCCGTCTTCACGTGCGTGCGCCGGTCCACATGGGCGACGTCATCGCAACCAATGTGCTCAACACCGGCGCTGATGTGATAGCAACGCGTGATATGCCGTTAGTTATTAAATCGCCCTTATAACCGGAATATTTATATCCTTGAACCGTCCTCGGCCTCCCACATTGTAACCGATTCAAACTGGATCGCTGTCCCATCCCGGTACGCTCCGTGATAGACCGTCCGGTCGATGTTGCTGGCGGCAAAGATGCCGGCCTGGATCTGCCCGACGGCCGGAAAGTCTACTTTTCCCACGCTGTACCAGACGTCGCCGTCGGCGCTGCACAGTCCTCGCACAGTATCACCTGTGTGCTCCAGGCGCAACCAGATGCGTTGGCCGAGTAGAGCTGCCGCGGCCGAAGACAAGATCTTCATTGTTGATGCAGCCCTGGAGCGACACCTCACCGGGCCCGCGCTGCCCCGGTCCAGGCGCAGATAGTTGCGCTTGTCCAGCCAAATCAGAACGCCGCCGATGGCCGGGCGGTCGTCGCGTAACGGCAGGCAGACCGTCTGTATCGCAAAGTCGCCTTCGATGGAATGCAACAGGCGTGGCGCAGTCAGAAAATTCCACCACAGGTCGCGAACGTTGGGCGTGTAGATCGCCAGCCCGTTGTCGATCTGTCGTTGAGCGCCGCCGGCCGGATCCTGCCACATCCATTCGTCGGACAGGGCTTCCTGGAATGATTCGTCGAAACGGGGCCGTTTTTCGGTTGGCTGCGGCGTCACTCGTTCGAGCGACCAATGCGTGAAGCGGCTGTTCTGTGCGTCCGGGTGGCGCTGCCGAAAACCGTGGCAGAAGGCTTCAAAGCAGGCTGGATTTTCGTACGCCGCTTCAAGCCCGCTGAGCGCGAGGGCAAAGAGCGATGGCGAATAGATCTTGTATGGGCGCGGAGACTCGGCAATGTCCGGCGTCCCCATCGATTCGAGCGCCTCGGTGAAGTGGTCGATGGCAACGGACACGATTGCCCACCGCCAAAGCGGCTGATCCCAGGGATATCAGGCCGTCTGGAACACCGAGGTCAGCTTCCTTATAGTGCGATGTCGCCTCCCTTAGAACCTCGACTGCGAGCTCGTACTCGCCACGCGCCAATATGCGTTTCACCCAGCCAGCGTTGCATATCAGGCAGGTGTTCGTCATTGATTCCCGGCGCGTCCAATGTTGCTCTGCGTAGATGGGTGAGCGCCGTATCCAGTTCGCCGTACATGTACGCGACGATCCCGGTCTCGACATCGTTTCTGTTGACCCGTTTGTCATCTCCAACCTGGACGAGCAATTTTCGAGCTTCCCGAAGACCGCCAAGTACTTCTTCGCTATCTGCACCAAGCAGTAGGCCCCAGAACCCCAAGGGGAAGTCACCGACCCGGCGCAAGTCGTGGGCTGCCCAATATCGCTTCAGTGCTTCCTCACGCCAATGCATGGCTTCTGCCATATTCTTTCCATTGAAGTAATAGATGCCGACGACACCAAACGCCGTTGACAACTCAGCCTGGTACGGCAATTCCAGCACGTATGTCTCCAGGTGTCGGGCAATCTCTGCATGCTTGGTCGCCTCACCCGTCATCTCATAGACAAAACCAAGAATGCCCTCGATCATGGCGGACTCGACGGTTTTCGCATCGCCGACAAGTTCGAGACCTTCGAGACAGAGCGCCAGCGCTTGCTGCATATGGCCATCCCAATTGATGAGCAGGTCGCCCAGCCACTGGTAGATGGGGGCCAGCCGGCTGACCGGCAAAGCCATCTCCCGGCCCAACTTCAACGCGTGACGTAGACAGTTGTCGGCCTCTTCGTATTTACTAATGGTTGCGTACAGCTTGCCCAGTCCGATCAGCGCCTGGAATCCTGCTCGTCATCTTTCGGCTTTGGCGTCGCCCCATCCAGACGGTCAAGAATACGCTCGAAATAGCTGATGGCGACTTGATTGAGGTACGCGGTCCTGGCTCGTTCTCCCGCCAACAGCAGGTATTCGACGGCCTTGCCGTCATCGTCGCTGCGGTCGAAATGGTAGGCTAAGCGTTCGACCTGTTCCGGCAGGCTCTCCGAATAGGCGTCCTCAATGGCTCTCCCAGCTTGACCATGGAGGTCACGCCGGCGCTGACCAGGGAGGGTGGCGTAGACGGCTTCCTGGACAAGCACATGGCGGAACGAGTAGGCGACTTCGGGGAGTACGCGCTCCTGGTAGAGGATGGCGTGCTCCTGCAGCTCCGCCAAGGTCTCCTCCATATCTGAGATCTCGGGCGCCATAGCAGCCACAATGCGCTGTACGAAGGTGCGCCCTAAGGTTGCTGCCGCCTGCAGAAACAGCTTGGCCTCCGGGTGTAGGCGGTCGACGCGGCTGAGGATGACGGCCTGCACGCTTTCCGGTATTGCTTTCTCAGCAGGCGCAGCGCCGCCGATCAGCGAATGAACGATCTCCTCGATGAAGAAGGGATTGCCTTGGGCGCGTGCCAAGACCATCGCTTGGGTATCGGCGGAAAACGGACGATCTCCGGCCAGCGAAAGAACCATTCGGTTTCCTTGCTCTGTCGTCAGCTCGTGAAGTCGGATCTCGGTGAATCGATCGAGACACTTGCGCGATGCCACCGCAGCCAACTGCCAGCAGCGATGTTGGCGTTGCGGGCGGTAGACGCAGAGCAGCATCAGCGGCGACTCAGCCAGGTCGTCCATGAGCGCCGTGATGAGGTCGATTGTGAGGTCATCGGCCCAGTGCAGATCCTCCAGCACGAGGGTCAACGGTTGGCTGCGGGCAATGGCGAGCAGTAGATCGTGGACCGCTTGGAGCGTCTGAAAACGAATCTGTTCCGGACCTGCAGGCGACAGTCGACTGTCCCAATCAGTGTTGTAGCGAACGGCAAGCAGGTTGCCGAGGAGCGGCCCCATGGTCTCTCGCTCTTCTTCAGAGAGATTTCCCTCGTTGACCAATCGATCCAGCGCTGAGACGATGCCCGTGGCTCGCTGCGCCTCGCTGCTGCCGACCGGCCAATCCAGATAGCTGCGCAACAGATCGATGAATGGCGCATAGGGCGTGTCGCTCGACATCTCCAAGCAACGCCCTTCCAGCCAGAGTGTCGGATTGGCGGTGCGCTTCAAGTCGGCGACAAGGCGAGACTTGCCGATGCCGGCGTCGCCAATCAGCGCGACCATCTGGCCGCAGCCACGGTGCGATTCCTGCAAAAGCGCGGACAGCCGCGCCAACTCGGCGTCACGCCCGATGAGTTCGGTCTGAACACCTTCGATGCCGCGTGCCTTGGCCGCAGACCGGCGGGCGCGTTCTACGTGATAGACCGTGATCGGTTCGGCGCGGCCGCGTAGCTGCATCGCCATCGGCGTCGTGCGCAACAGGCCACGGGTCTGATGGTAGGTTGTTTCAGCGATCAGGATCTGCCCGGCTGCGGCCCTGGCCTGAAGACGGGTGGCGAGGTTCACGACGGCGCCGACCGCCGATGCTTCATTCCCACCTGCAACCGGACTTACATAGGCAGTTCCGGTTGCGATGCCAATCGCAACGTCAAGCGCAAGGCCGGCAGCCGCGTTTCGGATCGAGAGCGCCGCACGTGCTGCACGTTCGACATCATCTTCATGGATCACCGTTGCGCCGAAGATTGCCAGCGCTCCGTCGACAAGCAAGTGTGCAACATCACCGCCGAAGTCAGCGACGATCTGACCGACGACTTCGACCATCTGCCCGATAAGTGTTGCGGACTGGTCGGGCGGCAGTTCCCAGTCGGTTTCAGATGTTTGGCACAGCCCGGCCGCCAGGACGGTCACAACGCGGATCTCATTCTGGACGACGGCTGTCCCTTCCTTGTCGGAACGCGGTGACGAATCCAATACCTCAGGCTTTCCGCCGCTTGGGCGTTCCTGATTCAGACTCGGTTGCCCGCCGCTGTCACTGGGCGGAAACCGACGCTGGCGAATAGAATTGGCCAGTTCGGTCGTCTCGTGATCGGGAGCAACACCCAACTCTTCGTCCAGGACGCGTCGGCACTCCTCATATTGGCGCAGTGCTGCGGAGCGTTGACCACATTCTGCATAGATCTGCATCAATGTGCGATGGGCCGGCTCATGGAGAGGGTCCAGGGAAAGGCGTCGACGGGCAGGAGAGACAGCTTCGTTCCAGCGTCCTGACTCGGCGAGCAGAGCGATCATTTGTTCCAGCGCGGTTGCGAACAACTGGCGATAGCCTTCGGTCTGGAAGAACTGCCAGTCGTCGAAATCAGGACAGCCGGACAGCGTGAAGCCGGCGAGGAAGTCGCTGCGGTAGAGACTGATGGCCTCTGACAACCTCTGCTCTCTCTCTGCGACGGCTGTGACATCATCGGCGCCGGCCAGATGGGCCCCGAAGGCGCAGGTGTCGATCCATATCGTGGCGTTGCCGTTGAGCGCCGCGCTCTCACGGTCGATGTCAAGCCAGCCATCGCCGAGGCTTCGGTTCAGGCTCGACAGCGCCCGACGCAGTTCGCCCCTTGCTTTGTCCTGGGGACTCTCCGGCCAGAAGAGGATGGCCAAAGTGTCGCGCTGCTTTATCTGTCCGGTTTCGGCAAGATAGACCAATATGGCCAGGCTCTTGCGGCGCGTGATATGGACGGGGGCGTCATCGATCTCCAAGCGTGGTGAGCCAAGTAAATGTAGATGAAGACAGGCCATTGCCTACCTCGGAATGGTATGTCTCGGCATAGTGGTACTGAACTTTCCGGGATCCGAATATCGGCTATCTTTTGCCCCATTGTACCACGGAATCCGGCCCAATCTGAGACCCAAATTGAGTGTGACGCCTTGTGCGACGCTCTTTGTGACGACCGGGGCACGGCTGCGCTCTATGATGGTGTCAGGAAGGAAAATCTAGCCAGTACCACCGAGATTGCTGCGACTGAAGATTGCTGAAAGGAGACAACCATGTTACGCCGAACGCTGTATGTGACTTTCGTCTGTCTGTTGGCCGCTGTGAGTACTGTGAATATCGCTTTCGCCGGTCAGGCCGGAACCGGCGACACGTCGCTGACCCTCACCGATTGCCGGGACTTGGCCGAGTATCAGGCGACGCTGCCGGTCTATTCCATGCCAGATCAGGAATTGGCCGTCGCCGACGAACCTGAAACCGGTGACACGTCGCTGACCCTCAACGATTGCCAGGACTTGGCCGAGTACCAGGCGACGCTGCCGGTCTATTCCGTGCCGGATCAGGAAGTGGCTGTCGATGAGGCTGAATCGGGCGAGGCAGTGTTGACACTCGATGACTGTCTGGATCTGTCCGAGTATCAGGCAACGCTGCCCCACATTCCGTAGATGTTGCCAATCTTCTATTGCAGCCGCACGTAGGTGGTGAGTAGATGTGGAGGCCCGACCGTGAAAGGTCGGGCCTCTGCGTGTTTCTCCGGCTGAATTGAAGAAGTTTGAGAAGTTGGTTTATGATTGAACCAAACCAAACAGCTTCGAACTAGGAAAGAAGAGCCTGATTCCATGGCGGTCTCCAAGAGCCGACTTCTACTCATTCTGACAGCCGGCATTGTTGCCGCCTCGTTCGCTTCGATCTTCATTCGGATGGCCCAGGCTGCCGGCATGCCCTCCCTCGTGATCGCGGCCTGGCGATTGATCTTCGCATCCATAATCCTGCTACCCTATGCATTTGTCACACGTCGGCAAGAAATGCGCAGCCTCTCCAGCGGGGAATGGGGGCTACTCTCGGCAGCCGGTCTCTGCCTTGGTCTGCACTTCGCCGCCTGGATCTCGTCGCTTGAATACACGTCGGTAGCCAGCGCTGTCGTTCTGGTCTCCATGGGTCCGGTCTTCGTCGGGCTGGGATCGTGGCTCTTTCTGCACGAACGACTCGGTCGCAAGATGATGGCCGGGATCGCGTTGACGGTCGCCGGCAGCATCATCATTGGCCTGACCGATTTCGGCAACGGCGAGGACGCGTTGTTCGGGGATCTGTTGGCCCTGGCCGGAGCCATCTTCGTGGCCGCCTACCTGATGATTGGGCGCAAGGTGCGGGGCAACCGCTCATTGACAACCTACGTGACTCTGGTATACGGTTTCGCCATGGTCTTCCTGGTGGCCATGGTGCTGATCAGTCGGCAGTCGCTCTTGGGCTACAGCCCGCAGGCCTATGGCTGGGCGCTGGCGCTGGGCCTAGGCCCACAGTTGATCGGCCATTCGGCGCTGAACTGGGCATTGGGCTATCTGTCGGCCACTTTTGTCTCCATCGTGACGTTGGCAGAACCAATCGGCTCCGGTATCCTGGCCTTTTTCATACTGGGCGAGGCCGTCACGATGTTCACGGCAATCGGCGCGGCGTTGGTGCTTGCCGGCATCTACATCGCATCCAGGGTGGAACTGGATTGAAGAATTTTCTGCGGCAACTATCATGGAGGAATTAGGGGCAATGGCAGCAGTTTACGCGAACGCGAACCAGGCAAAGGCAGTCTACACCCGCCTGTTTGACGAAGTAGAGCAGGGGGATCCCAAGAGTATGGAATCCTTTATCAAGTCAGGCATGGTGGTGCAGTTTGAGATGACCGATCCGCAGATCGATATGTGGGTTGATGGTCGAACCACGCCTGTGGCAACCATGTTTGGCGAGCAGGATCTCAAGACGAACTTGAAGCTTACCATGACAGGCGAAACCCTGCACGAGATCTTGTTGGGTTCGCTTCCGCTCAGCAAGAGCCATGTCAAGCAGGAGGCTCAAGGTCAAAGGATCGATGTTCAAGGCGATGCGGCTTGAGGGTCTCTTGCACGCCTACCAGGCGTACTACCCGGCGATCGCCAAGGAAATGCTGTGACGCGAACGGTGGCAGGGACGGATCCTACATCATCCTGTCACCCCCCTCACCCTGTCACCCCCTTCAGCCTCCGGTTCGGACTCAGGCTCATGCAGCCAGAAGAGCGTCATGAAGAAGCCGATCAACATGACAACCGCTCCACTGAGATAGGGGAAGCCCATGTTGACGTCGAAGAGCGACCCCGCCCAGATCGGCCCCACGATTCGCCCCAAACTCATGAACGCATTGTTCAAGCCCATGGCCGCGCCTTGGCCGCCTTCGGCGCGCTGCGAGGTTAGCGACGAGACTGTTGGGCGCAGCATGGCGTTGCTGATGATGAAGAAGCCCACGGTCAAGTAGATGGTCAGCGTGTTGTTTGCCATCAGCATGAGCACGAAGCCGATGGCCGAGCCGAGCAACGAGGCGCGGATGAGCAGGGTTTCGCCGAACCGTTTGCTGAGACGACCGGTGAAGACGCCCTGGGCGACGGCTGATATCAGACCGATCATGGTTAGGATGGTGCCGACGTCCTTGGGGCCATACTCAAATTTGTGCAGTGCGTAGAGGCCGAAGACGCCTTCGAATGCGGTCAGGCCGAAACTGACCACAAAGGCCAGCACCAACAGAAAGCCGATGGGGCCAAAGAGCGCCTGCCACATCTCTTTCATCTGCTGTGAAAAGCTGTGGCGACCGTGGTTCTGACGTTCCTCTTCGGCCAGCGATTCCGGCAGGATCGCCCAGATGAGGATCAGGGTGAAGAAAGACAGTACCGCCGCCATGAAGAAAGGCAGCGAGAGCGAGTACTCCGCGAACCAGCCGCCGATGCCCGGCCCGATCACCATGCCGAGCCCCATGGCCGCGCCCATCAGTCCCATGCCGCCGCTGCGCTCCTCATCCGACGTGCTGTCGCCGATGTAGGCCATGGCGGTGGGCAGCGTGGCTGACGAGAGAATGCCCGCCAATGCACGGGCAACAAAGAGCATCGCCAAGTTGGGGGCGAGTCCGAAGAGCAGCAACGAAATCGCGTTGCCGAAAACGCCGATCATCAGGATCGGCTTGCGGCCATAGCGGTCGGACTGCTTGCCCCAGATCGGCGCAAAGATGAACTGCATCATGGAGAAGACGGCCATGAGCAGCCCCAGATCGCGTCCGGTCGCCCCGAAGTGCTCGACATAAAACGGCATGATCGGGATGATCATGCCGAAGCCCATCATGATGATGACGAGGGTGGCAAAGAGAATGGAGATGTTGCGGCGTTCGGCCGGCATACGGTTTTCCTACCGATGAAAGAGCGCTGATGACGCTGATGCTTCGTGCGGCATCTCATTCTACTGGATCGATCGGTTCTTTCCAACCCGCGCATAAAGTGCGTCATTTTGCTATTCCGCAGGGTGTGATAGACTCTCTCCGGTCAAGACGCTGATCACCACCGCTCAATCGTCCGCAATTGTACAGCAAAAATAGCTTCCGTGGATTTGTGGACATTTCTCCTTGGTCGCCAAACTTGGAGAAAATCTGTCTGAAAACCCCGTTTTGTCGAGCAACTAGGAGCCTGTCGGAGAGAACGCCGATAGACCGCGGATTAGGCGGATTTGGCTGATAAATGCCGATAATATCAGATAAAATTAGG
>CAVOQD010000017.1:2500-44085 GCA_963698255.1 uncultured Chloroflexia bacterium | reverse complement strand
ATTTGTCATTCTGAGTGTGCCTCTGCCGGATTCCCGGCGCTCTAACCACAAGAAACAAGAATACAGGTGTACGATATAGATGTTCAGACAGCCGAGACCGTGTCCTGAATGGTGCGGATGAGCCCGTATCTGGAGTGTGGTTCCGATTCTTGAAGACTCGATCATTCGGTGGCCATAAGCCCCCGTCTATAGGACCCCGTTCAGAAGCGTAGTTTGACAATGAGAATCGGGTCTGAACGCTGACGAATGTAGTAGGGAGTCTGGAGTCGAATCATGTCAAAGCCTAGTTTGTCCGAAAAGCAGAGCCAAGAATCAGCCGAACTGAAGTTGCTCAATCTGAATGCAGCCGGACTGGATATCGGCGCTGAAGAGATCTATGCTTGTGTACCCAGCGATCGTGATGAGAGGCCGATTCGGTCGTTTGGTACATACACGGCAGAGTTGAAGATGCTAGCCGATCGGCTGGCAAGCGTGCCGCGTCGAGACAGTGGCCATGGGGGAATCGACCGGAGTCTACTGGGTTCCGAGTCTACCAAGTATTGGAAGAGCGAGGCATCGCTGTCTCATTGGCGAATGCACGTCACCTAAAGAATGTCCCTGGACGTAACACCCAGAGCGTAACCGCTTGCCAATGGCTCCAACAATTGCATACCTATCGCCTGTTGCGTGCATCCTTTCGCCCCGATGAAGAGATTTGTACGCTGCGCGCCTTGGTGCGACAGCGACAAGAGTTGGTCTGTTCTCGGTCTCGTCAGATTCAGTTGATGCAGAAATCCATGGAACAGATGAATGTCAAACTGACCGAAAAAAGAAAAGTCGTGAGTGACATTACCGGCGTCACCGGGATAAGCATCATTCGTGCCATTGTCCAAGGCGAAAGGGACCCAAAGCAATTGGCTCAGTTGCGCAACCCAAAATGCAAGAAGAGCGAAGAGGAGATCGCCCTTGCGCTGGAGGGCACCTTCCAAATTCGAGCATCTTTTTGCCTTGCGTCAGGCACTGGCCACCTATGATTTCTACGGTCAGCAACTGCACGAATGCGACCAGACGATTGAGGCGCACTATGCGACATTACCGGATGCGCTGCCAGGCGATGACACATCACCGCCGAAAACAGGTAACCAGAAACGGCGCAAGAATCAACCGTACTTCGACTTGGCCACGACTCTCTACCAAACGGTTGGCGTCGACTTAACAGAGATTGATGGCATTGATGCTTTGACAGCACAGACCGTCATCGCCGAAATTGGTCTGGACATGAATCGTTGGCCGACCGTCAAGCATTTCACCAGTTGGCTGGGTCTCTCGCCAAATAATGATATTTCCGGCGGCAAGGTTTTGCGGACTCGGACCAAGAAGACCAAGAATCGTGCCAATACTGCATTGCGTGTTGCCGCCCAGACGCTTCATCGCAATGACAGTGCCCTGGGTGCTTTCTATCGTCGCATTCGGGCCAAACATGGACCGGCCAAGGCCGTGACTGCCGCCGCCCAGCAGACTGGCTGCAGAGAATCATCTACTACATGCTGCGTGACCGCACACCCTATCGAGAACCCCGGGGCTGAACAATACGAACAGCAACATCGAGAACGGGTTATTCGCAATCTCAGACGCAAAGCTGCTCGCCTTGGCATGCAATTGCTCCCTCTCGAGACTGACCCTGACAACCTATTCGCTCCAGAGGTAGCGGCCCTCGTTTCTTAGAAGCGGGTATTTCCGACCACGTCACTCTGGCAAAGGACCAGCGAAGAATCTCGCTTTCCACCAAATCGCGAACTACTGAACCTGAAGTGCGCCACGCGAATGGGATTCATGTAGGTCACACTTGCAGTGTGACAACGATGTATTACTATCCGTCGTTTTCTGTGCGTCCAGGTTTTGCCCGCAGCGTTGCGGACCGGAAAGGATGGTACAAAAACAGTCGGCATAGGCCGACTGTTGAGGTGATTCTATATCGAGATCAAAATTGACGCTAATTGCTATCTTGAGTTTAGAGAGCGGCCCTGATTCTAGTGCAACGAGAATCGGACGAACCACGGATGGTACGCACGTTAACAACTGAAAAGAGAAACAAGAGCCGAAGAATCAGGCAGATTTGCGCTGTTTCTTGCTCTTTGTGACGATCGGAAAGCGTTTCTCCGGTTCAGGATGATTGACGGGTCGGCCGCTGCCTTTTCCTGCGGGTTGGGTGTCAGAAGCCGGTGTACCCAAAGCCATCAAAAAGGCGAGCGACTGGCGTTGCACCTGTCTAGGCGTCATGGGACGGAGCTGCCCACGCACAAAACGTGGATGCCAGTCGGGACGACGGTCAGCCACCTCATGCCGGATGAGCAGGAGTTGGCTGTAGGCAATGGCGCAACACCAAATCCAACGCAAGCGAGCCTCTAGATCGGGGGAGTTGGAGCTAGTGAGTCCCATGTGCTGCTTGAGAAACCTGAACATGTGTTCGATGGTCTAATCACAAATGACAAATTCTGCTTGATCCGGCAGGTGAGCTCCAACTCTCTTGGTGGAGACGACCGCTGCGGTTGCGGGACAAAACGGACTGAGTGGTCATAATCCTCCAGGAGTGATGACTTCTCGGGAGGCAACCGTGAAGCCATCATGGACCATAAGCCGTACGCTCGAACCGCGCCCAGATGGACAACGTCGGTGGGATGTTGCCTATCAGTTTCTGGGCAGTGGACACTCGAGCGAGAAACGCAGCCGTCACAAGCAGGAGGAGCACATGAAGATTGCCCTGTACTGCACGTATTCGACCGGCCGCCAACAACAGAAGCAGACGATTGAGCAGCAGTTTACCGCTTGCAGGCCGCAGTTGAAACGCATCCGGATTGGCATCTGTCAGAAGAACATATCTACCGCGATGACGGCTACAGCGGTGCCTCGCTGAATCGGCCCGGCCTCGACCGGCTGCGCGACCAGGCAGCGATGGCCGCCTTTGAACTGGTCCTGATCACCGCACCCGATCGACTCGCTCGCAAGTATGTGCACCAGGTGCTGCTGATGGATGAACTGACGTAGCACGGCTGCCAGATTGAGTTTCTGGATCGTCCGATGAGAGATGATCCCCATGACCAGTTCCTGCTGCAGATTCGGGGCGCCGTCGCGGAGTACGAGCGCAATCTGATCGCTGAGCGGATGCGCCGTGGGCGGCAGGCCAAGCTGCGCAGTGGCACCCTGCTGCCTTGGACGGTCGCTCCTTATGGGTACATCCTGGATCGGAACGCCCCCGTGATCCCAGCCGCGTGCCGACTGATCCGGTCAAAGCCGAGATTGTGAAACAGATCTTTGCCTGGTATACAGATCCGCAAGAGCCGCCTCGCTCTACTGGGTTGCCAAGACACTCAGTGATAACCGGATTCCCACGCCCCGAGGCGAGAGTCGCTGGAATGTGGCCAGCATCCGCGGCATCTCTGCGCAATCCAGCCTATGCCGGCACCGCCTACAGTGGGCGCACGCGTCCAGTGCCAGCCCGGCGCGCAAATCGGCTCTGAAACCGGTGGGGCGGGGCCAGTATCCAGCCACGCCACCGAAGAGTGGATTGCCGTTCCGGTGCCGGCATAATCTCACAGGAGACCTTTGAACTGGCGCAGCAACGGCTGGATCAGAACAAGCAGATGGCTCGTCGCAATAACACCGCTCATGATTACCTGCTGCGCGGCTTGGTCAGTTGTGCCCAGTGCCAGCTGGCCTGTACCGGGCGCACCTGCGGCGACTATGCCTACTACGTCTGTCGCGGCCGCACGGATGCCTTGCGCGTAGGCCAAAGGTGAACGTTGCACAGCCCGCTATGCGCCGGCTCAGCAACTGGATGATCTCGTCTGGCAAGACCTCTGCCAGATCCTGACCGATCCAACCCGCATCACCCATGAGCTGGAACGAGCCCAAGCCGGCGAATGGCTCCCTCAGGCGCTGCAGTCTCGCCGCAGACCGTGCGCAAGGCGATTGGCCAATTGGAACGGCAACAAGCGCGCTTGCTTGAAGCCTATCTGGCCGAGATCATTACCCGTGACGAGTTCGAACGGAAACGGCATGAGTTGACCCGTACTCGTGATGGTCTGAACCATCAACTGCGTCAATTGGACGCCCAAGCCCAAAAGCACATCGATCTGGCCGCCCTCGCGGTACCGTCCAGGATTTCTGCCAACGCATTCAACCGACCCTGGAACAGCTGACCTTTGCCCAACGCAGGCAACTGGTCGAGCTGCTCGTTGACCGTGTCATCGTAAACGATGACAAGTCGAAATCCGCTATGTCATCCCACCCACCCCAAAGGCGAGCACCCCTTTTGTCATTTGCGTAAAGACTATTTCGATCCAGAAGCGCCACAGGTACATCTGAGCTAGGTCGGCCAGGGCTACCGAAGTGGGTCCGGTCCAGAAGAGGTAGAGCGGCCGCTTGAAACGAGGGGTACCGTCGGCTTTGAGAAACTCGACCGAGAGAACCATGCCAACCAGGAAGGGCAATTTGTAGAAGTGGATCGGTCCACGCCAATAAACGCATCGGTTGGCCCAAGACGGAACATGCCTCGACCCGGTCAGGCTTACGACTGGGTGCAGAGATTTTGAACTTGGCCCCGTGCTTGCGAGGTCGCCCTCGTTGCCCTGGTTGTCGTTCCGGCGGTTCCTCGTAGAGCACTCGGTTGCTGCGAATTCGCACCAACGCAAAGACCGACTGAAGCGTCATGAGGATCGAGAGGAAGGCAACATTGCAGTACAACGAGTCGGCCACCACCACTTTGGGGCGACGATTGCCCTGTGCAGCCAGTGTTGCCACTTGTTCGGCACCGACCTGGCTGTCTGTGCTTTCGGTGGGCACACGACGAATGTCCAGCGGCATGCACCATGAGGTGCCATTCGCCACCAGCCGAACCAGCCAGGAGTAGACATGGCCCACTTCTATCGGTGCGCCTCCGCCTTTCCTTGACTGGCCACGATCCGGCAATGTCTCGGCTTCCGGCGTCGGCTCTCTCGTGCAGTCTGCGGCATAGACTTCGTATCCTGCAATCGTTTCCGCTTCTTCCGGTTGATTGCGGTACAACACCCGTCGCAGCCGATCGTACGCAATCCGTCCTGACTTCAGAAAGTCATAGACGCTGCTGAATCTTCGCCGGAACAACGGTGATTCACTCATCCCAACGGGGGATTCCACCACCGGCGCACTCGTCAGGGCATCTACCAGGTCCATGCCAGCATCAGCTCTCTGCTCGAAGCTCTGGTATACTTCTCTTCGGAATCGGTTGATCATTTGTCTCTCCTTTCGCAAATTGGGGTGACCAATTATCGCCGATTCCTTTTCAGTTGTTAAAGTTCAGCCGCCATTGGCGGCTCTAAACTCAAGTTCAGTAGAGTCATCCGTGAATATCAGCATAATCAGCGTCATCCGTGTCCTATCAGCTCTCTCTCCGACAAGCTGCTAGGAGGGCGACGAAATAGTCCAAATTGTGTAATAATCTGTAGGGGCAGGTCTGAGACCTGTCCCTACGCTGCCAGACCCTACCGGAAACGGCGAATGCAATGATGCATTCGCCGTTTTGTTTCTGCGCGCTCGCTCTCACCGGTCCCAAATTGCCTCTTGACAACACCCATCCATTGATGATAAAATCCGAACACTGTTCGGTAAAAGAACTTCGTTAGGCGACAAAGGCAAAACCATGCAAGAGCTAACAACCCGGGAGCGAAGACATCAGCGCACCCACGACGCCATCCTGGAGGCGGCGCGTCAGATCATCAACCAGGAAGGTCCGGACGCACTTTCTATGCGCGCCATCGCAAAGGCCATCGACTACAGCCCTGCCGGACTCTACGAATACTTCGGGGGCAAGGAAGAGATCATCTGTGAGGTCGCCAACCAAGGCCATGTGCGCCTCAAAGCGGCCATGCAGCGGATCGACCCGACGTTGCCCGTCCATGAATACCTCATCGAGATTGGCCTGGCCTACATCGAGTTCGCCTGTGCCAACACCGACTACTTTCTGCTTATGTTCACGAATCTGCCGGAACCCTACTTGCCGGATTCGCAACCCGAGGATCTACTGGAGCAAATGAAGACCGACGAATCATCGTTTCCGATACTGCTGCATGCAATCCAGCGCGGCCTTGATGACGGCATTTTTGTCGGCGGGGAAGGCTATGGTGTGCTGGAAATGGCCTACACTGCCTGGGCAACTGTACACGGCATCGCCATGCTGCGCTCGACCTACGGTCGCTACTTGCCGCTCAATTTCGAACTGGCAGATCGTGAAGCCCTAGACCGTCTCGGCAAGGGTCTGATGGCCGGCTGATAGCGGCATGTCTCTTTTTTTTGCCAATACCGAACAATGTTCGGTTTTCTGCCGTTGTTCATAGTGAGGATGTACAAATGGAACTTGTCTTTCAACTCAGTAGCCTGCTGGTGATGCCGTTCTGGCTGCTGATGGTGCTGTTGCCGACCTGGCGTTGGACCCAGCGCATCATCGCATCGCCCTGGATCGTCGCCCCTGCTGCACTGCTCTACACCGTGTTGATCATCCCGATGATGGCTGCGGCCTTGCCTGGCGTTGATGAATCCGGAACTGGCGACAATTGCCGAGATGCTGGGCACGCCGGCCGGCGCAACCGTTGGATGGATACACTTTCTGGCCTTCGACCTATTCGTCGGTCGCTGGGTCTATCTGGACGGGCGGGGTCTGGGCCTGAGTGCCTGGATCGTCTCGCCCATCCTGCTGATGGTGTTGATGTTTGGCCCGCTTGGTCTGCTGCTCTATCTGGTTGTGAGCAGATTTCCGGGGAGGCCCAGTGCCGACACAGATTCCGCTTGGAACTGATAGTTGTTGAAATCCTGGAGCTCAGCGTTTAGGGCGCACGCCCTTCGTGCGCACGGGTCTGCCCAATAGCACGCCGATCGCCCTATGCAGTTCGCACGAAGGGCGTGCGCACCGAACAATGGCTGGCCGTACAAATCACTGAGTTATTTGATCGCCAGTCCTGAACTGTTTACCGCTGTCCTCAGCCGATGAGTAGCTCAAAGGAAAAAGAATGGCTCTACACACGAACAACTCCGCATCAAACAGTTCGAATGTGCTTGAAAGGGATTCAGGCAGCAGATCCATCGCAAAGCGAACAGGCGATCTCTTGACACATGCCTGGCGCTTCAACCGCACACTGACAGCCGCCGTCATCTTGATGACACTGCTGGTCCCGTTGCCGCTCATCGGCATGGTCATCGACCCCAAGGTCATCACCGGCGTCAACGGCTGGATCAAGCCGTTCAAGTTTCTGGTTTCCGGCTCGCTCTACGGCGCGACCTTCCTGTGGCTGTTGACCTACGTGAAGGGACGCCAGCGGGCGGTTCAGCTCGCCGCCACCATCACCGGCGTCGTGCTATTGGTCGAGATCTTACTGATCATTATGCAGGTGATCAGGGGCAGCGCCAGCCACTTCAACGCCGTCAGCGCCTTTGATGCGACGGTCTTTAGCGTCATGGGCGTTGCTATCACCGTGTTGGCCACCATGAATCTGCTGTTGGCCATCCTGCTGATGTTTCAGCGATTGGACAACCCCGTCTTCGGGTGGGCGCTGCGGCTGGGCGTGCTGGCCTCGTTTGTGGGCATGGCCACCGCCTTCCTGATGACGGCCGGGCCCACGCCCGAGCAACTGGCGGCCATGCAGGCGGGCGTAAGCGTGACGTCCATCGGCGCACACAGCGTCGGCGTGCCCGACGGCGGGCCCGGCTTGCCCTTCCTGGGCTGGAGCACCGAAGGCGGCGATCTGCGCGTGCCCCACTTCATCGGGTTGCATGGCATGCAGGTGATCCCGCTGCTGGGCTGGCTGCTGACTCGCCCGTCGGCCAGACGTCGCTGGAGCCGTTCCCAACGACTTGCCTTTGTCTGGATCGGCGGGCTGACCTACATCAGTTGGACGCTGTTGCTGACGTGGCAGGCGCTGCGGGCCCAGCCGATCACAGCGCCCGATGAATTTACATGGCTCGCCTACACTCTACTCGTCGGGCTAGTCCTGCTGTCCACAGGGATCGTCCTCTTGCGGAGTAACGCCGGTCGAGCTAACTTCGAACGGCATGGTGCAGCAATTGTCTAGACCAACCATTGACGGTACCCAAGAGGGCATTCGGAAACCCGTTCGAGGCTCTGGATTTTTGTTGAAGATATAGAAGAAGGTACAAGGAGACCATTATGACACAGCAATTGACACACGATCAGGTCTGGCAAGTGATCGAAGACGAGATGTTCGCGGTTGTCGGCATGGTCACTGCAAAAGAGGAGGCGCGTACGGTGGGCGTGGTCTATGTCGTCCAAGATCGAAAGCTCTACGTCGGCACTGGAAAGCAGGCGTGGAAAGCACGGCACATCGACAACAATCCGCATGTATCCGTGACCATCCCCATTGCCAAACGTTTGCCGCTCATGCCCTGGATCAAGATTCCGGCGGCCACCATCACTTTTGCCGGAACTGCCCGCGTGCTTGCAGCTCAAGAAACGTCACCGGAACTGCTGCAAGCCGTCTTTCGTGATGTGGCAGCGAACGCTGAGGCCATGGCAAACTCCTGCCTGATCGAAGTGACGCCAGTCAAAGAGTTCATCACCTACGGCGTCGGCGTCTCGCTGACCCAGATGCGTGATCCGGAACAGGCCCACGGCCGTGCGCCCGTAAAGGCGAAAGATGTAGAGGCAAAAGATACAGAAGCGAAAGATGGTGAAGCATAAGATGTCGAGACGAATCGCATGGATTTTAATTGCGAGCGGGGCGCTGCTGACGATTCTCGTGCTTCTGATCGGCGGAGCACGGATTGTCGATACCCAGGCCAGCCGAAGCGCCGTGCAACGCTACAGTCCACGCGGCCAGTTTGTGGAGGTGGACGGCTCGCAGATGCATGTCTTCTGTGTAGGCGAAGGCGAACGTACGCTGGTCCTGCAGGCCGGCATCGGCGGCGGCGCGCTGGATTGGCTGCCGTTGATGGACGAGCTTGAGGACGAGTTCCGCGTCTGCGCCTTCGACCGGCTTGGACAGGACTGGAGCGATCCGGCGCCGACGCCGCGCACCTTTGGTGACGCCGCCGACGAACTATTTGTGGCCGTGACCGCATTGGGCATCGAAGATCCGATTGTGGTCGGTCATTCGCTGGGCGGCGTCGTGGCGCAGATCTATGCGAGTCGCTATGATGTCGCCGGCCTGGTGCTCGTAGACGGCCTCAGCCTCGACGCCACGCCCGCGGTCACGCAGCGGCTGGGCGCCTATCAAACTCTGGACTGGGCAGGACGGCTGGGGCTGCTGCGTCCCATCGGTTCGTTGATGGCCGATGCTGCGTACCCGGAGGATCTGCGGGCTGAGATGAAGGCGCTGCGTTCACGGTCTTCGACGCTGCTTGGCTTCAGCGCCGAAGGCGCGCTTGCGGCAGAGACCGCCTATGCCGAGCTAGCGGAGGCTGAGTCGCAGATCGATGCGCCGCTGTTGATCATCGCTGCCGGCGACAATGAGTTGCCTGAAGGTGAAATCTTTCTGCAATCCTTGGAAAGTCTTGCCGACCGCCAAAAGAACTCGACATTCCATCTTGTCCCTGACTCTCGCCACTATGTCATTGCCAGCCATCCCCAAGTTGGTGGCCGATCTGATTGGAAAATGGGTGCAGGCGCAATAGGCCGAACCACGCAAAACACCTCTCAACATTGGGAATCCACTATGAATGTGATATAAACTACAATCTACGTTAACAACACCGTTTGCAATCTGTTCCATCAAAATTCAACCCAAGTTATGGAGGAAAACCGTGAATTCGCGCAAGCTATTTCTTGTTTTGGTCGGCGTGCTTGCCCTATTGGCCTTTGCCGCCTGTGCACCCATCTCTGAAACAGGCGCCGGTGGTGAGGCTGCTCCAGTCTCGTGTGCAGACGCAACCATCACTGAAACTGACGGTCAGTATGACATGGGCGGCTGTATTCTGCGCATCGCCGTAGAGAACGCCTATCAGCCGTTCAACTACATCGACACCGATACGGGCGAAGCCGTGGGTTATGACTATGACATCTTCAACGAGATGTGCACACGCCTTAACTGTCAGCCTGAGTTCATCGAGACCAGTTGGGACGCCATGGTTGCGGTCATGGGCGGCGAGGGCAACTTCGAGACCTTCGACGTAGGCGCCGACGGTATCACCATCACCGAAGAGCGCGCCCAGAACGTCAACTTCACCGATCCGTACATTGCGTCGATTCAGTTGCTGTTGGTTGCCGCCGATGAAGATCGATTTGTGGAACCGGAAGAATTTGCTGCTGACGAGAGCCTGATCATCGGCACACAGCTCGGCACGACCAACTACGCGGCTGCCGAGAAGCTGGTCGGTGAAGATCGCATCGTCGCCTATGACCAGTTCGGCACCGCGGTGCAGGCGCTCATCAACGGCGATGTGGATGCCGTGATGATCGACAATGTCGCCGGACAGGGGTATGTGGGCGTCAACGGCGACAAGATCAAGCTCACCGGCAAGGCCGTCGAGAGTGAAGAGCTTGGCTTCATCGTCGGGCAGGATAGCCAGTTGCTTGATCCGATCAACGCTGCCTTGCAGTCGATGAAGGATGACGGCAAGCTGGATGAACTGTTCGCGGTCTGGTTTGACGTTGAAGAATAGAGCCTCCGACGAGCCTGTCGGGGTTTGAAAGGATAGAACGCGGATGACGCGAATATGGCGGATTCCCGCGGATCGAAGCAAGAGAAATCCGCTTTCGTCCGCCAGATCTGAGCAATTCGCGTTCCATTGTGTGTCACTCCGATGGACGACAAGTGCGGAGTGGTTTGACGACTGAACCGCAGAAGTGAATGGACCCTAGGGGTTGCCAAGCCCTTAGGGTCTTTTGATTGAACGCCTTCGCACCAGTACAGTTCGGCGTGAATACTACAGTCGATCCAGATTCGTGTAGGAGAGAGACATGGATGCAAACCACCGTGATATTGACAAGTTTTTAGAGGAGAATCCCGCCAAACGCTCCGGCCTGGCAGGCTCTCTCGGTTCGTTGGCAACTTGGCCATGGTGGATGCTGATCGGGCTGCTCATCGCCGCCTACATCATCTTTCTCATCATCACCGACGAGCAGATGAACAGCACGTTCTGGTTCATCTCAGGGCAGTCGCCTGAAGAATTGCGCGCCGGGCAGATTGTCTTCAAAGGTCTGGCTGTTTCGCTCTTCGTCGCCGTCGTCGCCTACGTGATATCTCTGTGCATTGGGCTCGTGATGGGTCTGATGCGTACCTCGTCCAATCCGATTCTCTACAACATTTCGTCGTTCTACGTCGAAATCGTGCGCGGCATCCCCATGTTGGTGCTCCTGCTCTACATTGCCTTTGCGTTGACACCGATCTTTGTTGGATTTCTCAACCTTATCGGCATTCCCATTTCGACACGAGACATCCCCGGCGTCATGCGCGCAATCGCCGCCCTGGCCATCGGCTACGGCGCGTTCTCGGCCGAGATCTTCCGCGCCGGCATCCAGTCGGTTGAGTCGGGACAGCATGAAGCCGCCCGCGCATTGGGCATGAACTACTTTCAGACCATGCGGCTGATCGTTCTACCCCAGGCCGTGCGACGGGTATTGCCAGCATTGGGCAACGACTTCATCGCCATGGTCAAAGATTCGTCGCTAGTCGCCATCCTGGGCGTCCAGGATCTGACCCAATTGACGCGGCTCTATTACAGCAGCAACTTCCTCTATATGCAGTCGCTGACCATGCTGGCATTTATCTATCTGGTCATGGTCATATTGCTAACGCGATTTGTGCGTTATATGGAACATCGTCTCAACCGCGAAAACCGCGCCTAATCTCGATCTCCACCTCAGCCGGAGCCAATCCCCAGCCGGCGGCGATCAGCCTGGCGCGACCTGCCTCGCCGGTCGAGCGCAGGATCACAATGTTACAATTGCATCGACCCACAGACAAACCAGGATTTTTGACAGTACCGAAGCGCTCATGTGGAGGAACGATGGAAAGGGAGACGCCACACGAACGGTTTCAACGGATTCGCCAGACGGCGTTCGACGATCCCGCCGTCCTGGCCTTCTTCGTGACCGGCTCACGCGCCGTGGGCTTCGAAAACGAGCATTCGGACTACGACTGTGCGTTGGTTGTGGAGGACGAGGCCTTCGACCAGTACGAACATCGATTTGAAGGCTTCGAACCCGAGATCGAAACCGAGGTCTTCACGTTGGAGACGTTTCGATCCCACGCGGCATGGGGCGGCGATCTGGCCTGGGATCGCTATTCGTGGGCGCACGCTGTCGCCGATCCCGACAAGAGCGGCGGGATCATCCAGCAGATCGCCGACGAAAAGGGGCGGGTGCCGGACGAGCAGGCGCGGCCGTTCATCGCGGCATCGCTAGACTGGTACATCAACCAGGTCTATCGTTCGCTCAAGTGTCTGCGCGCAGGCGATGACGTCGGCCAACGGCTGGAAGCCGCCGAGTCGATCCGGCCCATGCTCCAGGCGCTCTTTTGCCTGCACGATCGCCGCGTGTTGCCCTACTACAAGTATCTGACCTGGGAGTTGGCGCACTTTCCGCTCACCAAGCTGCGCTTTTCGGCCGCCGAGTTTCAGGCCGACCTTCTGCACATTCTGACCGACGCAGACCGGCCAACCCAGCAGAAGCTGCTGATCGAGATGGAGTCGCTCTTTCGTCGCCAAGGGTATGACGAGGTATTTGATAGCTGGCAGGGCAAGGACCGATGGGCCATGACCTATGGTTAGCGCCCAACCCCTCCACTGATGGACGTAGGTAAGTCCGTTCCAAGAAATTGAATCCCGCCAACGTCCCAGGCACAGCCCAGACCTACTCTGGTCAGCGAGAATTTGTCTGGGCTGTGCCTGGGACGTGAATTCTAGGATCGGCCTAAATTCCAGTTCTTGCAGCAGAGTCTTTTGCTACAAAGCTGAGTGATTCAGCAATGCCGCCACTTCATCAGCCGTGGGGATGCCGATGCGCGCGCCGTGTACGGTGCAGCAGAGCGCTCCGGCGGCCGAGGCGTAGCGCAGCAATTCGTGCCACTCCATGCCTGCGGCCACGCCTGCGGCAAACGCCCCGTGGAAGGTGTCGCCGGCGCCGGTGGTGTCGACGGCGACGACATCGAAGGCGTCGAGCTGCCCGCTCTCGTCGCCCCGCTGCCAGATCAGCCCGCGCTCGCCCAGCGTCACCACCACGTTGGGCGCGACCTGGGCCAGGTGCGCCAGCCCTTCTTCCGGCGTGTCGACGCTGCTGTACTCGCAGGCAAAGCGTTCGGAGGCGACGATGTAGTCGCAGATCGGCGTCAGGGCGATGTTGCCCTGGTTGTGGGTGTCGGCATCGACGACGGTGGTGATGCCGTTGTTCGTGGGCCCATTCGGCCACCGAGAGGGCCAGCGACGCCTGGTGGCCGTCGAAGAGGACGACGCGCGGCCGGGCGACGGTGAAGTCGACATCGGCCGCGGTCAGGCCGTTGGTGTCGCCCTTGTAGCTGACGATCGAGCGTGCCCCGTTCGGCTTGACGAAGATGGCCGAGAGCGGCGTCGAGGCCGGACCACGCACGACCAGATCGGTGTTGACGCCGACAGCGTGCATCTCTTCCAGATGTTCGTGGCCGTAGATCTCGTCGCCGAGATAGCCGCAGAAGGCGACACTATAGCCGAGCTTGGCCACGGTCATGGCTGCATTGGCCGCGGTGCCGCCGCCACAGCTCAGAAAGGCGTCGGCCGTGGTCTTCTCATCCGGCCCCGGCTGATGGTCAACCGAAAAGATCAGATCGTAGCAGGCATGGCCGACACAGAGAACGTCGATTGGGTGCATGGAAAGTGGCTTTCAAGTGTGTGAGGGGCAGGGGGCGAGGAGTGAGGTAATGCGAATTGTCGATTGCTGTCAACGTTCAATAGTCAATGTTATCTAGCCATTGACAGTGGAACATTGACAATCAAACGGGACCGAACGGTTAATGGTGAATTGATAACGCTTAACTGTTAACCGCCGGCCCCGCGCTTGACGTCGATGCTACCGCATCCCCCGCAACTCGCCCCTCGCCTTGCTTTTACGCAAACAACGACGACATCTTCTCTTCCTTCACCATCGTCATCATCTCTTCGTCGCTCGGGCGGACTCGATAGCGGCTGGCCGCGTCGAGCACCTTGGGCAGCACGTGGATGTCGCCCGGGGTGTTGAGGAAGACGCCGGGGCGGCCCATGACCCAATGCACGCCACGGTCGATGTCGTCCTGGTCGCGCAGCGGCTGGTACCAGGTCGAGGCCCATTTGTCCTGGGGACCCCAGGGACCGCGGGTCACCGACTTGATGCACTGGACCGCGATCTCACGCTCTGCGCACTCGGCCAGCAGGGCGTTGAAGTCGGCCATGTAGGTCTCGTTGAGGTTCAGTGGATAGTTGTAGGGCAGCAGGACCGAGTCGAAGTCGAAGCGCTCGATGCTGCGCAGGTGCATGGCCGGCGATGTTGAGGCCGTGGCCGGTCACGCCGATGAAGCGCAGCAGACCCTGGTCGCGCGCCTCGATGGCCGCTTCCAGCGCGCCGCCCGGTCCCAGCGCCGTGTCCCACTCGTCCGGGTGGACCAGGTTGTGGAGCTGGATCAGGTCGAACGAGTCGACGCGCATGCGCTCCAGCGAGCGGTGGATCTCTTCCTTGGCCTTGGCGTAGGTGCGTTCGCCGGTCTTGGTGGCCAGGAAGAAGTCCTTGCGATGCTGGGCCATCCACGGGCCGATGCGCAGTTCGGCGTCGCCGTAGGAGGCGGCCGTGTCGATGTGGTTGACGCCATATTCGAGCAGGACGTCGAGGGTGGCGTCGGCCTCGGCCTGGCTTACGCTGCCCAGCGCGGCTGCGCCAAAGAGCGTCACGGTACTCATGTGTCCGGTCTTGCCGAAAGGTCGTTTCTCAATCATGGTGATCTCCTGTGGTGAATGCTGCTTGATGCTTGCTGCGTGAAGTTTACTGCGTACTTCGTACTGCGTAATTGTCTCGTAGACGAACTGCTTGAGGTCTTCTTGTGCACAGTGCGCTTGCAGCATCGGCTGATTCAGCAATCACGTTGTCAACTCGCCACGAACGCATGTACGCAGTACGCAGCAGCCCATTGACAATTGAACGTTGACAATCGTCAATTGACCATTTCTTTTTCTCCATGCCACCGCTGCCTGGCGATCTCCTGTACGCTCTCATAGACCGCCTGCAACGAAATATCTGATTCTCGGTCGCCAATTGCCGACAATCATCATGCTCCGGCTTGACGCCGATCAGATCCTCGTCGACAAACTTGAGCTTGACCCGGACCGTCCCCCATTCTGTCTCAACGGTCTGCAACTCCCGCCGCGCCTCGTGGCGATGGACGCTGTGGACACGCACGCCCAGCGTGGTGGTCTCGCGCAGGAGGATGTCGGCCAACCGTTCTTCGTCTGCTGAACGGGCCAGCACGCGACAACAGTGTGCCGGGCCGCTGTTTCTTCATCTGGATCGGCGTCGTCCAGACATCCAGCGCACCGGCGGCAAAGAGTTGATCGGCAACATGGCCGTAGAACTCGGGGTTCATGTCGTCGATGTTGGTCTCGATCTGGACCAGGCTCTTGCCGTGGGAAGAATGCCCGGTTTGCGCCGTCTCTTCCGGCTTCGCCCAGCCAGAGCCGGGCGATGTTGGGCCACTCAAATTCCTTCTGCCCCGCGCCGATGGCGATCTTCTGCAGGCGCATAACCGGTTGCGAAAAGTCAGCCAGTTCACAGATCAGCGCTGCGCCGGTCGGCGTGACCAGCTCGCCGGGGCCGGGCGCCGGTCGGGTCGGCGCCTGGGCTGCCGCCAGCAGATTGAGCGTGGCCGGGGCCGGCAGCGGAATGCGACCGTGGGCGGATTGGGTCCAGCCCGGTCCCAGCGGCAGCGGCCCGGCGTAGAGTCGCTCGATGCCCAGCGCCTCGATCCCTGCGCAGACGCCGACGATGTCGATGATGGCGTCGATGGCGCCGACCTCGTGGAAGTGAACGCTCTCCACCGCCATGCCGTGGACCGCGGCCTCTGCCTGGGCCAGCCGGGTGAAGACGGCGATGGCGTTGGCCTTGATCGATGCCGACAGGTCGGTCGTCGTTGATGATGGTGCGGATGTCGCTCAGATGGCGATGGACATGGCCTTCCTGCGCCTCGACGTTGACCAGCGTTGCGCGCAGCGGGCCGCGCATCACTTCTTCTTCGCTGATGCGCCAGTCGTCGTCGGGCAGGCCCATGCGCTGTGACGACCGCTTCCAGTTCGGACAGGGGCCAGCCTGCGTCGACCAGGCAGCCGAGAAACATGTCGCCGGAGATCCCCGAGGGCGCATCCAGAAAGGCGATCGTGGATCTTGACTGGCCTTTGACTTGATTGCCGTCATCGTGTTCATGCCGATCTGAAGGTGTCACGACAGTAGCTCGCTCAGCGGGATGATGGTGCTGGTTTCGGCGCCGTTCAGCGAGCCGCTGCGGAAGCCGGCCAGATCCAGGGTGACGAATCGATAGCCGGCGGCCTTGACGCCCTCGACGATCGGCGTCGTGGTGCTCGAGCATGGCTGGGAAATCCTGGACCGGCACCTCGATGCGCGCGATCTTCATCGTGATGGCGCACGCGGAACTGTTCGAAGCCCAGCTCCACCAACACATCCTCGGCCGCTTCGATCTGGCGCAGCAGCGACGGCGAGATGGCCGTGCCGTGGGGCACACGCGAGGAGAGACAGGCCATGGCCGGCTTGTCCCAGACCGGCAGGCCCAGATGGCGGGCGATGGCGCGTACATCCGGCTTGGTGATGCCGGCCTCGACCAGCGGCGAGCGCACGTTGTGCTCGCGGGCGGCATCAATGCCGGGACGATGATCGCCCAGATCGCTGGCATTGGTGCCGTCCAGCACCCAGGCCCAATCTTCCTCCTCGGCAATCGCCTTCAGCTGGTCATGCAGTTCCGATTTGCAGAAATAGCAGCGATTGATCGGGTTGGCGGCGTAGTTTGGGTTCAGATATTCTTCCGTGTCCACCTGCCGATAGGGAATGCCCAGATCTTCGGCCAACTTGACTGCCGCCGCGCATCTCGCGCGTGGGGTAGCTGGGCGAGATGCCGATGCAGGCCAGGGCCTTGTCGCCCAGTTCCTGGTGGGCCAGCACCATCACCAGCGCGCTGTCCACGCCGCCGGAGTAGGCGACCAGAACCGAATCGCATGTCACGCAGGCAGCTCGCGCACGTCGGCGAGTTTGGCGGCCTGTTCCGCGCGTCAGGTCATCGCACGCCGGACGTCGTCTCTGTCCATTCGTGCTTATCGCTTTGGAATCAATCATCATGTCTGTCTGCTCCAATGTGCCGTCATCAGGCGCGATTGATTTACATTCCATCGGATAATCGCCCAGATCACCGAATCTCCAATCACCAATCCCTGTTCCCAGCCCGCTGCACAATCCGCCCATTGATCAACGCCGCCATATGTCCGGCGCCATAGCCGTTGTCGATGTTGACCACGGCCACGCCGGTGGCGCAACTGTTGAGCATGGCCAGCAGCGCGGCCAGGCCGCCGAAGCTGGCGCCATAGCCCACCGATGTCGGCACGGCGATCACTGGCGCATCGGTCAGGCCGCCGATCACGCTGGCCAGCGCGCCTTCCATGCCCGCCACGACGACGACAACGTTGGCTTCCTGGATGGTCTGGATGTGGGGCAGCAGCCGATGCAGCCCGGCCACGCCCACATCGACCAGTCGCTGCGGCGCGTGGCCCATCAGATCCAGCGTCAAGGCCGCCTCTTCGACCACCGGCAGATCGCTGGTGCCGGCGGCGACGATGATCACGCCGTCGTGCTTGGTGCGTTCCGGATCGCGATCCAGCCAGAGGCAGCGGGCCATGGACATCGTACACCAGGTCCGGAACACGCGCATGTGCGGCTTCGTAGTGCTCGACGCTCGCGCGCGTGCCCAATACTTGCGGGCCGTGCTCGGCCAGACGTTCAACGATTAAGGCGACCTGGTCGGGCGTCTTGCCGGCGCAGTAGACCACTTCGGGGAAGCCGGTGCGCAGGCGCCGATGGTGGTCGATCTGAGCCATGCCCAGATCCTCGAACGGCAACGTCCGCAGTTCGGCCAGGGCATCATCGATGCTGACATCGGAGCCGGCGACCTGCTCCAGCAGACGACGAAGAGCTTCTGAGTTCATTGCAGAAATGTCCGCCTGGCTACCGGTACTGGTGGGGGCCAAAATCGGCCTCGTAGAAGGCGGAGGCCATCTGTCCCGGCGGCACCAGTGCGTCGATGGCCGCAAGATCTTCGTCTGCTGAAGGTCACGTCCAGCGCGCCCAGATTGTCAACCAGATGTTCCATGGTGCGCGGCCCGATGATGGGGCTGGTCACGCCCGGCTGTTGGACGACCCAGGCCAGCGCCAGTTGGGGCAGCGTGACACCCTTGGCCTCGGCCATGGGCGTCAGACCCTCGATGACATCCCAGATGGCGTCTGTCTTGCGGGCCTGGAAACGGGGGTTGTCCTCGATGTCGGTGTAGCGTTTGCCCGCGGGCGATTGGTTCTGGCGCGAGTATTGGCCGGAGAGCAGACCGCCGGCGATGGGACTCCAGGGGATGGTGGCGATGCCGTAGGTGCGCGCCATGGGCAGCAGTTCGCGCTCGACGCGGCGGTCGAGGATGTTGTAGGGCTGCTGCTCGCAGACGAAGCGGTTGAGTCCCAGCTCCTTGGAAACCCAGAGCGACTCCATGATCTGCCAGGCGGCGAAGGTGCTGGTGCCGATGTAGCGCACCTTGCCGTCGCGGATCAGATCGTCCAGCGCACGCAGCGTCTCGTCGATGGGAATGTCGGACTGGGGGCGGTGGATCTGGTAGAGGTCGATGTAGTCGGTCTGGAGGCGGCGCAGGCTGGCCTCGCACTGCTGGATGATGTGGCGACGGCTGTTGCCCTGCATGTTGGGATCGTCGTCGGCCATGGTGCCGTGGACCTTGGTGGCCAGCACGATCTCGTGGCGCTTGCCGTTGCGCTTGAGCGCTTCGCCGGTCACTTCCTCGCTGCGGCCACGGCTGTAGACATTGGCCGTGTCCAGGAAGTTGATGCCGGCCTCGATGGCCTTGTCGATGATGGCGTACGAGTCCTCGGGCGTGGTCTTGCCGCCGAAGTTCATGCAGCCGAGACACAATGTACTGACTTTGACGCCGGTGCGTCCAAGGGATCGAAATTCCATTGGGATGCTCCTTTTTCACAGATGAAGTGTGCTATTTTGGACTGGAAGATTCACTTCCGCCGGACTTGCGGACGTCTACAGAAACAACCGTTCAGACTGATTGTTGTCTGGAAAACAACGCAACCAAAGCCATTTTACCACATGAGGGCTATTCCTTGCCCGAACTGAAAAAGGCCACCGCTTGTGACAAGCGATGGCCTTTTGGCAATCGATAGTGCTGCAACCGACTGCGTTCTTGCGTTGAACGGTTACGGCGCCTGCGGCGGAGCGAGGTTGAAGATATCACCGGTGGCCACGTCGTCCGGGCAGCTTGTTGGTCAGATCCTCAGTCCGTTGGATGGCGTCGCTGGTGAGTTGCTCCTGAACCCAGTCTCGATAGGCCTGAAGCCGTTCCTGCTGGATCGTGGATTCGTCCTTGGCGCGATTCTCATCTTTTTCGACGACTTCGATGATGTGGAAGCCGAACTGGGTCTCCACCGGTTCGCTGACCTCGCCGGGCGCCAGGGCGAAGGCCGCTTCCTCAAAGGGAGCAACCATCCGGCCACGGGCAAACCAACCGAGATCGCCGCCGTCCTGAGCATTGCTCAGATCGTCGCTGTACTCGGCGGCCAGGTCGGCAAAGTCTTCACCGTCCTGAATTCGAGCGTAGATCTCGTCGGCCAGGGCTTTCGCCTCTTCCAAGGTGCGCGTCTCAACTTCGTCAGCGTTTGCATCGGTTGCGGCGTCGCCCTCTGTCTCCGGTGCAGCGATCTCCCGAATCAAGATATGGCGGGCGTGGACCTGCTCTTCAGTTTCGCTCACGCTCTCTTCAGCGATGGCCTCAGAGACTTTCTCAGTCAGCAACCGTGCATAGATCAGGGCACGATACTCATCGACACTGAAGCCCGCGATATCATTCAGGTTCTCTTCCAGCGTATCGAGGCCTTCCTCGTAGGTCACATCGGTGAGAAGCGGCAAGGTCGGCTGAGGCTCGGGCGTCGGCATCGTCAAGTCCGCCGCCGTGATCGGCGCGCTGGCGTCGATGGTAGGCGTCGGCGTCGGGGTCCACGCGGCAGCGACCTCGGTGGCTTCGGCAGCGGCTTCCGCCGTGCTTGTCGCCTGCGGTTCGGTCACGGCGCCTTGGCCTGCCGCGATCTCTTCACGCAACGCTTCACTGACTTCCTCGTCGGAGACGGTGATGCCGCGGGCGGCGGCTTCCTGCTGGACCAGCTTCTCCTCGATCATCTTGTCCATCACGTCGATGCCGAGAGCAAACGGGCTGGCCAACGTCGATTGGATCTGGTTGAGCTGCGCCGTGAAGATGCCCTGTCCGCCGAACTGCTGCTCCAACTGCGCCATCTGGAGATACTGGTTTTCCAGTTGACTTTCCTCAAGATAGAGGCGTTTCTGGAAATCCTTGGTAACGATAGCGTCGCCGCCGACCTTGGCCACGTTACTATTCGGTTTTATGACAAACTCAGCGATTAGCCCGATCAGCACAACGAGCAGCACGGCGCCAATCGTCGCCCCGACAATCAGCATGATCTTGCGATTTCGTTCCCGGTCACGCGCATTTGCGCGGTGCTCTTTTCGGGTCAGCTCTTTCGGCTCTTCCAGCTCCCGATTCTTCTTCTTCTTGGCCATTGCGCTCGCCTATCGGTGTTTACGTGTGATTCGAGTATGTTCGCCGGTGTAGGGCAACAGGGCTAGATGTCGAGCGCGCTTGATGGCCTTGGCGGCGCGGCGCTGGACTTTGGCGCTGACACGAATCTTGCGGCGGGCAAGGATACGGCCGCGCGGGTCCAGGAAGCGTGTCAACAGCGGGATATTCTTGTAGTGGATATCGCTGAGCCGCGCATCGTTGCCGACGCGACGGACACGGCCACGAAATTCCTGGGGCGTGTAGGTCGACGGGCCTTCGACTTTGCGAATGATCACTTCGCCCTCGGCAAGCTCATCCTCGGCAGTTTCACCTTCAATCGTGACGGATTCGCTGACCTCGGCGGCCACGACCTCGCCACCGACGATGACTTCGTCGACCACGGTCTCTTCGACCACGACTTCGCCGGTTTCGGCATCTTCGGCCACGATGGTCTCTTTCGCTTCGACGACTTCGGCCACAACTTCATCACCGACGACAAGCACCTCGTCGACGGTCTCTTCAACGACCGACGTCGCCGGTCTCGACATCCTCTGCCACAACCGTCTCTACGGTTTCGACAACTTCGGCCACAACTTCGCCGTCTTCCACAATCTCTTCCACGGTCACATCATCGACCACGATCACACCGTCTTCCTCGCTGACTGACTCGGCAACGATCTCGACGATCTCTTCGACCGGTTCCTGTTCCGGGGTGGGGTTTGTCTGCTCGCTCATTATCACTCCTGGTTACACAAAAAAGTGTCTTTAGTCTGAATTGGGTGGATGCCTGAGGCAATTCTCTTCAACCTTCAAAGGCATCGCGGAACCCGCTAATAAATCCCGGCGAAAATTTTCAAGGGTTTGTACTTCCGGTAGAACACCGTATTTCCGCCCTGGTATTGACACGATGTCAGCAGATCACGTTTTGTCATTCTGAGCGGGTATTTTTGAACCCATCACTCTGGCAAATGACCAGCGAAGAATCTCGCTTTTCACCATATCGTGAACTACTGTAGGTGGTATTTACACCATTATGTACTAATCGTCACTCAGCATCAGCAGGTAACGGATCACATTTTCGTCGAAGCGTAATGCTCGATCGATACCGCGGACGCCGGCGGGCGGCATCTCGAAACGATGTAATACGTAGTAGCCTTCGAAGTGATTGTTGATCGGGTAGGCCAGCTTGCGCCGCCCCCACAAGTCGATGCCGTCCATTTCGCCGCCCTGTTCTCTGACGACACCGATCAGCCGATCATTGATCTCGGTGATGACGGTCGTCTTCAAGCTCAGGCTTGGCGATGTAGACTAGCTCGTAGTCACGTTGGTTGTCTGCCATGTTCAATTCCTCTAGTTTCTTTCTATGGAGTTGCCCGTGGGTCCGTCCCACGAACAGAAAGAACGAGGGCCTGACATCAGGTCCTCGCTGCAAACCACCCATCAGTATAGCACTCGGCCATTCGAGGGGCAAAAACGGGAGCGCCAATTTCGTTTGATGCACGATTGCGAATCGACTATGATTGTAGCCATGAATATTTGGTTGCTTTCCACCTACCACACCGGTAGCCATCGATCCTGGGCCATGGGCTATCGTCGCCATAGCCGACATTCGATCAAACTCATCACCATGGCCGGCCGCTTCTGGAAGTGGCGCATGCAGGGCGGGGCCATCGATCTGGCCGATCAGGCCGGCCGCTTGCTGGAAACCGACGGTCCGCCCGATCTGGTTCTTGCCACCGACATGGTCAATGTTCCGGCCTGGCTCGGCCTGTTGCGACAGCGCTGTTCCGGTCGGGACCTGCCGTCCTTTCCCATTGCGCTCTACATGCACGAGAACCAACTGACCTATCCGGGGCGGCCGGGTGAAAAGCCGGACTACACCTATGCCATGATCAATTGGCTCAGCCAGATGAGTGCCGATCTAGTCATTTTCAATAGCCGCTATCATCAGGAGAGTTGGTTCGATGCGTTGCCGCGTCTGTTGAAGCATTTTCCGGATTACAACCATCTTCGCCAGGTCGAACAGGTCCGTTCCCGTTCGATCTGTTTGCCGGTCGGCATCGACTTCTCGCCCATCGATACGCAGCCGATAGACAGTCAGGCAACAAACGGCGTTCCCTTGATCCTCTGGAATCAGCGCTGGGAGTACGACAAGCAGCCTGATCGCTTTTTCGATCTGATCTATCGGCTGCGTGACGAAGGGGTCCGATTTCGCTTGGCGGTGGCTGGTGAAAATTTCCGCAACGTGCCTGCCGAGTTTGAGGAAGCGCGCAATCGGCTGGGCGATTGTATTGTCCACTGGGGCTACGTGGCTGACTATACCGATTATCTGGCCCTGTTGCGCTCCGCCGACCTGGTGATCAGCACCGCGATCCATGAGTTTTTCGGCATCAGCATTCTCGAAGCCATCGCCGGCGGCGCTTTTCCGCTGCTGCCGCAGCGTCTCAGCTATCCGGAGTTGATTCCTGAATCGTTGCACCCGGCCTGCCTCTACACAGACGAGGACGATCTGTACGCCAAGGCGCGTTTGCGATCTGGAGGTCCCGCGTTCAGCGCCGCCGTCGCTACATACCCATGTGCGCGAGCACTTCGATTGGCCGGCTGTTGCAGCGGCGTACGACGATCGATTCGAAGAGATGAAGAATGGTTAACGCTGAACTGTGAATAGCTATTGGCGGATGGTCACCCCGTTAACAATTGAGCATTGACAGTTCACCATTAACCATTCTTCCGCTTCTCCCTTGTCGCACTGGCGACGACTGTCACATCGCATGCCGCCAGTTTTTCATCGGTTTCGGAAACGGCGAACTCGACGAGATCGCCGGTGCGCAGGTGGCCGGTTTCTTTGATCCCGGAGCGATGCACGAAGATGTCCGGCTGGTTGGCGCGTACGATGAAGCCGTAACGTTTGCGCGGGTTGTACCATTTGACCTCGCCCCGTTCATAGCCGGGAGGCGGCAATAGGCGACGGCAACCGGGACAGCGAGTCGGTTTCAGATCGCGCTCTCTTTCGCCCAAGGTTTGACCCGTACGCTGCTCTTCACCGGTCCACAGGAAAGAGATGCCGCACCGTTCGCAATAGAGCGTTTCGTCTTGAGTAGATGTGCGTGCCACTGATCGTCTCCCACTTTCAGTTCCAAGGTCAGAATACATCCTTGAATGTCGCCGGAACTTGACATTTCGCCAAGCTGTTGCTAGGATAATCCTACGATAGATAGTATGCACGGAAACGGCATTCAATTTCAAGAAATTGATCGGTTCGCTTTTTTCGGTTCATATCAGGGCGACGTCGCCAAGTGGTAAGGCAGGGGTCTGCAAAACCCTTATCGCCGGTTCGAATCCGGCCGTCGCCTCCAATCTCAAGAAGGTCAGAGCTTCGATGCTCTGGCCTTTTTTGATCGCCTCTTCATTTTGATTTTGTTGTACTGACTCCGCTCCAATCTCCCGCAATTCGGACCATTCTCCTCCGCTTTTGAATGGCGTGGGTTTTCCGGAAACAATCTGATAGACCTGACCGTTAGGATCGCAACAAGCGCCATAGTCAGTTCTGTGGGATCGAGGAAGTTTTATGGTTGTTGCCCGATTGAACGCTATCATTTCAAAACGTTTCCGTCCGAAATCATCTGCTTCGAGATCGGCGTTGCTCGCACTTTCAGCTGTTGAGTGTGCTTGCCCTGTTAGCGGGCTGCGGCGATCTCAGCGCGATGGCCGGAACGCCCATGCCGCTGGGGTCGACCATCGGTCGCCCTGCCGGACAAGACACCATGAATGCCGTCGAGGCATACATGCAGACCTACCAGCCGGGCCCCGAACCGCGGCTCTTCCAGACCACTCGAATCTACGACCGCAACGGCGTGCTGATTGCCGAGTTGATGGACGAAGGTCGGCGCACCTGGATCCCGCTGGACCAGGTTTCGCCCTACCTGATCCAGGCGACCATCGCCACCGAAGATGCCTCGTTCTACACCAACAGCGGCATCGACACCAAGCGCATCGTCGGCGCGTTGCTGCGCAACATCCAGAGCGGAACGGTGGTCTCCGGCGCCAGCACCATCACCATGCAACTGGCGCGCAATCTCTTCATGGGGCCGGACCAGCGCTATGACCAGACCGTCGATCGCAAGCTGTCGGAAGCCGGAATCGCACAGGATCTGACCGATCTCTATACCAAAGATGAGATTCTGGAGATGTATCTCAATCTGCTCAACTACGGGCAGCTTGCCTACGGACCGGAGGCAGCGGCCCAGGTCTATTTCGGAAAGTCGGCCGCTGAATTGACGTTGGCGGAGGCCACGCTGCTGGCCGGTCTGCCTCAACAACCGGCCGATCTCAACCCCTATCTGGACTTCGAGGCCGCCAAGGATCGACAGCGCATCGTCCTGGATCTCATGGTGCGCCACGGCTATCTGAGCGAAGCCGAGGCGGATGCCGTCCACGCCGAGCCGCTTGTGTTGGCAGGCGATCCAGGCATGGCGCCCGATCTGGCTCCACACTTTGTCCAGTACGTTGTCCAGACCCTCGATGCCCGCTACGGCTCGGGATTCACGCAACGATCCGGGCTCAACATTACAACCTCGCTGGATCTTGACATCCAGCGGCTGGCCCAGGAAGCGGTTTCGAGCAATGTGGCGCAATTGCGCCCACAGTACGGACTCTCCAACGCTGCGCTGGTGGCCATGCTGCCCAACAGCGGCGAGATCCTGGCCATGGTCGGCAGCGCCGACTTTGACGATCCGGCCATTGCAGGCCAGGTCAACGTGGCGCTCCAGCCTCGCCAACCCGGCAGCGCCATCAAGCCGGTCCTCTACGCCACAGCGCTTGAGCAGAATGCGATCAGCCCGGCCACGGTGATCTGGGACACGCCGGTTGAATATCCGTCGGACGCCGGCCAAGCGCCCTATGCGCCCAGGAACTACGATGGGGACTTCCATGGCCCGGTGACTGTGCGAACGGCATTGGCCAACAGCTACAACATTCCGGCGGTCAAGCTGCTGGCTGGGGTTGGCGTCGACGGGCTGTTGGCCGGGGCGCAGAACCTGGGCATCAACAGTCTGGATCGGGGCACAGACTGGTACGGCCTGAGCCTGGCGCTTGGCGGCGGCGAAGTCACCTTGTTGGAGCTGACGACCGCTTTCCATACGCTGGCCGGCGACGGCCGGTACCTGCCGCCCAATCCCGTTCTTTCGCTGGTTGACAATTTGGGCAATCAAGTAGTTTTTGAGTCGCCGGAACCCAGGGCCGCCGTGTCGCCGGAGACGGCTTTCCTGATCAGCGACATTTTGAGCGACAACGAAGCGCGTATACCGGCCTTCGGCGCCAACAATCCGCTGCAATTGGACGTGCCGGCTGCGGTCAAAACGGGCACGACAACCGACTTCCGGGATAATTGGACGGTGGGGTATACTCCAACGCTGGTGGCCGGCGTGTGGGCGGGCAACAGCGACGGCACACCCATGCGCAACGCCACAGGCGTCACCGGCGCAGCGCCCATCTGGCGGGATTTCATGACGCAGGTGCAGGCCAGCCCACAGTTGTCGGCTGCGCTTGAGTCCTCTGGCGTTTCGGATGGAGCTGACTGCCGATACAGGACAGTTTTTGCCTCCGCAAGGCGTTGTCAAGCTGGATCGGTGCCCGCCGAGCGTAACCTGTCGGGGCGATGGCGAGTATTATAGATCGCTCTGGCTTGACGGAGGCGATGCCGGCGCTCTGCCGGGCGACGGTGTTGTGATGGCCCCGTCGGCCCCGGTCTACGTGCAGCGGGATGATAGCGCCAGGCTCGCCGGTTTCTGCACCATTGAAGGCGGAGCCATGGACAGACCCTTGCTGACGTTGGACCCGCTCTCGATTCCGGATGACGCAGCGGGTTTTGCGGACGCCGACGGGGTCTCTGAAGAGTCGTCCGCTCTGGGAGGCGTCGTCACCGCTGTCCTCAATCTGTTCGCCGCCGCCCGAACCGATGAGCAACCCGCAGATGATGTCGATGGGGCGACGCCGAACGACGATTCCGTTGCACAGTCTATCGACTCACCGACTGAGAATCCTGCCGGTGACGACGTTCTTGCGGCTGAACGCTGGCCCGACGAGAAATTGGCCGCTCTGGCGTGGAGTCTTGCAATTTGGGGCTGCTGTCGATCTTGGCCCCTGTGACGAACTGCAGGTCCACATCGGCGAGGCGCTGGAACGCCGGCCTATCGATGCGTTAAATGGCCAGCGCGTCCTGGTCGATATGGGTGCAGCCTACAACACGGATGTGGGCGAACCGGGTCAGATCGTGGCCATGTCAACGTTGCGCGGCGCTGTAGACGTCGTCAACATCGTTGGCCCCGGTCCCAGTGCAGGGCCAGGGTTGTACGCTGTCACCCAGCCCGTGATCCATGACGACGCCTGTCCGGGGCGTTACATCATGGGGCGCATCGTGAACGCCGAGGGCGGACCGGTTCCCGGCGTGACCGTCGTCTCGCGTGATGAATGGGGCAACAGTGCTCATAGCGTGAGCAAGAGCGGACAAGTGGATTTCGGACAGTTCGATCTGCCGGTCAATTCAGATACGCCGCATACCATTTATGTGACTGTAGTCGACGGTGCAGGCAATCCCATCAGTCCGACTGTGTCGATCCTGCACGGACAAGGTGAGGCGGGAACAGCGCCTTGTCACCATGTCGTCTTTCAAGGCGGGGCGTGAGGATTGCGTTCCAAATCTTCCCGAAAGCTGCCGGCTTCCAGGAAGATGAACGGCAACAACTTTTTTGGATGCTTGCTTGATTCGACAGAAGAGGAATCGTTCTCGTGCCAATTTTGACCAGACAACAGAGGCAGGCTGTCCTGCTGTTCGCGGCCCTCGTCACATTGATTGTGACCGCAGGGGCAAGCTTCTGGTACGGCGAGCCCGATTCAGTGACGGCCCAGGAGGCTCAGCCGACAGAGTCGACATTGACACCGACGCCTACGGCCACTGAAACGCCCACTGAGACCCCCACTATCAACCCGACAGCGACCAGCGGATCGCCGATGCCGACGGCCACCCGTAGCCGGCGGGTTGCCAATGAGGTTCTGGCGCCGGTTGCCGGTGATGCCGTCTCCGGTTCCGTCTCCCTAATCGGCACAGCCCTGGTTCATTCGTTTCGCCGTTATGACATCCACGTCTCTTCGGCAGGCAACGAGGAGTGGCAATGGCTGACCAGCAGCCAGGCGGTCGTGCGCGATGGTATTCTGTATCATTGGGACACAACGAAGCACGCGGACGGCTACTACGACCTGCGTGTGCGCGCCATCACGGATGGCGGCGAATACGATGAGACGTTCGTGCGTCAAGTGGAGGTGCGCAACGCCAATCCACCGACTGCCACGCCCTATATCGATGCAGCCGGCGTCGTTCGGGTTATTTCGCCGTTGGCAACACCGACACCCACGCCGACAGCGACTGTGACACTTGAAAGCCGCGTGGAAGGTGGACGCGGAATCTACAGCCCCCAGAGCGGCTCGGTGCTCCGCGGCCATGTCTCGGTGATCGGCACTGTCAACGGAGATCGCTTTCAACCGTTCGCACGCTATGAACTGGCTCTGTCGCCGGCCGGGCTGGAGAATTGGACATGGCTCTACACCGGGGACCAGCAGGTCTGGCAGAACGAGTTGTTCTTGCTCGACACGCGTGTTGCAGCCGATGGATTCTATGATCTGCGACTGCGCAATGTCTTTGAAGACGGCAACTACGAGGAGTATTACGTCCGCCATCTGGAGTTTATCAACTACACCGTTCCCCCGCCGGGAACGATTTTCAGCCAGCCGTCGTCACAACGTCGGGTCCAGGTGTTGGGCTTTTCATCACCCAAGAGCGGCAGCGCAGTCGCCGATGTGGTCGACTTCCGCGGGACGGCCGTCGATCCGAAATTCTTGCGTTGGGAGATGTACTGGTCACCAGCGGCAGCCGAAACTTGGTCGTTCCTGGCCGGTAGCGATCGAGAGGTCTTCGAGGGAACTCTGGCTCGGCTGGACCTGGGCCAGTTGCCCCATGGCGACTATGATTTTCGGCTGCGTATTGTTCGGCAGGACTACAACTACGACGACTACCACATTCGCAATCTGCGCGTGACTGAAGCGACGCCCACGCCCCTTCCGCCGTTGCCGACACCGACCCCCACGGCCACGTCCACGGCTGCGGGTTGAGCCGATCACCGCTTTCGAGGAGAATTCATGGAACATATTGTTGTCGCAAACAGTTCTACAATCGGTTGTGTAGAGTACGGTATTCTCTTGTACGCTTACCGTCGTCTTATGGACTGAAAAGCGTCTGGTATCCCATAGTAGTGAGTTGGTTGAGATTTGGCTTAGATTTTCCGAAACCTGTATAATGGGGAAGTTACGCAAGCACTGAATTGTCAGGCTGAGACCTACACAGTAATACGAAGACCATTAGGTCATCTGGAGGAAGAAATGAGAAAGACGAAATTGCAGCACATCACCGCGACGCTAGTCATTGCCGCCTTAGTGGTGACATCTTTGGTATCGCTGGTTAGCGCTGCGCCGGTAGCCGAGCCTGTTCGGTCTACAGAGATTGTCGGCACAATTCCCGGCGGGGAGTTTGCCGAAATCTGGTTGGATCTGGAAGTCATGCAGCCGGGTACGGTCACAGTGCTCGCCACCTGGGAGTCCGGCAGCCTGGACGGCGTCGGCTTCTTTGTGTTGGATGAGGCCGATGTTGCCACCGTCGCAGGCGGCGGCAGGGCCCGCGATAATAATATTGCTGCAGGCAACCCCGTCCAAGCTTTCCGCGGCACATCAAATCAGCAGGAAGCCAGCTTCCGCGCCACCGCGGCCATGTACAAGTTGGTTATCTACAATGAGAGCAATGCTGACGGGATCTTCAACATCCAGTCCGCCAACGCATACATCGTCGGCGACAATGACAATGTAAGCGACCCGAATGCGTCCGCAGCGGACGAAGAGACCGACGCTGACGCCGAGGGCGAGGAGGCCATGGATGGCGAAGAAGCAGCAATGGATGATGCTGCCGCCGATACTGCCGCCGACACCGAAGAAGTGGCCGCAACAGCCACGACTACGACAACTGCTACGACTACGACAACCGCTACGGCTGCTACAACTCCAGTGACCACTACGGCCGAGAGCGCCACGCCGGGTGTCGTCACCGCGGCCATGCTGGAGGGTGAACTGAATGAAAAGGATGCCCAGCACTATCTCTCGCTGGCGCCCGAAGAGAAAGACGGCACGATTACGCTGACCATCGCTTTCTCGCCCTCGGACAGTGAGGAATTGGCCCGACGGCTGAATTTCTGGGTCTTGGATCCGGAAGGATTCAACAGATATCTGGGCGGTTCCAGCCTGAGCAGCGTAGCCTTGGCTGCGGGCAGCAGCACCGTCGATACCGCCGACAATGAGCGAGCCGCTACGTTCCGATCGGTTGGCTTCACAGACTACACTGTCATCGTCTACAACACGTCAAACGTGCCGGGCGCCTACACCTTGGTTTCCGAAGGCGGTCTATTGACCGATGATTCCGGCCAGACCTTGACTGCGCAGGAAACCGCTGTGGTCGAAGTAGTGCCGGCTGAAGACGCAGCCGAGACTGATGATGACGCAGCCCCTGCTGCGGCCGCTACGACGGCCAGTTCGGGCGTCGTCGGTGAACCCGGCGGCACCTACACCGTCCAGTCCGGCGACTCCATGTCCATCATCGCTCGCGATGTGTATGGCGACATTCAGTTGTACGATGAGATCTGCGCCTACAACAACATGGACGATTGTGACCGAATCGAGGTTGGCGATGTGATCAAGCTGCCGACGGAAGCCGAATTGAACTCGGGCGCTGTCGCCGCCACAACGCCGGCCAGCACAACAACGACGACTGTCCAGTCGACGACTGCCGTCACCGGAACTTCAACCGTCACGGCCACACCGGCTCTGACAACGACAACGGGTGTGACCACTACCGCCACTGTCACAACAACGGGGGCCTCGACCACGTCTGCCGCCTCTGTGGTGGATGCTTTGGCTGCCGATGGCCGCTTCAAGACGCTGATCGCTGCGCTGGACGCTGCGGATCTGGTCGACTCGCTGACCGACGATACGGTGACTGTCTTTGCGCCGACCGATGCGGCTTTCGCTGCCTTGCCTGCCGGAGCGCTGGATCAGTTGGTCGCCCAGCTTCAGACCGATCCCACGGGACAGTTGATGCAGATTCTGCTCTATCATGTCTCGTCGGGTGAGTTGTCTGCCGCTGACTTCGAGGATGGCGTCGAGATTCAGACGCTTCAGGGCAACACAGCCAAGATCGCTATCGATGCTGACGGCAATGTGACGATCAACGGCGCTGCTGTCACCGGTGAAGAACTGCTGGCCGACAATGGCATTATTCACGCCATTGAGGCTGTCATTCTGCCGCCGGTCGAATAGACCAGACAACGTCATCGCACGGATGGCACGGTTGAACAGGGAGCTTGTTTTTTCAGGGTTCTCCGGTTTAGCCACAACTTGATAGACGTTAGTAGAACGGGCGGAGCCGACTCCGCCCGTTCTTTTTCTGTTTGGTCCAGTCGCACATATGTGCTAAAATTGACCGCAGCCAATTCGAACCCTTTTCCATCCCCGATGAGCGTGACATGTGACTAAAAGAACCTCTGACGACAACCGCAACGATGGCCTTACCGGCAAAGAAGAGCTTGTTTACGAAGATATCTATGAGGTTACCGACCGTTTCGGCGACCTGTCCGATCGTCTCCTGAAAGAAGGATTCGACCCTGACGCTGAACCGTCGCCCGATGGCGCCGATAGTCCCGCTGTGGCGCAGTCAAGCCGGCTGGCCAACAGCGATCTGGCCGACTTTTTTGGTCAGGATGGACCATTGGCTGCGACCTTGCCCGACTATGAACTGCGGCCGACCCAATTGGCCATGGCCGAAGCGGTCAAACGGGCGATTTTGGCCCGCGAACATGCCCTGCTCGAAGCGCCGACCGGCACCGGGAAGTCCATCGCCTATCTGGTGCCGGCCTTGCTTTCCGGCCAGACTGTGGTCGTGGCCACGGCCAACAAGTCCTTGCAGAGCCAACTCTTCACCAAGGACATCCCCTTTCTGCGCACCGTGTTGGGCCAGGAGATCGACGCGGTCGTCATCAAAGGGCGCAGCAACTATGTCTGCACCTACAAATGGCAGCAGGAGAACCTGTCACAGCAACAGATCGCGCTCTACGATCGTGAGCAGGAGCAGGTCACGAATCTGCGCAGTTGGCTGACCGAGACCGACACCGGCGATGTCGACGATCTCCCCTTCCTGCTCTCCAGCGATCTGAGGCCCCGGATCGTCAGCTTCCCCGATGATTGCCTACAGAGCGACTGCCCCTTTTATGAGGACGATTGCTGGGTCAATCTGATGCGTGATCGGGCAGCCAATGCCCAGATCCTGATCACCAATCACCATCTGTTGCTCAACGCCCTGCAACTGGGGCGAGAGGGGCAGCGAATTCTGCCGCCGGCCGGTGTCTACATCATCGACGAGGCCCACCAACTCGAACAGACCGCGACGTCCATCTTCGAGACCACAGTGACCGACTATACCGTCGAACAACTGCTCAACCACCAGGTGATCCAGGATCGGGTGAGCGAGGAGGAACTGGATTCTTTTCGCACGCTCAACCTGCTGGCGTTTCAGCAGGTCGCCCACCTCAGCCGCGACAATTCCTATCAGATCGAGGGCGAGCTTGAGTCCCTGTCTCGCCTCAGCAAGATGCTGGCCGATCTCGGCAAACGGCTCAAGGAACAGAATCCATTTCAGGGCGATGATGCCCCCGCGGGCGCTGACGCCGCCGCTGACGCCGCCGCCACCTTCGCCGAGGACCGGCGGCGCTACGAGTTGACCATCAGCAACGTCAACAGTGCGTCGGCCAAACTTGCCACAGTGGCCACGGATCGACACGATGAAAACTACGTGCGCTATGCAGTACGAATCAATGACCGGCGTCGCGTCACGCTGGAACTGCACGCTGCACCCATCGATCCGGCTCAGTTGTTGGCCCGCTATGTCTTCGATGCCGTGGAGGACGACCAGCCGGTTCAGCGCGCGGTCATCTGCACCAGCGCCACCCTGGCGACCAAGCGCAATTTTGACCATTTCAAGCATCGCTGCGGCATCCAGGAGACCGGCGAAGAGCATGTGCTCTCGACGGTCTTCGATTTTCCCAAACAGGCGATGCTCTATCAACCGGCGCTGCCTGCCTACAACTTTCGCAGCCCGACGATCTACTACGACGCGGTCGCCGCTGAGATCGATCGGCTGATTCAGATCAGCCGTGGTCGCGCGCTCTGCCTCTTCACCAGTTGGAGCGGGCTGCAGCAGGTGGGCAGTCGCCTCCAGGACACGGAGCGGGCCGTCGTCTGGCCGGTGCGCGCCCAGGGCGATGCCCCGCGTGATGCACTCCTTGCCTGGTTCAAGGAGACGCCCCACAGCGTTCTGCTGGCGACGCGTTCCTTCTGGGAAGGCGTTGACATTCCCGGCGATGATCTGAGCTTGGTCGTGCTCGACAAGATGCCCTTTCCCACGCCGGGCGATCCGCTGCACGGCGCGCGCATGAAGGCCATCGACGAGGCCGGCGAAAGCAGCTTTGGCCAGTACATGCTGCCCCTCATGACGCTGGCGCTCAAACAGGGCTTTGGCCGGCTGATCCGCCGCGCCAGCGACTCCGGCGTCGTCGCCATCCTGGATGAGCGGTTGACCAGCAAGGGCTATGGCCGCCAGGCGCGCAACGATCTGCCGCCGGCTCGCTTCACCCGCGATTTCCGGGATGTGCATCGCTTCTACCAGAACTCGCTCAAGGTTGAGGCGGAGTTTGCCGTCAATGTGTGGGCGATGCCCACCGACGGAGCGACGTCTGACATTGACCTCGATTTTGATGATCTCGATTTTGACGATGCCGGTGACGCAGCCGGCGGCCGCTCGATCTACTGGCGATGGCAGCTATTGCGCTTGCAGGACGGCAAGGCCGATGAGGACGAAGGGTTTGTCGATGATCTGGATTCGCCGACCGACGGCGAGATCTACGCCATGACCGAGGCGCTGACCAATCTGCGCCAACGCATCGAACGCGCTGGCCGCGAAACCGGCGCGTATGGCGTTGAGGTGCGCTGCAGCGCTGCAGCCGCGGCGCTGGCCGCGAGTACGGAGCGATGCGCCACGTTGGCCGCATGGCGCATCGAACGCGATAGTTGGCAGTCGGTGACGATTGTGCCGTTGGCCGGCCTATGAGTTCTTCGCCCGATCCCCGGTGGCTCGAATGGGCCAAGCGCTTGCAGGCCATCGCACAGAATGGCCTGGCCTACGCCGACAATCCGTTTGACGTCGAACGCTACGAGGCTGTGCGTGCCATTGCCGTAGAGATGCTCGCCGCACAGACCGGTATCGAACCTGCGCGGCTGGGCAAGCTATTTGCCGCCGACCAGGGCTATGCCACGCCCAAACTGGACTCTCGGGGGGCCGTCTTCCGCCACGGCAAGATCCTGCTGGTGCGCGAACGGTCGGATGGGCGTTGGACTTTGCCCGGCGGGTGGGTCGACCTCTACGACGTGCCGAGTCTCTCCGTCGAGCGCGAGGTTCTGGAGGAATCGGGCTTTCGCACACGGGCCGTCAAGCTGCTGGCCCTCTGGGATCGGGAACAGCACGGCCATCCGCCCTTGGCGTACCACATCTATAAGATGGTTTTCCTCTGTGAGCTGCTGGAAGACGAACCGGTCAGCGGCTTTCAGACAGACAACGCCGAAACCAATGGCGTCGATTTCTTCGCCCCTGACGCCATCCCCCCGCTCTCCGAGACCCGGATCATGCCGGCCCAGATCGAGCGGTTATTCGAACTCCACGCCGACCCCGATGCGCCGACGGAGTTTGACTAGCCGTCTGTTGGAGTGAAAAAGGATAGAACGCGGATGACGCTGATTTGGCTGATTAAGCAGGAAAAATCCGTGTTATCCGCGTCCTATTCTGCGTCACTTTGTTTGGCCGCTAGCGTGTGATCAGCTCGGTCGGCAGATGGCGGGTGCGGTTGGAGAAGCGCAAGACCAGGGGTCCATCCTCAAGGAAGTCCAGATGGGTGATTGAGGTGTTGTTCTGCGAATAGAAGAACTGATGGCCGTTCTCGGTCTGGTTCATCAGCGCCTTCAACAACTGGTCGATGAAGGTGCCGTGGGAGACGAGCGCGATCACCGAATCGTCGTTTGCTGCCGCACGCTCGTGTAATACTTCGGCTACACGCCTGGCACGCAGCGCACACCGTGATAACTCCTCGTAACCGCCGTACCACCAGCCGTCTTCACTCAACTTGTCGGGCAGTTGATATCCAGGGAATCGCTCCGTTGCCTCACGGCGCGAGATGCCGGGATATGCCTGAACCTCGCCGCCGTTGCGCGGGTTTCCGTGGAACATGCCCCCATGTTCGTGGATGTCGATCCAAACGCTCGGGGGAAGATTTAGCGCTTGGCCGATGGGCTGGGCCGTCTGCATGGCACGCAGCATGGCGCTGCAATGCAGCTCTGTGATGCCGTAGTCGGCTTCGGCCAGGTAGACGCTGACCAGCTTTGCCTGGCGTTCGCCGACCGGCGTCAGCACCGGATCGGGGCTGCGGGACGCCATGTAGGCATCGAAGTTGGTCTCTTCCGTGCCCAGCGCATTGTTCGCTGATTCGCCGTGTCGAATGATATAGAGTTGCATGATTCACTTCTTGTTTTTGTGTTCTCGACACTGTTGGAAATTTGCTTCACTGTCGGCACGATACCACCATCCGAACGGGGATACAAATAGCGGTCTTGAACAGGATACGTCTCATATTGGCGGCAACAACAACGTGCCGGGGACGGGCCACCAAATCTGCCCATAGCCCAAGCGGTCCGGCCCGTCCCCGGCCCGTCAGCGCATCATTAACGGCAGAAAGACGATGGCGCCGCTCGGTCGGCCGGCGCCGCCGATCTTTCCGCTGATGGGGCCGTAGACATTGGTTCCCCCATCGATTTCCAATTCCTGCAGCCAGTAATAGTAGGTCACGGCCGGCACAACCAAGGTATCAGCGTAGGCGTAGTAGGCTCCGGTCTCTTCATCGCCGGTCGATTCGATCATGCGCGGATTGACCCGAACCGCGTTTTTCCAGGTCAGATCGGTGCTGCGGTGGACAAGGAACCCCCAACTGTTGCGTTCGGCGCTGGTCACCCACTCCAACAGCAGGGTTGAATCGTTCTGAGCCGTTGCCGTAAAACTCACCAAATCGACTGCGGTCGGGCGAAGCACATCGACCGACGAAGACGTCTGATTGTTGTCGATGTCCAATTCAATGCCGGATCCAGCGATGACCGCTATGTTCCGAATCTGGTCAACGAAATTCGGCAGGTCTGCATCCAATGTAACGGCAAAGACTACGCTGCCTGAATCACCGGCGGCCAGGGCGCCAATGCTGTATATACAGCCCTGCCCTGCCTGTTCTCCGTCCGGACAGTCCCATCCCGGCGTACCGGCAGCTTGATTGAATTGAACATGCTCTGGAACCGTCTCCAGGATCAGGACCCCGATGGCGTCACGATTGCCTCTGTTTGTGTAGTTCAGCGTGAATCGGATCGTCTCTCCCGGCTGAATCACCGGATGATCGTCGGATTGGACCAGGATCAGATCGGGCGTCGCATCGACTGGCGTCAGCTCGCCGTCTCGGTCATGCTCGCGCACGTCGTCGCTGATGGTGACCTCGGCCGTGATTGAGGCGACGTTGACCGGCATGCTCCCGTCAACGGTCATGGCAAAATTTACAGACCCTTCGTCGCCGGCAGCCAGCGTGCCGACCGCCAACGTGCACTCGACGCCGGGACCGCTGCCGTCGGCGCAACTCCATCTTTGCGAGCCGGCAGCCGCATTGAACGTCGTATGGGCGGGGACGCGGATCGAGATCTCGACGCCGCTAGCCGCCTGGTTGCCTTGGTTGGCATAGGTCATGGCGTAGACCAGCGTCTTGCCCGGCTCCGTGCGCGTGTTGCCGTCTGACTGAGAAATCGTCAGGTCCGGGGAGGCATCGACGGGGGAAACGGCGATATATTGGTTGTTGTCCGGCGTGGGATCCGGCGTCTGCGCAACAGCGTCGACGATCCGCACCGTGTTTGTGATGGTGTTGACATGGGCGGGCATAGCGTCGCTGATCTGCACAGTGAAATTGATTGCGCCCTTGGTCCGAGCCGCCATACTGCCCAGGTGCAGATTGCATCGACTGCCTGCATCATTTCCGTCACTGCATACCCAGTCCGGATGGCTGGATCCAGGCAGAAATGTGCTGTTCCGGGGTACGATTTCGCTGATCGTAACCACTTGCGCATCGACCAGGCTGTTGTTGGCGAAGGTGATGCTGTAGGGAAGTATGCCCGACGTGGCTGCTTCGATTCCTTGGGTGTTTTTGTTGATAGAGAGATCCAGGGCGGCGAAACCAAAATCGAGCCCCGCGCCGGGCTGGTCGGCAACCAGCGTTATGAGCACTGCGGCATCGGCAGCGCCTTGGGGGTAGGTGGTCAACTTGTATCCTGGAATCACATCGGCCGGATCATGGGTGAGCCGGTAGGGGCCGGGCGTCAGGTTTTCAAAACCGTAGCGCCCATCGGAACCGGTGGTTGTCGTGAACGACTGGTCATCGGCTGTGTCGAATAGCCCATCAGGTCCGGCGAAGGTCACCGTCATGTCGATCCCCGGGATCCCTGGCTCATCCGAGTCTCGGGTTCCATTGGCGTTCAGATCGACCCAGACGAAGCTGTCTACAATCGAGGTCGGGGCTGCAAAGCCGAAGTCGGCCGCAACACGCTGGACGCCGTCACTGACATCTATCCCGATACGGCCGTCAAACGTGCCATCAGACTCGAAGGTCTGCTTCACGTTGCCCGGCAAGGAAGCGCTGATCGGCTCGACCGTAAATGCCCGCAGCGGCATGCCGTCGAAGACGAATGCGCCTTGGGCATTGGTGGAGACTGAGATCGTTGGCAGGTCCGGCGTCGACGCGGTGACCATAACCGCGCCGAATCCGGGTTCTGCGTCTTGGATGTCCGTTGCCGTTGTTGTCGCGCCAGATTCGCCCGACGAAACGGGCGCTGGGTCACGCTGTCCGTGTCGGATGCAGACGGCGCCGGCGAGGAGGCGCCATCGAAGGCGATGTTTGCGGTCACTACGAGTGCATTGACGGACGGGTCGATGGGCAGATCAACAACTGCATTGAACGTTCGTTGGGCGCTGCCATTGACAACCAGGTTGAAGCGGGGCCAAACGATGACGCCGGCAGGGTTTGCCGTGCCGCCATCGGAAGCTGTATCGAAGCGTAGGCCAGTGGGCAGTGCGACGCTCAGCCGGACATTTTGAGCGGCTGCATCACCGGCATTGTTGACGGCAAGCACGTACGAGACTGAATCACCGGGCTGTACATCGGTCACGCCGTCTTCGATCTGAACCGTGATGCAGTGGCTTGGGCAGATGTACAGCAGTGCTGACGTTTGCTGTGGAGACGGGCAGCACCGCGCCGATCTCGTCTTGAGCCGCCATCGTCACAATGCTGTCGATGTCTGTCGTAACCGCTTGCCCGACAACGAAGACCGTCTTCACCTGGCCGCTGTCGGTTGGCGTCAGATCGGGCGAAAGCTCGATCCGCACAGCATTGGCAAGTGACGTACAACTGCCGAAGAGGGACGATTGGAATTCACACTGCTGAAAGTGGACATCGGCAGGTATGGTTTGGGTGATGACCACGTTGGTGGCCGTCACCGCGCTGCTGAATTGGACGGTATAGGTGAATGTGTCGCCCGGTTGAACGATGATATCGCCATCGTCGACAGCGATCTGAGTCTGAGGTGCGACAGCCAGCGCACTGCCAAGACCGCCAAGCCAAAAGAGACCCACAATGAGTGCGCCCAGGGCAAGCAAAAGCGGAGAGATGCGGGTTCGACTCGGTTGCGACATTGATCTCTTCTCCAGAATCTATCGATGGTTCCTACTATGGAGACGGCGGATCCAGTCTAAGGTTACGCCGGGAATCGGCTTTTTTCGCGCATTGTCCATAGACCGACAGCGGATTAAAATATAGATGGAGCAACGATTTCAACCGACACCACAGCCGAAAGGGAAATTGTATGACGAACATCCCAGACTCCCACCAGGATATTCTGGATAAACGATCCTTTGCGCATGTGGCGACTGTTGACGCCGAGGGCAGCCCGCAGGTGACGCCGGTCTGGGTCAGCTACGACGGCGAGCATGTCCTCATCAACAGCGCCAAAGGGCGCAAAAAGGATCGCAATCTGCGTGAGCGACCCAGGGTTGCGTTGAGCATTCAGGACCCCGAGAATCCGTATCGCTACCTGGGTATTCAGGGCGCGGTGGTGGAGATCACCGAAGAAGGAGCGGAGGCGCATATTCACGAACTGGCTGACAAATATTGGGGCCGACCGTTTAGCTTGCCCGAGGGAGAAGTACGCGTGATCTACAAAATCAGACCTGATCGTGTTTGGACAATGGGGTGACATGAGCATGAAGAAGATCAACACAGAGACATTGGCAATCGACGGCGGCAAGCCTGCCAAAGAGCGGCCGAACCCGCCTATGTATCCCGGCGGCATGGCCGTTGATGAGGAAGAAGAGGCTGCCGTGTTGGAAGTGCTGCGCAGCAAACGGCTTTTCCGCTACTATGGACCGGGCGACACCGAATCAAAGGTGGCGGAGTTGGAGGAGCGATTCGCCGCCATCAAGGGCAAACAGTATGCGCTGGGTGTCACGTCCGGCACGGCGGCGCTGATCTGCGGACTGCGCGGGTTGGGCATCGGGCCAGGCGACGAGGTCATCGTGCCCGCCTACACCTGGATCGCGTCGGCCACGGCCGTGCTGGCCACCGGGGCCGTGCCCATCGTGGCCGAGATCGACGAGACGCTGCTGCTCGATCCGACCGATGTGGAGTCCAAGATCACGCCCTACACCAAGGCGATCATGGCCGTGCACATGCGCGGTGCCGCCTGCCGCATGGACGAGCTGATGGCCGTGGCCAAACGCCATAACCTGCGTGTCATCGAGGACACGGCCCAGGCCAACGGCGCATCCTACTTCGGCCAGCCGCTGGGCGCCATCGGCGACGTGGGCTGTTACAGCCTCCAGTTCAACAAGATCATCACCTCCGGCGAAGGCGGCATGATCGTGACCGACGACGAGACCGTCTGGAAGCGAGCCGTCATGTACCACGATGTGATCGGCGCGCGCATGCGCGGCTTCCCGGTCGAGGAACTGCTCTACGGGACCAACTACCGCATGCCGGAGACGCTGGCCGCCATCGGCTTGGTGCAGTTGCGCAAATTGCAGGGGCTGATCGACGCCATGCGCGCCCGCAAGGCCATGCTCAAGGCCGGCATCGCCGATGTCATGCAGCAGAAGGGGTTGCAGTTCCGGGAGTTGGTCGATGAGGACGGAGACGCGGCCATTGCCCTCATCCTGCTCATGGAGACGCCGGAGATCGCCCGGCGTGTGACCGAGGCGCTGCGGGCCGAGAACATCGGCGCCGGCATTCTCTACGCGCCCGACATCGCCGACGACCACGTCTATGCCCACTGGACACCGGTTATGGAGCAGCGCATCTGGGCGGCCAAGGACAATCCCTGGGCCTGGGCCAATCGCGAGATCACGTACACTCGCGACATGTGCCCCCGCAGCCTGGATCTGCTGGGCCGTGCCGTCCATCTCGACGTCAGCCCGCTGCTCACCAACGAAGACGTCGAGGAGACAATCGAGGGCGTGGATCGAGTGTTGAAGGCGTTGGCGTAGGCAAGGCTGCTGCGCACCGTGTGCTATGAAGGACAAACCCTTGGGCCGTTCCAAGAAATTGATTCTCGCCAACGTCCCCGGCATAGCCCGGACCTCCTCTGGTCAGCGCGAATTTATGTGGGCTGTGCCGGGGGCGTGAATTCTAGGATCAGCCCTACAGAGAGAGAGGGCCTACTACCTTTCGACCCTGTCATTGCCATCCAAAGGGGACTTTATGTCTTGCTACAATGCGCGCGGCGGTGCCGAAGTCGAACAATTTGGCAACGACAAGTCTGGACTGTCCCTGGCAACCCGCCGAAAACGGAGCTTCACCGGCCAGCAGTCGTACATTTTGCTCACCGATTTGGCCCACAATCTCTTGGCCGATTTTCATCATCGGCCCTGAGTGGCTCTCGTTTCGACAGCTACGGCCCGAAACGCATCATCAGAGATATCCTTGCTACACCCGGTCGTCTCGTTTTCGAGGGCGAACAACTCAAACGAATCGACTTTCTATCTCAAACGCAAAATGTAGAAGACCTGATCGCTTGCCTGAAACGACTCGATTTTCCCTCTTGATCCCGAATAGAATCCCCCTCTGTTTGGGTTATCGAATAGAATTGCCTTGTATTTGGGCAAAAATAAGGTGAGAATTGACAGGTGTGAAGAGATGGTATAGAGTTAACTCTTGTGCCTGGGGACAGTAAGGCTTGGGCAAGCACCTTAAGCGTAAGGGAAGTAGAGCAAGAAGAGTGGCAGTCGGTCGGTCTGCAAAGCCGCAACACCGTTATGCAACGAACTGGTATGCAACGAACTGGTATGCAACGAACTGGTATGCAACGAACTGGTATGCAACGAACTGGTATGCAACGAACTGGTATGCAACGAACTGGTATGCAACGAACTGGTATGCAACGAACTGGTATGAAACACACTGAGTCGAGGGCAGTTGAGGTCGACAAAGGTGAAAGATAATTGCGGGTTAGCGGAT
>CAVOQD010000016.1:0-166419 GCA_963698255.1 uncultured Chloroflexia bacterium | reverse complement strand
ACAGCTGCTGAATCCTTGCAGCAATTGGCTCAGGACCCACGCTTTGTCGGCGGTCAAATCGGCATGGTCGGCATCCTCCAGACTTGGACCCGCGATCTACGCTACCATCCTCACGTTCACTTTCTCGTCCCTGGCGGCGCCCTCTCGCCCGATGGTCTGCGCTGGTTGCGGGCCAAGAATCACTTCTTCGTCCACGTCAAACCGCTGGCCAAACTCTTTCGCGGCAAGATGCGCAACGGCCTGCGCAAAGCGGGTCTTCTCCCCCAGACGCCTGACTCGGTCTGGCGACAAGCATGGGTCGTGGATTGTCGCCCAGTAGGCAAAGGCGAGTCAGCACTCAAATATCTGGCTCCCTATGTCTTCCGCGTCGCCTTGAGCAACAAGCGCATTCTCAAGGTCGTGAACGACCAGGTCACCTTCTCCTATCAGGATGGTCAGACCCAACGGCAACGCACCTGCACCCTTTCGGCAGAAGCCTTCATCCATCGCTTTCTGCAGCATGTGCTGCCCAGAGGTTTTGTCAAGGTGCGCTACTACGGCCTCCTGGCGCCAAGCAGCCGTTCCAGACTTACCCAAGCCAAACGACTGCTCGGCATAACCACTGATCCACAGGTCGAGTCACAGACCTTAGACCAAGAGGCTCCACAGGAGGAGAAGGTTGTCGCTTGTCCGCATTGCGGTCAGCCCATGACGCCCATTCAGCACATTCGGCCTCGACCACGCCAACCTCCGTAGCCAGGATGAGTCGGCGACACTGAACGAGTTACCAGGGAGGGGGAAAGATGCCTCCTTTCTTTGCACGCGCCACCTTTGCGTGCAGACCTGCCATCTTCGCCTCCCCAAACCGCTCTTTCGGCTACTTCCGCCCTCAGCGTGCCTTTGACTCTCTTGCCGCCGCCCTAAACCTTGGCTGTATTTGGGCCATTCCCATGGCACTGCTCGCCGTCAGAGACGACGACCGTTCGGCTCAAATTCCATAGGCTTCTACGTCCGGCTTAGTTCAACACGGATTATGCGGCGGCTACAACTCGGCCTTGGTGACATCGCGGCCTCTTTTGCGCCGCATAATCCGTATTCCGTTTTGTTCGTTCACGTATTCTGGGTCGGAGAATTGAGAAATGTTCAAGAACTACATTGATTCAGCGGAGCGAAAGGAGGCAAACAGGCAGTTGCCTCGGCTCATGGTCGAAGGGATGCTGCTCGGCAGCGCCGGCCTAGGCGTTTTGGCACTAATTTTTGAAATCGCCGCCGATGCATTCAGCGTCGCCGCCTATCAGACGCTGTTGGCACTATTCGGCGCCGGCGGATACCACCAGATCGCGATGATGGCCTTCATTTTGCTGTCGGCATTGCTCTTTCTGGGTATCGTGCCCGCCTACAAGGCCGGCGCCTACCTGCGGCCCAATGCCGGTGGCAGCGGTCCCCTGGTGGAAGCCATTGGGCCTTCCTGGATGCGTTGGCTCTCTTGGGTGGGAACAAGTCTCTTCTTCCTTGACGCGATCCTGACTATCATCATCAGTTCCATCTCTGCCGCGGATGTGAGTATGCTCGTGTTGCCGGAACTGGCGCCCTACCGCATCCTGCTGGCTGAAGCTTTTGCCTTCTTTATTATGGTTGTGCTGGTCGCATTGGGTCCGAAGCGCGCCGTGCCCCTCTTTCTGATTGGCGGTGGCTTGTTCACCATCTTCACCCTGGGCGGACTCAGCCTGGTTGGTGTCACCTCGGCAGCTAATCCGCAGTGGGCGTTCCTCACCGAAGGTATCGTCAGCCGTCTGGAACTCACGGGCGTGGTCGAGAACGTGGTACGTGTTCAGCAGGACATCTCGACCATCAGCAAGGTACTCTTCTTTCAACTCTTCTTCCGCTCCATGGCCAGCGCCATGTTGGGATTTTCGGGTTACGAAGTGATCCCCGCCAGCGGAAAACATGCAGCCCGCCCCAAGTGGAAGGTGATCAGCGTCTCGCTGACCCTGGCCGCCGTCTTTCTGATCGGCACGGGCGTCGTCCAACTGTTTGCCGCGCAGAAGTGGGAGATCCCGGCGACCGAGGGTTACAGCACGCTGCTGATCGAATATGAGATTGTGGCAACGCAAGTGCTGGGGGACGGCGTCTCGCCGGCGGATGTAGAGGTGACGGATGCCGACCGTCTGGCCGCGCAGGAGCTCTATTTGGCCATTCCCGCCGAACAAGCCAAAGCCGAACTGCGCGGGGAGACGCTAACGCCCAGTGAAGAAATGGCGTCCACTACGCCCGAAGAATTCGTCGACCGTGTCTCGCGTGATATCGCGGTTTCTCGTTCTATGAACCAGGCCCTTAGCGATACCCTTGGCGAGCAGTTTCTGTTGATCGCAGGCACACTACTGGCCGTCATTCTTTTGCTGGCCCAAGGCGGGGGCTATGTAGGCGGGGCTGCGGTAGCGGCCAATGCCGCCCGTCTCGGCCGGCTTCCAGGTTTTTTTGCCGACGATCGCATTGGCATCGTTGTGATCTGGGCGATTGCGGCGGTCCTGATCCCGGTCATACGACAGGTGACGGTGGTGGAGGCCTACTATGCTTTCGGCTTTGTCAGTGCGTTCATCATTACCAGTACTGCCGTCTTTTTTGTACGCCAAGACATTCTGTTGGCCCGCGGCATCGAGCCTGGCTCGGGCGAAGCAAGATCTCTGCGTTTCGCTGGGCTGCGCGGCATGGTTGCCAGCTATTTCATGGGCATTGTGCTTGTCACACAGAAGACCGATGCCTTGCTCGCCATTGCTATCGCAGGCGTCGCCATCACCTTGCTGCAGATCTACACGGCGCGTGGCGGTTTCAGACGCAAACACAAGGCCGAACCATCGCCGGTGCGTACAGAAGGCGTTGCCGAAATGGCCTATGACATGGGTTTACAGCGCGCCATGGATCAGGCGCAACAGCGCGGCATTGTCGATGCAATAGAAGAACTGATCGACAGCGGTGAGTTGAATAAATTCGACGTCGGACCCCAGCGCATACGCCGGCTTACCTACTATCTCTATAGCATCGACCCTAAGTTGTTTGGCGACGAAGGTCATCCAGAGGAAGACGAGCGCATCGAAGAACCGAATCTGGAACTGGAAGCCATCTACCAACAGGCCTTCGCGCTCAAAAGCAAGATTGCCCGCCGCATCGAGGAGTACTCGCATGTCGGAATCTTCATGTTCATCAGGAATTATCACCTGAACTGGGTTTCAGAGGAGTACGGGCGCGGTGAGTTGGAAGTGCAGCAGGCCATGCTGGACATCCTCTTCGCGCAGACAGGTCATGATGAGATTTGGCAGGAGTACACCGCCTTCACGCCGCTCCGCTACCCTGAAGAAATCTGGCAATTCAGTCGCCAGCGTTATCGGTGGGCGAAAGCGCAGTGGCCGAACTTGAGTGGACGAATCACCACCATCTGGACTTTGCAGGATTTTGGATTGCTGCCCAAGGAACTAGATGTGAGAATGGTTATCGCTGTCGCTGACGGCAAGAAGTTTCGGCAGATCAAGATCCACACGCACGCTGAAGGTGAAGGCATCGAGACCGAAAAAGAGACCCTCGCGGACACCAATGACGACGCTGCGGACGCTACCAGGCCGGAAGGGTACAATGCCTAGTTTTACGATGCACATCAGCTCAATACGATCGCGCTTCTCCCGTTCACGCTCGCCCGGCCAAGCTGTACAGCCCATCGGCACATTCGAAGGCGTCTTCCTGCCCACAATTTTGAGTGCGGTTATGTGCCTGCGCCCGGGCGGGTCGTGGGCAATGCCGGATTGCTGGGCGCTTTCCTCATCATTGCACTCGCCAGTGTCATCACCATCTCGACCATGGCGACCAACATCGCGTGGGCGCAGGCGGCTCGTTCTCCATCATCTCTCAGTCACTGGGGCCGGAGGTAGGCGGCAGCGTCAACGTTCCACGCTACCTTGCACAAGCCATCTCGGTCTCCTTCTACATCTTTGCCTTTGCTGAAGGCTCGGCAGTCATCTTTCCAGCACATCCACGAATGGACCCAAACGGTGAACTCGACCTGCATCTTCGTGCGCGACTCCGGGAACGAGAGTGCGCTGGCATAGGGTGGCGCCAGTGGCCACGATATATCAATCATCCGATGGAAGGTCATACGGGTCCATCCAAGTGAAGCGACAGTCCCGGCAGTGGTAATGTCTGACGTCATGCCAGCGTGAGTAATAAAAAGTTGCGGCGAGGATAAAAAAAGCGAACAAAAAAGATAGCACAACAATGACAATTGCCGCTACTTCTATATGCGGTTGGTGCCAAGCCGCAAAGATACAGAGCAATCCGAATATGATCGCCGCCAAACCGCTGATTATGCCAAATTTGAGCTTCGATCGTCCCAGCGAGTGCAGCTGGTCTGAAGCGACAAGTATGACCTCTTGCTCAATGTCCCTACTTTGGCAGAATGGGCACTGAGGCTGATCCATAATTTCTCTCCGTTTTATGATTGCTTCTGCCGCTTATGTCGCCAGCAACAAGTAGGCGGCGCTCCTCTTGCTATCGCAAAAATTCGATCCAAAGAATCGCCAGACCACAAAAACAAAACACACGAGACCATCCATTGAGAGTTTAGCATGTGTTGAGTCAGATTGCGATCTGTACGACCAGGCCGGCCAGCGAAATATGACGGTCCGCAAAGCCTGCGGCAAGGACAATATCCGGTTCCTGCACTGCAACTGTTGTGGCAGCGAGTCCAGTGAACGAAAAGGAACAGGGACACGGTAGCCACAGTACATATCCACTTGCCAGCAGTATCAGCCTGCACAATATTCGGCCCAGCGGCTATGGTTTCTGTCGCACAGAAGATGGCCCGGCGGCCTATTTCTCCCTCGACGGCGAGCAGACGATGAGCGAGACCGACCTGCGCGTTGCTGTTCACTAGAAGCACCCGCAGGACGACGATGTCTTCGTCTGCTACTGTTTCCGGCACACGCCGGGCACAATCAGCGCCGAGTTGGCCGAAACAGGTCAGAGCACCGTGGTCGAGACGGTCACCGAAGGCACGCAGACCGGCCAATGCGCCTGCGATATCCGCAATCCGCAGGGCAGCTGCTGTCTGGGCAATGTTCGCTACGCCGTTAAGCGAGCGAGACTGGCGTTGGAGGCTGTACCCACCGGCGTATGAATTGAAAGAACCGATGCCTTAAGACTTTCGCTCACGCTGTTTTCCACGTCATCGTGTATAATAATGGCCTAGATCGCCCGTGAACGCAGTAGCGATCGATGGGTGATTCACCAGCTGCTTCCCCGACAAGACTACAGATGAAGGAATCCGGCATGACGAAGTGGTTCTGCCCGTTTTCTCAGTCTTCTAGCATTTTAATCCCGGTCGTCTACGCTGTCGCCCTCCTACTGGCGATACTTGTTTTGACAGGCTGCACGTCCATCCGTGCCGCAGAACTACCGTACGTCGACCTGGATAAACGCACACCCTTGCCCGCCACAATGGACTCGGACGTGCTGCCGTTGCGCCTGGCCGTAGCCGCCATCATTTCGCCACAGGGCACAGCAGAGAGCTACCTGGTATTTGCCCAATACCTGGAAGAGAAGTTGGGTAGACCGGTCGAGTTGATTCAGCGACGCACCTACGCCGAAGTCAACAAACTGGTTGCCGACGGCCAGGTCGACGTCGCCTTCGTCTGCACCAGCGCCTACGTCGATGGCCATGAGCGCTTTGGCATGGAGTTACTCGTGGCGCCTGAGATCAACGGTGAGACCGTCTACTATTCCGAGCTTATCGTCCCAATTGACAGCGATGCCGGTTCCATCGCCGACCTGGCTGGCAAACGCTTCGCCTTCACTGATCCAATGAGCTTTAGCGGCCGCGTTCACCCGACCCATTTGCTCGACAAACTCGGCCATCAGCCGGACAAATTCTTCAGCGACACCTTTTTTACCTACAGCCATGATCGCGCCATCAAGGCCGTGGCCGACGGTGTGGCCGACGGCGCTGCCGTGGACAGCCTCGTCCTGGACTACGCACTGTTACGAGATCCAACTCTGCTCGGCCGGCTGAAGGTTATCGACCGTTCGCAACCGTTCGGTATCCCGCCGGTAGTGGTGCCGCCGGGCCTTCCACCCAAGCAGAAACTGCTGATTCAGGATACGCTCCTTTCCATGTCACAAGAACCGAGCGGACAAGGGATCCTGGATGAACTGGGTATCGACCGATTCGTACGCATCGATGACGCAGCCTATGCTGAAGCGCGACATCTAATCCACGAGACTGGAGAGCTAAGGTGACCACCGTCTCCGAGACAGCCGGAGAGGTCGACACACAGGCGTTTTCGCCTGCTAGTGCGCATTGGCTTGAGTGGGCCTGGACGCTCATTGGCGGCGTAAGCGTACGTACAAAGATTCTGGGCATTGTCTTGACGTTGACCATTGTACTTGGCCTGGGTATAACCTGGCAGGTTCGCGTGGTTATGGACCAAGTCTTTCTCGACGAACTCGACAATCGTGGCCTTTCCGTGGCCAGCGATCTGGCCGCGCGCAGCACCGATCCCATCCTGCTCAACGACAACTACGCCCTTTACCAACTGCTCAACGACACCGTGGTCCTTCATCCCGATGTGCTCTACGCCTTCATCCACGATGCCGACGAGATGATTCTGGCCCATACCTTCGGTAATGAAGGCTTCCCCAGCGAATTGCTCACACTTGAAGAACGAAACGACCTGGAGAGCCTGGGCGGCGTTGTACGTACAGTGACCTTTGCCAGCAACGAAGGTATCGTCCATGAATTTGCTGCGCCTATCCTCGATGGTCAGGCTGGTGTTGTGCATCTTGGTTTGACCGAAACTCGGCTGCATGGTGAGGTCAATGCCGTCACCGGTCGCATGTTGTTGACAACCCTGGTGGTAGCCATCGCCGGCGTCCTGGCGGCCATGATGCTGACCTGGCTCTTGACCCGCCCTATCCTACATCTCGTCGAAACGACCCGGCAGGTCGGACAGGGAAACCTGGCTGCACGCGCCCCCCATTGGGCCGACGACGAGATCGGCGATCTCGCCGATGCCTTCAATCAGATGGTCGACGAGCTGAGCGTGAGCCAGCAGGCGATCCGAGAGAAGGAAGCAGCGCGCACTCGGCTGCTGGAACAACTGATCACGGTCGAGGAAGAAGAGCGCAAACGAATCGCCCGTGAGCTACATGACAGCGTTGGCCAATCACTGGCATCACTCATTCTGGGCATGAAACTTGCTTCCCAGATGGAAACTGTAGACGGGATGCGACAGCATGCTGAAGAGATGCGTGTCTCCGCCGTTAGCGCACTGGACGAAGTGCGTTTGTTGGGACGCCAGTTGCGTCCCAGTGTTCTCGACGATCTGGGACTGGAGGCCGCGCTGGAACGCTTCGCTGCCGAATTTTCCCTGCAATATCCGGATCTTGACGTCGACCTACATTGCAACCTCTCAGCCCGGCTTCCGTCCTCCACCGAGATCAGCCTCTATCGCATCATCCAGGAGGCCATGACCAACGCTGCCCGTCACGGTCAAAGCCATACAGTGAGCGTGCTGCTCTCCGCTCGCGATGGACAAGTCCAGGCAATCATTGAGGATGACGGCGTTGGCTTCGACCCAGCCGAAGCTCGACGGACAGGCGCAAGCGTGGGCATCCATGGTATGGTTGAGCGTGCCGAGTTGGTCGGTGGGAGGCTCGACATCGAGAGCAACGCGGGTGGCACCTCGGTCTATGTCGACGTGCCGCGAGAGGGATAGGGAGCGAAGAGTGCCAGGATTGAATACAACTACACCGGCTCGACAAGAAGATCCTGCCCCCATTCGCCTCTTCCTCGCTGATGACCACGCAGTCCTACGTGCGGGGCTGAAAGCCCTGCTCAACGCCGAAGCGGACATGGAGGTCATCGGCGAAGCCGCGGACGGCGTTGGCTGTGTGGCGCAAGTGTCACAACTTCATCCCGACGTGCTGCTGCTCGATATCAATATGCCCAATTGTAATGGTCTGGAGGCCCTGCCGGCCATCCGTTCGGCGGCAAGCCAGACGCAGGTGCTCGTGCTCACCATGCATGATGATGCCGAATATCTACATCAAGTGCTGACCGCAGGCGGCGCAGGCTACGTGTTGAAGGAGGCGGCCGACAACGAACTACTCAGCGCAATCCGCACTGTACACAATGGCGGCATCTTTCTGCACCCGGAACACGCGCAGCTCCTGTTGCAGAAGAAAGGTGAAGCTGAACCACCGGCGCCGCCCGATGATGATCCGATCTCACTGCTCAGCCAACGCGAACTGGAGGTGCTTCAACACATCGCATTGGGTCACTCCAACAAAGAGATCGCAGCCATGCTCCAGCTCAGTGTCAAGACGGTTGAGACCTATAAGGCGCGTGTGATGGAGAAGCTCAACCTCAGAAGCCGGGCGGCGCTCGTCCGCTTCGCCTTGCAGCACGGCCTGCTGGACGATGCCAAGAACGACATAGGGTAGGCGAAAGCCGCAGGGATCCACACAAGTCGCCGCATCCGCTATCTTTCTCTCAACCGCTACATGATCTTGTCAGGGAATTCCCTGACAAACCTCTTCTGTTTCTCCCTACACGATTCTCAAAAAGAGCGGGATTCTCCTGCTACCGTCGCCTTGTGAAAAACTGTACAATTAGGGCGCTTCCGAGCCTGGCTGCCTAACGACGCTACGTCTAAGGGGGCGGGCCGCCGCCTTGACGATGCCATGATCAAGGCCAGGCGACAGGGGAAACGCTGTCGCCTTCCGACGTCCTCACACTGGACCGACTTGAGAAGGAAGCCGCCCCGAAGTAGGGGCGGCTTCCTTTTTTCGTTTTATCCGTCAACCAACCGACACAGAGGGGGTAGACTTCAGATGAAAATGAAAGCGTTTAACGGAGGCCCGGCGCCTTCGCTGGCACTGTCCAGGCGCACCTTCCTGAAATTCACAGGAGTTGCAGGTGGGGCCGCGGTCGTAGCCAGCCAGATGCCGGCGCCGGAACTGCATGCCTTTGCGGCCGCACCGGCAGCATCGGCGAATCTGGCCGTGCAGTTGGCCGAAGGCGAATGGTTGCCGACCACTTGTCAGGGCTGTACCTCGTGGTGCTCGAAGCAGGTCTTCGTCACCGACGGTCGCGCCGTCAAGGTCAGGGGCAATCCCAACTCGAAGGTCAACGGCGAAGCCAGTTGCCCGCGTGCTCACCTCGGCTTGCAACAGGTCTACGATCCGGACCGGGTCAAAACACCCATGAAGCGCACTAATCCCGATAAGGGCCAGGGCGTGGATCCGCAGTTCGTGCCCATCACCTGGGATGAGGCGCTCGACACCATCGCCGACCAGATCATGGCGTTGCGTGACAATAACGAGACCCACAAGTACATGTTGATGCGTGGTCGTTACTCGTACATGCGCGACATCATCTACGACCGCATGACCAAGATCATCGGATCGCCCAACAACATCTCCCACAGCTCGCTCTGCGCTGAGGCTGAGAAGTTCGGGCCGTACTACACCGAGGGCGAGTGGACCTACCGCCAATATGATGTGGAGAACACCCGCTACATCCTCCTGTGGGGAGCGGATCCGCTCTCAGCCAACCGCCAGGTCTCCTATTACATGAGCGCATGGGGCGACGCTATGCGACATGCAAAGGCAGTCGTCATCGATCCCCGTTTCTCGGCCACCGCAGCCAAGTCAGACGAGTGGATGCCGGTCAAGCCGGGTGAGGATGGTGCGCTGGCCGTTGGCATCGCCCATATACTGCTGACGGCAGGCCTCTGGAGCAGGGAGTTTGTGGGCGACTTCGTCGACGGAGAGAACCTGTTCGTGGCCGGCGAAGAGGTACCCGAAGAGAGCTTTGAAGAGATCTTCACCCACGGTCTGGTCAAATGGTGGAACCTGGAACTGAAGGACAAGACGCCTGAGTGGGCCGCGGAACGGACCGGCCTACCTGCCGAACAGATCCTCAAAGTGGCTACTGAGTTCGGCGAGGCCGCTCCACGGGCCATGTCCTGGGTAGGCGGCGGCCCGGTCATGCAGCCCGCGCGGCGCGTATGCGTCCATGGCGGCCCATGCCCTCAACGGCCTGACTGGCGCTGTCGATAACGTAGGCGGCACGTTGAAGGCCAACAAGGAGTACACTCAGTCCTTCCCCGGCTACGAAGATTATATGGATGAGATTGCCGCAGAAGGCACGAGCCACAAAAAGATCGATCACCGCGGTACCAAGGCTTTCCCGGCGCTGACCGAGGGTAAGTCGGGTGGCGGCGTGGTGACCAACAATGCGGCAGAAGGCATTTTGAACGAAGATCCCAATGAGATCAAGGTCGCTATCGCCTACATGAACAACTTCAACTTCTCGGCCCCGCAGACCGAGCGTTGGCATCGAGCGTTGGCCAAGATCCCATTCCTCGTGCACATCACAACCAACGCCTCCGAATTCAGTTGGTTTGCCGACATCATCCTACCCTCGACCAACCACATGTTCGAGAAATACGGATATGTCAAGGTACACGGCAACGGCTATCGCCATGTGACCATGTTGCAGCCGGTCATCGAGCCGGTCTGGGATGTCAAGACCGACGAGACCGAGATTCCGTGGATGCTGGCCGGCAAGCTGGCCGAGCGCGGCTTCGACAACCTGCTGCGCCACTATCAGTCCTACGTCAACCCGGAGACCGGGGAAGCGCCGACCAACGAAGGCGAGTTCGCACTCTACGCGCTCAAGCACGCCACCCACAAGCTCTGGGACCCGGCTCTGTACGAGGGCGGTGATCAATTTGAGGGCTGGGAAGACTTCCGTTCAACGGGCGTCTGGAACTCGGACCCGTACCCCTTCCGCAAGCGCTGGGGCGCCATGAAGACCGAGTCCGGCATGTTCGAGTTCTACAGCGAGACGCTGAAGAAGGCGCTGACCGGCCACGCTGAGAAGCATGAGACCGATGTCGACGATATTTTGGAGACGTGCAACTATCTGGCCCACGGTGATGTGGCCTTCGTACCCCACTACGAGGAGCCGTTTATGTGGGGCGATGAGGCCGAATATCCCTTCGTCTTTGTCGACTACAAGTCCCGACTCAATCGTGAGGGGCGCTCCGCAAACTGCAGTTGGTACCAGGAACTGCGCGATGTCGACCCCGGTGATGAGGCGTACGATGACGTGGCCAAGTTTAACCCGCTAGATGCCGAGACCTATGGCATCGTGGACGGCGAGGAGATCAAGCTCATCTCGCCCACCGGCGAACTGCAATGCACCGCCAAGCTGTGGGAGGGCGTCCGTCCCGGCACGGTGGCCAAAGCTTACGGCCAGGGACACTGGGCCTATGGCCGAATCGCCGCCGAGACCTACGGCGTCACGCCCAGAGGCGGCAATAACAACGATATCATACCGGCAGACTACGACCGGCTCAGCGGCAGTTCCGCCTACTATGGCACTGCCCGAGTCAAGGTCGAGAAAGCGTAGGAGGCGACTGTGGCTACTTATGGAATGGTGATCGACCTGCACAGATGCACAGGTTGCGCTGCCTGCATCATCGGCTGCAAGAATGAGAACAATCTGTCGGAAGGCGTTGCCTGGTCGAGCAAGATCACGAGCACGTCGGGCAACTTCCCCCACGTGCGCTATGACTACACGCCGACGCTCTGCAACCACTGCGCCAACGCGCCCTGTGTGGCGGCCTGTCCCACCGAGGCCATGTACAAGAGTGAAAACGGCATCACCATGATCGATGTCGACAAGTGCATCGGCTGTCGATATTGCATGGCTGCTTGTCCCTACGGCGTCATCCACTTCAACGGTGACGAGCCTCATGCGCGCTGGCGAGAGGATACGGCGGCGATTCCTGGGGGCACGTCGACGCCCATTGAACTGGTTGAACAGGTAGGCGGCACGACCATCCCCTACTACAACCCGGACCGAGCGGAGACCATGCCGGGTATCAGGCCCCAGGGCGTGGTCGAGAAATGCACCTTCTGCGATCACCGGATCAGCAACGGCCAACTGCCCTACTGCGTCGAGGTCTGTCCGACCAGCGCGCGTATCTTCGGTGACCTGGACGATCCGGAGAGCAGCGCGAGCAAGCTACTGGGCACGCACAGATCCCAGCGTCTGCGCGAGGATATGGGCACCGAGCCGAGGGTTCACTACATCCGCAGCTTCCAGCCTGGCAGCTACGAAAAGACCAAGGGAGAAGTCTGATGAAGATCAAACTGTTTGGCGTTTTGGCCGCGGCCTTCGTCGTGGTCTTGGCGCTGATGATCACGGGCGTCGTGGCCAATCCAGTCATCGGTCAGGAGGAGCCGGTCTCCCTGGACCGGCTGGCACGCGAGATTCGGGCCGGCAAGATCGACGTCGGTGAGGAGTACGGCATGGAGCGTGAGCAACGCTTCCACGTAATCCACGCCGATACGCTCAATATGAAGTGCACCCAGTGTCATGTTGAGGAAGCGCCGTACGAGTTGGGCGACCCACCCTATAACGAAGATGAGGGACCCTCTGACCGCAGAGTCTGCTTGGGCTGTCATCTGACAGGGCCGGGCTTCCCGATGTACGAGCCGCAAGAGTAATTTCCGTCAGAGATGGTTTGAACGCTCGCGTGCCGGGGATCTGGCACGCGAGCGTCTATTCCCGTTTTCAACAGGGTGAGGTGAACAACGCGATGATTTTGGATACACTCATAGAGGTCGAGGAGTATCGGGCGGTAGTCTACAAGGTTCTGTCAAACTGCTACTATCTGCCGGTGCAGGAGACGCTCGATCATCTGCGCGACCTGGAGGCCGCGCTGTCACAGATTTGCCCTGAAGCCGTGACCGATGTCGCCTCAATGAGGCAAGAGGCTGATCTGGATCGACTCAAGATCGACTTTTCGCAGCTCTTCGTTGGGCCATTTAAGCTGCTCGCTGCCCCATACGGTTCGGTCTACCTGGAGGGACAGCGGGCGGTCATGGGTGCGTCGACTATTGACGCTGAAAAACGCTATCGCGAGGCCGGCCTAGATATTGCCGGCGGACTCAACGATGCGCCTGATCACATCGCTGTCGAACTGGAATTTCTCTACTTCTTGATCTACAAAGAGATTGAAGCGCTTGGCAACGGCGATGCCGACGGCGCAGCCGAATGGTTGAAGAGACAACAATCCTTCCTGAACCGACATGTAGGCATCTGGGGTGAAGACTTCTCGATCGCCGTTGAGCATGGCGCCAAGACGGCGTTCTACAGACATCTGGCCAGAGCGACTCGCCTGTTTATCGCGGGCGATCGTGAGGCTCTCGCCGATATGGAAACGCGGCGTCAGGTGGTTTGCTGCGCATAAATAATTTACGATACAGACATCACTCCGAGCAGGTCTGCCTACCGCGTTTGCCATGGCCGGCCAGCCGATGGGTTATCGATGGAAACATGATGACCTCCCGACGCTTCACACAACCTTGCGCTGAAGCCGAATTGGAAAGGAGCCGAAAACTTGCCTGACCTTCAACCATTGCTCGATCGATCCGCCACCCGCCATAGGCATCTCTGCCCCCGACAGGTACTGGGCATACGCGTGGCAGTCGCCGGTGCAAACGCCCTAAAGCTGACTGTCCCCCGTAGCGACAAGCGGCTGCTCACTATTTTGGAGACGGATGGTTGTTTTGCCGACGGCGTCGAGGTCGCCAGCGGTTGCACCGTGGGTCATCGCACCCTGCGTGTCGAGGACTACGGTAAGATCGCCGCAGTCTTCGTGGATGTAAAGGTCGAGCGCGCCGTGCGCGTTGTTCCCCGCCTGGACGTGCGCGAACGGGCTTATCGATACGCATCTGAGGAGCGGCGCCACTACTTTGCCCAACTGAGCGCTTACCAGGTTATGCCGGACGATCAACTGCTGACGGTGGAAGAGGTCGTGCTGGCGAGACCCATCGCCGAGATCGTCAGCCGGCCGGGCGTGCGCGTCAACTGCGCTATCTGCGGCGAAGAGATCATCAACGAACGTGAGATGGTTGTGGATGGACGACCTCTCTGTCTACACTGCGCAAATGGCGGTTACTACAGTGGCATCGCGTCTACGGTCAACATGTTGGCGATTCCTCAAACGACCGTGTTGAGCACAAATGGGCGCTGATGAACGCCGCGGAACTGCCATCGCTAGCGTTGCCCTTGCTGGTATTGGGCATCGCCTTCCTCTATTCGAGCGTGGGCTTCGGCGGCGCCTCCGGCTACCTGGCAGCCATGAGCTTCTTCGCGATCTCGCCACAGGTCATGGCCAGCACGGCGCTGACGCTCAACGTATTGGTGGCATCGCTGGCCTTCGTCGCCTTCTATCGTGCCGGCCACCTAGATTGGCGGTTGCTTTGGCCCTTCCTGATCACATCGATCCCCGCGGCCTTTGTGGGTGGCTATCTCCACATCGATGAGCGGCTCTACCTGATTCTGCTAAACATGGCCCTTACCTACGTCGCCATCCGCATGCTCTTCAACGAGCGTTTCACCCGTCCGCTTGCCGATGATGTCGCACCGACATCCTTTCCGCTGCATTTGGCGCTTCTGGCCGGCCTGGACATCGGTCTGCTCTCGGGCATGATCGGCGTTGGCGGCGGCATCTTTCTGGCGCCATTGATCGTGGTTGCGGGCTGGGGCGCCGCGAAGCAGGCGGCAGCCGTGGCCGCTGCCTTCATGCTGCTCAATTCGATCAGCGGCATCGCAGGGCGTCTGGCTGCTGACCAGTTTTCCGTCGGCATGCTCGGATTATTTTTGCTGCCCGCCGGCCTGCTTGGCGGATTGGTTGGCAGCCATCTCGGTGCACGATATCTATCATCTATCAGGCGTAGCTGTACGCCGATTGCTAGGTGTCGTACTACTGATCGCGGTTGTCAAACTATGGTTTGTGTCTTGACTGCAGACATTCTAGCCGGAGACTCCATCAATGACCGGACTTATTGATCTTTTCTCATTGGTCGAAACGATCTCTGACCGTGAACCGATCACCCTCCATTCCGAACGCTGCCTCAATGGACGCTTTCGGGCGCTGGACTGTTCGCTCTGCGCTGACACCTGCCCCGCCGAGGGTGCCATCGCAGTTGTTGATGGTAAGCCTAGTCTCAATAACAATCTCTGTTTGCAGTGCGGTCTCTGCCTGCACCGCTGCCCTACCGACGCCTTCACGCGCAGGAATAGCCTGTCTGCCAAGCTGATTCAGGTCGTGCAGAGGTTGCCGTCCGGAAAGGTGGACCTGGTCTGCCCGCAACACCCACAACCAGAGCACGGCCCGGCGGCGTGGGCCGTGCAGACGCAACGCTGTTTGGCAGCGCTCTCGCCTGCGACCCTGTTGACGTTGTCCACATCGGATCATGAAATATGGCTGGATGACAGTCATTGCCCCGACTGCCCGCTGGCCTATGTACAGACCACCATCGCAGAGACTGTGACTCGCAGCAACGGTTGGATCAAGGTGCTGCCGGACATGGCGTTCGTTCGACTGCGTAGTGAAGAGGACGAGGATCCCATCATGGTCGAACAGCGCCCCGTCCATAATCCCGCCATGGCGCCGGTCTCGCGAAGGGGATTGTTCAGCACTTTGCGGACGGCCCGCAAGAAAGCGGCGACACCGGACGAGGGGATGGAGATGGTCAAGAGCGGTCGCGCGGTGCCGATATCCGACCGCCTGCCCCAAACCTTGCCCCATCAACATGCCAAGATCATCTCAATTCTTGAGCAGCATGCTTCGCCCGAAATTCCTTTTCTTGCGCCGGCGGGCTTTGACGTCGATATTGACGAGGCTCGTTGTACGGCCTGCACGCTGTGCGCCAAATTTTGCCCCACCGGCGCGCTGGAATTTGCTAGCGACGGCGACTTGTTTGACCTATGCTATCAGCCATCTCTCTGTCTGGGACGAGACTGTGCCATTTGTGTACTTGCTTGCCCCGAAAAGGCGGTCTCGGTTTCACGGCCTGGCGAACCACACGATCTGCTCTCTCGATCATCCCTGATCAATGGTGACCTAAACCACTGCCAAAGCTGCCGACAACCCATTCGCGCCGGAGCAGATCTGCCAGATACCTGCTTTGCCTGCCGACCAGCGCAAAATCTGTCTGGTTCAGCCGCTGGCCAGCTAGATCTGCTGTGGGACTAATTTGATAGTACCGATCTCGCCCACGGTTCAGTGGACAGTCCCTCAGTTTTTGCCCCAATCGTTGCATCACGATCATTGATCGAACGCTCCCTTGCCGCCCATTCTATCGATCTCGCCAACGCCTGATGACAGGTGTCAACGTGATCGATGAGTATTATCCAACCACAACACGCAATTCAGTATTGGCCGATATTGTTACGCCTTCACCCAGTTGAAGCTCTTCGCCATCTTGCACGAATTTGACGGAGGCATCACCTAACTGTACGGTGTTCACCGCAAGATCGCTCAGAAAAGGCAGCCGCAAAGAACGTAGCGGTAATTCCCCGAAGAGCACACGCAGACTCACTCGATCCGCCTGAACCTTGAACTCTCCCCAAGCGGTCGATAACGACCAGAAACAGCGGAATCGGCCATCCTTCATTTGAATCGGATCGAAGCCGATCCAGCCGGCGACCATGTCGAACTGGAAGCCGGCGAAGGTGTTCAGCAACGAGTAGGAGGCCATGGAGCGGGCGTAGTTGCTGCCGCACTCGAACTCGTTCCACGGGTTGCGCTTCTCGCCGTCGTAGCGGTCGCGGATGGCGGCCACTGAGGCCATGCCTTCATCGACAAGTCCGCTCTGGATCATCTGGATGGCGGCCGCGTACTCGTAGCCGTTCTGCGTTTCCTGGGAATAGGGCAGCGGAATCATGGGTTTGTATTTGTCGTCAGGCCAGGCCGCGATGACCAGACCGGCTTCATCATTGAGGCAGTAGATGCGGCAAGGATTGTAATGGTAGCGCATGGTCTTTTTGAAGTTGTACTTGAAGATGGATGCCAGCGCGATCTTGACCTGGGCCGGATCGTAGATCTCGCCAATCCCGTACAGATTGGCGTGCCATTGTGCCAACACCTGATCGATTTCACATCCTTCAGCGATCTGGTACTTGATCTCGTTGTGCTCGTCGTTCCAGTAGGCGTCCAGCGCCGTTCCGAAATTGGTGATGGTGCCTGACTGATACTTGGCAACCAGCTCGCGATCATTCAGGTCAACGAGTTGATGGTAATATTCGCCGTTGAAGAGGTGCTCGTCTGCCCAAGATTTTCCTTTGGCAAAGAGTTGTCGATACTCTGCCGCCAATTCAGGTTCATCGAGGTGGTCCGCCATCTCGGCAGCGGCCTTGAGCGCCCCCAGATAGAAGCCGGTCAGCCAGGCATTGGGGCCAAAGAGTTCCATGTCGAGTGTATGATGCTGCCGTCCCCAGAGCACGCCGGTCTTATCCGGGTCCCAACGGTCGTCATTATCGGGATGCCAGGCAAAGGCTATCGCACTGACGATGGATGGCCACATGCTGCGCAGCCACTCGCTGTCGCCGCAGATCTTCCACTCGCGATAGACCTTCATCACATCACCGAAGTGGCCATCGGCGCAGGGGCGGAAGTCGGAGAGGCCGCTGCCCAGCGGCAGTTGCAGGCGGAAGGAGAGGCCGCCGTCAGGTCGCTGATTGAAAGCAAAGTTGGCCTCGCGCATGGAGCGTTCCAACTCGGGGAAGAGGAAGGGCAGCGCCTGGGCATAGTTCCAAACATGGGTGCAGGAGCCTTCACAACAGCCGGACGATGGATGGCAGCCCTCCCAGCCGTAGAAGGTGCCGTCTTCCAGACGCATCACCGTTGGGCTTTTGAGCACGGATAGATTGGCCGAGACCGCGTCCAGTGCGGCTTCCGGCAGGTCGGAGGCGAAAAGCGTCTGCTTGAAGCGCTGCGTCTCTTCCCGAAGACGGGTCCAGTTCTTCATCGCATAGTCAGCGCTTTGGCGCACATCCTGCCATTGGGTGGCGTAGTAGTTTTTCCAGGTAGGCGACGGTGCACAGCAGGAGTCGTCGTCGCAACCACAGTCATCCTCGCTCCAGTAGTTTTCGCAGTTGGGGAAGCTCCAGCCGATTAGATAGCGCACTGTGCGGCTTTCACCCGGCGCCAGCGTGATGTGGGCGCACAACATGCCGCTATTCTGAGTGCCCACATCGCCGGACGCGTAGTTCTGGTTCTGCCCGGCCGTGTAAATCCGGTCCTGCAGTCGCCCCGGTTGGCAAAAGTCGCGCCAGTAGACTTCGAGGCTGTCAAACCATGCCCCGCGGAACCAGTATTGCTGCCAACTCACGTCCTGGCTATCCGTCGTCAGCACCAGGTCACCGTAATTTGGCTCGGCGGCGCTTAGCCCATCAGCGGTCAGATGCAGCGTGGTTCGACCTTCATCTTCGTAGATTGTGTGGATATTGGTTGCCGGGAGCGGATTGCCGAGAATACCGGCCACGGAATAGGTGATGGTTTGTTCGGTCGAGTTGGTTACCTCGATCTCGAAGAAAGCTGCAGGGATGCCTGAGTCCAGTGCATTGAGCGGAATGAAGGGATTAAAGGCAACCATCCGCACATCGCCGGGGAAGTGTTCGTCAACGAAGGCAAGTTCGGCGAAGGGGAACTCGCCGCGGAAGTCTACACCGCGAAAATGGGGCATGCCAGACAGATACTCACGCCGCGGCCCAAAACCTAAGCCCCGATACTGCGTATTCGATAGGTCACCCGTATATGGCGCGTTCAGGTCCCCATGCAGAACCCGCGCATCCAACAACTCTTCATCGGCCTCTGCTCTGATGGCAAAGTGGGAAAAGCCGTTGACGCTGCCCTTGTTCGGTCTGTTGAAGATCTCCCAGTCGATCAGCCGCCCATTGCCTGCCAGGCCGATACAGCCCGTGCCGATGCCGCCCAATGGGAAGCTGATCTGATTGGTCTTGCTGCCGGTGTACAAAAATCGATCCATCTGGTTCTCCCTCTTCCGTTTGAATTGTTCACTGTCTCTATCGGTCATCAGGGTGGTAAACTGCACAGTGAAGCCGCCGCCTGAGCCTGCAGTGCGCTGAGCCTGTCGAAGTGTCGAAGGCAAAGGCGGTCTCTATCAGATGTGTAAAAATCGATTAGCTGTGAAGCTATTTTTAAGTAAGCATCTGTCGGTTGTGCGAAAAAGTGCCGGGGACTTAGGCAACAAAGCGAGTGAGTTTACCCTGATTTTGAGGTTTCAGCATCGGGAAGTCCCCGGCACTTTTTGTAACCACTTACAAGCTTCTACTTAAGGCATTGATCTCATGAATGAATCCAAGCGTCCCAATCTAGTATATATCTTCGCCGACCAACTACGCTATCAGTCGTGCGGCTTCGCCGGAGACGCCAAGGCGATCACGCCCAACATGGATCGACTGGCGGCCGAGAGCGTCAACTTCGTCAACACGGTCGCGGTCTCGCCCATGTGCGCACCCTATCGCGCCTCGCTCTTCACAGGCAAGTACACCAGCAGCACCGGCATGGTGATCAACGAGATCCGCCTCAACCCGGACCACCATGTCGGCCTGGGCCAGGTGTTGACCGAGGGCGGCTACGACACCTACTACATCGGCAAATGGCATCTGTGGGCCAACCAACTGGGCAACCACTCCGACCCCAAGAACTCGTTCACGCCGCGGGGCAAACATCGCCTGGGCTGGGACGGTTTCTGGGCGGCCTATGGTTTCCATCATGAGTACTACGATCAGTATTATCACACCGAGAGTCCCGAGAAGATCGTCATCAAAGGCTACGAGCCGGATGGACAGACCGATCTGGCCATCGAGAAGCTCGCCGAAGCCGCCGAGAACGAGGCGCCCTTCGCCATGGTGCTCTCGCTGGGCACGCCCCACGACCCGTGGGGATTGGACAATGTGCCGCCTGAATATCTGGCGCTCTTCGAGGATGTCGACTTCCCGCTGCCGCCAAATTACAAGCCCGAGAATGATCCGCGTGGCGATGCCTGGGCCTCGCTCAGCGCCGAGCAGCGCACCCAACTGGGCGAGTGGAAACGTGTCTACTACGCGATGACGGCCAATCTGGACTGGAATCTGGGTCGCCTGATGGACGCCGTCGATGAACTGGGGCTGCGCGAGGAGACGATCTTCATCTTCACTTCTGACCATGGCGAGATGTTCGGCGCACACGGACGCCGCGCCAAGAATATCTTCTACGAAGAGGCCATCCGCCTGCCCTTTCTGCTGCGCTGGCCCGGCCATGTCGCTCCCGGCAGCGTCTCAGATGTCTGCCTGAACACGCCGGACATCATGCCGACGTTGCTGTCGCTGGTCGGCCTGCCCATTCCCGATGGCGTAGAGGGCATGGATCTGAGCCACTGCGCGCTGGGCCGGTCGGGGCCGGAGCCGGCAGCGGCCTTTCTGCAGGGCATGGGCGCCACCGCCATCTTCGAGGACGGCCACGAGTGGCGTGCCCTGCGCGACAAGCGCTTCACCTATGCGCGCTACCGTGATGGCGGCAGCGGCAGCGAACTGCTCTTCGACAACCTGGCCGATCCGCACCAAATGGTCAATTTGGTCGACAACCCATCCTACGTCGAGGCGCTCGACCGATTCCGCAGCCTGCTGCAACAGCGCATGGACAATCTGAACGACACTTTCGAATCCTGCACCTGGTACCGCGACCACTGGATCGAAGATCGCCTGATCCTGCGCACGGCGACCACGTAACGCGGCATTCATGCCGCACCCGCTCTGCCTGGAAAGCGCAAGGCTTTGCGGCATACCTTGTAGCACGACATTTATGTCGTAGCAGTCTGGTTCGGCGGTAATCAAGGCTACGACATAAATGTCGTGCTACAGTTCGGCGTCGCGCTACAGTTCGGCCAACTCACGGCGTGATCGAAAAGATCGATGCGGCGATGACGATGGCCAGATCAAGGATGGCAGCACCGAGGAAGATGATGGCCGTGATCAGCGCGCCGAGTTTGCACTTCAGGATCTTGTCGAAGCTGATGCGTTTCTGGTCAGGATCGTTGAGCATGGCGGGCGTACGCTGCGGAAAGACGGCCCACAGCGCTGCGATCAGCGCCACGAAGAGCGAAGCCACGCCCAGCCCGGCGATCCACTTGATCGCGCTCCACTGCATGTAGACCGGCAGCGTTTCCTCGGTCAAGGCCATCTGTCCCGTCCGAACACATGCCCCTACTACATTGGCAAGTGTCACCTGTGGGCCAACGAACCGAGCAACCATTCCGCCCCCAAGAATTCATTGCTGTCGCTGCTCGGGTTGCCCATTCCCGAAGGCGTGGAGGGCATGGGCGCGACCCCCACAAGATATCGGCTGATTGACAATGCTCCCTTCGTTGGCTATACTCGCGACTATGGTCATGTCTTTGAATAGAAGGACATGATCGTTCTCCGCAATGTTGTGATCCAGTGCAGCGAAGCATTCTAATCAGATTTTGAACATTGAAAGTAACGCAAAATCTGGATCGGCTACTCGTTCTTTCCGATTGACGTCTTTTCGATCACGTTACACGAGCTATAGGAGGAAATACTGTGCAATCTCGCAGCAGATGGTTGACTATTGCAGTTCTGGCTGCCCTGTTCGCATTGCTTGTCGCCGGTTGTGCGTCGCCGGTCGCCCCGGCCGATGAAGCCGCCGCGCCAAGTGATGACGGGGGCGCAAACGAGACGCTTGTCTATGCAGTGGACATGACCGATCTCATCACCCTGGATCCGGCTGTCGCCTATGAGTTTGGCGGCATCCAGGTCGTTGGCAACGTCTATGAATCGCTGGTCTCCTTCGAACCCGGCAATCCCGGCGTGTTGGTGCCAGTGCTGGCCGAGTCCTGGGAGGTCACCGAAGATGGTGACATGTGGAATATCAATTTCAAGCTCGACCCCGACGCCAAGTTTGCCAGCGGCAATCCGGTGACGGCCGAAGACGTGGCCTTCTCTTGGAATCGGGCCATGGAGATCAACAAATCGCCGGCCTTCTTGCTGACCGATGTCTGCAACATGGTCAACGGCGAGATCAACGTGCTGGAAGATGGTTCGCTTGAACTGAAGCTTCCCAATACGGTCAGCCCCCAGGTCTGCCTGTCTGTGCTGACTTTCAGCACGGCGGCGGTTGTGGAGCAGGCTGCGGTCGAACCCAACATGGGCAGCGACATGGGCGAAAGCTGGCTCAACGACAACTCGGCAGGCAGCGGCCCCTATGTGCTGGATCGCTGGGATCGCAGCGTCAGCGTCACGCTGAATGCCAACACTGACTACTGGGGCGGTACCGTACCGCCGATGACGCGTGTGATCATTCAGAATACGCCTGAGATGGCCAACCTCCAGGCGGCGATTGAGACCGGCGATGCCGACATCGTCCAGGATCTGGGCAGCGAGCAGGTCGCGGCCCTCGAAGGCAATCCGGATCTCAGCCTGTACAAGGGGCTGAGCACGCTGCTGGCCTATGTGGGTATGAACGCCACCAAGGCGCCGCTGGACAACCCGGACGTGCGCGAGGCCATCCGCTACGCCATCAATTACGAGGACATCATCACATTGCTTGGCGGCAACGGGGAATTGGTACAGGAGATCATCCCGATCGGTTTCCTGGGCCACACCGGCGAGAACCCCTTCGTCCAGGATCTTGACAAAGCCAAGGAACTGCTGGCCAATGCCGGCGTAGAGGAAGGGACCGAGATCGACTTCATGGTGGCGACCGGCACCGGCCCCGGCGGCATCGAGTGGTCGACACTGGGGGCCAAGATCCAGGACGATCTGGCCAAGGTGGGTCTGGTGACCAACATTCGCCAACTCCAGCAGTCCGAGTTGCTCAACATCTACCGCGCCCAGGATGGCGAACTGGTCCTTATGAACTGGGGTCCCGACTTCCCGGATCCGGACGGCAACGCCACTCCGTTCGCCAACTACGAGGCCACTTCACTGGCCTGGCGCAACGCCTGGAATGATCCCACCGCCATCGAAATGAGCAAGCAGGCGGCCATCGAACTCGACCCGGACAAACGCGCCGAGATGTACGGTGAACTGGTCGACTATGTCATGCACAACGGCCCGTACGTGATGCTCTACCAACCGACGCGCGTCTTCGGCGTCCGCAACAATGTGCAGGGCCTGATCTACGATCCGAATGACACGCCGACCGTGAGCTTCTGGCTGATCTCGAAGGAATAGCCGGCATATAGAACGAGGAAGAGCAATTTGTCACAGATGGACACAGATAGGGTCTGGGATAATCACAGATATGGTTTGGTAGCGAAAAAGTGACTCAACCATCATCTGTGAATATCCGTTGTTTATCTGTGGACATCTGTGGCAAATTATTTTTTCAGGACTCTATCAAACCACTTCCACAATCCGATTGATCGAATTTTATGCTGCAATTTATCCTGCGCCGGCTGGGCGGATTGGTTTTTGTTCTGGTCGGCGTTTCAGTTCTAACCTTTTTCCTTGCTCAGATCGTGCCCATCGATCCGGCGGCGACGGCCCTCGGCTCCAATGCGCGTGAGGAGCAGATCGAGGCCTATCGCCAAGAGATGGGCCTCGATCAACCGGCGGTCATTCAGTACGTTGCCTATGTTCAGCGGCTTCTGAAGGGCGACCTGGGCCAATCGATTCGCACACGCCGTGCGGTGATCGACGATCTTCGCGACTACCTGCCGGCGACCATCGAATTGGCGCTGGCGGCCATGTTCGTCACGATCCTGGTCGGCACGCCGCTGGGGATCATCGCGTCCCTCAATCGAAACACCTGGATCGACGGTGGCGCTCGCGGGTTGGCCCTGATCGGCAGCGCGATGCCGATCTTCTATGTCGGCCTGGTGCTGTTGGGCGTCTTCTATCGGCAGTTGCAATGGCTGCCGGGACCGGGCAGGCTCGACGCCACCATGACGCCGCCGACCCATATCACCGGCCTTTTCACGGTTGATTCACTGCTGACCGGCAATTGGGAGACATTGCGCAATTCCATCGGCCACCTGATCCTGCCGGCCATCACGCTGGGCCTCTTTTCTACAGCCGCGCTCCTGCGCATGACCCGCTCGTCCATGCTCGAAATGCTTGGACAGGACTACGTGCGCACCGCACACGCAAAAGGTCTGGCGGGACGATTGGTGGTCGGCCGCCACGTGTTCAGAAACGCGCTGCCGCCGATCTTGACCATTATCGGTATTCTCTTCGGCAGCCTGCTCAGCGGCGCCGTGTTGACGGAGACCATCTTCAATTGGCCCGGTATCGGGCGCTACGCCACCACTTCGGTCACCACCCTCGACTATCCGGCGGTCATGGGCGTCACGCTCGTCGCCGCCTTCATCTACCCGTTGATGAACACACTGGTGGATATCGCCTATTCCTTCATCGATCCACGCGTGCGGGTGAACTGAGCCATGGAATCGACAGTCAGCTCGGCACTTGGCCAAACCAGGTCGCCGCGGTCCATCTTTGTGCGGCGTTTTCGCAAGGAGAGAACCGCAGTCTTCGGCCTTGTGACGATGATCCTTTTCATTCTTATGGCGCTGTTTGCACCGGTGCTCTCACCATACGATCCGCTTGAGCAGAACATCTCGGAAAGCCTGGCTCCGCCATCGCCGGACCACTGGTTTGGCGCGGACAAACTCGGCCGCGACATTCTGAGCCGAATGTTGTACGGCGCGCGCATCTCATTGGCCACTGGCCTTGGCGTGGTTGTGATGGCCAGCCTGCTCGGCACCACGGTCGGGCTGCTGGCCGGCTATGCCGGCGGGTGGTGGGACGAAGCGCTCATGCGCGTGACAGATATTTTCTTCGCTTTTCCAAGCCTCATTCTCGCCATGGCCATCGCCGGCGCGCTGGGTCCCAGCCTGCAGAACGCCTTGATCGCCGTGGCTGTGGTGACCTGGCCCATCTATGCCCGCCTGGTTCGGGGACAGGTGTTGGTGTTGCGCGAACGAGAGTTCGTCGAGGCTGCACGGGCCATCGGTTCAGGGCATGGCCTGATTCTGCGCCGCCATCTGCTGCCCAATACCATGTCACCGCTGCTGGTACAGATCAGCTTTGACATGGGGACCACCATTTTGGCCGTGGCTGGACTGTCGTTCATCGGCTTTGGCGCTCAGCCGCCCACACCGGAATGGGGGGTGATGATCAGCGAAGGGCGCAATTTCATTACAACACATTGGTGGCTGACCTTCTTCCCTGCTATGGCGATGTTGTTTGCCGTGGCCGGCTTCAACCTCGTCGGCGACGGCCTGCGCGACGTTCTGGATCCGCGGCTCCAACGGTAGAAACTGTCTGAGATCTTCGGAGGCTAACAGTCGTAGGTGCGATTTTCAACTGCACTATTCCCGAATAGCCCAGAGATTCCATAGTTCGTGCGGTTGAAAATCGCACCTACGAGTGCCGGATCATATTCCCAATCGCCAACAAACTGCACCGGCAGCAAAGTGGAGTTGTTGACTCCCCCCTGTTCATCGCCTAACTATTCGAATGTATTGGCGGTATTGCGCCAACACATGATGCAAACCCCACTCGATCACACACTCCCACACTGGAACAAGGCCCGTCATCAGACCGTTTCCTGCAAAGAGCCGGTTGCGCTTTGACCCATCTTTCGGCATACCCTGATATCATGTGAGGTTGCTGTAAGGTAACCGGTAGCTTGGGGTAAAGTCGTACCCCGAACAGTGTGATAAAGTGTAGCCGTATTCGGTTCACAATCCCACCTGTCCCGGGGGATTGGCAAAGATCATGCGTGTTCGGCGCCGGGTGGTGAGCTTGACACCGTCGGGTTCACCGCCATAGGTGCAGACACCGGGAAAATGGGACATATTTACGATGAGCGCAAAGTACATTTCGGTTTCTAGATCAAGGTATAATTTGGTGAAGATCACCGTGACGGTATGGACAGGAGAAATATAGTATGAGCGGCAACGCCCGAAATCCCTTCGCACGCAGACCCAGCGGCCCGGAAAGCTATCAGGATAGCTACTCCTCGGCCCCTACGACCAGCGTCATTGACGCCGATGTTCGTCAGAATATCCGTGAACTCAATGCCCAGATCGAACAGGAATCGATATTCCTGCGCGATCTGCTGGCTGAGATCAACAAGGTGATGGTCGGCCAGCAGAACCTGGTCGAACGCATGTTGATTGCGCTGCTGGCGGATGGCCACATTCTGCTGGAGGGCGTTCCCGGCCTGGCCAAGACCTTGCTGGTGCGCACATCAGCCGACGCGATCCAGGCCGATTTCGCCCGCATCCAGTTCACGCCCGATCTGTTGCCTGCCGATCTGGTCGGCACCCAGATCTACAACCCGAGCGATCATACGTTCACGATTCATCAGGGTCCGCTCTTTGCCAACCTGATTCTGGCCGACGAGATCAACCGTGCGCCGGCCAAGGTGCAGAGCGCCCTGCTGGAAGCCATGCAGGAGCGCCAGATCACCATCGGCGACAAGACCTACAAGATGGACGATCTCTTCCTGGTCATGGCGACCCAGAACCCCATCGAGCAGGAAGGCACCTATCCGTTGCCCGAAGCCCAGGTCGACCGTTTCATGATGAAGGTGATCGTCAACTATCCCAAACCGGCCGAAGAACGGCTGATCTTGGACCGCATGACCGGGGCGACCTTGCCGACCGTGCGACCGGTCTTGACGCCCGAGCAGTTGTTGCATGCTCGTAACGTCGTCACCAACATCTATGTCGACGGCAAGATCAAGGACTATGTGCTCAACCTGGTGTTGGCCACACGCAACCCGGCCCAGTTCGGTCTCAACGACCTGAGCCCGCTGATCGCCTTTGGCGCATCGCCCCGTGCCGGCATCTCCATGATCCAGGCTGCTCGTGCCCATGCCTTCATCCAGGGCCGCGGCTTCGTGACGCCCGAGGACATCAAGCAGATCGCCCCGGACGTGTTGCGCCACCGTGTCCTCATCAGCTACGAAGCTGAGGCCGAGGAAGTGACCAGCGACGATATTGTGCAGCGGATTTTGGATTATACAGAGGTTCCGTAGAAGGGCTGCGTGCTGTGCTGCGTGAGGTCGTTGTGACGAATTGATTTCGACATTGGACAGCTGATTCAGCCGAACGACCGCTGAATTTCGGAAATCGACAGTCGCTGTCAGAAACCTCACGCAGCACGCAGCACGCTAGCAAGCAGCCAATATCGCGCAGAAATCATTCGAAAGACTGTAACCAATGCTAACCAACGAACTAATGGCCAAGATCCGGCGCATCGAGCTTCGTACTCGCCGGTTGGTGAACGATAGCTTTGCCGGCGAATACCATTCGGTCTTCAAAGGGCGGGGCATGGAATTTGATGAGGTTCGCCCCTATCAGCCGGGCGACGAAGTGCGCACCATCGACTGGAACGTGACGGCGCGCATGAACGAGACCTACGTCAAGCGCTATGTCGAGGCCCGCGAGATGACCGTCATGCTCGTGGTCGATGCCAGCGGTTCCGGCGAGTTCGGCTCGGCCCAGCGCTTCAAGCGAGAGTTGGCGGCTGAGTTGGCGGCAGTGCTTGCCTTTGCGGCCACCAACAACAACGACAAGGTCGGCCTGCTCGTCTTTTCCGACCAGATCGAACTCTACATTCCGCCGCGCAAGGGCCGACGCCACATCCTGCGCATCGTGCGTGAGATGCTGGCCTTCGAGCCGGAAAGTCGTGGCACAAACATCGGGCTGGCGCTGGACACGGTCAATCGAATTCTGAAACGACGCAGCATCGTCTTCCTGATCTCCGACTATCAGACCGACGCTGAGAGCTATCGCAAGCCGCTCTACATGGCCAACCGCCGCCACGACGTGATCGCCGTCGATCTCCACGATCCGCTCGATTCGCAGATTGCCGACGTCGGCATCATGGTGCTGGAAGATGCGGAAAGCGGCGAGCTGGTGGTGGTCGACACAGGCGACCGCGGCTGGCGAGAGGCTTTTGCGGCCAACGTCGCCGCCCACGACGACGACAAGATCAGCGTGCTGCGCAAGGCCGGCGTCGACCGTCTCAACATCGACACATCGCTTGACTATGTTGACGAGTTGACCCGCTTTTTCAAGCGCCGCTCCGATCGCATGAGTCACTAGGTTTATCGATTATGAATATTGAGTGGAATTTGACCACAAAAATGCAGAGTGAACCGCAAACGTGTCATCGCACTGCTGTTGACGATGATGGCTTTGCTTTTGCTTCTGCCGGCATCCGTGTCGGCCCAGGCAGACGATGACGACGGCGGCTCAGGACGACGCGGCCCAGCGCCGCCCAATTGCCCGCTGCCTTGCCCGTCGCCAACAACGTGACGGCCCGTCTGATCGCCGACGAAGCACCGCTGACCGTCGGCGACCCGGCAGAGTTGACGCTGGAGGTGACCCATCCCGCCGGCTACCAGGTCTTCGTGCCGGAGATGATCGGTCCATGGGGCGAGTTTGAGATCCGGAGCCAATCGCCCAAGACGACCGAGTCCAATGCCGACGGCAGCGAAACGACCCGCCAGATCATCAAGGCCGTGCTCTTTGCGCCGGGTACGTACCAGTCTCCCGCTCTGCCCATCACGCTGAGCGATGCGAACGGCAACCTGAGCCAGGCCATGGCCGAGCCGATCTCCCTGGAGATCGATGTCTGTGTTGACCGAACAGGATGTCGAGATCCGTGACATCAAGCCGCAGGCCAGTGTGGCGATTCCAAATATGATGCCTTTTGTGGCCGGTGGAGCGCTGTTCGTGCTGCTTCTGGCGCTGCTGGGCGGCTGGCTGATCTATCGCAGGCTGTCCGGTCGAACACAAGTCGATAACCGCACGCCTGAACAGGTGGCAATCGACGAATTGGCCCGCATCGGCGGATTGCAGTTGGCCCGATCGGGGGAATTTACGGAACACTATGCCGCGGGTGACCACCTGTCTCTGTACCTACGTCGAACGCCAGTACCATGTGCCGGCGCTGGAACAGACGACATCGGAGCTGAAGCGTACGCTGCGCTCGACATCTATGTCGGAGCCGCTGGCCCACTCGTACATCGAACTTTTCGATGACTGTGATCTGGTCAAGTTCGCCGATTTCAAGCCGAGCGTAAACGCGGCCGCTTTGCTCATCGATCAGGCTCAGACGCTGGTCAAGTTAAGCGCTGAAGAAGTCGCTGCGTTGGCCGCCGCCGACCAGAACAACAATTCCCAAGGCACGCTTCCGCCGTCGGCAACACCGACGCCGGTGCAGGCTTGAGTTGAGGTAAAAAGATGGATTTTCAATTTGCAAGCCCTGGATGTTCGGCCTGCTGCTGCTGATTCCGGCGCTCTTCGTCTGGCAGCAACTGCGGGGCAAGCGACGGGGTGCCGCCAGTCTGCGCTACTCAGACATTCGTATGGCAAAGAGCGGGCATCGCTCCTGGCGAATCGTACTGCGACCGATGCTCACGCTGCTGCGTATGGCCGCCATCGCCGCCATCATCCTCGGCCTGGCCCGGCCCCAGTCGATCCAGATCGCGTGAGGTGATCCACGGCGAGGGTGTGGACATTGCGCTGGCGCTGGACATCTCCGGCAGCATGGCCTCGCTGGACTTCGAGCCGCAGAATCGGCTTGAGGCGGCCAAGGAGGTCATCGACACCTTTGTCAGCGAACGGCAGTATGACCAGGTCGGGCTGGTGGTCTTTGCCAGCAACGCCTTCAACCAGAGCCCGCCGACGGTGGATCACAACGTGTTGCGGCGCATGCTGGACCAGACCAAGCTGGCCACCGAGCTTCAGATTGAAGACGGTACGGCCATCGGCATGGGTCTGGCCAATGCGGCCAACATGCTCAAAGATTCGGACGCCAAGAGCAAGGTCGTCATTCTGTTGACCGACGGCGTCAACAACGCCGGCCAGATCGACCCGATGACCGCGGCCGAAGCAGCCTCCACGCTGGGCATCAAGGTCTACACCATCGGCATGGGCCGTCCCGGTCAGGTGCCGGTCCCGGTGGTCGACGCCTTCGGGCGCGAGCGAATCATGATGCAGGAGAGCACGCTCGACGAAGAGACCCTGGCCCAGATCGCCGAAGAGACCGGCGGCCGCTACTATCGGGCCGAGAACACCGAAGGTCTGCGAGCGGTCTACGATGAGATCAACTCGCTGGAAAAGTCCCAGATCGAGATTGAGACCTTCGCCAACTACAAGGAACTGCTCGGCTGGGTTCTGGCGCCGGGATTGGCGCTACTGCTTCTCGAAATGTTTTTGAGGCAGACGATGTTTCGGACGGTGCCTTAATTGTCAATTGACGATTGTCAACGTTCAATTGTCAATGAGCGATGTGTCAGCGTAGGCGTCGCGTCATTGGCAAACAAAGCACGAACGGTTAATGCTGAATTGATAATTGTGAATTGTTAATTGCGCCCTACGATGGAACATCGCTCCTTACGGATTACGCAGTACGCAGTAGAAATCACGCAGCACGCAGCAGAATCTGGAACCACTACTATGACTTTTGCAGAACCAATCTACCTATATTCGGCCCTCATTCTGATTCCGGCGCTGGCCTTGTTGATGGTCTATGCCAACCGCCGCCGCCATGCCGTGTTGGCCCGGCTGGGCAATCCGGCGCTGGTCAAACGGCTGGGCGCCTCCGTCAACTGGCGGGGACGACGTTGGCAGACGGGCCTCTGGTTCGCCTCCATCGTCCTGCTGCTCTTCTCGCTGGCGCGACCCCAGTGGGGCGAAGATGTGCAGGTGGTCGAACGTACAGGGCGTTCAGGTCATGGTGGCGCTCGACGTCTCCGAAAGCATGTTGGCCGAGGACATCAAGCCCAACCGCCTGAGCCGTGCCAAGCTGGAGATCTCGGATCTCATGTCCCGCCTGGGCGGCGACGAAGTGGGCCTGGTGCTCTTCTCCGGCGCCAGCTTCATCCAGTTTCCGCTGACGTCGGACTACACCACGGCCAAGTCTTTTTTGGACAGCGCTCGACCGGGCGTGATCTCCAAGCCGGGCACCAACATCGGTGACGCCGTGCGCACGGCCCTGACCGGCTTTGACGAGAACAGCAACAGCCAGCGGGTGATCGTGCTGATCACCGACGGCGAGGCCCACGACGCCGAGGCCATCAGCGCGGTGCAGCAGGCCGCCGACGAAGGCGTCATCTTCTACACCATCGGCTTTGGCTCGCCTGAAGGCGTGCCCATTCCCGAGACGGATGCCGGCGGCAACGTGGTCGGCTACAAGACGGACCGCAACGGCGAGACCGTGCTCTCCCGGCTGGACGAAGAGACCTTGCAGACCATTGCAGCCACCGGCAACGGCCAGTTCTACCGGGCTTCGGCCAGCGGCGCTGAGTTGGATGCCCTGGTCGCCGAGCTGAATCAGCTCCAGCAGGGCGAGATCGGCTCCCAGTTGGAAGTGCGACGCATCGAGCGATATCAGATCTTCTTGGCGCTTTCGCTGGTCCTTCTGGTCATCTCGATGCTCATCCCGGATCGTGTCAGCAACCGCAAGATGGCCCAACGCCGCAATGTGATGATGGGCGAAAAGGAATTCGCAGCATGAAGAAAGCACTGATTGTTCTTGTATTTGCCGGTTTGACCCTGACCGCCTGTGGGTCCGGCGCTGAAAAGTTGAACGAGGCGGGCAACGAAGCATTCGCCGAAACGACTACGCCGCCGCCGTCGAGAAGTACCAGGAGGCAGCGACCGCCGATCCGGAGCTGGCTGCGCCGCTCTACAACACGGCCAATGCGCTCTATCGACAGGAAGCCTACGATCAGGTGCCGGCTGCCTTGCAGGTCGCCATGGCGCATGCCGACGAAACGTTGACCCAGCAGAGCCACTACAACCTGGGCAACACGCTCTTCAAGGCCGAGGACTACGAAGGCGCGGCCGAGGCGTACAAAGAGGCGCTGCGCTTTGATCCGCAGGATCTGGATGCCAAGGTCAATCTTGAACTGACGCTGAAACAGTTGCAACAGCAAGAGCAGACAAGAACAAGAGCAACAAGACCAAGAGCAGAATCAGGATCAGCAGGACGAGCAGAACCAGGATCAACAGCAAGAGAATCAAGAGCAGGATCAGCAGAACCAGGACCAGCAAGAGCAGAATCAAGATCAGCAGGAAAATCAAGACCAGCAAGAGGGTCAAGATCAGCAGGATCAGCAAGACCAAGAACAGGATCAACAGGGCCAGGACGGCCAGGAAAATCAGGACGAGCCGCAGGAGTCCGAGCCGCAGGATCAGGAAAGTGACGGCCAGCAGGGCGATCAAGAGCAAGAGCAGCCTCAGGATCAGCAGCAGGGCGATCAGGAACAGGATGAGCCCCAAGAGCCTGAGCAGCAAGATGATCCGCAAGAGGGCCAGGATGGCGAAGATCCCCAGGATCAGGAACAGCAGGACTCTGAGCCGCAGGATCCGAACGGCGGTGAAGCGGGCGATCAGCCTGAAGAGCCGCAGGAGCCTCAGCCCGGCCTGGGCCAACTGGCTCAGCAGCTTGAAGGACTGAGCGAGGAACAGGCCCGCCAACTCTTGATCGCCGCATCCCAGGGGACCGAGACGCTGCAGGAGTATCTACAGCAGATCTACCTCTTCCCCGCCGACAGCGTCGAGCAGGACTGGTAGGCCAGCTTGTAGGGCGGAATGCATCGCCGGCTAAGCTTAGCCGGGCTGGCGGATACGATCACGGTATGGAGCCGACCTACGGACTATGGATGCGATTCAGCCCGGTTAGCCTACCGGCTGGCTGGTAGGGATGGATGTCCAGGGAATTCGGGATGACCTTGAACGGTCTTAACGATTGCACACTCAGAACTCACTGTCTCCTAATTTCCTGGATCTACACTGGTACATAAACATGAATGCTCATCCGACAGAGGCGCCCAGCAAGGGCGGTTTGTTAGCGATTCGGTGGAGTTACACACCGCATGTCGATGAGATTAGGAGAACGGACCGATGGGACAATTTAGGCGTTTCCTGGGCGCATCGCTCATGATACTCGCACTCATCTTCATCACAGGCTTTTCAAACAATAGGCCGGCATTGGCCCAGGCCGAAGAGCCGATCGTGGCCGGCGTCGACAGGCTGGAGCTGAGCACCGACGAGATGGTGACGTTGACCGTTGTTGTCGACGTCAGCCAGTCGAAATCTTCCACAGCCCGAACTTCCGGCGCTGGAGGGCTTTTCCATCGTCGGCAACAGCACGTCGACGCAGATGAGCATCATCAACGGCGCCATCAGCAACAATATCGTCTACAGCTACCGCTTGCAGCCGTATCGCACCGGCACGCTCACCATTGAGCCGGTCAAGCTGACGTTGGACGGCCAGACCTATCTCACCAATCCGATCAACATCGAGGTGACGCCAGGGATCCGGCCAGACCCAGCCGCCCAGCCGCAACCAACAGGATTTCAAAGCGCCCTCTTCGCTGGGCAACAATGATCTCTTTGTTGAGGCGCTTGTGGACAATCCGCAACCTCATGTCGGCGAACAGATCAACTACATTTTTCGCTACTACGAAGCGCTGGATTCGATGCGTCTTCCCAGCATCTTCGGCGGACAGCCTGACTACGAACCGCCGGCATTGACCGGCTTCTGGGCCGAGGGAGACATCGACGTCACCAGCTATCGCGTTTCGGCCAACGGACGAATCTATACCGTGACCGAGCTGACCCAGGTGCTCTTTCCCACCGCAGCCGGCGAGCAGACCATCGACCCGGCCCGCATCACCATCACCAGCAATGGCCTGCGCAATGACGCTATCCTTGACACCGAGCCCGTCATCGTCAACGTGCAACCTGCGCCGGAAGGCGCCCCGGAGAGCTTCACCGGCGCCGTCGGCCAGTTCGACATCCGGGCCGAGTTGGACAGAGGCCAGACCCAAGTCGATGAACCGGTCACATTGAAGGTGACTGTGGAGGGCATGGGCAACATCAGCACCGCCTCCGACCCCGTCTGGCCGGAGATAGATGGCTGGCGTATCTTTGATGCCGATTCGTCGCTGAGCACACAGGTCGAGAATGGGCTGGTGAGCGGTTCTCACACCTACGAGCGGCTGATGGTGCCGACCGCCGCCGGCCAGTTCACGGTGCCGGCGATTGAATACAGCTACTTCGATCCGTCGTTGGATCAATATGTGACCGTCGCCACCGATCCGATGGCCATCACCGTTGCGCCCGGCATTGGCACTCCTGGCCCCATCATGGCAGCGGGCGCCGCAGCCAACACGGCAGACGAGTCCGTCGTTCTGACCGCTGACGATATCGATCCGGCGATCGTGGCCAGCCTGAAGCCTGTGCCGGTGATTCTGGGAGACCGTCAACCCGCCGTTGACAGCCCAGACCTGGTACTGGTTGCTTTGGGGCGTGCCGTTGGCGGCGTTGGCCGGCGGCTTTGTCTGGCAACGGCGTCAGGCTCATCTGGAGCAGAACGCCGGCGCAGTGCGCAGTTCGCGTGCCCGCAAGCAGGCCCACAAGGCCATTGCCCAGGCTCGCAAAGAGCAGGCCAAGGGTCAGAGCAGCAGCCCGGATCAATTTGTGGCTGCCGGCAGGATCCTGACCGAATATCTGTCGGCCAAGCTTCAGAAGCCGATTGCCGGCAAGACCAACCACGCCATCAGCGAGGCAATGCGCCAACAAGGGGCCGACGATGAACTGATCGCTCGTTCGCTGAACTGTCTTGACAGTCACGAGCACAATCTCTACAGCCCGGCCGGTGTTGCAGTGGCGACGCCCAACCCAGTTGTTGGACGAGGCCGAGGCGCTTGTCGATGAGTTGGACGGCGTGCTTTAGGCAAACAAGGTTCGTCGGGTCAATCAGTCAGGCTGTGGACAACAGCCTGACTGATTGACCCGACAGAGTTCAAAGAGAGATCTATGAAACGGCTTATCGCGTTTATTCTAATCGGTGTCACGGTCACAATGCTCATGATCAGCGTTGTCGCCGGAGCGGATGCAGCAACGTCTACATCATTGTCGGCCAACAATCAGCAGGCCATGCAGACGGCTGAGCAGCTCTATCGCAACGGCCAATATGCGCTGGCGGCAGAGACTTACCAGCAGATCGCCGATCAAGGTTTCGCCGATGCGACGCTCTACTACAACCTTGGGTCTGAGCCATCTGCGTGCCGGCGATCTTGGCCGGGCGCTTTGGAGCCTTCGTCTGGCCCAGCAGATGGAGCCGAGGGACGAGAGCATCCAGGTGACGCTGGCCGAGGTCCGTGCTCAGATCGCAGAGACCGCCTCAGCCAACGATGGAACGCTTGGCGCCATCATGCAGGCCACCGGCGACAGCGTCGTCTATCAGGTTGCCGGCCTGACCACCAATCTGTTCACGCTCAATGAATTGGCGTTGATGGCTCTGAGCTTCTGGACGCTCTTCGCCCTGCTGTTGATGGTCTGGGTGCTGCGGGTGCAGAATCAGTTCCTGCGTCGTCTTGCTCGGATCGCTACGCCCATCGTCGGTATGGCACTCGTTATCACGGGACTGACGCTGGGCAGCCGTATGTATCAGTATCACAGTTTGACCGAGGCCGTTGTTGTGGCGCAGAGCGTCGAATTGAACAGCGGTCCCGGTGCAGAGTATGCGGCACGTCTGGTCTTGCCCTCCGGGGCCGAGGTCAATGTGCTGGAAGAGCGGGCGGCTGGGTCAATGTCATGTTGGACGGCAATGGCCCGACCGGATGGGCGCCTGCGGACGCGGTGGCCACACTGCGCTTGCGAGGCTGAGTTTGCGATTTTGCGCTTGATGCGACACCAGCGGGTGGCTCGCTTACTGTACAATCGCCCGTGTGTGTGGTAGACCTTTTAGACAAATTGGTTCGACAACCGAGATCTGGAAATATGATGATTCATCGCATGAATCAAGGGACAACAATCCTATGAATAAAGTATTGAAAGTAACGCTTGCATTCACCATGATGCTCTTCGTGGCACTGGTCGCTTTTGGTGGCGGCGTCTTGTTTGCATCGGGCACGTCCATGGCTTTGGCCCAGGGCGGACTCGTCTCGCCTACCGGCACGCCCGATGAAGTGCCGGAAGAATTTGATGTCTTTTGGCAGGCCTGGCAGATTGTCAATGACCGCTTTGTCGATCAGGAATCGCTGGATCCGACCGAACTCACCTACGGCGCGATCGAGGGCATGTTGAAAGCCCTGGGCGATGAGGGGCACACTGCCTTCCTAACACCCAAGGAACTGGAATACCAGCGGTCTGATATTTCCGGCAGCTTTTCCGGCATCGGCGCTCGCTTGGGCGTCAAGGACGGCATGCCCATGATCGTGGCCCCGTTTGACGGCTCTCCGGCCGATTTGGCCGGCGTCAAGGCCGGCGACATCATCATGGCTGTTGACGGCGAGGATACGACCACCTGGGATCTGGGCCAGGTCGTCGACAACATTCGCGGTCCGAAAAAGACCGAGGTCGTCCTAACGTTGCTGCGCTTGGACGGCGAAAACAGCGAGAGCCTGGACATTTCGATTATTCGTGACGACATCGAAGTGCCGGCCGCTGAATGGGCCATGATTCCCGGCACCAACGTCGGCCTGCTGCGCCTGAGCCAGTTCAGCGCCAACGCCACCGACAACCTGAAGGAAGCTGATTGCCGAGGCCGAAGAAGCCGGCGCCGAAGCCTTTATTCTGGACATTCGCAACAACCCGGGCGGGCTGCTGGATCAGGCTGTCAAGGTCACCAGCCAATTCCTGGAGGGCGGCAACGTGTTGCAGGAAGAAGATTCTGACGGCAAACGCAAGGTCTATGCCGTGCGCAAGGGCGGCGTGGCCACCGACATTCCGCTGGTCGTCCTCATCAGCCCCGGCACAGCCAGTTCGGCTGAAATTCTGGCCGGCGCCATTCAGGACTACGATCGTGGCGAAGTCGTCGGCGAGACCACCTTTGGCACCGGCACCGTGCTCGAACCCTTTATGCTGGAAGATGGGTCGGCGCTGATGCTGGGCACACGCCAATGGCTGACCGGCGAAGGACGTCTGATCCGCAAGCAGGGCATCGCGCCGGATATCGAGATCGATCTGCCCATCACTGCCGACCTGATCACCGTCGGCGAATTGGACGAGTTGACCGTTGATGAACTGCTGGCCAGCGAAGACTTGCAGATGCTCAAGGCGCTGGAAGTGTTGAATGCACTGCCCGAATCGGACACCGTCATCGAGGCTGACGTTGAAGCCGTTATCGACGACGCCGCAGTTGTGACTGAGAAGGAGTAAACATGCTCATTTCTGCAACGATAGCGATAGCGACGGCGCTTTGCGCCGTGTCGACGACGCTGGTACTGGCTGCGGTCGTCCGTAGCGGGCAAGTGGATGCGTAGTTCGGTACGCAAACGGTCAATACGGTAAAACCAAAACACAGTACAACCAAAAGCGGTGGGACAATTTGTCCCACCGCTTTTGGTTGTACCGTGTTGGCCGTTTGCCGTGTTGGCGCTTTCTGCACTGTTCATTGACCTAGCAACTTGTCGGAGAGAACGACGGAGGTCTATTTCTTGGGATCTCCGACAGGCTCCTAGCAGTCTGTCGGAGAGAAAGCCGATAGGACGCGGATGACGCTGATCTGACTGATTTTCGCGGATAAATCGCGAGAAATCCGCCTTTATCTGCCAAAACCCGTGTTATCCGCGTCCCATTTTCTGTCACTCCGACAGACTGCTAGCGTCCAACAATACGGCTCCGGGCAAAGGCCAGCGCCTCGTCAGCGTGTTCGGCCGGAGCGCCGCCGCCTTGTGCGAACTCGGGGCGTCCCCCGCCGCCGCCGCCGAACTCCGCCAGCGTCTCTTTCAGCAGGTTGCCGGTGTGGAGCGTCACGTCCTGGCTGCGGGCGAAGATGAGTGTCAGCTTGCCGCCGGAGACAACGCCCAGCAGCACGACGTAGCCCGGCTCTGCGGTCAACGCCGAAGCCATCTGCTTGGCCGCGTTGGCGTCCCTGTCGTCGAAAATCTTTGCGACGACGAGCAATCCGTCGATCTCTTCGGCCTCTGCCCTCAACGCAGCAACTTCAACCGGCAACAGTTGGTCGGCCAGCGTCTTCACCTGTTTCTGCAACGATCTCGTCTCTTCCAGAGTGCGCTCGACCAGGTCCGGCGCCTGCCGATAGTCGTTGTTGTAGAGTCCGGCAACCTCCATGGCGATCCGGTGCTTCTCATCGTAGTCGGCAAGCGCTCGCCAGCCGCAGAGAAAGGTGATGCGGGCCTTGTGGTTCTGCCGCGCCTGGCGCACGAGCTTGATGGGGCCAAGCTCGCCGGTGCGCCGGCAATGGGTGCCGCCGCAGGCCGAGTAGTCGAAGTCCTCGATCTCGACGATGCGGATCGTGCCCGTCACCTTGGGCGGGCGACGCAGGGGGACCTGGTCCAGTTCGGCTTCTGTGACGAATCGGGCCGTGATGGGCAGATTGGCGTAGACCTGTTGATTGGCGAATCGTTCGGCCTGTGCGAGTTGCTCCGCGGAGACCGCTTCCACATCCAGATCGAGTGTCGAGTCCAATGCCCCGAAGTGGACGGAAACGGTCTCGTAGCCGAAAAGTTGGTAGAAGACCTGGGACAACAGGTGCTGGCCCGAGTGCTGTTGCATGTGATCGTAACGGCGTTCCCAGATCGATGACGCCATGTACGGTCTGGCCTGCCAACGAGGTAATGTCGGCGTTCGGCTCGTTTCCTATGCTCTCAATGACATGCAGAACTGAGCCGTTCTGGGCCACGACATCGACAACCTGGAAGCCGTTGAGTGCTCCCGATATCGTGGGATTGGCCGCCGGACGTGGGATAGAAGTGGGTTCGGTCGAGGATCAGCGCGGGGCGGCCATCGAATTCGACGACCTCTTCGACACGCGCGTCGAACTCGGTCACGTAGGAGTCGGTGTAGTAAAGGCGTTCCGTCATGGGTTTGCTGTCCTGTCGGTTGTACTTCTCCTGTACCACGACATTTATGTCGTAGATCTGTTCCGTCCAGCAAGCTACGAATATATGTCGTGGTACAGATTTTTTGGCTATTGACCGCTTGCTGGGCCAACGCTACAATGGTCAAATTGATCGAACCCAACATTTTTTCTGCGACTATACCATCTGCCAGAAAGCAAGGAGCATCAGTGTGCGTCTATATTTGATTCGACATGGACAAAGCTACGTGAACTTGAAAGGGTGGGAGCAAGGCAACATTGACACCGCTCTCACCGACTACGGTGCAAGCCAGGCTGCTGCACTGGGCCAATGGCTGCCGACCGATATCCCTGAGATCGATGTGCTCTACGCCAGCACCATGCGCCGCGCCATGGAGACGGCCGAAGCCGTGGCCGGGGCCTACGGTTGCGAGATCATTCCGGACAGCCGTCTGCGCGAGATCGGCAACAACCGCGCCGATCATTCGCCATGGCCCGACGATCTACTGCCCAACGACTACGCCGACTACTGGGCCAGCGAACTGCCCTTCGCATCGGTCACGCCGGCCTACGAGGGCGGTGAATCGATGATGCACTTCCGCACACGGGTGGGCCTCTTTGTCGAAGAGATGGTGCAGCGCCATCGCGGCAAGAACGTCGTTGTCGTCTGCCACGGCGGCGTGATCGAGTTTGTCTTCGATCATATCTTCAACGTCGGCCCCTGGCGGCGCTGCGAAGTCTGGGATCACAACACCGGCATCACCTACTTCGAATACGTCGAGCATCCGGGCCGTGAGACGTGGCGGCTTCACTACCACAACCGCATTCCCCACCTGGCTGATCTGCCGGCAGCCACCGACGGCGCCGAACACGGTACGCCGATCAAGTCGATGGAGGGGAATGCGGAGTAGGGATTGGTGATTAGGGCATTGGCGGCTTGTTGCAATCCCCACAATCCCAATCCCCAATCACCGTTCCCTATTGTCCCTCGATCACCCTTGCCCCCGCACTCGCCTGAGTCGTGTAGACCTCGGGCCAGATATTGGTGGCCTTGGGGTATTCCTGGTAGATGGCGTCGGCCACGGCCTGTTCGCTGCCGGGCTTGACCAGGGCGATGGCGCATCCGCCAAAGCCGGCTCCGGTCAGTCGTGCGCCGTAGCATCCTTCCACGCCGCCCATGGCTTCCACCATGGCGTCCAATGCGTCGCTGCTGACTGCGTAGTCATCGCGCAGGCTGGCATGGCTGGCAGACATGAGTTGGCCCACTGCTTGCAGATCGTCCTGCTTCAGCGCTTCGACTGTCTGCATGACGCGTTCGTTTTCGCTGACCACATGGCGGCAGCGCCGATAGACGATCTCGGAGAGCAGATCCTTGTTGGCCTCCAACTGCTCGCTGGTGACATCGCGCAGGGCGGTGATCTCCGGCAGCACCTGCTGAAGTGCGGCCACGCCTTCTTCGCACTGCCGGCGGCGCTCGTTGTAGGCGCTGCAGGCCAGAGAGCGGGGCGCCTTGGTGTTGCCGATCACCAGACGATGCGTTGGCCGGGAAGGGGACCAGCTCGTAGTCGAGGCTGCGGCAGTCGATGAGCAGCGCGTGGCCTTCGACGCCGAGCACGCTGATAAACTGATCCATGATGCCGCAGTTGACGCCCACAAACTGGTTCTCGGCGCGCTGGGCGATCTTGGCAATCTGAGTGCCGGAGAGCGCGTCCTGCACATCTGCGGCCGCCATCAGCCCCTTGATCGAGGCGACTTCCAGCGCGGCCGAACTGCTCAGGCCGCTGGCGCGCGGCACGTTGCCGCTGAGCACGGCGTCGATGCCGGTCAGCTCCAGGCCGGCCTCCTCCAGCATGGAAGCCACGCCCTGGACGTAGTTGATCCAGAGCTTGTCCTGCTGATAGGCGATGGCGTCCAGATCGAACTCGCCCCAGTCGTCGTATTCCGACGAGTAGATGCGCACCAGCCGATCCTCGCGGGCACGCACGGCCATGCGCACATCGCGCTGGAGCGCCACCGGCATCACAAAGCCGTCGTTGTAGTCGGTGTGCTCGCCGATCAGATTGACGCGTCCCGGACCGATGGCGATCCAGGTCGGTTGCTCGCCATATTGCTTGGCGAACTCATCAACCAGCGATTGGGTGCGTTCATCAAAATCGCTCATGTTTTTTGCTCCTCATTTTCGGTCACATTTTTAGGATTGAATAAAGGTTTAGATTGCCTTCTTTTCCGTCGGCACGAAAGGTGTCCACGACGGTCAGTCCGGCGTCCGCCACAAGGCGGTTCATCTCGATTTCATCGGTCTGGTGCACATAGCGCACGGCGTACGCGCCCTGTTTCCAGGGCAGCAGCGCGTCACCAGGATCAACATCGGCGGCGGTCAGCCCGACCTCGCTCCAGTCGATCAGCCGCTTGCGAAAACGTTCGCTCTCCAGGAATTGCCACGCTGATATCGCCAGCAGACCGTCTGGGGCAAGCAATGATGCCAGGTCGCGAACGAGGCGGGCACGCAGTTCGTAGCCCGGCATGTGTTGCAGCGTCGCCAGGCAGACGACCCTATCGAATGAAGCGCTGGGCAGCGACGCGGACCAGTCCGCTTGGGCCAGGTCCGCCTGGACAAAGCTGCACGCGACGTTGACCAGCGACGCCGTCTGTTCTGCGGCCCGTTCCAGCAGATGTGCGTTGCCGTCGACGCCGGTGTAGCAAACCGGGACACCGAGGCTCTCCAGCATCAGGGCAAAGCGTCCATTGCCGCAACCGATGTCGGCCACCTGAAGCGGCGAACCGCTTTCTGCGGCGGAGAGGATGTCGAGCAGACGCAGTTTGCCCGGCGTCCAACCCTGTCGCGTCTCGTCAAATGGCGCGGCCACGGTCGCATAGAAGTCCCGATTTAATTGTAAAAGTCGTTGCCGAGTCGGCCCATCCATCTATGGTATACTGTCTCCGCATGTGAACGGAATTGGCGAGCGGGTACGGTGATCGGTTCCTTTTGACCTGCAAGGAGGTCAAGATGACAGTTGAAAAACTGAATACACTATTTGAGACGCCGGCGCATGTGCGCATCTCATCACAACAATATATCGATGATCCGCGCAGTGAACAAAAATCTGACTTGATCGAAGGAGTGTTTGTTATGGCATCCCCCGCCTCGTATCTGCATGAGGACCTGGTCACTTTTCTGATCGGCACGCTTGCCACGTATGTAACGGCCAGAAAACTGGGCGAGGTGCTCGGCTCCAATGCGGCTTTCGAGTTGTCCGAAGACAACGTCTACCAACCGGATATCTCGTTCATCCTTGCCGAGCGACTCCATCTGGCCCGTGACGTCTACTTTCCCGGGCCTCCAGATATTGCAATCGAAATCATCTCGCCCAGCAGCCGCAATTACGACACAGTCGAGAAGAAGATCAACTATGCTCGCTACGGCGTTCAGGAATATTGGCTGATCGATCCGATCCACGAACAAGCGACTTTCTACACCCGTGTCGGCGATCAGTTCAGTCGCGATTGCGGCCGAGGACAACGTGCTGTGGTCCCAATTGCTGGCCGGTTTCTGGCTGCGCTTCGACTGGCTCTTCCCGCCCGAGGGTGAGGACCGCCCATCGCTTCTCGATATCGCCGGACAACAAGGTCTGCTTGCATGAACTATCAACCCAGATACGGCTCTGCTGCAATAACCACGAATGACACGAATTTCACAAAATGTACCACTGAGAAAATTCGTGGTTCTTGCAGTGAACTCAGATATCGCCAATGAAACGAATCCTCGCGCCCGACGAAATCCCACAAGATGTGCTCACCAAGAGCGAAAATTGGCAGCGCAAACGCGACGGCTTCGATCCGGTTGAACACAGCGCCGTGATCTATGCCATTTTCCAGGAAATCCTCAAAGTGCCGGAAGCTGACTGGGATCTCTACAGCAGCCTGCAGCCAATACTAACGCGCTTTCCCAAGGACGGCAAAGGTCTCTATCCCAAAGCGGATCTGGTCTCGGCCTATCGCCACATGGTGGCCGAGGGCGATATGGAGCCGGACCCGATCATCATGCGCCGCATCCGCATGAAGCCCATGCGCACCCAGAGCGGCGTGGCGCCGGTCACCGTGCTGACTGCGCCGGCCGGCTGTCCAGGCAAGTGCATCTTCTGCCCCGACGACTGGCGCATGCCCAAGAGCTACATCTTCGACGAGCCGGGCTGCCAACGCGCCGAGCGCGACGGCTTCGACCCCTACTTGCAGACGCTGGGCCGCATCCAATCCTTCGAGAGCATCGGCCACGAGGCCAACAAGGTCGAGCTGCTGATCCTGGGCGGGACGTGGAGCGCCTACGGCAAGGACTACCGGGAGTGGTTTGTGCAGCGCTGTTTCGACGCCATGAACGCGGCCGGCGATCCCGACTACGCCGGTTCATCCTCGCTGGAGGAGGCCCAGCGGATCAACGTCACGGCCAAACATCGCAACGTGGGCCTGGTCATCGAGACGCGGCCGGACTGGATCACGCCGCAAGAGGTGCGGCATCTGCGCAAGCTGGGCGTGACCAAGGTGCAGATCGGCGTGCAGAGCCTGGACGACGAGGTGCTGGCGCTCAACAAACGGGGCCACGACGTGGCTGCGGTGCGCGATGCGCTGGGACTGCTGCGCACGGCCGGCTTCAAGCTGCATCTGCATTGGATGCCCAATCTCTTCGGAGCCAAGCCGGAAAAGGACCGCGCCGACTTCGCCCGCTTTTTCGACGACCTGGCCATCCGTCCCGATGAACTGAAAATCTATCCCTGTTCGCTGATCGCGGACACCGAACTGTACGACCGCTGGCTGGCCGGTGAGTACCATCCCTATTCGCAGGAGGAGTTGGTCGATCTGCTGGTCGATGTCAAACCGACGATTCCGCCCTACACCCGGGTCAACCGGCTCTTCCGAGACATTCCCGCCCATCACATCCAGGCCGGCGTCAAGGTCAGCAATCTGCGTGAGGTGGTGCAGCGGACGCTTGGCGGAGCGGGGCGAGCAGTGCGGCTGCATTCGCTGCCGGGAGATCAAGCGGCGCAAAGTTCGCGCTGAAGAATTGATTTTCCAGGTCTACAGCTACGAGACCGATCTGACCCGCGAACATTTCCTCGAATTTGTCACCGGCCCGGATTCGGTCGAGCCCGGCCTGATTGCGGGCTTCCTGCGGCTGAGCCTGCCGTTGCAAGCGGACGGCGGCAGCCGCGCCTTCATCGACGAGATCGCGGACAGCGCCATGATCCGCGAGGTGCATGTCTATGGGCCAGCGTTGTCGCTGGATCCGGAGCGAGACGGCGAAGGGGCGGCCCAGCATGTCGGTCTCGGCACCCAGTTGCTCGACGAAGCGCGGCGTATCAGCCGTGAAGCCGGGTTCACGCGTATCAGCGTCATCGCGGCCACGGGGACGCGTGGGTATTATGCTGCGCGTGGGTTTGAGCAGGGTGCAGTTGTATATGCATGAGGAGATCGGGAATAGTAGCGCTCGGAAAACCCTACTTATCCACAAGTCAGAGAGATGATGTGAAGGAGGTTGGCGAAGGGTCGAGATGGCCGCCGCCAGGGCATCAATGCCCTTGCTAACCACAAAGACGCCCCATAAATGGGGCTGGACCGGCCAAGTAGCCCCATTCATGGGGTGGTGCACTCGCTAGCCAGGGCTTGTTCGCACAGCGCCATGCCCTATACTTCGCCATGGCTGCCCACGCTGACCAAAACGATCTCCTCTTTTCGGATTTCCAGTTCTAGCGTGATGCGGTATTGGAGATTGATCGAAACGGAATGCAGCCCCGTGAGGCGGCCTTTGAGTGGGTGCAGACGAAGCGATGGATGGAATGGATCCTGTTCCAGAAGGACAAGGGTTATTTTGTAGCGGCTCTGCAAATCGGGATGCCGCCGCAGGAAACGTCGCTCAATCCTCTCGTACTGTGCTGTGAAGACCAGACTATAGCTCATCGACCAACGCGTCCTTGATGCGTGCCATATGTTCATCGGCGCCTTCGATGCGGTAGCGACCTTCGGCTACATCCTCTCTCACCTGATGCCAAGCCGCCTCCAACTCGTGTTCCCGAAGCGCCTCATACTGAGCGATCTCCATCACCACATACTTTGGCTTGCCGTGTACACTGATGACAACTTCCGACTCGGCTGCCAAGAGTTTCTCGATGTTCGACACGCCCTTCGTTTTTAGTTCGTTGGCGGTAATGATCGTCATTTTTTTTCATCCTCACATTGTCGGAACAGACATCGTAGCAAATCATTCTGCTGTAACTGCCCTCAATAATAGCACGATTGATCGTGCGATTCAAGGGCGAGTGATCGTGCTATTCTGAGTTTTATTTAGCACTTGATCAAAGCTATAATTGTGTTGTACTCGTCGGCGTTGCCGCCAATACCGGATTTGGATGAGGTGATAACTATGAACCATCGTGAGGTATGTCGGTCGAATCATTGTTCAGTCGGGGAAGAAAATGCCCGGATCCCTACGGCTACAATCGAGCATGAACTTGCGATGATCGACGAACCTGCGCGGGAACTCGGACAATCATGGTCACTGGATGAGACGCCATTGGCAGTCTTGGAAAGACTTCGTGAAGAGAGCGCAAACAGAGGGGCTGCGTCGAATCGCCAACGCAGCCCCTGAACGGTCATTTCCAGTTCAATCAGCCAGTCCCTCAGCCGGCTTCCGCCTCGCCGGCCTGCTTGGCCATCTCCTCTTCCACCAGCACACGCCGCAACACCTTGCCCACCTGCGTCTTGGGCAGTTCGTCACGGAATTCGTAGGTGCGAGGCACCTTGTAGGGAGCCAGGTTCTCACGGCAGAAGACGTTGAGTTCCTCGGCTGTGGCCGTCATCCCCTCTTTGAGCACCACAAAAGCCCAGACCGTCTCGCCCCGCTTGGGATCGGGAATGCCGACGACCGCCGCCTCCATCACCTTGGGGTGCATGAAGAGAACCTCTTCGACCTCACGCGGCACAATGTTGTAGCCGCCGGCGATGATCAGGTCCTTCTTGCGATCCACGATGTAGAAGTAGCCGTCCTCGTCCATCTTGGCGATGTCGCCGGTGTGGAACCAGCCGTCCTGGTCGATGACCAAGGCTGTTTCATCCGGCCGTCCCCAATAGCCCTTCATGACCTGCGGCCCACGGATGCAGATCTCCCCTTCTTCACCGACGCCGAGCGGCGTGTAGTGGCCGTCCTCGTCCGGCTCCAGCGAGACGACCTGTGCTTCCGTGCTTGAAATGGGGACGCCGATTGAGCCGACACGGACCTCACCCCAGATCGGGTTGGCATTGGCCACGGGCGATGTCTCGGTCAGGCCATAGCCTTCGACCAGCTTGCCGCCGGAGATCTCCTCAAACTTGAGCGCTACGTCGACGGGCAGCGCCGAGCCGCCGCTGAGACAAGCCTTGATCGACTGAAGATTGTATTCATGGACCTTGGGGTTGTTGATGATGCCGATATACATGGACGGCACGCCAGGGTAGAGCGTGATCCCTTCGGTCTGGATGACGTTGAGGATGTGCTCGGTCTGGCGCGGGTCCGGCACCTGAACCAGTTGGCCGGCCGACTTCATGCAGAGCAACATGGCGACGGTCATGCCGTAGACGTGGAAGGCGGGCAGCGCGAAAAGCACCTTCTCCTTGCCGTATTCGACCCTGGTGAACCAGGCATCCATCTGCACGGCATTGGCCACCAGGTTGCGGTGGGTGAGCATGGCGGCCTTGGGGACGCCGGTCGTGCCGCCGGTGTACTGGAAGAGCATGACTTCATCGGATGAGATTTGCACTTCGGGCGCGCGGGCCGACTGCGCTTTGAGCAGCTTGTAGAAGCGGTGAATGTCAGGCGCTTCAGGCACATCGGCCATGGCGCCGCTGGCGCGGACGGTCTTTTCGACCATCTTCCCGAAAATCAGACCCAACGAATCAGGCACATCGGCGATGATGACATTTTTGACATTGGTATTCTCGCGAATCTTCGCCAGGCGCTCGTAGAGTCCGCTCATGAGTACGATGGTCTCGGCCCCGCTATCGGCCAACTGGTGATGGAGTTCACGCGGCGTGTAGGTCGGGTTCGTGTTGACCACGGTGGCTCCGGCTTTGAGCGCGCCAAAAAAGCTGATCACCTGCTGCGGCATGTTGGGCAACATGATGGCGACACGATCACCCTTTTTTACGCCCAACGCTTGCAGCGCGTTTGCGAAGCGGTTGGTGGCTTCATCCAACTCCCGATAGGTCATTTTGGACTGAATGACAAGGCCCAATGGCAGATACTTGAGCACAAGACGCACGGCGATGTTGTTGGGAAACTGCTGAGCTGAGTCGGTGACCAACTGGTACAATGGCATGTCCGGTATCTCTACCTCAACCGGGACGCCTTCTTCGTAGTGTGTTATCCAAGGGCGGCTGGCGGACATAGTTTCTCCTCTGGCTACACGGTGTGGATTGGATCCTGAGCGGTTACTGCCACAAGCGGATAGAACGTATCCTGCGCACCAACAGAGGGAACCCGACAATCGAAAAAAGGAAGAAGGTATCGCGGCTCCGTACACAAGCACGGTATTAAATGCCGGCGTAGAGCATCTGTTTTTTGGACGTTCAGGCTGTTAGACACAGGTTCCCAACAGAGATCTCAGATCGTTTTGCACGAGAACTTGTTGGCGATTGTGGCGTGATTATACCATAGGTGTGTTGGAGGATGCATCCAGTGGAAAAAGAATGGAGCGGCGTATGCGCCGCTCCGAGATCTGCTAGGGTCCAGGTGTGAAGTCGAGCATCCGCCCGTCGGCGGCGAACCAGCCGCAGGGGCAACCGGTTCGGTCTTCCTCGGGGATCGGTGTTATGGGTATCGAGGATACTGCGCCGGGCAGAAAGAGCCGGAACGGCGCATCGGCCGATGGCGTGATCGGGGAGGCATCGGGCAGTGTCTCTGCTGTGCCTGCCTGTGCGCTTGCCGCCGCCAGGCCTCGCCATCCCGCGCCGACCTGTCGAATGGGAATGCGTTCCAGCTCAGCGCTGACGCGTTCTTGCGTGTAGTAGTAGATCGTCATCGACATGACCCCGTCGTGAATGGCATCCAGCAGTTGGTCGGAGCAACCGCCATGGATCATGCACGGATCATAGGTGACGCTTGTCGGTACGAAATATTCGGGCGCTGCCAACATGTCGATATTCGTCAACGGCCGCAAGAACTGGCTGTCGCCGCACTGATCGGCGTCCTGATACTGTCCATCCAGCGGCAAACCCATGGTCATGACATGATCGACAGAGAGCGCGTTTCCATCCATTCTGCCCAGACGATAGGTGCCGGCCGTGGGTTTTGTGATGTTCTTGACCTGCTGATCGAGGGTGTATCCATCCACAGGAATCGGCGGAAACTTGACCAGAACGAAGTCCGCGCCCTCCGGGATGTCCAGACTAAATTTGTCGTGGCGATGGCCGAATCGAGATGACATTTGGCGGCGCAACGAATCGAGATCGCCGGCGTCTCCCGGCCCGATGTAGGTGTGGAAGTCAAATGTCTGGCTACCCAGATATTCTGTAGAGAGGAAGTTGGGCGTCCGGATCGTGTATCGACCGCTCAATGTCGGATATTCGCCGGCGATGTAGACTGTGCAATCTCGATGGGCGGGCATCAGCAGCGAACCGTCGTCCGTGAAGACCGGATCGCTGTAGACGAGCTGACCATAGCGATTTCCGCCACGGGTACTCGTAACCGGTTGCAGCTTTCCTGCCGGAAGCGTGCTCATGCCAAGGATGTTCTGCGTAATGTCGGCGCCTTCATAGAAGAGACGAAACTCAGAGGCCGGTGAGATCGTTGACCAACTATCGACCCAGCCCCGATCCCCCAAACAACTGAACTGAGTAACCGTGCCGATGGATGCCTCGAAGTAACGCGGGGAGATCTGGACATCGATCGTTACCCGGTCTCCTTGCCGCTGTCCGGCAACGTATTGGACAATTCCCAGGCCCGAGTAGGTGATGATTGCATCTTTCAGATGCGCTTCCGGCACATTCCCAACCAGATCGATGACACTGATGCCCTCCGGTTCCAGCCAGTCTGGGCTATCGGACTGACTGGCGGGCGGGCTCTGTTCGGCGGTCGCCAGGGCAGCGCCGCCGGAAACGAGCGTGAAAATGACTGCGAATGTGAGGCCGAACGTCAACCGCCATATGGGATTCCGCAAAGAGTACGTAGGATTCATGAGTGCTTTTTTACCTTTTCCGAGAAAACAATAACAAATCTTTCTTGCAAATCGGAGAAAATGAGGGAAGTTTCGGCGAGAGAGAAAAATTTGTAAGCTTTTCTTAAGGGTAAGGGTATCATGATTTCTTTGACATGGTGCTCTGCGGATCCTATACTCATACCCAATGAAATGCGGGCAGAGTCAGTCGAGATTCGGACGGCCGGTCCAATAGTAATGAATCTCTAACGGTTTTCGTCGAACGAGGTCGGGTATTGTGTCGTTCAACAATCAGGGTGTCTTTTTTGGGACGATATGAACAGTAGATTACAGACGGACGGTGAAGAATCAGATGGCCAAAACACGTGTGAAGTGGATTGAAGACAAGACGTTTCTCGGCACCGATGTCAACGGCCGGGCCGCGCTCATGAGCGCCGGCGGCGATGGGCCAGGTGTCAGCCCCATGCAGATGCTCTTGCTCGGGCTGGGCGGATGCAGCATGGTCGATGTGGTCAATATCCTGCAGAAACAGCGCCAGCCGCTGGCCGATGTAGCGATCGAATTTGACGCTTTACGCGGCGACGAAGGCGCCAAGCCGTGGAAGACGATCCACATGCACTACATCGTCACCGGCGATGGCCTTGACGAGCGCAAGGTCGAGCGCGCCATCGAACTGAGCGTCGAGAAGTATTGCGGCGCCCACGCTTCGCTGGCCGGCGTGGCTGACATCACCCACGATTTCGAGATTCGAAAGGGCGACTGAGCAGCCATTTGCGCCTCTGCTGCAAAAACCACGAATGACACGAATTTCACGAATCGCACCTCTGAGAAAATTCGTGCAATTGGTGGTTCTTTCGGATCTCATGGGGCGTTAACCACCTCCAGGAAGATCGGTTCCGTAATGCTCTGGTCTTCACGAATCTTCCTGGAAGGTTTCGCCATAGACCCCCTGATTTCCTGAAGATCCCAATTGGTGAAATTCGCGGTTCTTGCAGTGGACTGATTGGTGGGTGCCTTCCGTGGCAAGATCGAATTCATTGACAGTCTTTTTCAGCGGCGTGACCGCGTTTGGAGTGACTTGAGTGACCGGAAACGAGCAGATGCAGAACGGCTCCAGCCCGCTGGAGCAATTGATGGAGATGGCGCTCAAGGCGATCAGCAACGCTGATGCGGGGGCGGCGTTTGCGCGGGTGGAGGATCTTCGCAGCCAACACCCTTCGGCGGCTGACGCCGAGCTGGTCGAAAACCTGATCAAGCAGAAGACGATGCAGGCCGGACTTGTGGGCGCGGTCACTTCGGCCGCAGCCTTCATCCCTGGTGTCGGCACGTTGGCTGCGTTCACCCTGGGCGTGGCGACCGATGTCGGCATGACGCTCAAAATGCAGTCCGAACTGGTGTTGGAGATCGCTGCTGTGCATGGCTACGATCTGTCGCAGCAGGAACGCCGCAACGCCATGATGATGGTGACCGGCGTCAATCTCGGCTCGGAACGGCTGGTCAACCAGGCCGGCCGGCGCCTTGCGCAGAAGGTCACCCAGCGTTTCGCCGGCCGCGCCTTCGTGAAGGTGATTCCCTTCGTGGGCATGGCTGCATCGGCCGGCGCCAACATGGTGACGACCTATGCTGTCGGCAAGCGTGCAGATGCCTATTTCAGTCTCGATCCCAACTCGGATCACAACTGGGACGAGAGCGTCCGCGCAATTTCGGGCTTGGATGAGCGCAAACTGGCCGATTGGCTGGCTGAGGTGATGGGCGATCTCGGGCGCGTACTTGGTGATGGCGCACATCTGACAGGGCGCTCCGTCGCTCGATGGGGGCGCGCCGCGTCGACGGCTGCTGCCGGCGGCGTGGATGCAATGCGTACTCGGTCTCCACAACTGTCATTTAGGCCACAGTCATTGAGGCCAACATGGCGTCGAAATCGATCATCGGATGGCGATATCGATGGAGGGCTGCTCGATGATCAAGCGACTGCTTAGCTCAATCGGTCGACGCTCCGAGCCGCCGACATTGCCGCTTGAGGATCGCCCGCCGGTCGGTCCGGCCAAACCACAGCCCATTGACGTCACCGACGAGGACTTTGACGCCGTGGTGCGCCAAAGCGAGCAGTTGGCCGTCGTCGACTTCTGGGCGGACTGGTGTGCGCCCTGCGAGACCATGTCGGCCCATGTCGCCTTTCTCGCCGAAGATTTTGAGGGCCGCCTGCTCGTCACCGCTCTTGATGTTGACGAGAACCCCCAGACCACCGAGACCTTCGCTGTGATGGGCATGCCGACCCTGCTCTTCCTCAAACAGGGTGTCGAGGTTCATCGACAGGTCGGTCTGCGTCCCTATGAAGAATTGAAGCAGGTCGTCGAAGATCTGCTGGCCGAGAATGCTTGAACCAAAACGCATGTCAGGCTGAAAGCGGCAATTCTAGACATCTCGCTGCGCTGACAGATACGGTTTGTCATTCCGACCGGAGGGAGGAATCTGGACGTAGGCAACCTAGAGATTCCTCCCTCCAGTCGGAATGACATTTCCTTTGACGTTTTTGCGTTCGTCTATATCTTGTTCCCTCCTTTGCACCATCTCCTGCCTGTCCAAACCATTGCCATCCATATAGGACCGTAGCGTCGCAAATCGTGCGACTCTACGTTGTTTTTTACCATTTGACCGATCTGCGCTACGATTTGCGGGTTCAAATGTCAGCGTTTTCGTTTGTTGACTCTTCCTTTTGCGAAATCTACACGGGATTGACGACCTATGCGAATGTCGCGGCTCTTTTTCCAAACGCTTCGTGAAGTGCCCGCGGGGGCTGAGATCGCCAGCCATCAGTTGATGCTGCGTTCCGGTCTTGTGCACCAACTGGCGGCCGGTATCTTTGACTACCTGCCGCTGGGCAAGCGCGTCAAGAACAAACTTGAGCAGATCATGCGCGAGGAGATGGAGGCCATCGACTGCCAGGAGGTCACGCTGCCCGTGGTGCATCCGGGCGAGCTTTGGCAGCAGAGCGGACGCTGGGATGCCATCGGCAGCGACCTGGCACGCCTCTCCGACCGCAACGGCCGCGATCTCTGTCTGGCCATGACCCACGAAGAGGCCATGGCCGAGCTTGTCGGCCCATGTGGTCAGCAGCTATCGTCAGCTTCCCTTCGTGCTCTATCAGATCCAGACCAAGTTCCGCGATGAGCCTCGCCCGCGTGCCGGCATGATCCGCGTGCGCGAGTTCACCATGAAGGACGCCTATTCGTTTGACCGCGATACGGCGGGACTGGATGCGTTCTATCCGCGCATCTACCAGGCCTACTTCAACATCTTCAACCGCAGCGGCCTCGACGTGCTGGCCGTCGAGAGCGACACGGGCATGATGGGCGGCACCATGGCCCATGAGTTTATGGCCCTCACGCCGGTCGGCGAGGACACGCTGCTGCTCTGCGAGAGCTGTGGCTACAGCGCCAATCGCCAGATCGCAACTTTCGTGAAGCCGACGCCGCCTGAAGGCGAAGCGCTGGCGTTGGAGGAAGTGGAGACGCCGGGCGTCAACACCATCGCCGCGCTGGCCGAATTTCTGGACATCGCCGAAAGTGAAACGGCCAAAGCGATCTTTCTGGTTGCCGAGATCCAGGATAGCGATGCCGACGAACCGCGTGAACAATTTGTCTTTGTCGTCGTGCGCGGCGACATGGACCTGAACGAGACCAAGCTGACCAACGCCATCTCGGCCCGCAGCCTGCGACCGGCCACCGTCGAGGAGATCAGCGCAATCGGGGCTGAAGCCGGCTATGGATCGCCGGTCGGCGTGGATCGGGACGCCGTGCTTCTGGTGGTGGACGACCTGGTGGTCAACAGCCCGAACCTGGTGGCCGGGGCCAACAAAGTCGACGTCCACTATCGCAACGTCAACTACGGACGCGACTACACCGCCGACATCGTCACCGACATTGCGGCTGCCGGCGAAGGCGATGGATGTCCGCAGTGCGGCGCGCCTCTGCACGCCGTGCGCGGGGTCGAGGTGGGCAACATTTTCAAGTTGGGCACCAAGTACAGCGAAGCGTTGGGCGCGACCTATCTCGACGAAAACGGCGATTCGCATCCGATTGTCATGGGTTCCTACGGCATCGGCGTCGGGCGGCTGATGGGCAGCATCATCGAGCATCACCATGACGAAAACGGCATCCAATGGCCGATCACGGTGGCTCCGTATCAGGTGGCTCTGATCAGCCTGGCGACGGCCAAGGCGCCCGAGGTCTCATTGGCCGCAGACGAAATCTACAGTCAGTTAGTGTTCGCCGGCGTCGAAGTGCTGTATGATGACCGCGACGAACGCGCCGGCGTCAAGTTCAACGATGCCGATCTGCTGGGCATCCCCATCCGCATCACCGTCGGCTCGCGAGGGCTGAAGTCCGGTCTGCTCGAAGTCAAACTGCGTCGCAACGGCGAGAGCAGCGAGCTTCCGCTGGACGACATCGTGGAGAGCGTTCAGAAACTGATTGCGGCAGAGATCGGGCTTGTTGAGAGTCGAGTTCGGGAAGAGACAGTGCGTAGCTGCGTAATTCGTACTGCGTAAGGTTTCCGCTGAGAACCGGGTGCGCTCGATTGGCGTCATTCGGATTATTCGAGAGGTTACGCAATGACGCCAATCGATAGTCACCAGAGACCTTACGTAATTACGCAGCACGCAATACAAATCACGTAGCACAAATTTCACATTCACAAGGACCCACACCACCCATGGCCGATAAACTCGTTTCACGTAGCGAAGACTATAACGAATGGTACAACAGCCTGGTGCTGAAGGCGGATCTGGCCGACTATGGCCCGGTGCGCGGCACCATGATCGTCAAGCCCTATGGCTGGGCGTTGTGGGAGAATATCCAGGCGGCGCTGGACAAACGCTTCAAGGCGACCGGCCACATGAACGCCGGCTTCCCCATGTTTGTCCCGCATAGTTTCTTGCAGAAAGAGGCCAAACATGTGGAGGGCTTCTCGCCCGAGCTGGCCTTGGTCACCCACGCCGGCGGCGAGGAGCTTGAAGAACCGCTGGCCGTGCGGCCGACGTCGGAGACGCTGGTCGGCTATGCCTTTGCCAAGTGGGTTCAGAGCTATCGGGACCTGCCCATCCTCATGAACCTGTGGAACAGCGTCGTGCGTTGGGAACTGCGCACCAAGCTCTTCCTGCGCACCACCGAGTTCTACTGGCAGGAAGGCCACACGGCCCACGCCACCTACGACGAAGCCGACTTCGAAACGCGCCAGATGCTCGACGTCTACACCGACTTTGCGATCACCGAAGCCGCCATTCCGGTCATTCCCGGCGAGAAGTCGGAGAGCGAACGGTTCGCCGGGGCCGACCAGACGCTGACCATCGAAGCCATGATGGGCGACAAACGGGCGCTTCAGTCCGGCACGTCCCACAACCTGGGCCAGAACTTCGCCAAGGCCTTCGAGATCCAATACTTGGATGCCGAGAACCAATTGCAGCACTGCTGGACGACCTCGTGGGGTCTCAGCTCGCGCTTCATCGGCGCCATCATCATGACCCACGGCGATGACGCCGGTCTGGTGCTGCCGCCCAATCTGGCTCCCTACCAGGTGGTGATCGTGCCCATCACGCGCAAGAACGATGACGGCACGGCTGTAGCCGAGGCGACGGAGCGCATTCGTCAGGAACTGACCGACGCCGGCATTCGTGTGCATGTCGATGACCGCGAGAACCTGCGCCCCGGCAACAAGTTCAACCACTGGGAGCTGCGCGGCGTGCCGCTGCGTTTCGAGCTGGGCCCGCGCGACGTGGACGAGAACGTCGTCGTGGCCGCCCGCCGTGACATTCCCGGCCGCGACGGCAAACAGTCGCTGTCGCAGGACAATCTGGCGGCTCAAACGCTTGCCTTGCTGGAGACCATCCAGGAGAATCTGCTGAACCGCGCCACCCAGTTCCGTGACGAAAACACCTTTGAAGCGACCAACTACGACGAGTTCAAAGAACGAGTCGACCAGGGCTTTGTGCGCGTCTGGTGGGCCGGCAGCGACGAGGATGAGAAGCGTATCCAGGAAGAGACCAAGGCGACCCATCGCTGCTATCCGATTGAGCAGCCGGGCGGCGAGGGCGTCTGTTTCTACACCGGCAAACCGGCCAATCGCGTGGCGATCTTCGCGCGCTCATATTAAGGAATTATGCCACAGATAAACACAGATTTGCACGGATAGGGCACAGATGATTCTTGAAATAAACCATCTGTGTCTCATCTGAGCATATCTGTGTTTATCTGTGGCAAAAGAACTGCACACTCCATGACACAACCTAACTTTCCGTACTACAACACCGTCGACCAGATCTACCATGCCGAGTGGTCGACGCCCAAGCTGGCGCGGCTGGAACTGATGCGCCAATCGATCCGGACGCTCTGGCCCGACGGCCATCCGACCAAGCTGATCCATGTGGCCGGCACCGGCGGCAAAGGGTCGACCTGTCGATTTCTGGAGACCGGCCTGTCCACCATCGGCAAGGCCGGCGCTTTCATGAGCCCGCACCTGTTCGACTATCGTGAGCGCTTCAGCATCAACGGTGAGTTTGCCGCCCGCGAAGATATCACCGAGCTTTGGGAGACGGTGGTCCAGCCTCACTGCGTTCGCCTTTCCTTGCAGAATTCGAACCATACCCACTCTTTTCTTGAGTCGTCGATCCTCATCGCTCTGGCTCTTTTCGAAAAATATGATGTCGAGTGGGCAGCGATCGAGACCGGCGTGGGCGGGCGCTATGACCAGACGCGGGCGCTGGATGTGGTCGCCACGCTGCTGACCAACGTGGGCAGCGATCATGCCCACATGCTGGGCCGTGAACAGTGGCAGCGAGCCCTGGACAAGGCCGGCATCGCGCGGGAGAAGATCCCGTTCTTCACCAGCGAGGTCGATCCGCTCAATCTGGAGATCATCGCCTCGGTCTGCCAGCATGTGGATGCGCCCTTGAAGATCGTTGGTCAGCCACAGGTCAACGAACTGGACTTTGCGCTTGAGCGCCTGTTCGACGAGCCGATACCGCGCAATTCGCTGCTCAATGCCGACTATCAGCGCTGGAACGCGGCGCTGGCCTTCTCCGCCATCAAGGTCGCTGGCGCCGGAGGCCGACGACGAGGCCCTCTTGAGCGCCTTCCGGCAGACCGAGTTGCTTGGCCGCTTCTGGCGGGTCGACGAGGGCGTCTATGCGGACATTGCCCACAACGCGGAAAAGATCGCAGCGCTCTCCAAGGAGATCGAGAGCCGCTTTGCCGGTCGCCGGCGTATTCTGATCGTGGGGCTGTCCGGGAAACGGCTGCCGCTACAGGTCTTTCCGGCATTGGCCAAAGTCGCCGACACCATCATCGTGACCGGGGCATCGTTCAAGGGGCAGAACCCTGAAGAGGTGCGCAGCCAGATCGATTCCATCGGCCTCTCCGTGCCGACCATGGTCATCGCCGAGCCGCTTCAGGCCTACGAGATCGCCCGCTCGCTTCAGAATGGAGACGACGTGGTCATCCTGACCGGCTCGACCTACACCATCGAACAAGTACTGAACCCGGACCCCTATTTGCGCCACCTCAGCAGCACATTCGGCTGGCGCATGGAGAAGAAGACCGAGGCCAAGGGCACGTTGCAGATTGAGTTGCCTCATGGGCCGTCGCCGGTGAGGTAGGGTGGTGGGGAAGTGGGGTTGTGGGGAGTGTGGGGTAGGGCAGTGGGGCTGAGGCGGAGTATTGGACAAAACCTCCGCCCTACAACGGTTCCCCACAACCCTACAGCCCCACTTCCCCACTCCCCAATCTCGCACATATCGAGAGAGTCGACACACACACATGCTACCAGACATTGATCAACTCCCAGAGAACCATCGCAGCGGTTTTGTCGCGGTCATTGGTCGGCCCAATGTGGGCAAATCGACGCTGCTGAACCGGCTGCTCGGCCAGAAGATCGCCATCACCAGCCCCAAGCCGCAGACCACGCGCGATCAGGTGCTGGGCGTGCTGACCGAGGACGAGTACCAGATCGTCCTGCTGGACACGCCGGGCATCCACCAGCCCACCAACAAACTGGGCGTCTACATGATGAACGTGGTCGAGGAGACGCTGGCCGACGTCGACGTGATCCTGTGGCTGGTCGATGTCAATGTGCCGCCCAAGACCGAGGACCGCTACATCGCCGACCTACTGGCGACACAGCATGCCAAGTCGCCGCTCTCGTCGGTTGTGATCGGTCTGAACAAGGTCGACAGCTTCAAGATCCGATCCGGCATTGCTACAGCAACGCATGGCCGAGTACGCCGAACTGCTGAGTTGGCTCGATGTGGGCGAGGTGGACGGCAGGCCCATGCTCACGACGGTTTGCTTCAGCGCGCTGACCAACGAAAATGTCGCCGGCGATTCTGGAGGCGGTTCGCGAACGGCTGCCCCTGGGCCCGCGCTACTTCCCCGCCGACCAGGTCACCGATCAGCAGGTGCGCTTCCTGGCCGCCGAGATCATCCGCGAGAAGGCGCTCATGTCGCTCCAGCAGGAGGTGCCCCACAGCATCGCCGTGATGGTCGACGAGTTCATCGAACGCAGCGACAAGTTGACCTACATCTCCGCCACCATCTACGTGGAACGTGAGAGCCAGAAGGGCATCGTGCTCGGGCGCAACGGGGCCAAGATCAAGAGCATCGGCCAGAAGGCGCGTCCCGAGATCGAGGCCATGATCGACACCAAAGTCTATCTTGAACTCTGGGTCAAGGTGTGGGAGAAGTGGCGGCGGCGAGAGGGAATGTTGCGCCGGTTGGGGTACACGACCGGATAGGGTTTGAACAATGCTACACATGTTCAAGGCCTTGACTTTTGGAACGTTCGGTCCTATACTGTCAAATATAAGCGCCAGCAGGACATGCAATCTCACCATGGATGGCATAGATAAAGTACATCCTGAAGTAGGCACAGTTTTGTAGGCAGATGAGTCATTTAGGCAGACCTCTCGAATTTGATCCCGATCAGGCTATTGACGCTGCGATCCAAGTATTCTGGCGCAAAGGATACGAAGCGACTTCGATGGCCGACCTGTTGGACGCGATGAATTTGTCAAGAAGCAGCCTCTATCAAGCTTTCGGGAGCAAACAACAACTATTCGAACGTTGTCTAGGCCATTATGGGGATTGGCTGATGACGTCGATGGCAAACGACCTGGAAGAAGCCATATCCGGTCATAGTTTCATCGTCAATACATTTATGGCAATTGTGAATACGGCACAACAGCCTGAAGGGGCCAGAAGCTGCCTGATCGTCAATTCGGCCAATGAATTTGGCCAGAGCGAACCGGGCATCGCCAATGTATTGGCGGATAGTCTTCAGCGGTTTGCCGAAATATGGGTGGACGCAATAACCAAGGCTCAAGCGCAAGGCGATATCTCCACAGATTCAGATCCGGATGCCCTGGCAAATTACTTGATGATGAGTTTGAGCGGACTCCGGACAATGATCAAGGCTGGGGCGGACAAACAGGCTGCACAAGAAATGGCGACGCTGACGCTAAGAACACTTGGGTGAACTCTTTTTTTGACCGCATTTTGGACTGATCGGTCCAATTTTTCGTGAGAGGGAAGAGGCTATCGAATCGACATTATCCAGACGATATGCAAAGGAACATCATCATGACAGTACCCGAATCAACCACGCAATTCGAAGGCAAGACAGCATTGATCACAGGGGCCAACTCAGGTCTCGGCTTTGAAGCGGCCGCGCAACTTGCCGAAGCCGGCTATGGCCGCCTCATCCTGGCATGCCGTACGCTTGAAAAGGCAGATGCCGCAAAAGATGCGCTGGCCGCACGCGTGGGCTCCGATCCGTTCGATACCCTTGCCATCGATGTTTCCAGCATCGAGTCTGCCAACGCCGCCAGCGACGAACTTATTCGGCGCGGCGATTCCATCGATGTCCTGCTGTTGAACGCCGGCATGGTCTCAGGCGAAACCATGAACAAGAGCGTGGATGATCTCGAACTCTCCTTCGCGGCCTCGCTTATTGGTCATCATGTGCTCACGCTTCGACTTATGGATGCAAACCTGCTGCCAGACGGGGCGCGCGTGGTGATCGCGGGGTCAGAAGCGGCACGTAATGACCTCCCTGCCATGATGGGCATGCAGCCCTACGACTTCGCCATCGGCGCCCCGGAGGAGTTTGGCGACAATCTTCACGACGCCATGATCTCGTTTGCGACAGTGGCAAAGCCGGATCTGTTTGACGGTGCACGGTATTATGCGACGGCGAAAACCTTCACATCCTGGTGGACCGCGGCCATGGCGCGCAAATATGGTGAGCACATTTCGGTTTTCACAGTCTCGCCGGGATCCAACATGGCAACGAATGCGGCCCGCCATACGACGGGCTTCAAAAGCATCCTGTATACCAAGATCATGCCTGCCCTCGGCCCAACCTTCGGTATGTCTCAGCCTATCCCGCTCGGGGCAAAGCGCTACGTCGATGTTCTGAACGGGGTTGGAGGAGACTACGTCAACGGCAGATCCTACATGTCCAAACCGAAGAAGCTCGTCGGCCCAATGCAGGAGATGACCAACCCCCATCTCTTGGATGTCGAGCGCCAGGAAGCCGCGTGGAACGTGATCTGCGAGCTCTCCGGAACCGTCGACGTCCTGACAGGGCAGCGTGCTACGGCAGGGTAATGACGACGTGAGGGCATGTTGCACCAGTTGGGGTATGTAAGCGGGTAGATTATGAATCATCATACAAAAGGGGGCGATGTACATCGCCCCCTTTTGTCTATCATAGGATGTGGAAAAACGCTCGTCTGCTATCAAGATCGGAAGCACTGTTGACAAGCCAAGATCACTAGATTGACCATATGTGAGAGGATCACTCACCAGCAAGCTGCAGGACCTTGTCAAGCAACTCGTTTTGATAGTGGATTGGGGAATCGCGCAAGGCTTCGACAAAAGGCGTAACTTCTGTGATGACTGTCTTGTGCTTGGCCAATAAGAGGACGCCCAATGTGCCAATACAATCGATGCCATTGGATTCAGCTATGGCACGTGCACGCCGATCATCAATGATGAGGACGGTCGCAGACAACGTGCGACAGAGCGCCATTGCTTCAAGCTCTCCCTGTCCTAGACCTCCCGCTGCGATCACAATCTGCTCAGTATCCACCGGAACCATCCGTCCATGCAGGTAGTCTGCAAGGGTCGCTGCCTGAGGCTTGCCGACGACAACAACCTCGTCAAAGACGGCTTGGGGAACCTTGACGATCTCATAGAGCGCGGTCAGAATCTTAAGGGTGTCGCAGGTTGCCAGGGCAACCAGCGCAGAACTGTCTGCAACAGCCAACATTACTCAGTAATCGCTCTGTGGAATTCTGCTTCCAACTCATTGGGAGTCTGGGTTCTTATGGCTATACCTTCCCGCTTGAGGTTGTACAAAAAGGAATAGCGGTCTATCCCGGCGAGATCGCAAGCTGCGCCGATCGACAATTCACCGGCCTGGTACATTCCCAAAGCCGCATAGAGGCGAATTTTAGCCGCCGCCCGTTCTGGCGAATCGGCGATAAACTGCTTCTCAGGTAATGATATCGTGACTTCCATTTTTTGGTCTCTCCGGCAGCCTGCTAGATACTGATTTTCTAGCCGCAATATAGCACAATTGTTCCGGTTTATCAATTCGTTTTCAGCGAAACACCTACCTCCTAGGATTGCCCAAAACGACGAAATCTTTGGTCTTCCAGACCGCTGTGCTATGATGGGGCGTGCGTCCGCTGGCGGAACGCGGAACCATCTGTGAATATCCTGCACTATCTGTGCCCATCTGTGGCAAAAAGCTCTTTCTGACGATATGAATCCGAGAACGCTGAGAGTTCTTGACTACGAAACGATACTGGACCAGGTTGCCCGCCATTGCGCATTCAGCGGCGGCAGCGACCTGGCCATGGCGTTGCTGCCCAGCGATGACTTGCAGACGGTTCGCGAGCGGCTGGTCCAGACGTCTGAAGCCTTTAAGCTGCTTGAGCAGAAGCCCGATGTCAGCTTCGGCGGCGTCAAGGACATGCGCCCCTTCTTGCAGCGGGCCGAGCGTGGCGTCACGCTGATGCCGCTCGATCTGAGCGACATCAAGAACACGCTGATGCGTTCACGCAGCCTGCGCAATCTGTTGATCCGCCTGGAGCACTCCTTTCCCCATTTGGCCGACATGGCGTTCAACATCGAGCCCTGCGATCATGTCATCGCCGAGATCTCGCGCTGCATCAACGAGCGCAGCGAAGTGGCGGACAACGCCAGCACGACTTTGTCGAACGTGCGCCAGGAGTTGCGCGTGGCCCAGGATCGCCTGCTGAGCACGCTGGATCGACTGGTCCACAACTCGGACATGAAGCCCTATTTGCAGGACGCGTTGGTGACCCAGCGCCAGGGCCGCTATGTCATTCCCGTGCGCGCCGAGTACAAGGGTCAGGTCGACGGCATCATCCACGACCAGTCCTCCAGCGGGGCCACCCTCTTTGTCGAGCCGATCAAGGTGGTGCAGCAGAACAACGCCGTGCGCGCGCTCGAGTTGGAGGAGGAGAAGGAAGTTCGGCGCATTCTCACCGAACTGACCGAGTTGGTCGCCGACGAGTCGATCTACATCCGGCGCAATATTCACATCCTGGCTGAACTCGATTTCACCTTTGCCAAGGCCAAGTACGGCTACGCCATCGACGCAACGACGCCTGAGATTGTCCCCTTTCAGCCGCAAAAATCGCCGCCCCGCCATGCGCAGCGAGGACGATCCGCCCTTCGTGGCCCATCCCGGCTCGGTCATCGACCTGCGGCGAGCGCGCCATCCCATGCTGGACGCCAAGACCGTCGTGCCCATCGATGTCTATCTGGACGACGAGACCTACATCATCGTGGTCACCGGACCCAACACCGGCGGCAAGACCGTCACGCTCAAGACCGTTGGGCTGCTGGTGCTGATGGCCCAGGCCGGTCTGATGATCCCGGTCGAGCCGAACAGCAGACTGTCGGTCTTTGACGGCGTCTATGCCGATATCGGCGACGAGCAGAGCATCGAGCAGAACCTGAGTACCTTCAGCGGCCACATGACCAACATCATCACGATGTTGGAGGAGGCCGACCCGCACAGCCTGGTGCTCTTTGATGAGTTGGGCGCGGGCACCGATCCGGACGAAGGCTCGGCGTTGGCCATGGCCTTGCTGGAGAACCTGCGCGACCGGGGCATCACCACCTTTGCCACGACCCACTACAGCGACCTGAAGCTCTATGCCCACAACACGCCGGGCGTGCGCAACGCCTCGGTCGAGTTTGATGTCGAGACCCTGAGCCCCACCTACGAGTTGAGCATCGGTCTGCCCGGCCGCTCCAATGCGTTGACCATCGCCCGCCGGCTGGGGCTTGAACCCGGTGATCGTCGACAAGGCCGAGAGCATTGTGCGCCCGGACACGCTGGAGGCCGATGCCCTGCTGGACGACATCAAGGCGGCCAAGCAGGAGGCGCAGCGGGCCGAGGAGCGCGCCAAGCAGCGCGAACGGCAGTCCCAACTGATCGAGAAGGATCTTCGCTACCAGACGGCCGAGATCGAAGAGGCGCGGCGGGCGGTCATTGCCGAGACGCGCGAGATGATGCGCGTCGAACTGGACAACCTGCGCGAAGAGATCAAGCAGATGCGCCGCCAGTTCGCACGCAGCGGCCCATTCGGCGACTCAGCAGGCGGCCGAGGCGATGCCCACGGCGAGTTCCTTGCCCGTGCCGAACAGGAACTGAATCGCCGGCAGCAGGCGGCTGAGGCGGTCAACCGGGAAGTGGTGATGCCGGGCGACGTCGATGAGCGACTGGACGGCCCCATCGAGGTCGGTGATCGGGTCTGGGTCGCCAATTTGCAGGCCAGCGGCGAGGTGCTGGCCATGCATATGCGCACGGGGGAGGCCGAGGTGCAGTTGGGCAATTTCCGCTTGAAGCTGCCGATCAAGCGCTTGGAATTGCGCCAGAAGGCCGTCCGTGAACAGCAGCCCGATATGAGTTATGCAAATCGGGGAGCAAACGTCGAAAGCCCCGGTATTGAGCTTGATTTGCGAGGCGTGCGGGTTGAAGAGGGTCTGGAGCAGGTCGAGAAATATCTGGACAACGCCTACATGGCACGGCTTGCCCTGGGTGCGCATCATCCACGGCAAGGGCACGGGCGCGTTGCGCGATGCCATTCGTGAGAGTCTGAAAAGTCATCCCTTTGTCGGCGAATTTCGCGCCGGCGGACCCGGTGAGGGGGGCGACGGCGTTACAGTGGCAAAACTGATGGAACAAAAGTGATTGGGGGATAGGGATTGGTGATTGGTGATTGGGGAAAAGGGATTAGGGCTAAGGCAAAGACGAGGTCTACATCCTAATCCCCAGTCCCCAATCCCTATTTCCCGATCACCTTAGCGAGGTGAAGCGTTTTGAGTAGTACAACATTGAGTGACCATATGATTCCTTGTAGCGTCTGTGTGACCGCGTACAACGAGCAAGAGAATATCGGCGCGCTGTTGGAGGCGATGCTGGATCAACATCTGCATGAAGTCGAGATCGTTGAGATCATCGTCGTGGCCAGCGCCTGCACAGACAACACGGTGCCGATCATCAACGAGTACATGGCCAAGGACGCGCGTATCAAGCTCATCGAGCAGGAACATCGCGAGGGCAAGACAGCGGCCATCAATCTCTTTCTGGCCGAGGCCCAGTGTGATATCTGCGTGCTCGAAAGCGGCGACACCATCCCCCATGAGTATGCCGTCGAACACCTGGTGCGCATGTTCAAGGATCCCGCCGTCGGCATGGTCGGCGCCCAGAAGGTGGCCGTCGACACGCCGGATCACATCACCGGTCTGCTGAGCCACATTCGACTGCGCATGGAGCACGAACTCTGCCTGGAGATCCCGCGGCTGGGCGAGATGATCGCCTTCCGCAAGGTCTTCGACCGCATTCCGGCCGATGTCGCCATGGATGAGGCATTCGTGGAGGCCATCATCGTCGAAGAGGGCATGCAGGTGAAGTACGCGCCTGACGCCACCGTCTACAACACCGGCCCCACGACGATTGGCGATTTTGTGCGCCAGCGCCGGCGCAACCACGCCGGCCATCTCTACTTGAAGCATAAGTATGGCTACGCCGTGAGCAGCATCCAGAACGGCCGGGTGCTGCGTGTTGCCTTCAAGGAAGTTTGGGGCGTTGTTCGGCTCTTCTGGGTGCTCTTTTTGCTGGCGCTGATCGAGGGCTGGAGTCGATTCTTGGGCTGGTACGATTTCGCCATCAAGCGTGATCGTCATGTGGTCTGGAACATGGCCTGGACCCAGAAGCAGGATGTGCAGGGCGTCCGACGCAGCCAGGAAGAGAAGCAGGAGTCTTTTGCGGTCTCATCACACACGCAGCAGTAAGGACAGGCCGTCCCCGGCACTTTTTCAAATGCCAGACAAAATCGCGCAGGAAGCAGATTGACACGTCGCAAACAGGCATGAAAAAACGACTCATTGATCTATTGAAGCTGGCCATCGGTCTTGGCCTGCTTTATTTTTTATATACCAAACTCGAAGATCCGGCCAAGCTCTGGCAGCAGATCCAGGACTCAAACAAACTGCTGTTGCTTGCGGCGACTTTCACCTATGCAGCGGCTGTCGCGGCCAGTGGTCTCAAGTGGGGAATACTGCTGCGCGCCATCGACATTATGGTGCCGTCGTCGCGCCTGCTTACCTACCAATGGGTGGCGGAGTTCTTCAACAACTTTCTGCCCGCCGGCGTGGGCGGCGACGTCATGCGCGGCTACGCGCTGGCCAGCGACACCCATCGCACCGCCGACGCCACAGCCAGCGTGTTGATCGACCGCTTTATGGGCCTCTTTGTCTTTATGTTGTCGGCTGCATTGGCTTCGATAGCCATGCTGCTGTGGGGCCGCCCCAACGGCCAGCCCTTCTCCCCTGAAGAACTGATCTCCATGCGTGTGATGGCATTCGGCAGTATCATGCTCACACTTGTGCTGATCATCGTGCTGGCGGCGTTGTTGAGCCGTCGCCTCAAACAGATCGTGGATGCCGTTCTCTCTTTCCTGCCGCTCTCGTCCAAAACGATGCCCATTTGGCAGAAGCTGGCCGCGGCCTTCAACGCCTACCGCCACCAATATGGCGCACTGCTTAAGTGTGCAGCCGGCAGTTTCCTCATCGTCTTTTTGACCAGCTTGCAGATCTGGCTGATCGCCATAGCCCTGGAACCCGGCAGCATCTCACTGCTTGAAGTGTTGGTCATCAACCCGATCATCGTGCTCCTGCTGGTGGCCGTGCCCCTCTCGCCCGGCGGATTGGGCGTGCGCCAAGGTGCCTTTTCCATCATGTTCTTCATCATCGGCGCGGGGGCCGATCTGGGCTATGCAGTGGGGCTGATACAACAGTTTGTCGTCTACGTCGTCAGCGTGCCCGGCGGCATCATCTGGATGCGAACCGGCGTCAGCCAGGGCGAGATCGAGCCGGAGTCGGCAGAGTCATCCTCGACAGAGCCGCAATCGTTATCTTAGCAGTCTGTCGGAGAGACCAAGAAATAGACCGCGGATGTGGCGGATTAGGCGAAAAAAGCCTGATTCTATCTGATATTATCGGCATTTATCAGCCAAATCCGCCAAATCCGCGGTCTATCGGCGTTCTCTCCGACAGGCTCCTAGCGGCTTTTCGGCGTCTTCTGTGGTTGCGCCGACCGCTCCGCCATAAATGGACGGAGCTATTGAGCGGCGCCCCCTTCAGGCGGTTTGCCCGGCGCACAAGCCTTCTTCAGGGGGCGCCGCTGGTTAGCCCAGCGGCTTTCGCCCCGGGCGGCTGGGCCAAACCACAGAAAATGCCAGAACCGGCAACCTTCAATGGAACCATCTATGCCTCAACAAAAATTCGATCCAATTTTTGACGAAGCCGCAGCGCGCGATCTCTATGTCAACGGCGATGCCGCTCACGATTTTGACCATGTGCTGCGGGTGACGCGACTGGCCGAACAGATCGCACGTGCCGAGGGAGCCGATGTCCAGGTCGTGCGGTTGGCGGCGTTGCTGCACGACGTGCCGGTCTCGGATACACGGCACGCCCATCACCTGGCTGCGGCGGCCTACGCACGTGATCTGCTGACCGAGCGCGGGCTGGGAACCGAGTGTGTTGAAAATATCGTTCATGCCATTGAGGCGCACCGTTTCCGCGACCAGTCCATTCAGCCGACCACGCTGGAGGCCATGTGCCTGTACGATGCCGACAAACTCGACAGCATCGGCGCCATCGGCATTGCGCGCTGTTTCGCCTTTGCGGGCGCGCATGACAGCCGGCTGTGGATCGAGCCGTGGACCGAGGTCGCGTCGAGGGCAGAGCCGCCAACGGGGAGCGACTATACGCCGGTGCACGAATTCGTGTACAAGTTGCAGTGTCTGCTTGAGACGTTGCACACTGAGGCCGCACGCCGGATCGGTCGTGAGCGGCACGCCTTTATGGTCGAATTTTTTGATCGCCTGGATCGAGAAGTGGAGATGCTGGCCTAACGGTCAGAGAACGAAGACAATGAGATATTTGTACCCTGCCCGACATTTTCTATGGATGCTGACATCGGCATTGTTGGCTTTTGGAGTTGTTTTTTTCTTGGGTGTCGCCGTAGTCCCACGCTCAGACCAATGTCCCTGAATCGAGCGAGGATGCACCCTTTGTGCCCGGTGAAATTTTGGTCGGCTACCACCGCGATCAGGTGGGCGCTTCCGCACTGCGGTCTCAATTGGGCGTGGAAACCATCGATACAATACACGCTTGTGCCCTGGATGGCGTGGCTGCCAGTTCCAATGTCGACGGCTACGTGATACGCGTCGAGACCGGCGCCGAGTTGGAGACCATCGAACGTCTTCTCGCCGATCCGTCGGTCGCCTTTGCCACGCCCAACTGGACGGTTCAGGCCGCGGGAACCGCCGTCATCGAGAGTGACGCTCAAGCGTCCATCGAGACGCCCTTCAGCGTTGATGACACATTCTACTCAGACCAGCAATGGTATTTGCAGCGCATCAATGCCGCGCGTGCCTGGCAACTGGGGATCCCCTCGCACGACGACGGCAATCGGACCATCCGTGTGGCCGTCATCGACAGCGGTGTTGACTTCAACCATCCTGAACTGAAGCCCCATCTGCTGCCCGGCGTCAACTACGTTGAACCGGCCCTGCCGCCCATCGATGACTACGGACACGGCACCCATATTTCAGGCGTCATCGCCGCGACATTGAACAACGATGCCGGCATTTCCGGCCTTGCTCCGTGGGTGAAGATCGATCCCTATCGGGTGTTGAATTCAGTCGGCAGCGGCAGCGTAACCAACGTCGCCAACGCTATCTGCGATGCGGCTGACAACGGAGCTGATATCATCAACTTGAGCCTGGAGACAACGGCCAACAGCGACAAGATTCGCAACGCGGTTGCCTATGCGGCACGAAAGAACATCCTGCTGGTGGGCGCTGCGGGCAACTGCGGCAATTGTCCCGTCATGTACCCGGCAGCCTATCCTGAGGTCATGGCCGTGGCCGCCACAAACTATGACGATGAACGTGCGCTCTACAGCGCTGTCGGTCCACAGGTGGAGATTGCTGCACCGGGCGGTGGATTGTACAACACCGATCCACGAATTCTCAGCACCTGGGCCGAGGCCGCCATTCTGAAATGCGATAGCGATGATTTTCTGGGAGCAAGACAGATCGTCCTATTGTGATGCGGTGGGCACCAGCATGGCGTCGAGCGTGGTGAGCGGGGTTGCTGCCCTGATCTGGGGCATGGATCCGTCGTTGCCTTCAGAAACCGTGCGCTCGATCCTCAATCGAACGGCAACAAGACTGCCTGACGACGCCGCCTATGTCGGCAGTGGGCGAGTCGATGCCTACGCTGCCATGCGTGAGATGATTGCTCGAGATCTCGAACCCTCTGTTCAAAAACTCTACTACCCACTGCCGGAATCGCAAACATCCGTTCCGTTCCGAGCGACGGTCGTCGTTCGCAACCCGAGTTCAAAGGGGATCGAGTGGTCGGCTGAGCTTGAGTCTGAAAGTTCTTGGCTTCGTATTGTCTGACGGGCCGACGATCGGCGCCAATCTGATTGGCTACGGGGATCCTGGCTATGTCACCCTGGAGTTCTTGCCAAACCAAGTCGGACTCGGCTCACACGCCAATTCGCTGGTGTTGAGTGGCTGGGCTGAGGGTTTTTCTATTCGCAAGATCGTCCCAATCACGTTGAATCTCTATGCGGAATTGCCGCTAAAATACTATTGGCCGCTCATCAGCCAACCGGGAAATGAGGGGAATGGGGGCGGATCGCCGTTGCTGGAGCGGCCGTTTCGCTGGGAGACGGCCGACAGCGAAGATGAGCGAATCGTCTTTATCATGACCGACGGCGGCAGCAAGGACGTGTCGCTTCCCTTTGCCTTTCCATACGGCAATCAGCGCTACAACAGTATTCGCCTTCACGCCGACGGCGTTCTGACCGTGCCCAGCGAGGATCTGCTTGAACTGCCGTCAACCAACCGCTGCCTGCCCGAAAGCCACTGGCCCGTGGGAGCAATCTACGGCTGGTGGGCCGATCTGGATCCGGGACAATCCGGGGCAACCGTCTCCGGCTTTGGCATCGGCACGGATCGCTATGTGTTCGAATTTGCAAACGTGCCTTCAGCGGCGAACGTTGTCCCAGGCTACGTGGTGAGTTTTCAGATTGTCCTTTACGCAGACGGCGCCGTCGACATGAACTATCTCAACTTGCCCTCTCAATTGGATCTGCCGCCGTGGGCGACCGTGGGGCTGGAATCGGTTGATGGGCGATTCCAAAACCAGGTCTTCTGTTCCGACGAAAACACCACGCTCAGGATTGCGCCGGATGCCGGACAGTCGATGCGTTTCACACAGGAGGATATCTACTGATGGGTGCTGAAGAACACCGTAAAAACGCCCAGGCCAAGGGGCAGATCGCGATTGCCGTCGTCACCGTAAGCGACACACGCACAGCCGAGACCGACACGAGCGGGCAACTGATCCGAGAACTGTCCGAGGCGGCAGGACACCGCGTCATTCTCTACCGCATAGTGAAAGACGAACCGGATCAGGTATTGCAGGCGCTGAATGACTTTGCCGCCGGCCAAGCGCAACTGGTGATCTTCAACGGCGGCACCGGCATCAGCCGGCGTGACCGCACCTATGACGTCATCAGCCGCTCGCTGGAGAAGACGCTCTCCGGCTTCGGCGAGATCTTCCGCATGTTGAGCTACGAAGAAGTGGGCGCGGCCGCCATGCTCAGCCGGGCGACGGCCGGCGTCTATCGCGACACCGTCATCGTCAGCACCCCCGGCTCGACCAATGCCGTGCGCCTGGCCATGGAGAAGCTGATCCTGCCGGAGATCCAGCATTTGGCCTGGGAATTGACGCGGTAGAGAATTGTCAATGGTCAACTGTCAATGGTTAATGTCAATGATACGTGTCATCGCGAGACGATTCCATTGACAATTCATTGACATTAACCGTTAGTCCTTTCTCACTGACTAATCTCCCACCGCGCCACCGTCACCTCGTCCAGATAATCCTCATCGACCTGCGCGCCGCAGCCGGGATGCGGTCAACACGCTCAGCGTGCTGTCCTCGGTGTTGAGCGTGAAGGGGTTGTACACGATGTCGCGCGCGTAGTAGCGGTCGTTGGCGCTGATGTCGCCCGGCAGCGTGAAGTTGGGCAGACTGGCCAGCGCCACGTTGAAGGCGCGGCCGATGCCGGTCTCCAACATGCCGCCGTGCCAGACCGGAATGCCGGCCGCCTGCGCCATGTCGTGGATGCGCTTGGAGTCGGCCAAGCCCGCCGATGCGCCCCGGCTTGATGTTGATGATGTCGCAGGCGTCCATCTCCATGGCCCAGCGGGCATGCTCGGGCGAGACGATGCTCTCGTCCAGGCAGAGCGGCGAGTCGATCAGCGGCTTGAGCTTGGCGTGATCGAAGATGTCGTCGTGGTCCAGCGGCTGCTCGACCAGCAACAGATCGAACTGGTCCAACTGCTTGGCCAGATGTTCGGCGTCGGCCAGGCGATAGATGCTGTTGGCGTCGACCTGGAGCAGCAGATCCGGCCAGGTCTCGCGCACGGCGCGTGTCGGCTCGATGTCCCAGCCCGGCTTGATCTTCAGCTTGATGCGCTGATAGCCGTCGAACAGATAGTCTCTCACGACCTGCAACAGCGTGTCGATGTCCGGCTGGACGCCGACGCTCACGCCCACCGCGCACGCGGTCACGCGTGCCGCCCAGCATGTCGGCCAGGCTGCGCCCCTCCCGCTTGCCGAAGAGATCCCAGGTGGCGAACTCCAGCCCGGCCTTGGCCATGCGATTGCCGCGCACTTTTTGCAGGAGGCGGCGTCACATCCTCGGGCCTGTTCAAGTCGGCAGCCAGCAGCATGGATGCCAGATATTCCTGGATGATCAACCAGACGGTCGACGTACACTCCTCGCTGTAGAACGGATCCGTGCCGACCGGCGCTTCGCCCCAGGCCACGATTCCATCGGCTTCCAGCCGCACGATGATCGGGTCTCGCCCGTCCTCGCGCCAGCCGCTGGTCTCGAAGGGAGAAATGTAGGGCAGGTGAATTCTGCGTACTTCGATTCGTTCGATTCGCATGGGTTTTTGTCCTGTGGGTTGTTGGTTGGAAATTGGTGGGGCGCAGGGCGGATGACAAGGTCGACGATTCACGTCCTCACCTTGATCACCCCCTCACCCTGTCATCCTTTTCACCCTGATCTGTTGCGTCAAAATATAGTGCCACCCTCGATCAGGCAGCTTGATGCAGTCGGTCATGCTGTAGCCGTCTGCGAACGCGTTTTCCAGCACATCCCGCATATACATTCGCCACGCCATGGAGAGACCGCCATCCGCAGCGCGGATGGCGGCGATGTCCTCCGGGATCGGCAGAGCAATGGCGGCGCCGGTTGTGGTCGGCGGGCTGTCCAGCGGTTCCAGGAAGCCGTCTGGACGAAGGCGGGACGGCAATACCTGTAGCGTCTCTGGATCGATGGGCGGAGTGTGGCGCCGGCCATTGCCGTTCGTCAACGTGGTCGGATTGCGGAGCAGCCAATCCACCTGGCAGCGGTCGCTGGGCACGCCCCGGTTCAGCGCATCGGTCATGACGCCGTATATGTTGCGGCCATAGGTGTTGCAGGTCGCGCCCAGCCGGTGGAGATTGAAGATGCCGTTGGCCAGATAGAGCGGGTCGTAGGTCCACGTGATCCAGTCGACGATGCCCTGTTCCAGAACGGCTTCACGCTGGGCCAATTTCAGACGCAGACCAATTCCTGTACCTTGCCATTCTTTGAGCACGCCCACAATGTGGCTACAGGCTTTGAGTCGCGTTCCCTCGCCCTCCGGGTTCGGTCCTGCGCCAAGCCACCAATAGGCCGCCCCAACCATGCCGCCCATCTCCTGGGGGCCGTCGTCGGCAAAGGCGCCCAGCAGCGCGCCGCCGTTCTTGATGCAGGTGATCAGCACATGGTTGGGGACGCGGTCTTCCTCGCCGCTGCCCCAGATGCGTGTCTGGAGAATGTTGAAATGGTTGCAGCCGTCAACATCCTTGACGGCACGGATTGTAATGGTCATGTTGTGATCGTCATGTTTCGATAGTCATGTGATTGTTATGAGGCGAACAGTTGGGTGATCTCATCTGTAGCAAAGGATGGAAAGGGGACAACCTCGCCCTGGTCCAAGGCGACAAGCCCGTCGGCCAGAGGCGTGATGCTTCCGATGACCACACTGGGCCATCCGAGGCTTTGCCAGAGATGTTGCAGCGGCTCAACATCGACTCGGGCGCAGGTTGCCAGCAGCGCGCCCGAGGCGATGGCGCCCAGCGGATCGAGCCCGTAGGCCGCGCAGAGCCGTGCCGCCAAGGGCGGGATCGGGATGGCGTCCAGAAGGACGGTCATGCCCACGTTGGCCGCAGTGGCCAATTCTGAAAGACCGCTGGCTACGCCGCCTTCGGTGGGATCGTGCATGGCGCTGACGAGTCCAGCATGCGCGGCGGCCAGCGCCGGACCGGCGACACTGATGCCGGGCGAAAAGAGGTAACTGGACGCCTCTTCGATGTCAGCCTTGCTCCAGCCTCTGGCGATGAGATCGGCCCGTTTTTCCCTGGCAATGATGCTGGTCGCTTCGACGGGGATCGTGCCTGCCAGCAAGAGCGCATCGCCCACTCGGCAGCCGCCGCTGCGCACAAATCGATCGCGGGCAACCTCGCCCAGCATCGTGCCGGCCACAACCACCTGGCTGACCGCGTGGGTGATCTCGCTGTGGCCGCCGGCGACTACGATGCCGGCCTCCCGGCAGGCGTCGCCGATCTGCCGGAAGATGGCCTCCGCCATGCCGACGGTGCTCTTCTCTGCCGGCAACAGCAGGGTCGGCATGTAGAAACGGGGCGTTGCGCCGGTTACTGCCAGATCATTGGCGCAAACATTGACGGCGTAGAAGCCGATCTCGTCGGTCGCAAAGGTGATGGGATCGCTCTTGGCCACGAGCAGGGGTGCGTCGTCGCCGGCAAAATCGATGATCGCTGCGTCCTCGCCCACTGATGGACCGAGAAGCAGGCGCGGATCCGTAGTCGGCAAGGTTTTTAGCAGACCATCCAGCAGGTCCGCAGGCAGTTTACCCGATGCAAGCAGCGAATGATTTTGGAATCGTGATCCGGGTTGATCTGGCATTGGGCCATTGTACTGCAAAGGCCGGAGCGTCAACAAACTGGTCATGCCAGGTCGGACTCGTGCACAGAGCCAACCGATATCGTTATGATCAGTGGGCGAAAGTTGATCAAACGCCTCTGTGACGGTATTATTCTTCTATTCTCAACCATTGGCCGGAAGCTATCATCCAATTGTGGCGTTGCTCAGCATCACTTCAACGAGGAAGTCAGCGAACAGGCATTATAGCGGGAGCACAAAATGCAAAAGCGATATGGGAAGATAGCAGGGTGGGGCGCCTACGCTCCCGAAAAAATTCTGACCAACCATGATCTGGAAAAAATCGTCGAAACCGATCACGAGTGGATCGTACGACGCACAGGTATCCATGCACGCCACATTGCAGCCGATCACGAAACGACATCCACCATGTCTGTCGAGGCCAGCCTCAAGGCGTTGGAAAAGGCGAACATCACTGCCAACGATCTCGATCTCATCATTGTTGCCACATCCACGCCCGATCACCATACGCCGCCGGTCTCAAGTCTGATTCAGCACCAGCTCGGTGCGGAGGACGTGCCGGCCTTTGTCATCGTTACCGGCTGCACCGGCTTCGTCTATGCGCTCAGCACCGCCTACCAGTTCATCGAGACAGGCGCCTACGAAAACATTCTGATTGTCGGTGTCGAACTGCTCAGTCGCTTCGTCGACTGGTCGGATCGGTCGACCTGCGTGCTCTTCGGCGATGCCGCAGGGGCCGTGGTGGTGCAGGCAACCAACGAACCATGCGGACTGCAGGGGTTTGTGCTCGGTTCGGACGGCAGTCAGGGTGAAGCAATTATCATGCCCGACGGCGGTTCCGCCAACCCGTTTAACACCGACACACTCGACAATGGCGGTCACTATGTCTACATGAATGGGCGGCAGGTGTTCAAGTTCGCCACCCGTGTGGTCGGGCCCGCGTGTCAGCAGGCGCTTGATCTGGCAGATCTCACCTTTGATGACATCGACTGGATTATTCCACATCAGGCGAACCTGCGTATCATTCAGGCCGCGGCTAAGGATATGGATGTACCCATCGAGCGCTTTATCATCAATATCGACCAATATGCCAACACGTCCGCGGCATCGATTCCGTTGGCGTTGGCGGAAAACCTGGATAACGGACGCATCAAGCCCAGTGACAAATTGCTCCTGGTCGCTTTCGGCGCCGGCCTGACCTGGGGCGCTGCTGTCCTGCAACTTCAACCCGTAGAGGCTCTCCCCGTCTTACAGGTTGATGCTCTGATCTCGCAACTCGACACAGCTAACGGCAATCAATAACGGCACTCGATAGGGTGTACGGCGAGTGCTGGCGAGAGCGTACTGTTTGACAGCGATATCCTGCCAAGAACTCAGGGTGGATTTCGCTGCGATCATCGACCAAGGTTTCGTATTCGCGGACCAAGGCTCCTCATCCATTTCGGTGTTGACTATGACGGCGTAGTCGGACGACCATGCCGTATTTTTGTGCTGTAGACGCCGGACGTGAATAAGAATAATAGAAAAATGTCGCACCATCTTGCGCATATGCGCATGTGCATTCGGGTACAGTGTTTTTGGGTATAAAGGAGAAAGTTCAATGGCTGGTTTTGATGCAGACACCCTGGAGATGGTCCTGTCCACGCTCCATCGCTATGCCGAAAGGAACCTCACGGACGACTATCTGCTTGAGCTGGATCACAAGGACGAATTCCCGGCCAAGGTCCTGGAAGAGCTTTACGATCCGATGACCTTCGGACTCCACCTGACCTTCATCCCCGAAGAATATGGCGGACTGGGCGGCGGCGCCTACGATGTCTATCGCGTCTCCGAGGCCATGGCCGAAATCGATCTGGGCGTGGCCACCGGTGTGCTCGCTACCTTCCTGGGCACCGACCCCATCAGCGTGGGCGGTACCGAAGAGCAGAAGGAACTCTGGATGGGCCGGATTGCCGAGGAAGGGTTGCTGGTCGCCTATGGGGCCACCGAACCCCAGGCCGGCAGCGACCTGGCCGCCATGACCACCAAGGCCGTGCCCGTGATGGAAGGCGATGCGGTCGTCGGCTACAAGATCACGGGCCGCAAGCAGTGGATCAGCAACGGCGGCGTGGCTGCAATCTACACCATTCTGGCCTTGGCGCCGGGCGGCCCCTCCTGGTTTGTGGTCGAGCGCGGCGCCGAGGGGTTTTCTCAGGCCAAGCCCGAGGACAAGCACGGCATTCGCGCCAGCAATACGGCAGCCCTCTTCCTGGAGGATGTCTACGTCGACGCCGACCGCCTCATCGGCGGCGTCGAGGGCGTGGGCCTTGCCCAGGCTCAGGCCGTCTTCGGCTACACACGCCTTATGGTGGCGGCCTTCGGTCTCGGCGGTGGATGGGCTGCGCTGAAACGTGCCATCCCCTACGCTCAAACACGCATTCAGGGCGGCGCGCCGTTGAGCCGGAAACAGGGCTACACCCACAAGCTGATCGTCCCCAATGCCGTCAGGCTGGAAGCCGCGCGTGCCTACATCGAGTGGGTGGCTGAACGGCTGGACAACGAGGATTCGGAGCTTCAGACCGAAGGCGCAGTGGCCAAATATCTGGCCACCGAAGCGGGCAACAAGGCGGCCGAGGACAGCATTCAGGCGTTGGGCGGCTACGGCTACACTCATGAGTACATGGTCGAAAAGATCAAACGAGACGTGCGCATCACGACCATCTACGAGGGCACGTCCGAGATCATGGAGTGGACCATCGCCCGCGATCGCTGGCAGTTGCATCTCAAGTCCCGGGGCGTTCATTTCCGGGATTGGGCGGCGCGGCTCGATGACCTGGCCCGCAACGACAACAGCAGCGGTTTGGCCACGGCCTCGATGGCTTTGAAGGCGTTGGCCGCCGTGCTCGACCGCTGCCAGGCTGACCGGCTCACGCGCAACCAGCATATTCTCTTCCGCCTGGGCGAACTGGTCACGTACGCCGAGACTGCGGCGATCTTTGCCGAACGTTCACTGACCCATCCGTCCCAGGCCGTCAAATTCGATCAGGAGACGCTCAAGGCCATGGCGCGCATTCATGCGCGTGAGGCCGCGCTCAAGGTCGCGGTCGACGGCCTGCACTGGACCATCGGCGCCGGCCAGACCGATCCCAACCTGGCCGATTCGCTTGGACTCCCCGCCATTTACCAGATACAGACAGGGTTGTTTGACGACATGAATTTTGTCTCGGAAAAGCTGATGGAAGCGTTCCCGGCTGAATAGTTGAGGTAGGTAGATTCGATAGACAGCGCCGTAGTCGGTTGCCTTGAGTGCGCACAGAGAAAGAATGATCCACGAAGAACACACAAAGAGAGACAAATGAACTCAGCTCTTTGTGTATCCTCATGTTTCTTCGTGGATGGCTATTCATCTGTGTCCGCCTTGCTCCGCTGCTCTCCCATTTGTCAGCGCGGTCGTTCGATGAACCAAAGGAGGCCATAAATGAGTTCTGACGCAGACAGGGCGATTGCCATCGTCGGCGTGGGTGCGGTGTTGCCTGATGCGCCCAATGCCCAGACGTTCTGGCAGAATATCTGCAACAAACGCTATAGCATCCGAGAAGTCCCCTCGGGGCGTTGGTCGAAAGAGGATTATTATGATCCCGATCCCAGCGCTCCCTACAAAACCTATACCACGCTTGGCGGTTGGGTTGAAGGCTACGAGTTCGATCTGGAAACGCTTCCGGGTTCCGCCCCGGGTTGCGGCCGCCATGGACGAAGGGCAGCAGTGGGCTGTCACCATCGCTGCCGAGGCGTTGGCCGACTACGGATATCCGCAGCGTCCGCTCAACACGGACCGGACCGGCGTCATTCTGGGCACAGCCATGGGCGGTGAACGCCACTACGAGACCATGCTCGCCATCTCCTATCCGGAGTATGCCAACGCGTTGAACGATGTCGCTGAATTTCAGGCGCTCTCTCCGGCCCAACGCCAGACGATCCTCGGCGACTGGCAGCAGAGTGTTCAGGGTCGCTTTCCGCCGGTCACAGAAGACACCATGCCGGGCGAATTGCCCAACATTGTCTCTGGTCGCGTTGCCAATGTGTTCAATCTGCGTGGCCCCAGTTTCATTGCCGATGCCGCCTGCGCTTCCAGTTTTGCCGCCATCAACGCGGCCTTCGAGATGCTGACCGAGCATCACGTTGACGCCGTCCTTTCCGGCGGTGTGGATCGCAACATGGGCGCAGGGGTCTTCATCAAATTCTGCAAGATCGGCGCCCTGAGCGCCACCGGCAGCCGGCCCTTTGGCGAAGGCGCCGATGGGTTTGTCATGGGCGAGGGCAGCGGGGCGTTTTTGCTCAAGCGCCTCTCCGACGCCGAGCGCGACGGCGATCGTATCTACGCCGTCATCCGCGGCGTGGGCAGTTCCAGCGACGGCAAAGGCAAGGGCATCACGGCCCCCAATCCGGCCGGACAGATTCTCTCTCTGCAACGTGCGTGGGAGAATGCGGGTCTGGATCCGGCAACGGCGACGCTGGTGGAAGCCCACGGCACCAGCACACGCGTCGGTGATGTGGCCGAAGCCACCACCTTGTCTGCGGTTTTCAACGATGCGCCGAGAGGTTCCATTGCACTGGGTTCCGCCAAGAGCAACATCGGCCACCTAAAGGCCGGGGCCGGCGCGGCTGGGTTGCTCAAGGCGACTTTGGCGCTCTACCACAAGCAATTGCCTCCTACGCTCAATGCAGAGCGCCCGAATCCCAACTTCGACTTTGCCGACTCGCCATTTACGCTCAATACTGAACTACGAGAGTGGGAACAGACCGGCAGTTGTCCACGCCGGGCCGGCGTCAGCGCCTACGGGTTTGGCGGCACCAATTTTCATCTGGTTCTGGAGGAACATGTGCCCGGAATGTTGACAAGCAACGAGCGAACAATGCACGCGGGCGTGGATCTTGGAAACGCAACCGCTGGAACGAATGGCGAGGCGAATGGCGCGATAGCGGCATCCCATCGATCGCCGGTTTCGCCGTCGATACCCGCGTCATCCGCTGTCGCCAAGCTGCCGCTGCGCGGCATCTTTGCCCTAGGCGCAGGCAGTCCCTCGGCGTTGAAGGACAAACTGGATGAAGCCTTCCATCAGATCGAAGCAGGCTGGACGCCGCCGATGGCCCCCCCGGATCCGGCCATCATTGCTGCGCAGGAACGGCTCGTCATCGATTTTGGCGACCACGATGAACTGCTCGATAGAGTGGCCCGTGCCCGCAAGGCCGCCGGGTTTGACAATCCACAGGCCTGGAAGGCCCTGCAAGGTCAGGGTATCTTCCGTGGCAGCGGGCCAAAACCGGGCAAGATCGCCTTCCTTTTTCCCGGACAGGGCAGCCAGTACATCAACATGGGGCGCCAATTGAGTGAGCTTGAGCCGGTTGTCAAGCAGGTCTTCAATGAAGCCGACCGGGTGATGACACCGATTCTGGGCCGTCCATTGACCGATTTCATCTTCGTCGATCCGAATGACACGGAGGCTATGAAGCAGGCCGAACTCGGCCTGATGCAGACGGCCATCACTCAGCCCGCCATGTTGGCCATGGATACGGCGATCTATGAGCTGCTGGCTCAATACGGCTTCGGCCCGGATATTGTCATGGGCCATTCTCTGGGTGAATACGGCGCCCTGATCGCCGCTGGTATCATGCCCTTTGCCGATGCGCTTGAAGCATCCGCCGCCCGTGGCGCCGAGATGACCAAAGTCGGCACCGAAGGCTCGGACAATGGATGGATGGCCGCAGTCATGGCTCCCTACGACGTCATCATGCAGACCATCGACTCGGTTGACGGCTACGTGGTGGCCGCCAACATCAACAGCTACAGCCAATGTGTTATCGGCGGCAATTCAGATGCGGTCGAGGCGGCCATCGATCTGTTCAACAAGAATGGCTACCGGGCCATGCGCATTCCGGTCAGCCATGCCTTTCACACCAAGATCGTGGCGCCGTCCAGCGCGCCGCTGCGCAAGGTGCTCGATCGGCTGAGCATTTCCCGACCCGTGTTGCCGCTGGTCGCCAACGTGACCGGCGAGCTCTACCCGACCACGGTTGAAGGCATCAAGGACATCCTTGAACTTCAGATCGCCTCTCCGGTTCAATGGGTCAAGGGACTGGAAACCCTCTACGATGAAGGCGTTCGCACCTTTGTCGAGGTCGGCCCCAAGCGGGCGCTCAAAGGCTTTGTCGACGATGTGCTGGGCGAACGAGACGGCATCTGGTCGATTCTGACCAATCATCCTAAGCAAGGTGAGGTTCCCACGTTCAATCAGGCGTTGTGTGGCCTGTATGCGGCGGGCTATGGGGCGAGAGCCGAGGGGCGGGGGGCGGCGCAGAGTACCGCTTTCGCTGCACCACAGCCGCTCGTCGAGACACCAGTCACTTTGAAAGAGAGCACCGTCATGCCGCAATCGGCAACAGCATCCAGCGGCCCCGCCATGTCAGGCGACGCCCTGCTCCAAGCCTTGCAACAGCTCGTGGCCTCTCCGCCCCCCGCCCCACGCCCCACGCTTCCCTTCGATCGCAACGACGAGCCCCTCGGCTCTGTCGTGATCACAGGGACCGGTTTGGGTCTGCCCGGTGCGGACAAACCGATCATGGATCCGGACAATGCCAAGCGCATCCTGCGCGGCGAGCAGTTTGTCGACCTGATCCCCGAGCGCCATCGCAAGAGCATGGCCGCCAAGCGCATCACCCGGCTGGTCAAGGGCGAGGACGGCAGCGGCAGCTTCGAGGTGATAGACAGCACCAGCGATGTCATCAAACTTTCCGGGCGGGGCGGTAGCTTCGATCTGGCCGAGGAATATGGCGTGCCGCCCAAGTTGATCGAGGCATTGGACATCACCACCCAATTGGCCATGGCCGCCGGGCTGGACGCGCTGCGGGAGGCAGGCATCCCGCTCTTGCAGACGTATCGAATGACGACCAAAGGCACCTATTTGCCGGAAAAGTGGCGACTGCCCGAGTCCCTGTGTGATGAGACCGGCGTGGTCTTCGCCAGCGCCTTCCCCGGCAGTGACCGCATGGCCGATGAGTTCCGCCGCTATCACGAATGGGACAACCTGAAGCAACAGCTTGCTGCGCTGGAAGACCTGCGCCGATATACCACCGATTCGGATACGCTGCGCGAGCTGCAGCGCCGCATCGGTGAACTGAAAGAGCGGATCGACGCCAATCCATACGAATTTGACCGACGCTTCATCTTCCGCATTCTTGCCATGGGGCACAGCCAGTTCGCCGAACACATTGGCGCACGCGGGCCCAACACCCATGTCAACGCCGCCTGCGCCAGCACGGCCCAGGGCGTCGCCGTGGCCGAGGATTGGATTCGCTCAGGCCGTTGCCGGCGCGTCATCGTCATCGGCGCGGACGACGTGACCAACGACAACCTCATGGGCTGGATCGGCTCCGGCTTCCTGAGCACCGGCGCCGCGGCCACCAACGACCGGGTCGATGAGGCGGCGTTGCCCTTCGACCGTCGTCGTCACGGCACTCTGCTGGGCATGGGCGCCTGCGCGCTGGTGATCGAGAGCGAAGATGCCGTTCGGGAACGCGGCATGCGCGGTATCGCCGAGGTGCTGAACACCGAGACCGCCAACAGCGCTTTCCACGGCACACGGCTGGATGTCGAGCACATCGCCGGCGTCATGGAACGGCTGGTGAGCGGCGCTGAGCGACGATTCGGCCTCAACCGTTACAGTATGGCTCCGCAGACGGTCTTCGTCTCCCACGAGACCTACACGCCTGCACGCGGCGGCAGCGCCGCTGCCGAAGTGACGGCCTTGCGCAACACGTTTGGCGACGCTGCCAATGAGGTCATCATCTGCAACACCAAGGGCTTTACCGGCCATCCCATGGGCGCAGGAATCGAGGACGTGATCGCGGTCAAGATCGTCGAGCACGGCATCGTGCCGCCGGTGGCCAACTACAAGGAAGTCGATCCCGAACTGGGTACGCTCAACCTGAGCCGGGGCGGCCGCTATCCCGTCCACTACGCACTGCACCTGGCTGCCGGTTTCGGTTCGCAGATTTCCATGACGCTGATTCGACGTGTGCCGGGCGGCCATGATCGATACGAAAACACGACCGCCTATCGCCGCTGGCTCGATGATGTCAGCGGTTTGGACAACACTGAACTGGAAGTGGTCAAGCGGGTGTTGCGCATCAAAGCGCAAGGCAGCCCCGGGCGCCCACCTGTTGCCAGTCGCTGGCAGTACGGCACAGGACCGTCCGTGCGTGCAGGCGCTCCCGGAGCAGGCATGACAGCCTATCAGCCCGCGCCCATGGTCCACCCCAACGAGCCGGCGCCGGTTCAAACCGCCTCACCGCCACCAGCGCCCGTCCGAACAGCGCCTGTTCAACCGACTTCGCAAGCACCCGCTCCAGCTCCAGTCGAGCCTGCGTCTTTGCCCCCTGCGCCGCCTGTTACAGCGCCAACGCCCCAGCAGACAACACCGGTTGCGGAGCCGATCGTTGCCGAGCCGATCGTTGCCGAGTCTGGTACGAACCCCGTTGTTGACAAGGTGTTGGCCGTGGTCGCGGACAAGACCGGTTACCCCGAAGATATGCTCGATCTGGACCTGGATCTGGAAGCCGATCTCGGCATCGACACTGTGAAGCAGGCCGAGACCTTCGCCGCCGTGCGCGAGACCTTCGACATCCCCGTCCAAGATGATCTGAGCCTTCGCAACTATTCTACATTGCAGAGCGTAATCGACTATGTGTATCAGAATCGGCCTGAGTTGAGGTCCGAGGGGCGTGAGGCGGGGGGCGAGGTAGAGATCGTGTCGACTTCACAACCCTACAGCCCCACAGCCCCACAGCCCGACGGCCAGGCGGACGCCGACCTCGTAACCACCAAAGTCCTCGCCATCGTGGCCGACAAGACCGGCTATCCCGGCGACATGTTGGAGCTTGATCTCGACATGGAGGCCGATCTGGGCATCGACACGGTGAAGCAGGCCGAGACCTTCACGTCGATCCGCGAGGCGTTCGACATCCCGGTGCAGGAAAGCCTGAGCCTGCGCGACTATCCGACGCTGGAGAAGGTGATCGGGTTTGTCTATGAAATGCGGCCGGAGTTGAGGGTCGAGGGGCGAGAGGCGGGGGGCGTAGTTGAGACTGCGCCGTCTTCCCCACAACCCAACAACCCAACAGCCCCACAGCCCGACACCGCTGCGGACGCCGACCTGGTCACCACCAAAGTCCTGGCTATCGTCGCCGACAAGACCGGCTACCCTGAGGACATGCTGGAGCTTGACCTGGACATGGAAGCCGACTTGGGTATCGACACGGTCAAACAGGCCGAGACCTTTGCTTCCGTGCGCGAGGCCTTCGACATCCCGCTACAGGAAAGCCTGAGCCTACGCGACTATCCGACATTGGAAAGCGTGATTGAGTTTGTGCGAACCATGCGACCCGAGCTGGCAAGTGAAAAGGGTGAGGGGCGTACGTCGACAGGCTCAGCAACCGAGGCGAGGGGCGCGGCAGAAACTGTACCGGCCTCCCCACAACCCAACAGCCCCACTGCCCCACTCGACGATCAAGACATCGTCACGACTAAGGTGCTCGCCATCGTCGCCGACAAGACCGGCTACCCCGAGGATATGCTGGAACTTGATCTCGACATGGAGGCTGACCTCGGCATTGACACGGTCAAACAGGCCGAGACGTTTGCCTCCGTGCGCGAAGCCTTCGACATTCCTGCCCAGGAAAGCCTGAGCCTGCACGACTATCCGACGCTGGAGAGCGTGATTGAGTTTGTGCGTACCATGTGGCCCGAATTGGGGGGTGAGGGGCATGGGGCGGGGGGCGTGGCTGAGACTGCACCGACCTCCCCACAACCCAACAGCCCCACAGCCCCACAGCCCGACACCGCTGCGGACGCCGACATCATCACCACCAAAGTCCTGGCCATCGTCGCCGACAAGACCGGCTACCCCGAGGACATGCTGGAGCTTGATCTCGACATGGAGGCCGATCTGGGCATTGACACGGTCAAACAGGCCGAGACCTTCGCCTCCGTACGCGAGGCCTTCGACATCCCGGCCAAGGAGAGCCTGAGCCTGCACGATTATCCGACCTTGGAGAGTGTGATTGAGTTTGTACGGACGATGCGACCGGAATTGGGGAGCGAGGAGCAGAGGAGCGAGAGGCGAGGTTGAAACTGTGCCCCACGCCCCACGCCCTACGCCCCACGCTCCCCTCCTCACCGCCATCGGCGTCCTTGAAGACGCCGACCGCATGCCACGCCGCGTGCCCGTGCCCCAGTTGCGACCGGCGCTCGATCTCTGCAAGCCGACCGGCGTGACCCTGGACGAGGGTAGCCGGGTCGTCGTGATGCTGGATCGGGGCGGCGTGGGCAAGGCGCTGACCGGTAGGCTGGAGAAGCGGGGCGTGACCGTGCTGACGGTCGAGTCGGGCATTGACACAGACGAGCTTACATCGCAATTGGCAGGCTGGTTGGCCGAAGGCCCGATTCAGGGCGTCTACTGGCTGGCTGCGCTCGATGTGGAGCCGGCCATCGAGGAGATGACGCTTGACGAATGGCGTGAGCTGAATCGGGTACGGGTCAAGAACCTCTACACGACCATGCGTACGCTCTACGACGCCGTCTATCCGGCCGGCACGTTCCTGGTGTCGGCCACGCGCTTCGGCGGCCAACACGGCTACGGCCAAAGCGGCGCTACGGCCCCGCTCGGCGGCGCGGTCAGCGGCTTCACCAAGGCCTACAATGTCGAGACAGGCATGCGTGACGGCGCCGGATCGCTGATCAAGGTGGTGGACTTCGAAGTCAGCCGCAAGACCGCGGAGCCGGCCGATCTGCTCATCGCCGAGACGCTCTCTGACTCCGGCATCGTCGAAGTAGGCTACCACGACGGCCGTCGCTTCGGCATCACGCTGGTCGAGAAACCTGCGACCGACGGCCAACCCGGCATGGACCTGAACCAAGAGACCGTCTTCGTCGTCACCGGCGCGGCCGGCGGCATCACCAGCGCCATCGTCACCGATCTGGCCATTGCCAGCAAGGGCGTCTTCTACCTGCTCGATCTGGTCGATGTCCCGGATCGCAACGACGCCGACATCCTGCTCTACCGAAACGATGTCGAGGCGCTCAAACGCAAGCTCATCGACGAGGCCAGAGAGCGGGGCGAACGGCCCACGCCGGTCGTCATCGAGAAGCAGATCGCGGCCATCGAGCGCAACGAAGCTGCGCTGCGGGCCATCGAATCGGTCGAACAGGCCGGCGGCACGGCCCACTACTTCAGCGTCAACCTGATGGATGGCGACGCGGTTGAGGCCGTGGTCGACAGTATCCGGCAGGCCCAGGGGCGCATTGACGTGCTGCTCCATGCCGGCGGATTGCTCATCGACCGTACGCTGCCCAACAAGGAGCCGAACCAGTTCAACCTCGTCTTCGATGTCAAGGCCGACGGCTTTTTCAGCCTGATCAAGGCGGCGGCGGGCATGCCCATCGGCGCAACCGTCTCCTTCAGTTCAGTTGCCGGACGTTTCGGCAACAACGGCCAGAGCGACTACAGCTCGGCCAACGACCTGCTCTGCAAGATATCCAGCAGCATGCGTGAATGGCGACCCGAAACTCGCGGCATCGCCATCGACTGGACGGCCTGGGGCGAGATCGGCATGGCCTCTCGTGGTTCGGTGCCGCAGATCATGGAGGCCCTGGGCATCGACATGCTGCCGCCCGAATGCGGCGTGCCCACCATCCGCCGCGAGCTGACCTACGGCGGGACCCGCGGCGAGATTGTCGTGGCCGGACGGCTGGGCGCGTGGATGGCGGAGAAGGACGAGACCGGCGGCCTCGACACCGACAAGGTCAACGCCATGCTGGCCGAGCGCGAGCATCCGCTGGCCATGATCGGCGAGGTCAAGGCGGCTAAGCTCTACGGCGGAGTGGTTTTCGAGACCAGACTCGATCCGGCCGAGCAGCCCTTCCTCTACGACCATCAGGTCGAGCCGGACGTGCCCTGGCTGCCCGGCGTGATGGGCACGGAAGCCATGGTCGAGGCGGCCACGTTGTTGGCGCCCGGCTATCACGTGGCGGCAGTTGAAGACCAGCGCAACCTGGGCGCATTCAAGTTCCATCGCGGCAAGCCGCAGACCATGCGCGTCACGGTCAACATCCTGGCCGGCGAGGACGGTGATCTGCTGGCTGAAACGCTGCTCCAGTCGATCTTCCAGCCGGCCAACGCCGACCTGGCGCCGCAGATCAAGGACCACTTTGCGGCTACGGTTCGCTTGACGCCGGATGCGTTGGAGCGGCCGAAGATCGAGTTCACAGCGCCGGAAATGGATACGCTCGACATTGCGGCGGGTGAAATCTATGAGATCTTCTTCCACGGTCCGGCCTATCAGGTGATTGAGCGGGCCAAGGTCGAAGATGGCCGCGTCATCTCGCTGATGGCCAGTGATCTTCTGCCCAATGCGTCGGAGACAAACGCCGCCGAACTGATAGCGCCGCGTGTCATCGAACACATGGTGCAGGCCGTAGCGCTCTGGAGCACCAAAACAAACGGCGCCATGGCGCTGCCGGCCGGTTTCGAGGCGGTGTCGGTCTATCGACAACCCTCGGAAGCCAATGGCCAGCGACTCTATGCGCTGACTGAGGCTTTTGACGGCGGAGAGCGCTTTGATGTGACGATGGTCGACGAATCCGGCAATGTCTATGTGATGTTGAAGGGTTTTCGTACGGTTCAGTTGCCGAGCTAAGTGAGCGTTCAAGAGTTACATCCCGACCTTCCAGGAAGCTGCCAGCTTCCTGGAAGATAAGTATCGTTTGGCCTTGTCGAGAGGAAGCAGATCGGTGGAAGAGACGATCCACTGGCTAGTGCAGGAAATCATCGACTATCCGCAGATCGGCGAGGGCGTGGCTCCGCCGGGCCTGCTGAGCCAACAGGAAGCGGCCAAACTGGCGACGTACCATGTCGACAAGCGACGGCGTGATTGGCTGTTGGGACGGTTGACGGCCAAGCAACTTCTTCAGGCCGTCCTCCCGGATACAGACGGTCAGCCTCTTGCGCTGGATCAGATCGTGATCGACAATGACCCGGAGGGAGCGCCGTTTGTATCGGTGCATGAAGAACGCCTGCCCTGTAGTCTGTCGATCAGCCACAGCAACGGCGCCGCCTTCTGTGCCGTTCACCCGACGACAACGGTGGGCGCGGACATGGAGCGTATCGATCCCCGGGATTGGAGCTTTGTGCGCTCCTACTTCACGCCGTTCGAGATCGCTCAGGTTGAGGCTACTCCCCCGGAACAAAGAGATCTGTTGTCCACGGCCATCTGGAGCGGGAAGGAAGCCGCCCTTAAGGTTCTGCGTGAAGGTTTACGCTTGGACACGCGGCTGATTGAATGCCGGTTTGACCCGACCCAGGCCTCGACAACGGCGTGGATTCCATTTGGCATAGACTGGCAGATGACAGTTCCGGGGTCGGCCCAGACTCGCTGGTTTGGCTGGTGGCGGCTATGGCACGCTGCGCATCCGTTTGTGTTAACATTGGCATCAAACGAAATGAAATAGAGAACAAAGATCGAAGAACGAATATCTGTGCTCGGCCATGATCCGTCAGATTGTCCAACGTACAGAACAACCGATCTTTGATCTTCGATCTTAGATTTTCCTACCAAAGGAGGTCCGATTTGGAGACCCACATACAGAATTTGCGCGAGCGGCGGGCCATTGCAGCCGGAACCGAAAAGGAAGCCGAGCGGCAGCACAGCAAAGGCCGCTTGACGGCCAGAGAACGCATCGACCTGCTCTTCGATCCGGACACATTTAACGAGATCGACACATTGGTGATGCCTCGCTCCGAAGAGTATATGGATGGCCGTTCGTCGCGCTATGGCGACGGCGTGATCACCGGCTTCGGGCTGGTCAACGGCCGGCGCGTCTTCGTCGCCTCGCAGAATGCCGGCGTCATGGGCGGTTCTCTGGGCGAAATGCATGCCAACAAGATCGTCAAGGCCATGAATATGGCGCTCAAATACGGCTGCCCGTTCATTGCGCTCAACGACTCGGGCGGGGCACGCATTCAGGAGGGCGTCGACAGTCTGGGCGGCTATGCGCGCATCTTCGACGCCAACTGTGAAGCATCCGGGGTCATCCCACAGCTTTCGGTCATTCTGGGTCCGTGTGCAGGCGGCGCTGTCTACTCGCCGGCCCTGACCGACTTCGTCTTCATGACCGAAAACAGCTATATGTTCATCACCGGGCCGGAAGTGGTCCGTGCGGTCATGCAGGAGAACGTGAGCCTGGAAGAACTGGGCGGCGGTCTGGTGCACAGCAAGGAGAGCGGCGTAAGCCATTTTTTGGCTGCCGATGACCAAGAATGCCTTGGGGCTGTCCGCGAACTGCTCTCCTATTTGCCCTCCAACAACCAGGATGACCCGCCCTACAGCCCCCCCGCCGATGACCCAAGGCGCCGCTGTCCCGAGCTGGAAAGCATCGTGCCCAGTGATCCGCATAAGCCCTATGATGTGCGCCAGGTGATCGCCAGCGTGGTCGATGATGGGCGATTCTTCGAGGTGCACAAGCTGTGGGCCGAGAACATGGTGGTCGGTTTCGCCCGGCTCAACGGCTGGGTCGTCGGCATTGTGGCCAACAATCCCCAGGTGCTGGCCGGCACCATCGACATCAAGGCGTCGATCAAAGCCTCCCACTTCATTCGCCTCTGCGATGCCTACAACGTGCCCATTGTCACCTTGCAGGATGTACCTGGATTCCTGCCCGGCACCCATCAGGAATATGGCGGCATCATCCGCAACGGCGCGCGTATGATCTACGCCTACAGCGAGGCGACTGTGCCCAAGCTGATGATCATTTTGCGCAAGAGCTACGGCGGGGCCTACTGCGTCATGAGCAGCAAGGGGCTGCGCGGCGATCTGCTCTACGCCTGGCCCAATGCCGAGATTGCCGTCATGGGCGCGGAGGGCGCAGTCAACGTTCTCTTCAAGCGCCAGGTTGCCGCGGCCGACGATCCCGAGGCCGCACGCAAGGAATTGGTCGACGATTACGAGAAGAAATTCAACAACCCCTACGTGGCAGCGGCCCGCGGCCTGATCGACGACGTCATCGAGCCGCGCAACACGCGTCGAGTCCTGATCAACGCATTGGAGTTGACGCTCTCCAAGCGTGAGACCCACGTGCCCAAGAAGCACGGCAATGCGCCGATGTAGAGGGGAAAGGGTGGCAGGGGGACAAGGGGACAGGGGGACTGGAACCTGAGCATCACCCCCCCTCACCTTGTCCCCCTGTCCCCCTTTCCCCTTGTCATAGAAGGAGACAGCATGTTCAAGAAAATACTGGTCGCCAATCGGGGCGAGATTGCCGTGCGTATCGTGCGGGCGTGTCGAGATATGGGCATCGAGACTGTCGCCCTCTATAGCCGCAATGATCGGGAATCGCTGCATGTTCGTCTTGCCGACGAGTGCAAGCCTGTGCTCTCTGATCTGCGCTACGCCGATATGGATGAGGTGCTGGCGATTGCCGTAGAGACCGGCGCCGACGCCATCCATCCAGGCTACGGATTCCTGGCTGAGCAGCCGGCGTTTGCCCGTGCCTGTGTCGAAAACGGGATCGCATTCATTGGCCCGCCGCCCGAGGTTATTGAGAAGCTTCAGAACAAGATCAACAGCATGGAGACTGTGAGCCGGGCCGGGTTTTTGGCGCCGCCCCATTCTGAGACCACCGTCGGTGAAGATGACGCTGATCTGTTGCAGACTCTGGCCGACGAGATGGGCTATCCGCTCGTCCTCAAAGGATGCAGCGGCGGACGTGGGCGCGGCTCTCGCGTGGTCTTTTCGCGCGACGAACTGGAAGACGTCGCGCTGATCGCACGCCGTGAAGCCTTCAAAATCTACGGCAGCACTGACCTCTATCTGGAGAAGGTGATCGTGCCTTCGCACTATGTCGCTGTACAGATTCTAGGCGACCGGCAGGGCAATCTGATTCACCTGGGTGAGCGCGAGGGGTCGTTGCTCTTGCACAATCAGAAAATGGTGGAGGAATCACCCGCGCCCTGTCTGACCGCTGGCCAGCGCCAACGGCTCTGGGACGCAGCGCTGGAGATCGCCAGGCTCTTCGACTATCAGAATGCCGGCACCGTCGAGTTTCTGGTCGACAGCGAAGGCCGCTTCTACTTCACTGAGATCAAGTCGCGTATCCAGATCGAGCACCCGGTCTCTGAGGCGGTCTCTGGCGTCGACATCGTCCGCGAGCAGATTCGCATCGCCGCCGGCGAGCCGCTGCCCTGCACCCAGGATGACGTGACATTGCGTGGCGTCTCCATGCAGGTGCGCATCAACGCCGAGGATCCGTGGAACAACTACCTGCCCAGCCCAGGGCGGTTAGACACGTTCCGCCTGCCCGGCGGCCCCGGTGTGCGGGTCGATACCTACGGCTACACGGGATGCCAGGTGCATGTTCGCTTTGATCCACTGCTGGCCAATGTGGTGGTATGGGGCGAAGACCGTGACGAGTGTATCACGCGCATGCAACGAGCCATCCAGGATTTCAAGATCGTGGGCGTGCAGACCGATCTGCCGCTGCACCTTTGGATCCTGGAAGAGCCTGCGTTTGTCGAGGGTCGGTACGATACGACGTTCTTGTCGCGCGAGAGTTTCGACCGCAAGACCGACGATCCGAAGATGCAGCGCGATCTGGCTGTGGCCGCGGCTGTGGCCTTCATGTTGCGCAATCAGGTTCGCAAAGTGACAACACCGGAACGTACGATGTCGGGCTGGCATCGCTCCAGTCGTCGATTGCCGGTCTAAGGGAGGTTCGATTGTGACAAATTTGGCGGTGAAAATCGATGGCGTAGAGTACAAGGTCGAGGTTCGCTACAGCCTCACCTCCCCCAATCAACTGGTGGCTGTGGTTGACGGCGAGGAGATTTCGGTCTTTCTTCCGGGCTCAAATGATCTGGATCGGCTTGACTGGATGGTCGTCGGCGATCGGCCCTATGAATTGGTGATGGATCGAGATCTGCGCTGGCTGCAGGCCAACGATGGCCGGCACACCATTGAAGTGCGCGATCTGGAAGCGACTGTGACACGCCCGATCAGTGGAGACGGTCGAGTCAAGGCGCCGATCCCCGGACTGATCACACGCATCATGGTCGAGCCCGGCCAGCAGGTGGAGAGCGGCGATGCGCTGTTGGTGCTGGAAGCCATGAAAATGGAGAATGTCATCTACTCGCCACGGTCTGGCACCGTGCAGCGATTGGACGTCCAGCCGGGCCAGACGGTTGTGTTGGATGAGCGGCTGGTCGAGATCGAGTAGCCGCTGGAAGGGCCAACGCGATCTCGGAGTAGGGCTAGATTTTGGGTCGGCAGGGTTTCGGTGGGTAGGAAAACTCGCCATGCGATAATGGTTCTTGTCTCTGCTGCCCGAAGTCATCGCATAGGACTCAAACTGAAAAGATAGAAAAGACGCATCGATTTCGATGAAATCGATGCGTCTTTTCTATTGGTTAGCGGTCGGAATGGCAATTTGTGGCTGTCGGCATGGTGAGACGTCAAAACCGCTGTTTTCATTCGCGCATAAGTTTAGCAGCACAGGAGTGCATGGAGTCATCGATCGGCCAACTTGTTACAATATTGTTACAAATTTCCACTTATTGGTTGAATTTGTTTGTGTAACATGGTACAATTTTTGGGCACCTTGTTACAGAAAACCTGCTCGGAAGTCGACTTTCTCTGCGATACTTCCGTAGAAGAACTGGGTCAATCCACCATGGCAACTGTTCGAGATATCGCCAAGTATGCCAACGTTTCGACTGCTACGGTCTCGCGCGTACTGAACAATCAGGACAGCGTCAGCCAGGCCACGCGGCAGATGGTCTGGCAGGCGGCGCAAGAGCTTGACTATCCAATGGAGAAGCTGCGTGTCGCCCCGTCGATCTCTCGATCCGTACTTGTGCTGGCCAGAGGCGATGGAGCCAACGACACCGATCTGACGATCAGCCGCGAGTTTGAACGAAAGGTCTGGATCGGCGTGCAGTCGGTCTTTGAGCAGCGCAACATCGCGACTCGCTTGCAGCAGACGCGCATGCGTCCGGAAGAAGCCGCCCTGTATGCGGCGGATGCCGGCATCTCCGGCCTTGTCCTGTTGGGCGGCGTCAGTGATCGACAGTTCATCAAAAGTCTGAAGGATACCTCGCTGCCGTTTATCGTTGTCGGCTCCCACCTGCAACCGATCAGAATCAACTGTGTCATGGCCGACGTCTCTTCCGGTATGCGGCAAGTGGTCGAGCACCTAGTTGAGCGGGGGCGGCGCGACATCGCACTGGTCAACGGTCCCGGGACCACAATGACCAGCGAGGTCAAGTTGGACGGATTTCGTATGCAACTGGCCAAGCAGGATCTGCCCTTCTCGCCGCAGCAGGTTGTGGCCGGCGAATTCACGGCTGTCTCGGGCTATGAACAGACCCGGAAATTGTTGGCGCAATGGCCCAGTTTGGACGCCATTGTCTATGCCGATGACGTGATCGCAATGGGCGGTCTGAAGGCGCTGCGCGAAGCTGAGATAGAGGTGCCGAAGGACATCGCTGTGGTCGGGTTTGGCGACTACGAGATGGGCCACTATGCCGCGCCCGCTCTCACGTCCGTTCACTACGACATCCATGCAATGGGCGTCATTGCCGCCCGCCGGCTCTGCATGATTCTCGACGAGCCGGACGAACAGCACTGGGTTGTGATGCGGCCCACCAACCTGGTTGTGCGAGATTCGTCGTAGAGACAAACATCTCAGGGCTCTGCTGCAAAGAAAAAAAATAGCCGCAAATGGACGCGGATAAACGCAGATTATCACAGCTTCTTCCTCTGTAGCGAATAGATCCTGTTGCGGTAGTGACATCAATTTCTACGGAACTATCATCTATGCAATCGTCTTCCAAATTGTCACCGCAATCGACACCGCAATCGACAACGCAATCATCAGCGCCGGTATCCGGTTATCGATATGGTGTGTCGCTCTCCGATACCCAATTCGCCATTATTTTGCTGTTACCGGCCCTCTTCTTGTTTGCCTTGGTGCTTGTCTACCCGTTGCTCAACTCGATGTTTATCGGTCTGCTGGACAAGAGCCTGGTGACGCCGGGCGTGGAGTTTGTGGGCCTGGAGAATCTGCGCAAGGTCTGGCAACGCGATCTGTGGCTGCTGCTGAAGAATACATTGGTCTTCACCCTCGGCTCGACCCTCTTGCCCTTTCTTTTCGGCTTCGCTGTGGCGCTGATTCTGAACAGCAGCATTAAGGGGCGGGCCTTTTGGCGGGGCGCATTCCTGCTGCCCTGGCTGGTGCCGGGCGTCATCGTCTCCTTCTTGTGGCTCTGGATCTTCAATGCCAACTATGGCGTGCTCAATGGTCTCCTGCGCTCCTTCGGTCTGATTGATGCCAATATCAATTGGATGGGTTCGCGCGGCATCGCCATGGGCGCCGTGATCATCGCCAAATCGTGGCAGACTTTCCCCTGGATCATGGTGATGATCCTGGCCGGGCTGCAGACCATTCCCAATGATCTGGTGGAGGCGGCGGCCATTGACGGAGCCGGTCGTTGGAAAACCTTTCTGCATGTGACGCTTCCGCAGTTGCGACCCATTACCAGCGTGGTCTTGTTGCTCTCCTTCATCTGGAATTTCCAACACTTTGAGAATATCTACGTCATGACCGGCGGCGGCCCTGCCAAGGCCACGACCACGTTTTCGATTGCGGTCTACCAGACGGCGTTTCAGTCGTTCGATCTTGGACGAGCCGGCGCCATCGGCATCTGGTGGATGGCCTTGCTCTCGCTGCTTGTGATCGGCTATCTGAAATTCAGCATGAATGAGGAAGCGTAAGGATTATCCATGAGCCAGAGTCAAGTGGTTGAGAGCAAGATGGCCGGTAGCAAGAGCAGTCAGTTCGCAGACAATCTGCTGCTGTACGGCGCCTTCATCATTGTCGCAGTGCTCACCTTTTTCCCGGTCTTTTGGATGCTTTCGACATCGCTCAAGATCAACCAAGATGTCTTCAAATTTCCGCCTGATCTGATTCCACAACAGGTAACATTCGAGCACTACTTCAATTTTCTCAGCGATCCGAGATTGATGCGCTATGCCTTCAACAGTGTTCTGGTCTCGCTGGCGACTGCCACGTTCAGCATTCTGATCGCGGCCTATGCGGCCTACTCATTTTCCAAGTTTCGCTATCGAGGCCGACAGTCATTGATGTACCTGGTGCTTTCCGCCCAGATGTTCCCTCAGGCGTTGCTGCTCATCACCATCTACCTCATGTTCAACCGCATGGGCCTGCTGCACACCTTCACCGGCCTGATACTGTCATTCATTACCTTCACGTTGCCGCTCTGTATCTGGATGCTCAAGGGCTACTTCGACAAGATTCCGTCTGCGTTGATCGAGGCGGCCAAGATCGATGGCGCCAGCCATTTGACCATTCTTCACAGGATCATACTGCCGATTGCCGGCCCAGCCCTGGTTTCGACCTTCCTGTTCGCCTTCATCCGCGGCTGGAACGATTTCATCTTTGCCCTGACCCTGGCCGGTCCTGAGAAGCAGACGCTGCCGCCCGGCCTGGTTCTCACCTATGTCGGCGAATTCCAGACCGCCTGGGCCGACATGATGGCGGCCTCTCTACTGGTATCATTGCCTGTCGTGGTTGCTTTTATCATCTTCCAGCGTTTCATCGTCAGCGGATTGACTGCCGGCGCCGTGAAGGGTTAGTTATATTTGATAGCGTTTCCATTCATACACAGAGTTAGAGGAGAAGAATCGTGTTCAAGAAATTCAGATTGACTTTCGTTGTTGTTGCCATGCTTGCATTGGCGCTGGTGATTGGCGCCTGTGCTGCCCCTGCGGCCGCACCTGCCTCGGAAGAAGGAGGCGCAGAGGCAGAGGCGACTGCTCCCGTGTCCGAGGAAGAAGCCGCACCGGCAGCCGAGGGTGGAGATTTTCCGTTCACCGCTTGGGCGCTGAATGAAGGAGCCTCCCGCGACGTGGTCATGGGCTATATCGAGGAGTATGCCGCCGAAAACGGTGTCACCATCAACGACGTGGCCTTCCCCTGGGGCGAGACGCTGAATCAGTTGGTGCTTCAGGCCAACGGCGGCACCGCCGAAGGCGCGGCCCAGCTTGATATCGCTTGGCTCAACACGCTGGCCGCCACCGGCAAGCTCAAAGACCTTTCGGCCTATGCCGAAGGCCGTGGCTATCAGGACGCAGCGCTGGCAAGCGGCCAGGTTGACGGCGTCCAATACGGTCTGCCCTGGACCACCGGCTCGATTGGCCTGGTCGCCAACAAGCAGATCCTTGAAGATGCCGGCGTGGCCGAACTGCCGACCACCATCGAAGAATTCGAAGCGGCACTCGCACAGATCAAAGCCTACGATCCCGAGATCGTGCCCTACGCCGGCATGACCTCCATTGACGGTCTCAAGGACATTATCCCGTGGATCTGGACCTTCGGCGGTGAGATCATCGATGCCGACGGCAACGTGACCTTGGGCGACGAGGGCAGTGTGGCCGCATTGGAATGGTACAAGGGTCTCGTTGACGCCGGCTATGTGGCGCCGGACATGGATCGCTTCACGGCTCGCCAGCTCTTCTCCCAGGGCAAGGCCGCCTTCTACGATGATGCCATTGTCGTCAAGGGCATCGTCACCAAGGATACGCCCATTGAGAACCTGGGCGATCTGATCATCCCGGTGCCGCGCCCTGTGCTCGCCGAAGGTGATTCACCGCAGTCGTTGCTCTGGGGCCACATTGTGGTCGTCTTTGACGGCGAACAAGGTGATGCTGCCGCCGACTGGGTCCAGTATCTCACGTCCGACACCGACACCGCCTTGAACTACTTCGAGAACATGTCGCTGCCGCCGACCACCAGCGAAGCCCTGAACTCGGACGTGGTAACCGGCGACGAGTTCATCTCCACCTGGGCCAACCAGGTCACGGCCAATGCGCGCACCAATCCCTTCTGGCCCTACGTTGAGTCGGCTCGCCTGGAGTCCATCCTGGCCGAGCAGGTTCAGGCCTATCTGGTCGGTGCAGAAGATGACGCCCAGACCGTGCTGGACTACGCCAACGAAGACATCAGCGACATCATCAACTAGCGATTCTTCGGAGAGACAAAGAAGATAGACCGCGGATTTCGAGGATAGGGCGGACAACCCCGGATATTTTTCGGATAATATCCGCCGACATCCGCCTAATCCGTGAAATCCGCGGTCTATTGTTTTCCCCGACTCGGATCAACCTACAGCAATCTGCAGGAGACTTTACGAATGAACATCTCACCGCCGGCAGCCTCACGCGAACTCGTCACGCAACAGATCGAGTGTGATCTGGTTGTCGTTGGCGGCGGAATGGCGGGGACGTGTGCGGCCATCACCGCGGCGCGGGCGGGCATCCGCGTGACGTTGATCCAGGATCGACCGATCCTGGGCGGCAACGCATCGAGTGAGGTGCGCCTGTGGATTCTGGGCGCCACGGCCCACATGGGCAACAACAACCGCTGGGCGCGCGAAGGCGGCGTCATTGACGAAATCCTGGTCGAAAACCTCTATCGCAATGCCGACGGCAATCCGCTGATCTTCGATACGATTCTGCTGGAGATGGTCTTAAAGGAAGCGAACATCACCCTGCTTCTCAACACCGCCGTCTTTGACCTGACCAAGTCGGATGCCGATACCATCAGTGCTGTACGCGCCTTTTGCAGCCAGAACTCCACTCTCTACGAAGTGTCGGCTCCGCTCTTCTGCGATGCCTCCGGCGATGGACTGGTCGGTTTTCTGGCCGGGGCTGCGTTCCGCATGGGCGCGGAAACCGCGGTCGAATTCGGCGAAAAACTTGCGCCCGATCGGGAAGACTACGGCGAACTGTTGGGCCATTCGCTCTACTTCTACAGCAAAGATGTGGGCCATCCGGTCAACTATGTCCCGCCCAGTTTCGCCTTGGACGACATCACCAAGATCCCTCGCTATCGCAGCTTCAACGCTGGCGAAGACGGCTGCCGACTCTGGTGGATTGAGTACGGCGGTCGAATGGACACGGTCCACGAGACCGAAGCCATCAAGTGGGAGCTGTGGAGCGTGATCTACGGCGTCTGGGATCACATCAAGAACTCGGGGCAATTTCCGGAAGCCGAGAACTTGACGCTGGAATGGGTCGGCCACATTCCGGGCAAGCGAGAGAGCCGCCGGTTTGAAGGCGACTACATGCTGATTCAGCAGGATCTTGTTGAGCAGAGACTGTTTGACGATGCCGTGGCCCATGGCGGCTGGGCCATGGATCTGCACCCGGCCGACGGAATATACAGCGAGAAACCGGGCTGCAACCAGTGGCACGCGCGCGGCGTCTACCAGATCCCCTATCGCTCGCTCTACAGCAAGAACATTCGCAATCTTTTCTTGGCCGGTCGTATCATCAGCGTGTCGCACGTGGCCTTCGGCTCGACCCGCGTCCAGGCCACTCTGGCCGCCGCCGCCCAGGCTGTCGGTATTGCCGCGGTACATTGTGTTGCCGACCATCTGAAACCAGCCGATCTGCTGGGTCCGAAACGTATGGCAGCGCTCCAGCGTGACCTGCTGCGTGCCGGCCAGTTCATCCCGGACGTTTGCCTGACCGATCCGGCGGACCTTGTCCAGGCGGCAGATGTCTCCGCGTCCAGCACGCTGCGTTTGGCCCGATTGCCGGACGATGGGACGCCGGTCGCCCTCGACTATCCATGGGCGCAGATGTTGCCGATTTCGGCCGGCCCCATGCCGTCGGTGACCTTTTCGTTTGACGTGGAAGAACCCACGACGCTGACGGTCGAGTTGCGCACAAGCGACCGGCCGGACAACTACACCCCCGACGTTTTCTTGGCGACCAGATCGATAGAACTTTCTGCTGGCCAGAATCAGGCCATCACGTTGGACTTCGATGTGACTATCGATGAGCCGCGCTATCTCTTTGTCTGCTTCGCAAAGAACCCCGGGGTTTGCGTTCACACCAGCCAGAAACGGATAACCGGCATTCTGTCCGTGGCCAATCATCAGAATCCGGCGGTTTCCAACTTCGGCAAACAGGAGCCGGTAGAAGACATCGGCATCGAGACCTTCGAATTCTGGTGCCCCAAACGCCGTCCGGGCGGCCACAATCTGGCGCTGACCATCGAGCCGCCTTTGGCCGCTTTCGAGCCGGCCAATGTGGCCAACGGGCTGGCCCGCCCGACCGCAGGCCCCAATGCCTGGGTCGCGGATGTCGATGACGAGTCGCCCACGCTTGTTCTCGAATGGTCACGGCCGCAGACCGTGGCCCGGCTGGCGCTGAGCTTTGATGTTGACTTCGATCACCCCATGGAGTCGGTGTTGATGGGGCAGCCGGAGTCAGCTATGCCCTTCTGCGTTAAACGATATCGCGTGATCGATGACGTGCAGAATGTCGTCGTTGAAAAGAGGGACAACCACCAGGCGCGCAATACGATCCGGTTTGACCCGCCCTTGATTACCACCCGTTTGGCCATCGAATGCCTCTCCACTCACGGGAATGCCCCCGCTTCGATATTTGACGTAAGGTGCTACGCCGATTGAGCAGCAAAAAGCGCCCACCGACGTCGTTCAGGCGAAGGTGGGCGCTTTTTTGTTGCATGAAGAACGTCGGCCAAGTAAACTGTGTGGCATGAGACCATTCCGAGTTTTGGCTGCCGTCGGATTGCTGGAAGCTCTGCTCTTGCTGACCGGCTGCCAATCGATGACAAACTACGAGCAGGCCGACGGACCGTTCTTTTCCGGCGAATTTGCGCCGGAAAAGCCGGTCTTTGACGGCGCTATCAGGATCGTGACCTGGAACATCAAGTACGGTGACGAGATCGAGACGGCCATCCGAGAAATAACCGAAACGCCCGAGTTGGCAGATGCCGACGTGTTGCTTCTGCAGGAGATGCATGCGCCGGGCGTCGAGGCCATGGCCGAACAGTTGGGCTACAATTACGTCTACTATCCGGCTTCGATCCACACGCGCCATGGCAAAGACTTCGGCAATGCGGTCCTGTCGAAATGGCCCATCAATTCATCGGAAAAACTGTTGCTGCCCAACGCCAATCCCAGAACAGGGCAGCGACGCATAGCCGTTCGGGGATCGTTGGATATCGTCGGCAATCCGGTCGATGTGTACAGCGTCCATACCGAGACACTCTGGATGGGCCCGGAGCAACGCGCCGAGCAGATTGACCGCTTAGCCGATGCGTCAGAGAGCGAACGGGATCCGTTTGAGATGGCTGCCGCAGGCGGGGACTTCAATACGATGACCCCCCAAAGCCGAAAAAGCGTTGCTGAACGCTTCGCCGATGCCGGCTTCGAGCCTGCCTATTCCGGATCTGACGCTACATTTTCTGTCGCCGGTGTGGGGGCTGTCGCCGACAACATTTTCGTTCGCGGCATGGACGTTGAAGCGAGCGGCGTCTGGCCCGAGACTGAGGCCAGCGACCATTATCCAGTGTGGGCGGAACTTCGTCTGCCCTAGCAGTTTGTCGGAGCGAAAGAGAAGGGGACACTGATAGGTAAGCCGCGCTTGCGCGAGCGTCGACATGCTGGTACCCTTCAGAAACCTATCTGAAACTCGCCTGTTTTTCAACGTTGGATATCCACTTTGGTCGGCCGCACATGTGATCGCGTCGCTGTCATCGGTTTTCCAGCGCAAGTGATGGGCGATGCTGGTGCCCCGGAACGCGCCTTTTGCGCCTCTTTCTGCGTCTATCTAATTGGAGCTTCCATGGGTTCGGCTTGACGATTGTCTGAGACGGTGGCAATAAAAGGGAACGAGTGGGGAATTCTAGGGAGAAGCCGATGTCGCACAGAATAGCTAGACCCCGTGATGTTGTTTTGCGCAAGAGCATGATCGCCATGATCGGCCTGTTGGCGATCATGGCGCTGGTGATACTGGATGCTCCGCCGGTCTCTGCCAATTCGACCGAAACCTATGTCGTCATGCCCGGCGATCGGCTGGCCTCTGTGGCGCGCCGCTATTGTACCACCTGGGAAGAATTGTACAACCTCAATCGCCGCACCCTCGGCTCCAACCCCGACTATCTGCCTGCCGGCACGACCATTATCGTCGTCAACCACTGTGGGTCCGACTGGGGAACAGGTGGTGGCGGTTCCGGCGGCGTCTACGACCGAGGGCGTTCGGAACACGCTCAAGGGACCGTCAGCGGCAGCACCTACTACGTCGTTCGCGGCGACACCATCTTCTCGATCGCCAATCGCTTCGGTGTCAGCCAATCCGAGCTGATGCGCGTCAACAATCTTCATAGCCCATACCGGCTGATGGCTGGGCAGACCTTGACGATCCCGGGTCTCGGGTCGTCGCCACCACCTTCCTGCACCACACCGTGGCTAACGATCGCCTCGCCTACCTCAGGGGCCAACGTGCAGGCTACGTTTACTGTGAGTGGGCGTGGCTGTGGGCTGTTCGAGGGCAATGTCGTCGTCCAGGCGAGAGATTCTTCCGGCCGAGTGTTGGCCGAACGCCCCACCACGCTCCAAGGCAGCAATGTGGGCGCCGGCGGCGAAGGCAGCTACAGTGTGCAGTTGACGGTCAACGTGGGAGTCAACACGCCCGGCAGCATCGTTGTCTCCTCGCCGGGCACGACTGCCACCGCTACGGTACCCGTGATCTTCAACAGTGTTACGTCGCCGCCGTGGCTGAGCATCGAGTACCCGACGTCAGGCAGCAATCTGGCCCCGACGTTCACAGTGAGCGGCCGTGGAGCTGGACTGTTCGAGGGCAATGTCGTTGTCCAGGCGAGAGATTCTTCAGGCCGAGTGTTGGCCGAACGCCCCACCACGCTTCAGGGCAGCACTGTAGGCACGGGCGGTGAGGGCAGCTACAGCACCCAGTTGACCGTCAACGTAGGGGCCAACACGCCCGGCAGCATCGTTGTCTCCTCGCCGGGGGCGACCGCCACCGCTACGGTACCCGTGATCTTCAACAGCGTTACGCCGCCGTCGTGGCTGAGCATCGAGTACCCGACGTCAGGCAGCAATCTGGACCCGACGTTCACAGTGAGCGGCCGTGGAGCCGGATTGTTCGAGGGCAATGTCGTCGTACAGGCGAGAGATTCTTCCGGCAGAGTGCTGGCCGAACGCCCCACCACGCTTCAGGGCAGCACTGTAGGCACGGGCGGCGAGGGCAGCTACAGTGTGCAGTTGACCGTCAACGTGGGCGTCGATACGCCAGGGACGATTGTCGCCTACTCGCCCGGTTCGTCGGACGCTTACGCTACCACATCGGTACGATTTAACGCCACAATTTCTCCTTCCTTTATTGTGATCGAATCACCGGTGAATGGCGCCCTTTTGCCGACCACCTTTACTGTGAGCGGTCGAGGCGGCAACCTGTTTGAGGGTAACGTTGTCGTGCAGGCACGCGATCTAAACGGTCGCGTACTGCAACAACAGGCAACGACCTTGCAGGGAAACAATGTCGGCCTGGGCGGCGAAGGCGTCTGGTCGACTCAGCTGACCGTCAACCAGAGCATTGATGGACGAATCGTCGCCTTCTCGTCCAGTCCATTCTATGTGGAGGACAGTGTGTCGGTGCGCTACGACAGTGGCGGCGGAACTGCGCCGCCCGTGACGATGAAAAATTTCCAGCCGGGTGAGTGCCGCGTGTGGCCACAGAGCGGGGCGCCGGCCTATGTCTATCCGAACGGCCCGCAAAAGACGACATTCCCGGGAAACCAACAGTTCGACGCCATCCGCGGTGTCTACACGTCCGGGTATTATTGGTACTATGTGAACATGGCATCAGGCGCCTCTGATCCGTTTGCTTGGGTGCGGCAGATTGATTTGACACAAGAGCAGGGCGTCTGCACCTGGTAATTGTCCGAAACAAATATGCTGTAGCCTCACCATCAATCGGTTCACCTTACGTTTTGTCAATGCTATCGTGACGATTGTCTGGAGCCTACGCCCACGAATGGCTCGAGCACGTGGGCGCAGGCTCCAGATTATTTATTCCTGACAAGACATAGTATCCACCACAAGGTCAGTGTACCTAGCGCCCATGCCACCTGTTGTCACGTCGCCTCAAACGCACCCCTTCCTGCGTGCGCCCAATCGCACGATTCTCACCCTCTCCCTGCCCGTTCTGATCTCCCTGATCGCCGAACCGCTGACCGGCTTGGTCGACACCGCGTTTGTGGCGCGCCTGGGGGCCGAGTCGCTGGCGGCGTTGGGCGTGGGCACGGCCGCGCTGTCGAGCGTCTTCTGGATCTTCAACTTCCTGGGCGTCGGTTCCCAGACGGAGGTCGCGCAGGCGCTGGGCGCGCAACGGCAGGGCAGAGCCTCGCGCGTGGCCGGCCTTGCCTTTTTGCTCGGCTCCTCCTTTGGTCTGCTCCTCATGCTGATCGGCTGGCCCAGCGCCTATGCCATCAGCGGGTGGCTGGGCGCAAGCGGTGAAGTACAGGACAGTGCGACCCAGTACATGCAGGTGCGTCTCTTTGGCGCGCCGGCCGTGGTCTCGCTTCTGGCTGCGTTCGGCGTGCTGCGTGGCCTGCAGGACATGAAGACGCCGCTCTGGATCGCGCTGACCATCAACGTGATCAACATCGCGCTGGATGCTGTCTTCATCATGGGCTGGGGGCCGATTCCCGGCTTCGGCATCGCCGGCGCGGCCGCGGCCAGCGTCTTTGCCCAGTGGGTCGGCGCGATCTGGGCGGTCACGGTGGTGGTGCGCCGGCTGGGCTGGCCGTCAGGGCTGCGTATGAGCGAGGCGACCGGCCTGCTGCGCATCGGCGGCGATCTCTTCATCCGCACGGGCATGTTGACCCTCTTCATCCTGCTCAGCACGCGCGTGGCCACCCAGATCGGCGCGCAGAGCGGCGCGGCCAATCAAGCCATCCGCCAGTTCTGGAGCTTTGCCGCTTTCGGCCTGGATGCGCTGGCCATCACCGCGCAGAGCCTGGTCGGCTTTTTCATCGGCTCGGCCATGGTGGTGCAGGCCAAGCGCGTGGCGGCTGTGGGCGGAGCCTGGGCATTGGGATTGGGTGTTCTGCTCGCCCTGGGCATGTGGCTCGGGCGTGATTGGATTGCCGCGCTGTTGGTGCCGGCCACGGCCCTGGCGGTCTTCTATCCGGCCTGGTTTCTGGCCGCCATCAGCCAGCCGATCAACGCCCTGGCCTTTCTGACCGACGGCGTGCACTGGGGCACCGGCGACTTTCGCTATCTGCGCAACGTGGTCACGCTGGCCACGCTCGTGGGTGCGGCCGGTCTTTTTCTGATCGACACGACATCGCCCAACGCATTGACCTGGGTCTGGGCCGTCACCATTGTCTGGATTTCGATTCGAGCGGGATTTGGCGTTGCGCGGATCTGGCCGGGGATCGGGAATAGCCCGTTCAAAGGCGGGCAGAAGCAAGAATCTGATCTGTCAGATTTTCCAAATACGGCGGAATAGAACGCGTACGGGTCGAGCAAAGGCGTAAAACGCGCATGCAGGGACAGGTCTGAGGCCTGTCCCTGCATATCAAACTCAATACGGCCTCTTGTTCCTAGTCCTTGTAGAAGAACTGTTCACCGCTGTTGTTGGCGCCGATCGCCTGTCCGCCGGACGGCACATTGCCCAGATTGGCATTGGTGATCAAGGCATATCGGACCAACTCCACAATGTTGTGGACATAGATATTATCATAGTGGATCTGGTAGATCTCTTCCGTCAGCGCCTTGTCTTCGTCTGAGGCAGGTATCGCCTGGATTCGGCCCTCTTGCGCTGTATAGAGATCTTTGACCGCATCAGGCGGCTCCTCGCCGTCCTCGCCGCCGCTCGTGTACCAGACATCCCACAGCTTGCCCCATCGACCCGTCGGCAGGTAATCCGTCCAGGTGCCATTGGGCCACATGGGCTGCACCGACCAGATCACCGAGGCCTGGGCCTCGTTGGCATCAACACGTTGCCCGGCCAATGATGAATCTATCAACCTTAAGGTGGACTTGATGCCAATCTCCTTGAAGTGTTCGACCAGAAGTTCGGCGGCCAGCGGCACATCCGGGGCATAGTTGGCGGTTTCGATGGGCAGTTCGAAGGTATTGCCGTCGGGCCCCAGACGGAACCCATCTTCATCGCGCTGGTCCATGCCCATCTCATCCAGCAGTGCGTTGGCCTTTTCCAGGTCAAAGTCACCAGGCACCAATTGTGGCATCTGGGCCAGGCCGAAGTAGAGGCTGTCAATGATCTCCTGGCGATCGATGGCCAGATTCAACGCCTCGCGGAAGCGGATGTCGCCGACCACCTCGCGCCAGACCGGATCATCATAGGTCTGATTCAGGAAGAGGGCGACCGGATCGACGTGGTTGTCCAACAACTGCACGGTGAAACCTGCCTGCTCCTCATTCTCTTTGTAGAGCGGCAGCTTGACCAGAGCAGTATCCTCACGTAGTAGGTCGACATCTCCGGCCAGAACCCGCAGGTTGACCATATCCGAATCTTCGGTCAAAACAGAGGTGACATTGTCGATGTAAGGAAGCTGTTTGCCTTCCGTATCGACCTTGAAGTAATAGGGATTGCGCTCAAAGGCCAATACGCCGGGTGCACTCGAATCGACCGAAACCCATGGGTAGAGAGCAGGGAAACCGATGCAGCGTGGGCGGGTGAGATCCCAATTCTGGCAGTTCTTGCTAGAGAACAACTGCCACCATTCATCGGTCAGGCCCATCTCGTTCAGTTCGTCAGCCATCTCTTCAATGGGCGTGTAGGCGGTGTGGTACTGCTTCAAGAAATGGGCTGGCTGCATCAGATCGGTGTAGCCCTGCCAGCCCTTGATGGTCAGCTCACGTAGTAGACCGCCATAGGGTTCGGTGAAGGTCAGTCGGAAGGTGTAGTCGTCGATGATTTCCAGTTGCATGGGTTCGCCAGCGGGCCGTCCGCCTGCCCGGAACTTGGAGGGGAACGAGGGCGTCAATTCCTCATTCATGTAGACGTCCTCGACCATGAAGCGTACATCTTCCGTGGTAACCAGCTCGCCGTCCGACCAACGCAGGCCCTCACGAATGGTGAAGGTAAACTCAGTATTATCCTCATTGGCCTGGAAATCCTGCAAGATATTGGGGCGGATACCATCGACGCTGATGCCTGGGGCCATGAGCAGATGCTCGTTGAGCATGATGAAGATATCTGGATTCCAACCTGCGCCCGGGTGGGCCATGCGCAGCGTGCCGCCGTAGACGCCAGGCGTCCAGTCGGGCAGATTTTCCTCCGTAACGATGACCCCCGGGCCGACTATAAATGGCTCCGCCGGCAGTCGTTCATCCAGCGGCGGAAGTTCGCCGGCGGCCACCATCTCCGCAAGCATGGGCGCCTCTTTGCCTGCGGCCGAGCCTTGGTCCGCGGTCGCGTCTTCAGTTTCCGCGCCTGCTGCTTCTCCCTCGACCTGCACCGGCGCGGCGGGTTGACCCGCGCAGGCGGACAAGAACAATACCAACAACAGCACAATACTTACATACCATTTTGACATCTTCGTCTCCCTTTTATGATTGGTGGATCAGACTCATCGATAGGGCAGACGGAATCCGTGTCGCTCTACAAAGAATAGGATTCCGGTCGGTTCGGCATCACTGTGGAAAAGGTGTGGCTCTTTAGGATCTCAGGGGGTTGAACCAAAAGTGTTTGCACTGACCTGTCAAGATGTCCAGGCACAAAAAAAACTGCGCCTATGTATGGACGTACCGATGATTCCGACTAAAGCGCCAACCCTGTAAGAGAACAATATGCACAGAAGATCGGTCTCGGCATTTGTATGATTCATTGTTGTCTGGCAATTGACTTGTGGTAGGCTGAATGTAACTTAGCATACGAATTTTTCGTTGTCAACCCCTTGGCCCAGACGCGATTGTCAAACCCCTCTACCGCGCGCCCAGTGCCTTTGCGGCTTCGCACCGGCGTCAATGGACCTTACGAGGTCGGAGATCGAGCATGCCTCGTACGGTTTTGTCGGTTGCTTTTCAGGTAATGCCGGGGTTGGAGTCATCGCCAGTTCCTCAGATTGGTCCCGTCTCAGTCTTGATGACGGCGAGAGCCATGCTATCGTAACTTCCCCCGCGCCGCAATCGGCCAGACGGCCTCGACCACACCGTCGCGCAGCGCGTACAGATTGTCATGCAGAAAGACGGTCGTATCCCCGTAGGCCGGGATGAAGTCGAAACGATCGCCGACGGCGATGGTATCGTTGTCGTGGTCCAGGGTGATGATGCCATGCTCTGCCGACATGAACATGTCTGCCACGCCGTCGAAGCCGATGGGCTTGGGCACGTGCGCGCTGCGCGGCATGGTCTTGAAGCCGGCATCGATGATGGCGCGGTCCGGCGTTGGGCGGCTGGTCACCACGCTGTGGACGAAGAGCGCGTGCTCGGTCGGCACGTTCCAGGCGGCGTAGGTCATGTCCTTGAAGATAGCGCCGCCGGCCTGGATCTCGGTGATGCCCGGCTCATTGGCCGTGATCACATAGGTGCCGCTGCCGCCGCAACTGACGATCTCGATGGGGAAGCCGGCCTGGCGACAACGGTCGGCGCTCTCGGTCAACTGGCCGATGGCAGCGGCAATCGTCCGGCGTTTCACAGCGTCATCCTCGATGCTCAGTGCGTGGGCCTCCCAGGTCATCAGCCCACGCAGGCGTATGCCGGGGTAGCTGCTGATGGTGCGCGCAAGCTCGACAACCGGCTCGCCCGGCTCGACGCCGGCCCGGTTCATGCCGGTGTTGACCTCGATCACCACGCCGATTTCGACGCCCTTGGCCACGGCCGCCGCGTTCAGATCGGCCAGCGTTGCCGTGTCATCGACCGCGATCTTGACATCGACGGTGCGACAGAGATTGGCCAGGCGCACATACTTCTGCAGGCCCACGATCTGGTTGACGATCAACATATCCTGAACCCCGGCCGCGGCCATGACCTCGGCCTCGCCCAGCTTGGCGCAGGTCAGCCCGATGGCGCCGGCGTGCAGCAACATGTGGGCGATGGCCGGCGTCTTGTTGCCCTTGATATGGGGACGCCAGTTGACACCTGCGGCTCGAAAAAAGGCGGCCATCTGTTCGATGTTCCGCTCAAGTACATCCAGGTCCACCCAGAGAAAGGGCGTGTCCAACTCGGTCTTGCGCAGGCCAACTTCACTCACGAGACGCTCTCCTAATTATTTATGAGTTCGATGTATATTTACAGGAATCATCCATAGATAGACCGCGGTCTATCTTGCTTTCTCTCCGAACAGCGCCACGGCGTTGTTGTAGAAAATATCCTCGATCTGCTGATCGCTCAGTTTGAGACGCCAGCAGGCGAGACGCAATGCACGCAACGACTCCAGCCCGATGAGGACCGGTTGCAGGTTCACGTGCTTTTCGGCCAGATCGAGTTCGTCGGCGTAGATCCAGTGAAACGAGTCGCCGATGGCCACGCAGCGGCCGCGCATGTGGCTCACCGGGAAGTCGGTCCCGTAGAGCAGACGTTCGTGGCCCATGGTCTCGACGATGGCCTCGAAGGCTCCGGCCTCGGTCACGGCTGAGGTGTCGAACCAGACATTGGGCAGTCCGCTGAGGCTCTGAATGCCCTCGATGGTGTGCCACGGATTGAAGCCGCGCGCGGCGTGGGCCAGAATGAGCCGCATGTCGGGATAGCGTTCACAGTAACGCCGAATCGTCGCCTGGTTGAGCGGATCGGCCAGCGCCCGGTCGCGCACCATGTGCAGCGTGATGGTCAAGCCTTCTTCGTGGGCCAACTGCACATGGGCCTCCGGCAGGTAGGCTTCGATGGGCGCCTGAAAGGTCGGGCCGTCGACATCGGCCATGGTGTGGTAGCACTTCAGGCCGACAAAGCTGCCCGCCCGCACCTGTTGGCGGATTGTCTCGACTTCCATCAACGGCGGGACGATCAACTGGCCGTAGCAGTGCCGGCCGAAGTCGCCATCCATTGCTCTGGCCGCCGCAATCTCGTCGGCGATGAAGGCGTTGTTGCCATCCCGGTCCGCCTCGAAGGCCAAGCCGAAAAAGAGGCCGCCTTGGGTTCTGTCCGCCGGGATGGATCCACTCGATGAAACGGCGATATTCGGCCAGGCCGAGCCGCGCCGGCATTGCCGCCAGACTGGGCGGCACGTTGCCGTCGGGATAGTGCTCGTGTGTGAAGAGATGGGCGTGCGCGTCAAAGATACGGTCGGGCAGAAAGTCAGCCAGATCACGTTCGAAAAACGCTCGGTCGGCATCGGTCAGTTGCCAGGTCGCCATCCCGTTCACCCTGTCACCTTGTCAGCCCTTCAATCAAGCCCGCCGCTCACCACGCCGTCCAGCCGCCGTCGACCAGAATGTTCTGGCCGGTGATGTAGCTGCCGGCGTCGCTGGCCAGCAGCACCGTGATGCCCTTGAGTTCTTCGGGCAACCCCATGCGCCCCATGGGCGTCTTGGCGTCCAGGCGCTCGATGAAGTCGGGCATGGCGTCCTTGACCCGCGGCGAGGGAAAGGGGCCGGGGCTGATGGCGTTGACGCGCACGCCGTCGCCCGCCCAGTAGACGGCCAGATGGCGCGTCAGGTGCACGATGCCGCCCTTGAGGCCATGGTAGTTGGGCGGGCTGTTGACCGGCAGATCGACGTAGGCATCGGGGTAGCTGGCGACCACGCCGTACATGCTGCCGATGTTGATGATCGAACCGGGCGCGCCCCGTGCTCGCAGATGAAAGACGACCTCGCGCGCCAGCAGAAAGTAGGCGGTCACGCCGGTGTGATAGGCGCGGTCGAAATCCTCGGCCGTGGCATTGTCGATGTCCGGGGCCGTGCCGCCGTAGGCGTTGTTGACCAGGATGTCGATCTGGCCGGCACGCTCGACGACCTGAGCCACGAACGCGGGAATCGAGTCGGTCTCATCCTGGGCAAAGGCGAGACCGAGATGGCCGTCGCCCGGCAAGGTCGCAGCGAACTCGGCGGCCTGATCGCCATCGCGGCTGGTGACGACGACCCGCGCGCCGGCCTCCGCCAGCGCCCGGCTCATGGCCGCGCCCAGCCAGCCGGCCGCGCCGGTGACGATGGCGACTCTGCCGTGTAGGTCGAAAAGATCGTGGATCGAACGTTCTGTGTTGGTCATATCACTCCTCCTCATCCTCGCCTTCGTACTCGTTCTCGACCTTCGTTTCGCCATCGAGTACGAGGACGAGTACGAGAACGAGTGTGCGTGAAGCTATTCGGGGATTCGCAGCCCAAGCATATAGCCGCCATCCACGCGCAACGTGGCCCCCGTCACATAGTCCGCCTGGTCGCTGGCCAAGAACGCCACCGCATAGCCAATATCCTCCGGCAGTCCCAACCGCTTCCAGGGCATCCGCTCAGCGCCGGTACGAATATCTTCCTCCGTGGCCCATTTTCGTTCGCCCGGCGTGTCGATCCAGCCGGGGTTGATCACGTTGACGTTGATGTGATGGGGCGTCAGTTCGGCGGCCAGCGTGCCCGTGAAGTGGTTGATGGCGGCCTTGGCCATGTTGTAGGCGGCGCTGGCGGGCACGGGCAACTCGGCGTGCACCGAGGAGATGATCACGATCTTGCCCTTGCTGCGCCCACGCTGCTCCTGCGCCACCATCTGCTGCGCCGCAAACTGGCAGGTGTGGAAGACGCCAAACTGGCTCACCTCGATGGTGCGGCGCACCGTCTCCCAATCGGCCTCCAGGACCGGTTGGCGCACCGAGAGCGCGGCGTTGGCCACGGCGATGTCGATGCGGCCAAAATGGGCGACCGCGCCGTCCACCATCGCCTTGACCGCGTCCCGGTCGGCCACGTCCGCGCCCCAGAGCAATGCCTGTCCGCCCAACGCGTTCACCGCGTCGGCGACCTCCTGCGCTTCCTCAGGATGGGTGCGATAGTTGACCACAATGTCGGCCCCCTCTTCGGCCAGACAGAGGGCGATGCCGCGCCCGATCCCACGTGACGCGCCGGTGATCAGGGCGACTTTTCCTTCGAAGCGACGCATGTTGATTCCTCTCTCGCCATAGAAAATCGTGACGGAATTAGCCGCAGATGGACACGGCAAACACGGATAGAGCTTCACGCCTGAAGTTACACGTTAATCCATTGTGGGCAAATGCCGTGACGTGATGACAATAGCTTGTTCTGTGCAGTCAGAGTCATCTGTGACTACGAAAAATGCAGGGTCGGTCGAATTATTGAGCACGGTACCACAGAACCAAAGACCGTGCCAATCGGGGCGCGAAATCCTGATTGACAGCCCACCACTGTTGGGATACGATGAACGCATCCAACAGCCGTGAACCTATTGCCGACCACCCATTTCCCAAACGTCGATCGAGAAAGAATCGGCCATGACAGCCTATCCCGACGTGAGCCGCTCGCTTGCCGCCTATGCGCGTGCCGGCGAATTGATTCCGGGCTGGACGCAGTTGATCAGCCGCCGTGCCGATCAGTTTGCCAACGGCGTCAGCCCGGTCTACGCGCAGCGGGCCAAGGGTTCACGCTTCATCGACATCGACGAAAACGAGTACATCGACTGGGTCAACGCCGTGGGCGCCGTCATCCTCGGCCATGCCGACGACGTGGTCGATGGCGCGGTCGTCGAGCAGATCCGGCGCGGCAGCATCTACACGCTCAACAGCCTGCTGGAGATCGAACTGGCCGAAGAACTGGTCGAGACCATCCCCAGCGCCGAGATGGTTCGCTACACCAAGGGCGGCGGCGAGGCCTGTGCGGTCGCCATCCGCATTGCACGCGGCGTCACCGGTCGCGACAAGGTGCTGATCTGCGGCTATCACGGCTGGCACGACTGGTATCAGGCCGCCAACTTCGGCGTCGATCCTGAGAGCGGCGAGTATCCCTTTGCCGGCATCGAACCCATCGGCGTGCCCAAGGCATTGGCCGGCACGGTGATTCCCTTTGTCTACGGCGATACAGAGATGCTGGCGAGCCTCCTGGACGAACACGTCGGCGAGGTGGCCGCCATCATGATGGAGCCGGCCCGCTCCGAGTTGCCGCCTGACGGTTACTTGGAGAGCGTACAGGCGTTGGCGAAAGAGCACGACGTGGTGCTCATCTTCGACGAAGTCTCCTGCGGCTGGCGCTACCGGATCGGCGGCATCCAGGCAGCGGTCGGCGTCACGCCGGACATGACGGTGGTCGCCAAGGCCATGTCCAACGGCTATGCCATGGGCGCGGTCGTGGGCTCGCAGGCGGTGATGGAGCCGGCCGGCCGCATGTTTATCTCCAGCTCCTACTGGAGCGACAACATCGGCTTGGCCGCGGCGCTGACGACCATTCGAGAACTGAAGCGAAGAGAGGCCGAGGTCCGCTTTCGTGAGATCGGCGAAGCGGCTGCGCCGCAGCCTGGATGACGCCTTCGCCGCCGCCGGCTTGGCCGGCGCGTGCGTGGGCCTGTACAGCAATCCAGCGGTTCACTTCGACCTGCCGGACGAGACCCAACGCGCAAAGGTGAACACGCTCTTCATCCAGGAGATGGCGCGGCGCGGCGTGCACTGTCTGACGACCTTCAAGGCGACCCTGGCCCACACGCAAACCGACATCGAGCAGACGGCGCAGGCCGCGTACCGAAGCGTTTCAGGTGATCAGACGCGGTCTCGAAGACGAAACGTTGGACAGTCTGCTGGTCTGCGATCTCAAGCGAGAGCCTTTTCGACGCCTGGTGCGCTAGGGTTTTGTCGAAGCAGCCAAACTGGATTGGGAAGGAAAACTCATGCATATCGAACAGCGTCAACGAACCAGCGAACTCCTCAGGATCGCGCGGCATCACGCATGCGCTCTTTGCCCACCAGCATACCGTCACCTGGTTGACCGGCTTCGCGCCGCCGATTCAGTTGGGCGGCAACCTCTTTGCCGGCGGCCCGTCATTGCTCTGGTACGACGCCGGCCACTACACGTTGCTCACCCTGGATGCATTGGCCGGCGTTGCCGGTGACCTGTCGGCCGATGCGGACTGCGATGTGGCGACCTATCCCGGCTACACCATCGAACGGCCGATCGAGAGCCCGAGACAACAGGCCGAAGCCTTGCAACGGCTGGTCGGCAGGCTTGGCGACGGCGTTTCGGTTGGGGTCGAGATCGCCTCCTTGCCGGTTGCGCTCGGTTCGGTGCTCGCAGCCGCCGGTATCACCCAGTGGACCGCCATCGACGGCTGGCTGACGGATCTGCGCATGGTCAAGACGGATGAGGAACTGGCCAAGCTGCGCGCCAACTTCGCCCTGACCGAGGTCGGCCACGCCGCTGCCCGCCGTTCGGTCCGGGAAGGCCAGCGCGAGATCGACGTGTGGACTGACATCCACGCGGCCATCGAGCGCTAGCGCCGGCCGGCGCGTTCCTCTGGGCAATGACTGCACCGTCGGCCATCGTACGGCCAACATCGGCGGCTGGCCGGAAGCCGAGGCGCTCGGTCCCCAGGATTCGATCATCATCGACCTGAGCACGATACTGCTACGGCTACTGGAGCGACAGTTGCGTCACCTATGTCGCCGGTGAGCCGACAGCCGAACAGATCGAACTCCACCGTGTGATCTCGGAGGCGCTCGACTATGCCATTGGGCTGGTACGTCCCGGCGTGATGGCCAAGGAGATCGACCGTAAGGTGCGCGAGTTTATCGACGCTGCCGGCTATCCCGTCTATCCGCACCACACCGGCCACGGCGTCGGCGTCTCCGGCCACGAGGCCCCGCGCATTGTGCCCTACAACGACCAGGTGCTTGAGGAAGGCATGGTGATCATGCTGGAACCGGGCATCTATTTGCCGGGCAAGACCGGCGTGCGTCTGGAAGATGCCATGTTGGTGACAGCCGACGGCGCCGAAGTGCTCACGCACTATGACAAGGAACTTCGCTGAGGGATCGCCGCAAAGCTGATTTCTGTCACAGATGCACACAGATTTGGTCGGATAGGGCACAGATGATTTTGCCATGACAGGATCCCCCTGACTCCGCTGGAAAACATCTGTGAACATCCGTTGTTTATCATTGGCTATCTGTGGCGAATCTTTTGTTTTGAAGTGGCATCATAGACGAATAGGAAACGAGTGAACAATATGATCCGTGGAATTGTCCCAGCCTTGATTACGCCCATGAACCAGGACGGCTCTGCCGTCGATATTGCCGCCGTGCGCGATCTGGTGGACTTTCTGATTGCCCGCGGGGTGAGCGGCTTCTTCGTCTGCGGCGGCACCGGCGAGGGGCTGTTGCTCACGCCGACGGAACGTCGCGCCATCCTGGAGGCGACCGTCGACCAGACGGCGGGACGCGCCGCGATCATCGCCCATATCGGCGCGCTGGCGACGCAAGAGGCGCAGGCCTTGGCTGCCCACGCCGCCGAACTCAAGGTGGACGCGGTGGCGGCCGTGCCGCCCGTCTACTTCAAGGTCGACCACACCGCGCTCTGCGAGCACTATCGGCTGATTGCCGAGGCTGCCGGCGATACGCCGACCTGGGTCTACCAGATCCCCAGCGCCACCGGCGTGGACATTTCGGCGAATGTCATGGCCGATCTGATGGCGACCGCCGGCGTCACCGGGATCAAATATTCGTCCTACAACCTCTACGACATGGCCAATATTGTGGCGCTGTCGCCCGAGATCACCGTGCTGTCGGGCTTCGACGAGGTCTGCGTCGCCGGCTTGAGCATGGGCGCGCAGGGCGCGGTGGGCAGCACCTACAACGTGATGCCGGCAACCTTCTCGCTGCTCTATCAGCGCGCACAGGCCGGCGATTGGGAGACGGCGCGGTCGTTGCAACAAGAGGCGAACCGGGTCATTCGGGCGTTGCTGTCAGGGCCGATGGTTGCCGGGTTGAAGGCGATACTGACGGAGTGGGGCATTCCCTGCGGCGCGCCGCGCCGTCCGCTGCCGCCAATGTCCCCGGCAGAGACTCGCGAATATCTGGCTCGGGTCGAGGCAGCCGGTTTGGTTTCGCTTGAGGCGAGATCGCTGGCCGCGCTGGCCGAATGAGGCATTGACCCATGCACTATCGAACGCTGGGCAGGACCGGGCTGCGTGTCTCGGCATTGGCGCTGGGCACGGTGGAACTGGGATTGGACTACGGCATCCAAGCGCCGGGCGAATATGGGCGGCCCAGCGAGGCGGCGGCCATTCGTCTGGTGCATGCGGCATTGGATGCCGGCATCAACTTTGTGGACACGGCGCGCAGCTACGGCGACAGTGAACGGGTCCTGGGCACGGCCCTCGCAGGGCGGCGGGATAACGTGGTCATCGCCACCAAGGTTGACCCGCGTCCGCCGGCCGGTGTCATCTGGAGCGACGATGACCTACGCGATTTCATGCGAAATTCGTTGGAGACAAGTCTGCGTCTGTTGCGCACCGATCACATCGACGTCTGGAAAATCCACAACCTCGATGCGCCGTTGTTGGCCCGGTACGCGCTTCTGGCGGAGATCTTCGACGAAGCACGGCATCGTGGCCAGATCGGCTGGGCGGGCGCATCGTTCTACGGCGCGACGTTGCCCCTGGAGGCGCTGGCGTACGACCTCTTCGACGTGATGCAGGTGACCTATTCGGTGCTCGATCAGCGGGTGAGCAAACGCGTGTTGCCGCTGGCGGACGAAAAAGGCGTGGGCATCGTGGCGCGCTCAGTCTTGCTCAAGGGTGCGTTGACCGAACGCGCCGAACATCTGCCGGATCGGCTGGAACCGTTGCGCGTCCGTTCGCGCCAGTTCCGCAAATTGATTGCAGAGTTGGGCGAGCGAGGTGACGCCGGCCCAGGGCGCCATCGCCTTTGCCCTGGCCCATCCCCAGATCGACACGGTGCTTGTCGGCGCACGGTCAGAAGCTGAGCTTGACGAAGACGTGGCCGCACTGGATCTTAACGCTTTCGGATTCGATGCTGGAGAGGCTCAGCGCGCTGGCCGTGGACGACGAGGAGATGCTGGATCCGAGTACGTGGGGAATTGCGTAGGCTTGCGAGCAGAAACGTCCCCGGCACGGCCCTTCTATCTTGTGGTTTTCCAGACTGGATATGGGCCGTGCCGGGGACGTGTACGTCTCAGGCATCCCCGCGATACAAAAACCGCGGCAACTCCGCCAGCGTCGGGCAGCCGAGCTGGCCCATCACCGAGCTCAACTCCGCTTTGAGCACATTCATCACGTGGTCACCGCCCTGGCGATCCAGCGCGGCCACGGCGTACATGAAGGGTCGCCCCATCAGCACGAAGTCCGCTCCCAGCGCCAGCATCCTGGCGATATCCTGACCCGAGCGAATGCCGCTGTCGACCACCAGTGTGGCATCCGGACCAACGGCTTTGCGAATGCCCGGCAGGACGGAGACCACCGATGGGGCCGCGTCCAACTGGCGGCCGCCGTGGTTGGAGACAACCAGGCCGTCGGCGCCCAATGCTAAATAGCGCGTGGCATCTTCGACATTCAGAATCCCTTTGACCAGCAATTTGCCCGGCCAGCCCTCGCGGATGGTCGAAAATCGTTCGGCCGTGATATGCCCCTTCATGACCTTCTTGATGAACTGGGTGGACGCTTGGATCGAACGGCCCAGGTTCTTCGAGTCACCGCCCTCGAAGTAGGGCTTCACCGTCTCGAACTGGGGCACGCCCCGGCCGAGCATACGCAGCGACCACTGCGGGTGGGTGACCATCTGGTAGATCGTCTTCAGATCAAAGCGGGGCGGCACCGAAAGTCCGTTGCGGATGTCATGCTCGCGGCGCACGACCACGGGCACGTCGACGGTCAGCAGAATGGTCCCGTAGCCGGCGTTGAGACATCGCTCCAGCATGGAACGTTCGACCGCGGCATCATTGGGCGGATAGAACTGAAACCAGGCGTTGGCTCCGGCAATCGGCGGGATGGCTTCCAGGGGCACGGTGGCCACGGTGCTCAGCGTGTAGGGAATATTGTGGGATCTGGCTGCCGCGGCCAGGATCGTTTCCGAGTGGGGCCAGACCAGGCCGGAGAGGCCAATCGGAGCGACGCCAAACGGAGCGTCGTAGACATGGTCGAACAGACGAGCGCGGATGTCGGGACTGCCGGCCTCGGTCAGATAGCTCGGCATCAACTGGACGTTGTTCGAGCGCCAGACGGTTTCGCTCCACACAGACGCCGCCTCCGAGTCCGTTGACCAGATAATCGCGGGCAAAGCCCGGCAAGCGACGTTTGGCCGTGGCTTCCATGTCGGCCACGGACGGGTAGCGTTTTTCAATATTCATCGGGGACTGTCGCCACCCTTATTTCAGCGTACTGCGGTATGCGTTCAACTCGGCCACCCCGGCGGCGGAACCGGCCAGGAGAAACCCTGTATCGCTGCCGACGGTAATGAACTGGAATCCCTGATCGGCGCGTCGCTTGCCGTCTTCGATGCCCATGCCGGCGATGCCGGGGATGGTGCCCGTGTTGCGGCAGGCCTGCACGATTGTTTCCAATGCTCGTGCATGTTCATCCCGCTCATTCATCTCGCTGGGGTGAAAGCCCATAGAGAGCGACAGATCGGACGGCCCCGTCCAGCAGCCGTTGACGCCAGGCGTGGCCATGATCGCTTCCACGTTCTCCACCGCCAGAGCGCTCTCGATCTGTACGGCCACGAAAAGCTGTTCGCTGATCCAGTCGGTGTAGTCGGCTCCGTAGACACGGGCGCGGCCCCACCCCCACGAACGCTCGCCCACAGGCGGGAAGCGACAGGCATCGGCTGCGGCCTTGGCGTCCTCGGGCGTGTGCACCATGGGCACGATGATGCCCAGCATGCCCTCGTCCAGCAGACGACCGATGAGCGTGTAGTCGTTGCGCGCCACACGGACCATGGGCGTCGCCGGGTTGCCGTGCATGGCCGCCAACGCCAGGTTGGTCGAGTCGTCGCCCCAGGTGCCGTGCTGTCGATCCAGCAGGGTGAAGTCGATGCCGGACTGGCTGATCAGTTCGGCGTTGTAGGGCGATCCCATGCCCAGGGCGTAGCCAAAGGCCGGCTTGCCCTCTTTCATCATCTGTAATGCGCTGTTTACAACCATCTGATGTGTCCTTATGCAGCCTGAAGTTTTTCGTGAATCCATGCTTGGATCAGCTTCGTGTGATCGACGCCGATCTGATCGGCAACGCGCTGTAATTGTTCCAACTCCTGTCTAGGCAAATGGATTTGGATTGTTGCCACGTCAGCGCGCTGGAAGACAGGATGGGTAACTTCCTCAAGCTCATCCTCAAAATCTGTGAGATCGTGCTCATCCCAGAAACGGGCAAGCTCTTCGATCGAGTCGGTCTTCGGTAGTCGTGTATTCCTCATTGGTTCCGCCATTGTCTATAGCGGCGTTGTTCTCTCGCCGTCATCGTTCGCGCAGTGACAGGATAACCGTATCCGTCCGGAAACGCAATCACGACACAGAATACGTATCGACCCGCATCAGTCTGGCCTAACACATGGTAAACTGGATTTGGACCCTGAGCTTTGGCTCGAAGAAGCAGTGCTCGACCGAAGCAAACTTGGTCAAATTCCTCTGGAGAAACATTGTGCCGGGCAATATGTTCAATGCGGTCCTCGGGCCACAACAATGACTCTATCATTCCTGTTTTTCCAGAAGTTTTGCTTCGGTGTTGCCATATCGTCGTCCTATCGCGTCGCCAGCGAAGGCATAAGGGGCGGCGGCGAGAGACAATTCCATGCGAGCGGCCAAGGTGATGCGCGCTGAACAGAGTTCGGCGGCGAATACCGCCGTCCGCTGTATGCGATATTGGCAGACGATGGTTGTTGACCCAACTCGCTCTATGAGACAAAAAAGACCAAAGTCCAATAGTTATGAAGTAGTGCTATTCCTGAATGCCGACAAGCTCGATCTCTGCGGCATGGTGACAACTGACGAAGCGGTCAGGGCTGATCTCCTGCAATTCGGGACCCTCGCTCGCACAAATATCGGTCGCGTACTTACAGCGGGGATGGAAGTAGCAGCCGCTGGGCGGGTTGGCCGGGTCAGCGACTTCGCCCTCCAGAATGATGCGCTGGGAGCGCAGCCGCGGGTCAGGCTTGGGCACGGCCGAGAGCAGGGCCTCGGTGTAGGGATGGCGGGGCGCGGTGAAGAGCGCCTCGGTCTCGGCCACCTCCACGATCTTGCCCACGTACATGACGGCCACGCGGTCGCTGACATGCTTGACCACGCTCAGGTCGTGGGCCACGAAGAGGTAGGAAAGCCCTAGTTCGTCCTGAAGTTCGAGCAGCAGGTTGACGATCTGGGCCTGCACGGAGACATCCAGCGCGGAGACCGGTTCATCGGCCACGATCAGGGCCGGGTTGAGCGCCAGGGCGCGGGCCACGCCGATGCGCTGGCGCTGGCCGCCGCTGAAGGCGTGGGGATAGCGGTTCATGTACTCGGGCGCCAGATGGACCAGGTCCAACAACTCCTCGACACGCTCGCGGCGCTGATTGGCGTTGCGTACGCCGTTGACCAGCAGCGGCTCGCCGATGATCTCGAAGACGGTCATGCGCGGGTTGAGCGATGAGTAGGGATCCTGGAAGATCATCTGCATCTGGCGGCGCAGGGGCGCAAGCCAGACTTGGGCAGCGCGGCCACATTGACGACCGTCTTGTTCTCGCTCAGAAACAGGATCTCGCCGGCGGTCGGCTGGAGTGCGCGCAGGATGCAGCGCGAGGTCGTGGTCTTGCCGCAGCCGCTCTCGCCCACCAGCGACAGGGTCTCGCCCTTGCGAATGAAGAAGTTGACGTCATCCACCGCGCGTACATTGCCGACCGTACGCCGTAACAATCCCTGACGGATGGGGAAATATTTGCGCAGATTTTTGACTTCCAGAATGCGTTGGTCCGACGTTGCCTGCTCAGTCATCAGAGCTCACCTCTGTGAAGATTTCCGTGAGATCAAGGACAAAGCCAGGCAGCACTGGATCGCCTGATAACGTTTGCGGATCGTCCAGCGCCTGTACCGGTTCGCCGGCGCGATAGATCTCTACCCGCCGGTTTTCCGGATCGATCAGCCAGCCGAGCTGTGCGCCATTGGTGATATATTCCTCCATCTTGGATTGCAAAACGGTCAGAGCATCTGTCCGTGATCGAACTTCGACAACGAGATCCGGGCAGAGGGAGGCAAAGCGGCGTCTATCGTTGGCTGACAGCGAGTCCCAACGCTGCTGGATGATCCAGGCCGCGTCCGGTGCGCGAATCGCCCCATTCGGCAAAGTGAATCCAGCCGATGAATCGAACGTTCTACCCAGCCGTGTCTGCTTGTTCCACAGCCATAGTTGTCCGAAGACCTCGCCGCTGCGAGCGCCTGATTCACTTCCTGCCGGGGGCATAATGATCACTTCTCCATTGGCGTTGCGCTCGAAACGCAGTTCGGGGTTGGACGCGACAACTCGAAGAATTCGTCTTCAGTGGCCACGAAGGGCTTCATATTAACGGTTAGTGCCATGGATTCAGTCATCATAGAGAAAACAACTCACAGATCGGCCATCGCTCATCGAACGCAGCTCCGGCTCGTGCACATCGCAAGTGCCGTTGATGGAATCGGCGCAGCGCGGGTGGAAGGGACAGCCGACCGGCCGGTTGTACGGGTGGGGAATCGAGCCGGAGATGGTGGCTAGTTTGGTGCGTGGCGCCGCCAGCACGTTGGGAATCGAGCGCAACAAGGCTCGCGTGTAGGGGTGCTGCGGATTGTGAAAAATGTCATCGACCGGTGCGTTCTCCACCACGCGGCCCAGGTACATGACGACCACATCGTCGGCCATCTCCGCGATCACGCCCATGTCGTGGGTGATGAGGATAATGGAGAGATCCCGCTCCTCCTGCAACGAGCGAAGCAGATCGAGGATCTGGGCCTGGGTGGTGACGTCCAGCGCAGTGGTCGGCTCGTCGGCGATGAGGATGCGCGGATTGGCGCTGAGCGCCATGGCAATCATGACGCGCTGGCGCAGGCCGCCGCTGAGCTGGAACGAATACTCGTCAATGCGTCGCTCCGGCTGTGGAATGCCGACCAGCCGCAACATTTCGATGGCCTGGTGGCGCGCTTCCTTCTTGCTGACGTCGTTGTGCAGACGGATGGCCTCGATGATCTGGTTGCCGACGGTATGATAGACGCTGAACGAAGTCATGGGCTCTTGAAAGATCAGCCCGATCTCGCCGCCGCGGATCTCGCGCATCTGGCGGCCTTCGGCCTTGAGCGTGGTCAGGTCCAACTCATCTATGCGGCCGGAACCATCCTCCAGACGCAGCCAGATATGGCCATCGGCGATGCGCCCGGACTCTTCGACGATGCGCAGTATCGAGCGCGCGGTCACGCTCTTGCCGCAGCCGCTCTCGCCGACGATGCCCAGCGTCTTGCCGGGGTGGAGGTCGAAGCTGGCCCCATCCACAGCATGCACGATGCCTTCGTCCTGGAAGTAGTATGTTTTTAGATTTTGAACCGACAGGATCGGTGATGTTGCGTTTGCTAACATACGGATTGAGTCGTTTATTTGATAGTTGATGACACGATAGTTATCAGTCGGAGGCTTGCTTGATATGGGTTATCACATCATCAAGGGTTTGTTCCGTCGATGGAATCGGTTCCCCGTCTGGCCCCATATGTCGATGATGCGGGAAGCTGGATACGGTGGGATGATGTGGTGCGTTGTCCCAGCCGACCTTGAGTTGAGTCTCTCCGTCGAGCCAGTAGTAGCTGTATCGAATCAACTCTTCGTCTCGCCATCGTTCGGTGATGCGTAAGGTCGTACCATCTTCAAATTCAAGGACAATCTTCAGGGTCTCATCGGTTACGCGCAGAAGAACGAAGTCTGTGGCAAAGTGAGCGTATCGTGTCTGAATGTCCAGTATGCGCGAATCGATGAACGTCGTCACGATACGGCCGGCCCATTTGCTGTGGCATCAAGGAGCAACCGGATCTGGGCAGTGGTCTCTTGCAAACGACTTATCTGATCTGTCCAGTATTCCCATTCGATGAAATCTTCATGAAACTCATAATTCGCATCGTTGGGAAGTCCCTGCTGTTTAAGGTGCGATAACGTTGTATGGTATTTTTCTTCGAAACGTTCCGCTTCGGTCTGGGCGGACTGAAGACGGCCTTCCAGATAAGGCAGACGTAATAACGCTCCCTGCCGTACGATAGAGGTCAATTCCTCTTCCGGCAAATGACTCTCTTCCATTAACCCTGTAATTGCATCCATATCTACCCCCATCGATCTGACAATCGCTTCCTGCCAACTCCTTGGGCACGCATGAGCCAGCATCATACCAGAGTCCCTTGTGGTATGGAATCTGGTTCATCCGTAGGGATCGGCGGCATCGCGCAGGCCGTCGCCGAGGAAGTTGAAGGCCAGCACGGCCACGATGACGGGAATGGCGGGAAGGAGCAGCCAGGGCGAGATGGCCACGGCCTGCACGTTCTGTGCGTCCTTGAGCAACACGCCCCAACTGATGGCCGGCGGGCGCAAGCCCAGCCCAAGAAAGCTCAACGCAGTCTCGGCAATGATCATGGCGGGCAGCGCCAGCGTGGTGGCGGCGATGATGTGGCTCAGGAACGATGGCACCATGTGGCGAAAGATGATGCGCAGTTGGCTGGCGCCGGCCAACTCGGCGGCAACGACAAAGTCCTCCGAGCGCAGCGAAAGGAAACGGCCGCGCACCACACGCGCCAGCGTGGTCCAGCCGATCATGCCCAGAATGAGCACGATGAAGAAGTAGACGCGCTCGATGGGCCAGGTGGCGGGCACGGCCGCGGCCAGGGCCATCCAGAGCGGGATCGTGGGAATGGAGCGCACGATCTCGATGATGCGCTGAATGGCGGCATCTACCTTGCCGCCGTATAGGCCCGAGATGCCGCCGAGCAGAATGCCCAGAAAGAGGCTGAGCGCAACGCCAAAGAGGCCGATGGTCAGCGAAAGGCGCGTCGCCACCATGAGCCGCGAGAAGAGATCGCGCCCCAGTTTGTCCGAGCCGAGGATGAAGAGCGTCTCCTCGGTATTCCCGTCTTTGGCGCCGATCCAGTGAATGTTGGTGGGGAACAAGCCGAAGAGTTCGTACTCGAAGCCCTCGGCCCAGAATTCAAGGTAGACCTTCACATTCGGATCCGTGGTGTAGACCTTCTTGAAGGTCTTGGGATCCCGTTTGCCGGTGAAGCCGTAGACGTAGGGCTGGAACTTGCCGTCGTCAAAGAGGTAGACGCGTTGCGGCGACAACAGCAGCAGATCGGCGTTGTCCTTGTGCGGATCGGAATAGGCGCAGAAGTCGGCAAAGATAACGACCAGATAGAAGAGCGTGATGATAACGGCAGAGGCCATGGCCAGTTTATGCTTGCGGAAGCGCCACCACATGAGCTGCCACTGGGTGGCGACCATGACGCGTTCGGCGACCGCGCTCTCCTCGTGCGCGCCTTCGGGCTGAGGCTGCTCCTCCGCAGTCCCGACGGATCCCAATGTCGCTTCGGCCATCAGTTTCTGCCCTCCATGCCGAAGCGGATGCGCGGGTCGATCCACATGAGGATCATGTCGGAGACAAAGGTGCCGACCACGGTGAGGATGGCCAACATCAACAAGATCGTGCCCGCCAGGAAGAGATCCTGTGCGATCAGCGCCTTGTAGAGCAGAGGGCCGACGGTGGGCAGGCTCAGCACCAGCGAGACGATGATGCTGCCGGAGACCAGGAAGGGGAAGAGATAGCCGATGGTGCTGGCAAAGGGATTCATGGCCGCGCGCACCGGATATTTCATGATGACGCGGTGGCGGGCCAGCCCCTTGGCCTGGGCCGTCACCACGTAGGGTTTGCGCAGTTCATCGAGCAGGTTGGCGCGCATGATGCGCACGACCTCGGCCATGCCCGCCATGCCGATGATGATGGCCGGGATGGGCAGATGCTTGAGCATGTCCCAGATTTTGGGCCAGCCCCACGGTTCCATGGACATCGAGGGCGAGAAGAGGCCGCCGATGCTCTCCACGTTGAAATACTTGAAGCTCATGTAGAGAACGAGCAGCGCCAGCATAAAATTGGGTATGGCGATGCCGATAAATCCAATGAAGGTGAAAACATAGTCCCCGATGGAGTACTGGTTCACGGCAGAATAGATGCCGATAGGCAGCGCCACTATCCAGATGAAAAGCACGGCCGCCAGCGAGACGATGACGGTAATGATCATACGGTCGCCGATGACCTCGCGCACGGGCCGGTTGTACTCCATGGCCATGCCGAAGTTGCCGCGCGCCATCAGCGTCGCCCACTTGATGTACTGGACGTAGACCGGGCTGATCCAGGCCGTATTGGATGCGCAGTGCATCTGCCTCTTCCATCGAGAGCACCGTGCCTGTGCTCTGCAGATTGGCGATGTAGGCGGTGACGAAGTCACCCGGCGGCGCCTGAATGACCACAAAGGTGATCACTGAGGCCACCCAGATGGTGAGAAGGCCGGCAAAGAAACGTTGTACGACGTAGGTGAGCATTTTTCAGTCCTGCTCCTGGCCGTTGAGAGGCGCATTTGAGTAGGAAATGACAGGATGACAGGGTGAAGAGATGACAGGGTGAGGGGGTGACAAGGTGAATCATTCGTAATCACCTTGTCACCTTGTCATCCGCTCACCCTGTCATGACACGCTATTCCTCAATATCCGTGAAGTAGAAGGTCGACGGACGCGAGATGTTGGGCGTCTGGCCGGCCTGGATGTTGAACTGGCGTGAGGGGATGTTGCCCATGTTGTCCTTGGCCACACGCACGCCCATGAAGGCGCCGGATTGGCCGACAGTGCCGATGGTCCAGACCTCGTCGGTGATGATCTTCCAGATCTCCTGGCCGATGGTGACGCGCTCTTCAGGCGTGGCCTTCAGGCCCTCGGAGAACATATTCAGCACCGTTTCGCACGCTGCCGCCAGCCGGCGGCTCGATGCCGGATGTGCCGCCGGAGGAGTACCAGTCGCCATAGGCCGGGCCAGTGCCGAGATATTGGAGACCGGCAAGGCGTGGTACGGATAGAGATAGAGTTCATCCGTGCCGTCATTCTGCCAGAAGAAGGTCTGCAGTTCGTTGGAGCCCGGCGTTGCTCGACCAGACCACGCTCCGACTCGACCACGTTGACGAAGATGCCGATGTCGGCCCAGTCGGCCTTGATCAGTTCGGCGATCTGGGTGAACTGGATGAAGGCCGGAATCGGGTTGATCTCGATGACCAGCGGTTCGCCGTTGTCGGTGCGCAGGCGATAGCCGTCGGCATCCTTCTCGGTCAGGCCGATGGAATCCAACAGCGCATTGGCCTGGTCCGGGTCGAAGGTAGACCAGAGGTCCCGATATTCCGGGCCGGGGTTGAAGGGCGAACTCTCGGCCACCACGGCGGAGCCGGGCGTGCCGATGCCCAGGAAGACCACCTCGTTGATGGCATCACGATCGATGCCCAACGAGAGTGCTCGGCGGAAGTCAGCATTCTGCAGCCACTGGGCGATCTCCGGATCGGCCTCGTAGCTCTGGTTGATCATCAGGGCGCCGTCTGCGCCGTGCTGGGCCGGATCGAGACTGACCGTGTAGCCGCCGTCGGCTGCATTCTCCAGCAGCACCGGCAGATTGGCCAGCGAGACGTGGCGAGCCTGGTAGTCATACTCGCCGGCGATGGCGCGCAGGTTGAGCACTTCCAGGTCCTCGGCCAGGGTCATGGAGATCTGGTCGATGTAGGGCAGTTGGTTGCCGGCCGTGTCCACGCCGAAGTAGTAGGGATTGCGTTCCAGCACCCAGTTGTCGGTGGTGATGGGGTTGACCGTCTTCCACGGGGTGACGACCGGCAGGTCCGGGTTGCGCTGCCAGGTGTTCTTGTCCTTGAACATGTTGACCCAGTTGTCGAAGCCCTCGTCGGCCACCATGGCATCCAGCTCGGCCTGGTCGACGAAGTCCGGGTGGAACTGCTCCAGGTAGTGGGCTGGGGCAAAACCGCCCATGCCCGTGTTGCCAAAGATGGCCGGACCGCCAAAGACGTTGACGGAACTGCCCAGCACCTCAAGGAAGAGGCTGTTGGCGAAGGGGAAGGTGAACTTGAGCGTGTAGTCGTCGATCGCTTCCAGCGTGGCGCCTTCGTCGATGTTGAAGAAGGGCGACGCGCACCGGCACGATCTCTTCGTTCTGATACATGTGCTCGTACCAGAACATGACATCTGCGGTCGTGAAGGGCTCGCCGTCCGACCACTTCATGCCCTGACGCAAGTTCAGCGTGATCTCGGTGCCGTCCTCGCTGACTTCCCAGCTCTTGGCCACGTTGGGCGTCATTTCCGGGAAGTTGACCGAATCCCAGAAGAGGAAACGGTCGCCGCCGGCCACACGATGGCCGTTCTGGCCGTCGGCCGGGCCGGTGAAGCCACGGCGCCAGATGCCGCCATATTTGCCGATCTCATGTACCGGCTCGATGACCAACAGGTCGGTGGCAGCGGGCAGTCGTTCTTCCAGCGCGCGGCAGTTCGCCGGCTGCAACCTTTTCGGCCAGCATGGGCGCTTCGTTGAACTCGGTGGGGAAGGCGGCCTCATCGGTGATGATGGTGGGGCCTTCGATCTCGCCGATGAGCGACGAGCCGAGCGCCTCTTCCTCGTCCGGCGCTACTTCGGCGGCATCCGCGTTGGCTTCTTCCTCTGCTGCCGCTCTCTTCAGCGGCAGGTTCAGCCGTTGCTTCTTCCGCCGCCGGCGCCTGTTCGGCCGGTGCGCTTCCGCCGCCGCAGGCTGCCAGCAGCAGCACAAAGACGGCCAACAGGCTGATCAAAAATGCCGTACGTCTAGTGAGCATACGTGACGGTGGGTGGACCATGTCAACTTCCTCCTCGTGTAAATACTTTGGTTTGGGTGGACGCCAAACGAAACGTCGGAAACGAGCGTGCCAATTAACAGGGAGCCGATAGGACTGCCGGCAGAATCTTCAGAATCGATGCCAAACACTCGTCGGGTTGCAGCGGTCGAAAACGCAAAGGGTGTTTCAAATAGAATTGAGACGAAATGGGGGTTACTCTGCACGGTAGTATGCATGAATGTAGCAAAACTGTCAACGGCGGATTTTTAGCCGGACAGTAAGTTGAGATAACTTTTGACTCGCTGCCTCATTTTGCGCCCTTTTTGGCGTCCGATCGTGTTTCACGGTACAGACAACCCGTGTCATAATGAGAGCAAAAATCCCACTCTACCAAAGGAGTCGTCTATGCTGAGAAACCTCCGGAAATTGCTCGTCATCTACCGCGGCTATCGCGGCAGACTCATCTTCTCGCAGGTGCTGCTGATGATCTCGGCGCTGGCCAGCATCGGCGTGGCCACGCTCATCCAGCGGCTCATCAACCAGGGCATGCTGGCCGGTGACATACTGGTCATCCTCCAGACCGGCATGGCGATGGCTGTGCTGGCCGTCATCGCCGGCGTGGCCATGGCGGGCACGGCCTACTTTGCCGTCTTCTTCGCCCAGGGCACGGCCTATGTGCGTCCGCGCCGAACTCTACGAGAAGATCCAGGACTATTCCTTCGCCAACTTCGACCAGTTTCGCACCGGCAACCTGCTGGTGCGGCTCAACGCCGATGTGCTCAACATTGCCAACGCCATCATGTACGGCGTGATCCTGATCCTCTACGCGCCCTTCATGATCATCGTCGCCATGGTGATGGCCTATCTGCGCACGCCCAGTCTGGCCTGGATCCTGATCGTGGTGACGGTGGCGGTGCTGATCATCATGGCCTTCCTGGTCCCGCAGATCTTCAAGGCCTATGACGAACGCCAGAAGCGCTTGGATGACCTCAACAACACGCTGCAGGAGAACCTCTCCGGCGCACGCGTGGTCAAGGCATTTGTGCGCGAGAAGCTGGAGAACGAGCGCTTCGAGAAGCGGGCCGCGGCCATGCGCACGCCGGCCTATCAGGCGGCCTTCCGGGTGGCGCTGCTCAACCCGCTGCTGGCCGCCATCGCGCAGGTCGCCATCGTCTTCACCATCTGGATCGGCGCCGATCAGATCTTCAGCGGTGCTGGACTGATCCTCCGGCGAATTGGTCAGCTTCATGCAGTATCTGTCGCTGGTGGTGGCGCCGCTGGCCGGGCTGGCCATCGTGGTTCCCTTCCTGCTGCGCGGCGATGCCTCGGCCAGCCGTGTCTTTGAAGCGTACGACGCCATCCCGGCCGTGTTGGATCGGCCAGGGGCCAAGGAGATGACGCCGAACGAAGTCGAGGGCCGGGTGGTCTTCGAAAATGTCTCCTTCGCCTTCCGCCGTCCCGACGGTGAACTGGATCCGCCGGCCATCAAGAACATCAACCTGACCATCGAACCGGGCCAGCGCATCGGCATCCTGGGCGCGACCGGCGCCGGCAAGAGCGCACTGGTCAACCTGATTCCACGCTTCTACGACGTCACCGAGGGCCGCATCACCATCGACGGCATCGACGTGCGCGACATTCCTCAGGCGAATCTGCGCCAGATCGTGGGCATTGCCCTTCAGGAGGCGGTGCTCTTCCAGGGCGACATGACCTTCAACCTCAAATTCGGCAACCCGGAGGCCGAGGACGAGGTGATGTACGGCGCAGCCCAGGCAGCCGACGCCTATGGCTTTGTCTCCAATCTGCCCCAGACAGTGGGAAGCGCCGGTGGCCCGTCGTGGCTACAACTTCTCGGGCGGACAGCGCCAGCGCCTTGCCATCACCCGCACGCTGGCGACCAAACCGCGGGTGCTGATTCTGGACGACAGCACCAGTGCGCTGGATGTGGCCACCGAAAGCCGGGTGCAGGACGGCGATCCCCGGCTTCACGGACAATGTGACGACCATCTACATCGCCCAGCGCATCAGCGCCGTCATCGACCTGGACCGCATCTTCCTGATGGAATTCGGCGAGATCATCGCCGACGGCACGCATGAAGAGTTGTTGGCGAGCAACGAACTCTACCAGCAGATCTACGAATCGCAATTGGGCGCCGGCATCACAGCCCGATGGCGCAGAGGAGGCAGCATGACCGTTTCAGTGACAGACCAAACGCCAACCCTGCGCAGTCGGCTGGAAGGCCGTCAAAGGTTTGAACCGCCCAAGGGAGAGAACGATACGATGGACGTGGCGCGGCGTCTCTTCACCTACATGGTCGGCGAGGAGAACCGCACCCGGTTTATCATTGCCATGGTCGTGCGCGTGGCAGCGCTGGTGGCGTTGATCGTGATTCCGCTCTTGACCGGCATGGCCCTCAACCTGATCACATCGGGCGACGGCACGCTTTAACCAGGTAAGCGCGCTGCTGCTCGTGGCGCTGCTGGCCGCGGCCATCTTCATGGGCATGAGCTGGTATGCCGAGCGCGTCTTCTCCCAGTTGGCCACCACCGGGCTCTACAAGCTGCAATGCCATCTCTTCGACCACATGCAGACCCTCTCGCTCAGCTTCTTCGACCGCCAACCGCTGGGCGAGCTGATGAGCCGCGTCACCAACGACACCGAGGCCGTCTCGCTCTTCTACGAGAGCGCGGTGGCGCCGATGATCCGGTCCGTCTTCCAGGTGGTGATGATCATCATCATCATGTTGCATCATCAACTGGCAGTTGACGCTGGTGGCGCTGCTGATCGTGCCCATCCTGCTCTTCGCCACCGGCATGGTGCAGCGCATCTCGACGCCGGCCTTCACCAAGCTGCAGGAGGAACTGGGCGGGCTCAGCGGCTTCCAGGAAGAGACCATCTCCGGCCACAAGGTGATCATCAGCAACCGCCGCCACGATGTGGGCCGAAGACAAGAGCGATCTGCTGGCCGGCGGCGTCTACGATGTGGCCACCAAGGCCTTCTTCACCTCCATTGTCCAGTATCCCGATCACCATTGCTGCCACGCTGCTGACGACGGTTCTGGTGCTGGTTGTGGGCGCGTTCATGTACCTTGAGGGTTTGGTCACCTTCGGCATCGTCGTGGCCTTCATGAGCTACGTAGCACTGCTGGCATCGCCCGCTCTCCGACATCGCCAACCTGATGGCGACCACGCTCAACGCCGTGGCCGGCGGTCGCCGCGTCTTCACCATCATCGACGAGCAGCCGACCGTGGTCGACGCGCCCGACGCCGCCGACTTCGACTTCAAGGGCGGCCACGTCGAGTTCGAGGATGTGGACTTCAGCTATGTGCCCGGTCGCAAGATCCTCAAGCACAACACCTTCGAGGCCAAGCCGGGCCAGATGATCGGCATCTGCGGCCCCACCGGCGCAGGCAAGTCGACCATCATCAACATCCTGACCCGCTACTACGACATCGACAGCGGCACGATCCTCATCGACGGCCAGGACATCAGCAAGCTGACCCAGGAGAGCCTGCGCCAGCAGATCGGCGTGGTGCTGCAAGAGGCCTTCCTCTTCTCCGACACGGTGATGAACAACCTGAAATATGCGCGCGAGGGCGCCACCGACGAAGAGTGCATCGACGCGGCCAAGCGGGCCAATGCCCACGAGTTCATCCTGAAGCTGCCCCAGGGCTACGAGACCATGATGACCGAGCGCGGTTCCAACCTGAGCCAGGGCCAGCGCCAGATGATCACCATCGCCCGTGCCATGGTGGCCGATCCCAAGATGCTGATCCTGGACGAGGCCACCTCCAACGTGGACACGCGCACCGAGAAGCTGATCCAGGAGGGGTTGAACCGGCTCATGGAGGGACGCACCAGCTTCGTCATCGCCCACCGCCTGAGCACCATCCAGCCGGCCCACAAGATCCTGGTGGTCAACGCCGGCGAGATCGTCGAGTTCGGCCCGCATGATGAGTTGATGGCCGCCAAGGGCTTCTACTACTCGCTCTACATGAGCCAGTTCAAGGGCAAAGGGCCGGCCGGCGGTGTGGATGATGAGGCGGTGGAGTGGGGGAGCACGTAGGGAATGGGGTTGTGGGAAAGTAGGGATTCGGCACTTCTACGTTCCACACCCTTCGTTTGCCGGTTCCGAAAAAGAGATCAGAAGGGGGCGCTACTGCCAGCAGCGCCCCCTTTTGATCTGTTCTATGTTTGTCGTCGGATCCTACCAGCAAAGCTCCCCGATCATCCGGCCATACACATCCACCGCTCGCTCCAACTGCTCAACCTCGACCCACTCGCCCTGGGTGTGGGCCTGGGCGATGTTGCCGGGGCCAAGGACCACAGTCTGCGTCCGTTGCTGGTAGAGCACGGCTTCCGTTCCATAGGGCACGGCGTGATGCCGAACGTGTCAACTCCCTAAGATTCGATTAAACAAAATAAAGCGCAATTTGACGTCAAATGTAAGATAACGTACACTGTTGTGGCAATGGTTTGCCCAATTGCCGCTGCTTCTCTAATGTCTTCTAGACAGCACTGCAACCATCACCAATTCTCTGTCATCGCATCTCCCGTAGATTGCCCTCAGAGATCGGTTCACTATCGTCTCGATACAATTGGAATACGATCAGGCGTCCACCGCTGGGGTACCTGATGATGAACAGATAACGCATATCTGTGGATGCTTACATTGTGTCGTTTTTTTTCGATACGAGACAAAGAATTATCGCAACTGTAAATTGAATAGCGTTAACAAACAGGAGGTTGTGCAATGGCTGATGAAATCCGAGCGGACTATGATCAACTGAAGCAGGTGGCAACCCGCTTCTCCAATCAGGAAGCGATGACGCGGGAGATGATCAACATCGTCAACCGCGGCATGCAGCCATTGGAGGCTGGAAGCTGGATCGGCCGCGGATCCGATGCCTTTTTCAACGAGATGAACGGCGAGGTGATGCCTGCCGCACACAGACTGATGCAAGCTCTGGCTGAGGCGAGTAGTGTTGTGCAGCAAATCGCTCAGACGGTAGAAGCCGCGGAAGAAGAAGCCGCAGCACTTTTTAAGTAGATCGCATCTCAAATCAGTAGAAGGAGCCCGGAAATGGCCGATGAAATTCGAGTTGTTTACCCTGATATGGAGGACATGTGCAGGGCGTTCCAACAAGGCGTAGAAATCCTACAGGACACGTTGAGTGAATCGATGGCAATTGCGAATATGCTGGAGGAAGGCGCACTGCTCGGTGAAGGCGGTTCAGCGTTTGTGGACGCCATACAGGGCAAGCTTTCCCCAGCAATTTCCCGATTGATAGAGAAATTTAAGGAATTGGATACGGATGTCACGGCCGCCATGCGATACGCACAGGAAGCTGATCGCACAGCCAAGGGCCAGTTTTAACGATTAACTTCAGGAGAAAATCAATTATGGCTAGTTTCTCTAGATTGCTTCACTTTGCTCGAATGGTGGTCCAGAACGTCTGCTCACAGTTGACGCAGCAATTTAATATTGTTGAAGATCAGGCCATGAATCCGCTGCGCCGGATCATTGATCAGGTCGTCGGCGGCGTATGGATTGGCGAAGGCGCCAATGCGTTTGTTGAAGAACTGTCGCAGCTAATGATTCCAGGTGTAGGCCGCGTCATGGATGACATTGATCTCATGAATCGAAATGTCCAACGTGCCAGCGAGATCATCGATGAGGCAGACCGTAATGTAACCAGCCAGGTCAACGCGCTATCCGATGTTTTCGGCGCCATTTACCACTAGATCTGACTTTAATTAGCGTTCATCATAGTCTGACAAAACGAAAGGAATCCGATTATGGATGAAGTATATATGGATATCCCTGCCGTTCAGAACATTGCCAGAATCCTCGGCGTGGTCGGCGGCGTCCTACAAGATGTCAATACCGTGCTGGAAGGATTGTTGACTATACTGCGTTCAACCGCCTTCATTGGTTTGGTGGGCGGTGGTGCGCTTATGGCCTTCATTGAACGAGTCAAGCCCTATATCAAAGAGATGGCCGACAAGTGCGAAGAGTTGGATCGAGATGTGCGGGTTTCGGTGGATGCCTATCAACGAGGGGACCAACTAGGGGCAACCAGATTCTACTAAAAATCAGGTATGAAGTTGGATGTCACCAACAAATCGGTTGAATGGCTGTAGCACGGCGACTTTAATACGCCGTGCTACAGCCATTCAACCGGCGAACGATTTATTGTGGACATTTAGGCGGGCTGCGAGATCCCGATTCGATATCGCTTTATTGGGGGGGGGATTCATCGGACTATTTTTTAGCCAAGCACCATCGCTGTGACCAGCAGCGCTGCCACTATCAGCAATCCGCTACCGACGACCAGTAGTGTGCGCGTAGATACGGGGCTTTCCTTGGGGGGCGGTGGCGTTTCGCCGAAATATTTGATGAGTGCTCCACCGAATTCATTGACCTGACGGATGCGTTCAGCTAGGCTAACGTTGGTGGCATGTCGAGCAAGTTTGGCGATCTTGGCGACATCATCCTTTCGAGAAAGCTCGACAAGTTTGCCGGACAGTATGTCTCTGAAAATTTGGGCGTGACTGCGCAGTTTGTAGGAAATTGGCGGTTCACCAACCAACAATTCGTAGAAGATGATGCCCAATCCATACACATCTGTCCCCGGATCCAAACGAACGGTCTGTCCCAATTTTCGCAGCGTAAGACTGGCCCCGTCGATCTGTTCCGGCGCTGCATATGCCGGGTGAATGAATCCCGGATACCAGACCTGGGCAATGTTGTCTGTCTGGCCGAGAAGACCCAGATCAATCAATAGTGTGCGCGGCGCGCCAGGTGGCTTGTTGTCGAACCGGATCATGACCGCTTCAGGACATAGCCCCAAATGAAAGAGTCCAAAGGTGTGGAGGAAGGAGAGTACTTCTGCGATCTGCAACACCGCCCAGCCCACATATTGAGTCCACAACTGCGGCCGTTTCTTAGTGATGGCCCTCAGCGAATCGCCTTCAAAGGTCTCAAATACACAGTAGTAGAGCAACTGTTGGTGATTAACGATTTTTCCGTATGGCGAGGCCTGATCGTCGCCTTCACTGCTCGGCGGAAGCAAGATTGGCATTGACGTTGGGAGCCGTTTGTGATTGCGAACCCGCTGCAAAAAGATGGCTTCTCGCTTGAGACGCTCCTTGTGGGCATCGCCTTGGTGGGCGACTTTCAGCAGGACAGGTTCGTCTTGTCGCTTGCATTCGTAGATGGCCGCTGCCGGCAGCACTGAAATGAGTCGGACAATCTCGAACTCGCCGATCCAGTCTCCCGTCGCCCAGATCATCAATGCGTTTTCTGAAGGGCAATCGCTTTTTTCGCAGAACAGGTTTTCACTGGCTACGATTTGCTCGCAGAGGGGACAGACAAGCTTCATAGTTTTGATCCATTGAGTTAGATTTGCGTGTGAGTGTTGTAGGAAACAGGAAATGTTGGGCACTTTTCGCCGGGATTGATTAGAGAATACCTCTGTCCAGAACCATTGTCAATGTCCGGCAATTTTATTCCATCAGGATATTCAAGGTCGAGAATGTCGAATATCCTTATCCTGCACCACCTTCCTTCATCCATAGACTTTGCCGAGAGGGAATGGTATGAGTACCATTCAGCATCCGATCACAATTGATCGCCCCCCGCGAATACAGCCTAAACTTCCATTTGACGAAATCACTATTCCTGATCCGCCTGACAAGAATGTCCAAGGCTGGATTCGTCTTATTCAGGCGGGTCTTCCGATCATCATGATCTTCGGCTACATCATGATTGCGGCCTTCGGCGGCAGAGCACGCAGCCCCATTTTCATGATTCCGATGGCGATGTCGGTATTTGCTTCTGTGGCATTTTCCATCTACATGTATTTTCAAGAAAAGCGGCAGCGGGCGCTGATGGAACAGAAGTACCGCTCTCACCTTGCTACTCTTCATGAAGATATGAATCGATATCACGAGCAACAGCGTCGATTCTACGTCCACAACTATCCAGACAACGCTGCCATCGTCGATATTTCTACAGCAACGGTGGAGGAGGCGAGTCGCAGCAAGTCTACATTACGAAGCGATGCCCGACTATGGGAACGACGAGTCGGCGATGAAGATTTCGGTTTCATCCGCCTAGGCACTGGGATGCTGCCGTCGACTGTTCAGTATGTGGCCGGCGACCTAGATCCACTCAATGATGATCCGTTGGTCCGTGCGGCGCACAAACTACAGACCGATTCCCAATTCGTGGACGAAATTCCAGTTGTGATTTCGATTCGCCCGCAGCCGGAAGATACCGTAGATGACAAGGAAATACCCACAATCGGCGCATTTACGCCGGCGACGCATGCCCTTGGGGTGGCGGGCAAGGCTGAAGATGCTGACCCACTGATGCAGTCAATGCTACTTCAGTTTGCCGCCATGCACGCCCCCACCGATGCAAAAATGTATTTGCTATCAGAGCGTCGATCCGCCTGGAGCATGCTGCTGGATCTGCCTCACCTGTACACAACGCCTACCGATCCAAATTATCACTTCATACAACGATCGAATTCGACGGGAACTGATGAACCGATCGAAAACAGCCATGAAGACTTCCTGGACGATATCCGTCGCGCGTTGGTGCAGCGAAAACTCCAACTCGAGAATCAGGAGCGAGAGGAGAGTAGCCAGGGTGGCGCCGAGGCGAATTTTACGTTTTTTCTTGTCATCATCGATCTGATGGAAGCTTGGAAGAGCGAGGGGTCTCCACTCCAGACCATCGAATCAGATGCCGCCATCTCAATTATCATGGATGAAGGCGCGCTGGCTCGGCGCTTCTGTCATCTTTGTTGCATCTGACCGTAGTAAGATTCCAAGCAAATGTCAGGCAGTGGTAGAAACTTCCAAAAACCTGCCGCCCACCAATCGCAAGGCTCAGCCTAGTCGCTATTTTCGCTACGCCGAGACCGGTGTAAACACGACACGGTATGTAGGCTTGACTGATGCCGGCATGGAGGCGGGCAGACAACAAGCCGTCGCCAAGCAATTAGCGATGTGTCAGATCCGGCAGAGCTTTGGCGCTGAAATTCCAAGCTATGTTCCATTGTTGGATTTGATGGGCTACGGATCGCTTCCTGAGATACAGACAGAGCTTCCTGAACTTTGGCATGGCAGCACTATCGAGACTAATGCGGACTGGCTTGAGGTCGCGCTGGGGCGTACCGCCGGCAGCAAGATCCGCAAGCTTCGCCTTTCCGCCTCGCAGGATGGCGTACACGGGATGATCGCCGGCAGCACCGGGTCGGGCAAGTCCGAATTGCTGATCTCGTTGATCGCCGGATCGGCTGTTCAATACGATCCGAGCATGCTCAATTTTGTGTTGGTTGATTTCAAAGGCGGCGGCGCTTTTGAACCCTACAGAGATCTTCCCCACTGTGTCGATGTTGTGACCAATTTGGATGATGATGGTGTGACCCGCATGTTCACGGCCATCCAGTCCGAATTGCAGCGCCGCCAGGCGTTGAACACGAGCACAAACACAAAAGATATCGTTGAGTATCACGAAAAAGGCTACCACCAGGTTGGCGCCGACGGTTCCGCCGGGAAAACCTACCCGTTCCTGCTGATCATCATCGACGAATTCGCCGAGATGATTGCCGAACGCCCCGAGTTCAGAGCAGAGTTGGAGAGCATCGCCCGCGTCGGTCGAGCACAGGGCGTTTCGCTTATCCTGGCCGCACAACGCCCGACTGGCGTGACGGACCAGATGCGTTCAAACATGAAGTTTCGGATTTGTCTGCGCGTAGAGACGCCGGCCGAGAGCCGAGAACTACTGCGTCGATCCGATGCGGCCTTCCTTCCGAGCGGACTTCCCGGTCGGGGATATCTCCAAATCGGGAACGGAGAACCTGAGCTGATCCAGGTTGCCTACGCCGGCGAGCCGTATGTCGACCCGGCGCCTGTACGCTGGCCGGATCGCAGACGGGACGAACAGCTTTACTCTGCGCGTGAAATGACTGAACTCTATCGCATTTTGATCGAACTGATCGCCAATATGGCCGCTCGCTTGAACCGCCCGGATCAGCACGCGCCGTGGCCGGATCCGCTGCCGACTCAGCTTTCACTGCAGGATATCCTCATCGCCGAAGATGAAAATTTGGTCGACGAGAATGACAAACAGAATATCATTACGTCGAGCATCTATTTGGCTCAGGAGGATCGAATAACCCTTGGCCAACCTTGGAACGCTGTATTGACGCTGAGCCCTTCGCTTACCGCATGGATGAACAGTGAGTACGGTTGGATCGATCACCCGGACTGGTTTCAGTACGCGATTCGACCGGTTGTGGGACTCATCGATGATCCGTATGCAGCGAAACAAATTCCAATGGTGATCGATCTGCCGCGTGGACATGCAGTGATCTTTGGCGCGTCGGGGTGGGGAAAGACAACATTCTTTCGGACCCTGGTGATTAGCTTGACCGCCAACCACCCGCCATCCCATTTACATGTCTACCTGCTTGATCTGGGCGGGCGCAATCTGAGCAAACTGGCGGAATTGCCTCACGTCGGCGTCGTGATTACGCCTGACGAAGAGGGCTATGTGGAGAAGGTCACACTGCTGTTCCAGGAACTTGAAGAGACGATTGCGCAACGCACAATGTTGCTTTCTACAGAGGGAATCCCCTCGATCTATGATTACAATTCACTGCATCCTGAATCACCCGAACCGATCATCGTGGTCGGTATCGACAACTTTGTCGAATTCCAAGAGACATTCAAGACCGGGCCGGACGAAGAAAGCACCTTCACTCGATTCGTGGAATTGGCCCGTCAGGCCAAGCCGTATGGAATCCACATCGTCATCAGCGCCACTGATGTTTCAGCCTTGTCCAGCCATGTGCTCGGTCTGTTCTCTGAACGACTGACGCTGAAGCTGACGGACAGCGCAGAATACCGCTCCGTGATCGGCGGACGGGTCGGTGATCTGCCAGATGTGCCGGGACGCGGATATGTCAAACAGGCGCATCAAGCGGTTACATTTCAGGTTGCAACCGCTTTTGACACAAAAGGAGAGGCAGCGAGAAGCGAAGCTCAGACACTGGGCGAATTCGTCGACGCCATCAATCAGTATATCGATGACAATCAAATTTCGTATCGGCATCCTCGTTCTATTGAAGCACTCCCGCAGGGATTGCTCTATCGGCGTCTTATCGCCAAGCAGTGGGGATTGCCCACCGATGAGTCATTCTTTGGACAATGGCGAGATTCCGCATCCCACGCTTGGCAGGACAGCCTGAAGCGAGAGAACGCAGACTGGCCAATTCTCTCGCTTGGGATTAGCACGGGCGACCGGGTCCGAAGACTGGCATTGGAGGCGAAGAAAGACGGCGTTCACGGCATGATCGCCGGCGGCACCGGTTCCGGCAAGTCAGAACTGCTCATGACCATGATCGTCGATCTGGCCTTGAACTACTCGCCGGAGATCGTCAACTTCGTACTGGTCGATTATAAGGGCGGCGGCGCCTTTGCACCCTTTACAGAGTTACCGCACTGCGTCGACATCATCACAAATCTGAACACGGCGGATGTCCAACGCATGTTTGTGGCCATCGGTGCTGAGATGCGACGGCGACAGGCACTAAACACGTCCACGCGAACCAAGGACATTGTTGAATATCGCGCCAATGGCCATCACCTGAAGCAGCCCTATCCCCATCTGTTTGTGATCATTGACGAATATGCCGAGATGATCAGCAGTAACCCGGAATTTCGGGAGCAGTTGGAAAGCATCACCCGTGTGGGACGCGGCGCAAGGTGTACATCTGTTGCTGGCATCCCAGCGACCGATCGGCGTCACCGATCAGATGCGAGCCAACATCAAATTCCGCATATGCCTGCGCGTAGAAGAGGTGGAGACGAGCCGAGAGATGCTTCGCCGTCCGGAAGCTGCCTATCTGCCCAACGGCATCCCCGGCCGCGGTTACCTTCAGATCGGCAACGACAACATTGAACTTATCCAGGCCGCATACACAGGCGAAGTCTATCGGTCGCTCGAAGTTGACGCCGAAAACAGCAATCGTGATATCGATCTTGATGACGCAAAATTCTATGATCGCACTGTCATTTTGGCCCAGGATTTGGCCCAAAACAGACAGCAAAAGGCTCCATGGCCTCGCTCATTGGCCAAGGAAGTCACCCTACAGGACAGACTGGATGAGAAATATTGGGGAGCGGACGATATCGCCCAGGTGATGCTGGAGAGCCAGTCAGAACTGGCCCTAAACCCGTTTGTTAGAGACTGGCAAAATGGGGATGGCCAGTGGCGCCGGATTGATCGGGCCCAGGCGCGATTGAGCGGCATCGCCGGACTGGTAGACGATCCGAAAAATGCCAGACAGCTTCCGCTTAGCATCAATATCAGCAACGGTCATGTGGTGCTGTTTGGCGCTTCAGGACGGGGCAAGACGACCTTTTTGCGTACGTTGATAACGAGTCTTGCCGTTACGTACTCGCCGGATGATTTGCATGTCCATCTTCTCGACCTGGGTGGCCGGCAATTGGATATGTTGTCAACACTGCCACATGTCGGCACACTGATCATGCCGGATGAGCGTGGCTACGAAGAGCGAGTACAACAACTACTGAAGGAGTTGGAAGAGATCATCGAGCATCGTCGCCAGCGTTTTGGCGATCTGGGCGTATTCAATCTCTTCGAATACAACCAGAGCAACCCGCAGGACACGCTGCCGGCCATGCTGATTGCCATCGACAATTTTGGCGAATTTGTGGAAAATTTCTCCGACCAGAACCAGACAGACGATGAAGAGAGTATCTGGAATCTCTTTATTTCTCTCTTGCGTCAGGGCAAAGCCTATGGCATTCATGTTGTCATTACCGCCCCGCGCATGAATATACTCTCGTCGTCACTATACAGTCTATTCACCGAACGATTGACCTCTGCGCCTGGCCGATCCTGATGCCTACCGGGCAATTGTCGGACATGATGTTCCACCGATTGATGAGATTGCCGGACGTGGCTACATGAATATCAAGCGTTCAGCACTCGAATTTCAGGTCGCTTGGATACGGCTGCTATCTGATTGACGACAATGGAATCTCCCCACAACTTGAACGAGTCTCAGAGTATCCGCTTGCTGGGTGGGTTGATGGCGCAGAATGGAGCTGATCAATGGTCGCAGCATCGCCCGTTCAGAATCGAGGCGCTGCCTAAATCGTCGTCATATCGCCAAGTCTTGACGACTCATTTCGAGCTTCAACATGACACTTCCTTCACGGAGCAACTCGGCGCTGCCATGAAGCGACGATGGGACGAGACCGCACGACTGGAAAACGCAGATTGGCTTGAGTTCATTCTCGGTATCTCTTCCGGGAACCGGCATCGAGCACTCCACATGTCCGCCAAGACAGATGGCGTGCATGGACTGGTAGCCGGTGGCACCGGCTCCGGCAAGTCAGAACTGCTTATGACCATGATTGTCGGGCTGGTTGTCAACTATTCACCGCAGATACTCAATTTTGTGTTGGTCGACTACAAGGGCGGCGGCGCCTTCAGGCCATTCGAAGACCTGCCCCATTGCGTTGATCTGGTCACGAATTTGGATGCGACGGCCGTCGACAGAATGTTTACGTCGATCAACGCCGAGATCCATCGCAGACAATTGCTGAATGCAGAGACCGAGACAAAGGATATTGTAGACTACCGCCGCAAGGGTTTTCACATCACGCGTGAACCCTACCCCCATCTCGTCATCATCATCGATGAGTACGCAGAGATGATCGATGAGAATCCGGACTATAAGTCGCAGTTGGAGAGCATCACCCGGGTCGGTCGGGCGCAGGGCATCAATCTGATTCTGGCATCCCAGCGGCCCAAAGGAGTCTCCGACCAGATGCGGGCCAACATCAAATTCCGCATCTGTTTGCGTGTGGAGGAACTGGACACCAGCCGCGAGATGTTGCGCCGTCCGGATGCGGCGTATTTGCCCAGCCTGCCGGGCCGAGGGTACATGCAGGTCGGCAATGACAACATTGAGCTGATCCAGGTCTCATATACAGGTGAACAACAGAGCGATGATCGGCTAGCTCCTGTGATCTGGCAGGATCGGTCCACGGATCGCTTTGAAGATGATGGGGACGAGGCATCGGAACCTCTTTTTGACATGGTTACGGCCATGGCCCGTGAGCTTTTTATCGGCGAGTCGGTGAAACAGCCCTGGCCCAAGTTCCTGCCGCGGTTTGTAAGCTTGCAGGCGCCGGTTTTTGACAGTCAGAGACTGTGTTCCTATTCGCTGGCCGACGACGTCGTCGACTGGTCCAACGGTGAACCTTTGTCACTCTGGCCCGGCCTGGACTGGCGCAAGGCGATGACGCCGACCGTTGGATTGGTGGACAACCCGCGCCAGGCCCAACAGGGCCCGCTAACCGTCAACTTGCGCTCCAGCCATCTGCTCGTCCTTGGTGATTCGGGTTCGGGGAAGAGTACTTTTCTGCGCACGGCGGTTATGGATCTGTGCGCAAGCCATTCACCCGCCGAGTTACACATCTATGTGCTGGATCTGGGCGGTAGAACGTTCAGATCTCTAGAGGAGCTTCCTCACGTTGGCAGCGTCATCTATGCGGATGAGGAGAAGTATGAGGAACGCCTGGAGCGTCTGCTGGCGAAACTGAACAACGAAAGTCGGTCGCGGCAGAAACAACTTAGCGACGCCAGTGCGAGCAATATCTATGAATACAACAACCAGCATCCTGAACAAGCGATCCCGGCAATTCTGGTTGTCATCGACAATTTCTCTGATCTTCGGGAGAGCGATGAATCTCTGGTCGAGAATACGCTGACCCCATTGGTTCGTCGCGCGCTGCCAAGCGGAATAAGCTTCGCGATGTCCGCCAATTTACCCAGCAATTTACCTGGTCGGCTTTTGAATCTCTTTGGTATTCGACCGTCGCTCCGTCAGACAAATCTGGATCAATATAAGGAGATCGTCGGCGGATCGGTTATCGATTTCGGCAATATCCCGGGACGTGGTTATCTTCGCTCGGAATCTGGCCCACTGCTCTTCCAGGTGGCCCTTCCGGCCGGATATCGGGCAGAATCAAGTGAGGAGATCGATCTCTCCGATACCAACGATGAAGTGGCGCAGATTATGCGCCACATGAACGGACATTGGCCGGCGTCCGGCGGTGATGCAACAACGGGGCCCGATCCGATTCCGACGCTGCCCGAAGAGATTCTGCTGCGTGATCTATTGGAGCAATTGCCGGCGCCATCTTCTGTTGCGCCATCCGCGGTGGCGGCAGTCATCGGGCAGACCATGTGGCTAGATACGGCGACAATCGACCTAAAAGAGATCGGTCCCCATTTCGCGATTGTAGGGCCGCCGCGATCTGGCAAGACTACCGCCATCTACAACATGATTCTGTCGCTTGCCGCTCGATACTCGCCCGATACCGTGGGCATGATCCTAGTAGACACCGAACGCCGCTTCGTTGAGTACGACGGAGTTCACTCGTTTGGGGAACTGGCGCACGTCCTTATGGTTGTGGATGACATTGATCAGATTGAGTCCCTCCAGTCACTGCTACAAGAGACAGCCGTTCAGTTGCGTGAGACGCATGAAGACAGGCATCTGTTCGTCTTCATCGATAACTACGACGATTTCGAAAAGGAGTTGGGCACAAGACAGGCTCAGGCAGGTCTGGCCTCCATGGCCCGCCGTTTCGGCCGAGATGGCCTGCATTTTGTCATTGCAGGAAGCATGGATGATACCCCGCAAGATCTTCGCCGCCGAATCCTGGCTTCGGGTTTCGGCATCGGTTTGCGGACAGAGACGGCATTGGGACCGTTTCGCATGATGCGTTTGCCGGCCGAGCTACGCGGAAAGGAACTCAATCCAGGACGCGGCTATCTAGTCCAGGCCGGTCGCCCAACGTTGCTACAGGTCGCAACGCCCTATCCGGTTGTCACGGAAGATGTTCATCTTTCCCACGCGGATGTAACGATCACCCGTACTAAGGCGCTGGACGAGTGGATCGGCGAAATCCTACACCGCTTTCCAATGCAAAGCGACAAATGGAATGCGACAAGCAGGACGCCATCCGATGACGCTGGTGCAGAGAGCGCATCTGATGCAAGACCTTCAAAGCTGATCGATATTCTGCATCGTATTGAGTATCTCCGTTCAGGCAACGCTGCCGAGGTTGCTGGCTGGACTCAAGAGGATCTCTTCCTGGCCATAGCCAAGGGATCCTTGCCACGCGAGAAATTCCCGGACGAAGTCTTGCGTGCTTTCGGAGAGGATTCAACAACTCTGATCAATTTCGTCGATCAGGAACTGCCCCGGATCAACACCGACGATGAAGATATTGACACGAATGGCGCTGAATGAAATGGAGAGAACATGAGCAATTCGAAGAGTCATTTCGTGCTTTATCTGGACGTGTTTGATCAAAAGAATCAACGGGCCGAAGTATTGAATAACCTGACGCCGCCGGAACTGATCTCTGCCGCCATTGCAGAATTTCAAGATTTGGATTTTTTAGCCCAATCGGTTTCAGAATTATGTTTGCGCCGTCTTGACACAAATGAAGTATTGGATGCAACACAGCCGATTCGCCAACAGGTTGAACCCGAATCCAGGTTGAGTTTGGTCGAGGTTGAGAAATCGCTTCCTGCGAATACAAAGCGCCCTTCGGCTGAGATCTATTTGTTGGAGCAGGGCGTGAATCAAGCCAGGGCGTACAAATTGCATTGGTTGCCCGCGATTATCGGACGCAGTGACAATACCAAGCAACACGACGACTGGGTTGCCGTCGATTTTAGCGGACATGCTGCGGGGACGCGCGTATCCCGACGACACATCCAGGTGGACCAGGACGAGGGTGAACTCCGTGTCCATATGCTCTCGAACAATCCGGTGACGCTACAACGTCAAGGAGAACCAGACAAGGAATTGCAGTTCAAGATGCAATATCCAATCCGCCACGGCGATGTATTGATATTGGATCGCAGCCATATCAGTTTGCGCGTACTTATTCGTGAAGCCAACCCGACAGACGATCTGCCTGATGAAGCCGAAAGTCCCCTGCAGGAGGATATCATCCAATGACGAACGTCGTTTCGATTCAATACGACCAGATGAAAGCCATCGGCGCCAGATTCCGGAAGGAATCTGAACGTGTTGCTGTGCTCTATACGTTGCTCGTCCAGAAACAAGGAACGCTGCGCTCAGGAAGCTGGATTGGGCGTGGTTCAGACAGTTTCAACACTGAAATGGTCGACGATGTGCTGCCTGCTTTGCGGCGTTTGATAGATGCCTTAAATCTGGCCGGTGATGTCTCTGATCGCATCGTCGAAATCATAGTAGAAGCCGAGCAAGAAGCCGCCGGTCCTTTTGATTCAGTTGGCGACGACGAGAAATCCGCCGAGGATTCAGGATCGGGGGGAGGATCCGGTGGGGGAAGCAGTGGCGGCTCCGGCGGTGGTTCCGGCAGTGGCTCTGACGCTTCAGAGACCACGGTCGCAGAGGCCGATCTCGAAGAAGAGGGGGCCGCCGAAAGAGTTGCCTCAGGAGGTGGCATTGGTTCGGGCAGTGGTTTCGGATCTCCAATGTCCGGCGAAGGCGCTGGTACAGGATTCGGAGCCGGTCGTTCCTATGGAGGCTTTGGGGGCTACGGGACTACAGGACCGGCTATGGGAAGCTTCGGCTTTCCAGGCAGCGAGTCCGAAGGCGGCGCAACTCCGACCATGCGCTACAGTTCATTGCACCAGATCCTGGGAGCGGGCGCCGGGCAGACAGATGGTGCTACTCCACGTGCCTTCTCCCCTGTGGACAGTGCCGGACAGCCGTCCGGGGCGGAGATGGCAGCCGCGTCCGGCATGTCCGCCGCTGTCCTGGCATTGACACCGCTTGCAGCACTATTGGGTAAAAAACTACGCGAAAAAGACGGATTCATAGGAGACTAGTTCATGGCGATCCCCGCCCGCAGTGATGACGCTTACCTGGTTCGGCTTTCTCAAGAAGAGATATGGGCATTGCTGCACGAGATGAATGCCGAAGAGATTATTGGCTTATCCACAGGATCCCTCGACGTCATGGAGGAAGAGCATAGGCAAATCGTCCTGGCGACTGCCCGCAACGCGCTCTACGCACGGGACATCATCCGTTCTGACAATCATGGAAGAATTACGGCATCTGAAGACATTCTTTCTATGCTGAAAATCTGTCTCCGCCCGCAAACCATGTTGCTTGTCTTTCACTGGGAGACTCGTCAGGAAGTTCCCGCGTTTCTCTATGTCTATCGTGTTGGAGACCGCAATGTTGTGCGCACTGAATCTCAGGCCGATATCCATGAGTTTGCGGTTGTGGACTCACTGGCAGACTTGTGCGCTGTCGTGCTGCGCTTCTGTCAGATCAATGAGAACGATCCGGCTTCGACCGTCGAGCCGCTGTTGGACATGTCTGTCCCGCTGGAATTGTTCAACGCACTTCGTGAACAATTCCAGCACAGGCGCGACCGATCTGAGTCCAAACTTGGTGGACGCCGAGATCGATCCGCAGACGCTCAGAAAAGCCATAACTGCCCTGTCGCCTGAAGTCGACGCGCCGGCAAGCGTCATCCGCATCCTGAAATCGGTGGCGACCGATGCTTCGCTGGAACAAGTCGAACTATCGGTCACCGATGACCGCAATATGCTATGGTCGCTCTCCATTGACGAGACGACAGAATTCGAACCATTGGTTACAATTAGGTCGACCACGCCGTCAGATCTGTCGGCATGGATCCAGCAAAATCTGAACGGGACATCAATCTGATAGATGCCCAAACTTGAGTTCCTGCCAGAGGCAGGAAGGTGTGATTTCCGCCGTAGCGATTTCATCGCAGTACAGTAGAGGTAGGGGTTTCCCGGTGCAGTTTCGATCGTTTTTCACTAGACCCGTCTCTTCGATTCGATATTTGTTCCTGTTGACGCTTCTTCTCGGCTGCGTGCTGATGGGGGGCTTATTTTCGCCTGCCGCCAGGCAACATGCATCCGCCCAAACGTCATCCGACTACAACCTTGCGCATAAGGACGTCGTCGAACAGGATCAGGGCGATGCGTTGGAATTGACTATCCCGTTTTTCATCACAGACAACAAGAATAGGCCGATCACTTCCCCGCGTGCACAATCGGCCGAAATTCAGATTGGCAACGATCCGAATTGGGCGCAAGTGACGCAAATTCAATCGCCAAGGGAATCGCTCTACATCGTGTTGTTGCTGGATACCAGCGGCAGCATGAGCGACGCTCTGGATGACATGCTGGACGCGGTCAGTAACGCTGTCGGCGACGCGCCGGATCGCGCTGAAATTGCCCTGTACAAATTTTCGTCTGCGACTGCTCTGATACGTGATTTCACCGAAAACCGAGGACAAATTCAGAACGCGCTCAATGCGATTGACTCAACCAGCGGCGGCACGTGCCTCTATGACGCCGTTTACGAGGTGATCGGACGATTGTCGGCCAAGGATGGGCGTCGAGCGGTCATCGTCTTTACGGATGGACGAGATGAGAAGAGCATTCAGGATCCAAGTCCGTGCAGCCGGCACAGCTTGCAGGATGTCATCAGCCTGGCCAACCGAGAGGAGGCCGTCATCCACTCCATCGGATTGGATCGAACAGGCAACATCGATGTCGGCGCGCTCAGCCAGATGAGCCAAGGGACAGGCGGGATCCCACGCACCGGGGGGACGAGTTGGACTCGAATACACTCTTTCAAGAAGCCATCAGCGGGCTTGACAATGAGTATCTGGCCACAGCGAATGTGGTGGTGGACGAGGGCGAACACCCGGCGAGATTGAGAGTGAGGCTGAGCGACGGAGCGACAGTGGAGACCGGGTTCACCTTCCGGTCGCCAAAGAACTATCTGCCCACGCCAACGCCTCTGCCGCCGACGGCCGTCCCTGTGACGCCCACACCTAGCAGTATCCGCATGAAGTTGAAGATTACTCGCGACATAGATCGCTACAATCTACATATCCAGTTGGCTAATTCATCGCTGGTTGAGACATTGAACGTATCGAGATCGAATCCGACGGCGGGATGAGCTTACCTGATGATTATGCCACGTACGCGAACGGGATATCTTCACTGCGACAATCCCCTATGATCGGCTTGTCGAAGGGAGCAAATATCAATTTCTAGTAACAGCATTTGATGCAAGCGGTAAAGAGTGCTTATCCTGGACGAGGAAAAATCGATCGACGGTAATGAGCCTGCCTACGATTTTACGGCGAAAAAGGAGTTTGTCCATGCTTTGCCCACTCCCGAACCCAATGAGGTGAGGATCAAAACGGTCTACCCCGATATGAGCCGGCAGGAAATCGTTGTCGATATCTTTATCAGCAAACCGGGGGAAATCAAGACATACAACGCCTACTTCGTTGATGAACTCGGTAAGAAGTTCGACGAGACCGGGCCGCAAGTGTTCCCAGCCGGCAGCCAACAAATATTGGTACCGATGCCGGAGCGCCTGATGATCGCGGGCAACGAGCCGATACCTGTGCAGTTGGTTTTCGAGTTTTTTGATGAAGCAGGAATCCAGATCGATCCTGAACCCTATACATTTTCCCATCAACCTCCACGACCACCCGGGCGAATTGAACGTCTTCGCTCAGCATTGACAAACAACGTCTGGATCGCAGGCGGCATCCTGGTCGTGCTCTTTGTCATCCTAGGCTGGTTTTTCGGCACGCGCAACAGGAAACGAGGCCCTTCCTTTGCGGCTTCGACAGACTACACCGTTGTCCAAGAGGCGCCGGATCTTTCCGGCCAGCCGCATCTGAGCGTTCAGGTGGTCCAGACGCCCAGCGCAGCCGAGAGAAAGGCCTACGTCGTGACGGAATTTCCATGTGTCATCGGACGCAGCAGCAGTTGTCAGCTCGTTTTCTCCGGCGATCATCGGATGTCACGCCGACACGCGCAGATTACGCTGCGCAACGATGAATTTTACCTGACGGATCTGGGCAGCAACAACGGAACCAGCGTCGACGGCAATCCGCTCAAGGCCAATTCTGCGACCAAACTGCGAGATTTTCAGAATGTCACTTTTGGGCGTGATACGAGCATCGATATCAAGATTCAATACCAGTAGATCGTCGCCGATATGATCGTCCTTCTGCAATGTTTACTATTGATTCTGATCGCCGGCGCCGTCGTTCTAATCGCCGCAATGCTCTCTTCGAGGGTACGCATGCGAATCGAGGACTGGCTGGCCCTGCTATGGTCGCGGCTTCCTGGACATTCGTTATCCGGATACGGCGAAGATGAAGATCACACGGAAATCGTGTCGGGGTTCCTTAGCTACGCCTATCTTCTGGCTAAGTCACCGGAGCTTGGCGTTCCCAGCCGGATATCACTGCCAAGCGATAGGCGGATCACCGTGGGGAGAAATCGACATCAGTGCGACATCGTCATTCGAGAACACAGCATATCGAGAAGGCATTCGGAGCTCTTTTGCGAGAATGGTGATGTCTACATCCGCAATCTCTCACAAAAGGGTGGGACATTCGTCAACCGGAAACGATTGCCTGTGGATCATCCGCATCAACTGCAGACCGGTGATGTCGTACATTTCTACAAATATGAGTATCACTTCTACTTTGAAGATGAATTGACCAGTGATATGGGTGAACCTGACACGGTGAATACACCTGTCGAAGATGACTACTATGAATAGCAGCGTAAATGAATAGCGGCGTAGGCTGAGCGTAGGACTGATTTCGATGGACTTAACAGGCAGAATGATCGGGCATTACCAAGTAGAGACAGAGATCGGCCATGGCGGCATGGCCGTTGTCTATCGCGCAATCGACACGCGTACTCAGAACGCCGTCGCCCTAAAGGTGTTGCTGACCCATTTGAGCAGTAATGTCGCCCAGAGACGACGGTTCATTCGAGAGGCGGAGCAAGTATCCAAGCTGCAGCACCCGAATATCGTCGATGTGTACGAGGTTGACACGTCGGATGGGTACTGGTATATCGCCATGGAGTTGATTGAAGGCGTGTCGCTTACCCAATACCTTATGCAGCAGAAAACGCGTATCACGGTTGACCGGGCAATCGAGATCGTTACGGCCGTCGCCGAGGGACTAGACTACGCACATGGCCAAGGAGTTATCCATCGCGACATCAAGCCGGGCAATATCTTATTGACCGCTAGCGAGCGTGTGCTGATCACTGATTTTGGCCTGGCCAAGCTAGTCGATACTGAGCAGACGGCCTACACGCAGCTCGGCACGGCTATCGGCACCCCGGCCTATATGTCGCCGGAACAGGCGCAGGGGAAACCCCTGGATCGCCGGTCGGACATCTACAGCCTGGGCGTGGTCGCCTATCTCTTGTTTACGTCCAAGACGCCCTTCGCTGCAGATAGTGCTGCGGCGCTATTGCATATGGTCGTCTATGAACCGCCTGTGCCGGCGCAAAATGTCAATCCCGCTATTGCGCCCGGCATCGCCTATGCGCTGAAACGTGTCCTGCTGAAAGAACCACAGGCCCGCTATTCCTCGGCCGGAGCTTTCGCCGAGGCCTTGGCCGAGGGACGAACCTGGGCGCCGAGTTCTGCGGCGCTGTTGGCATTGGGCGACGGCAGCCTGCAGGCGACATCTACCTCTGCCCCTGTATCGTCTGTCTCCAGCGGATTACACAAGAATCGTCGCCTTGCCGGTTGGCTTCTGATCGGCAGCGCCTCGGTGATCGCCGTTTTTCTTGTGCTGGCGCTGACCACTCCGTACATCAATATCCCTGGGTGGTCACCGGAACGGTCCGCCGAAACTGAACCGTCGGGACGATCTCGCCTGCTCACGTTGGTTCCATATATTGGGATGGATGGCGCCTATTCGGTCAGCGTTCCTGCAGATTGGAAGCAGTCTGAACAAGCGATCGGAGAACTTCATCTGGTCAACTACGATGCACCGGATGCCCATGTGCGGCTGTTCTTGCTCAGCGATACTAGCTGGAACTCACAGACTGATGTCATCACGGCGTCCCAAATCCAGTCCTACCTGACGAGTTCATCGCTTCCGTTTTCGAATGTCCAATCGCGCACGGAACTGGTTGTGGACCGTTCCGATGAAGGGAAAACGGCCAGCCAGACTTTTGATGCTTTTTGGCTGGGCAAACCAATGATTATCACGCTCAACGGATTCTCCGCCGACAGTGGATTCTTCCTGGTGGGCAGCGCGGTTGACGCCGATCTTTACCAGACGGACGACATCTTTGCGCGCATGCATCGCCAGGTAGCGGATAGTTTCCGGCCCGGGGATCGGGACGGAGCACCGCTAGCGGTTGCCGTTCTACCCGAAGCCACGGATACGCCAGTTGCGACCGACCTTTCAGAAGGTGTGCCGCCGCTGCAAGATTCGCAGGCGCTGACCAACACAACCATCGTCACACAGACAGAAACGGCAAGCATAGTCAACGTGGACATGCCCACGCCGACACCAAACCCTCCGACGAATACGCCAGCAAATACGCCGACGCCGGAACCGTCTGACACTGTCTTGCCCACAGTGACGAACACATCGACACCGCCGGCGACCGAAACGCCGGTCCCCACGGCAACCGACATGCCAACGAATACGCCAACGCCGGCGCCTACCAACACTGCGGAGCCTACGTCGACAGACACGCCCACACCCGCACCTACAGAAACCGCGACGCCTACATTGACGGATACAGCAACGGCTGCCCCCACTGAAACGGCGACAGCCGTGCCCACTTCGACAGATGTGGCAACCGCAACAGCCGTGGCGACATCAACGCCGTTGCCCACATCGACCGCGACGCCGAAACCAACCAGTACCACAAAGGCGACATCAACACCAACCCGCAAGCCTACTTCGACACCGCTGCCCAGAGCGACAGCGACGTCGAGGCCGACCAGTACGGCGAAATCAACGTCAACACCTACCCGAAAGCCGACGTCAACCCGGAGGCCCACGTCAACGTCTGTGCCTAAGGCGACCGCGACATCGACGCCGGCCAATACGGCCACCCCAAAGCCCACATCGACGGTCGCGCCAACCCAGACCCCGCTGCCGCCGACTGACACGCCGAGGCCGGTTGTCGTCGTGCCTGCCGGCTCTGTGACGCCACTGGAACCGTTGGAAGCAAACCTAAACGGGCAACGAACCTTCGCGTGGGATCCTGGTGTTACATTGAGCGACAACCACTATTTTGAACTGATCTTCTGGCCGGCCGGCGGCGATCCCATGAGCCAGGGATTTGGTCCGGTGGGGGCGAAAAAGGAGAGCCGGGTCTCCGTGAATCTCGACAGCGCAGTCGAGGCCATACCACAGCTACAATATGGCCAGGACTACGAATGGGGCGTGCTGCTCGTCACGCTGGATCCGTATAAGCGTCTGTCGCTTCTGGGGACTGGGAGTCGGTTTCAGCTTTCGGGCGGCGGGAGTTCTGATGGCGGCGGTATCAACATCCGAGATTGAGCTGAACAAGTACGGCCATTATTCCCGCCAGATACTCGAGGGCAACTTGAGTTCATTAACCTGGTGTAGGGCTGTTTTTTGTTGCCCGAATGGGGGAAAACGATCATGTCTAGCGTATCGAAATCCATCTTTGGAATATTCACCTTCTTTTTACTGATCACGGCTAGTTTCTGTCAGGCCACAGTGGCCATGGCTGAAGAAGTGACGCCAGGCGGGCCGTTTCCTATTCAGGTACAGACGCCGCCCGACTTGAAACAGTCTGACGGCGTTCGAAGCGCTCGCCTCGATTTGCCGCTTACTATGCCGCCCAACAGCGGTTTGCTGACATGTGAGGCTTCGGGGAATCTGAGTTGGACTACAAACAGTAACGGTTTTGAAGTAATACGTGAGTGCACTATCAATGCGCCGGTCGATGGAAAACTGTTGATCCAGGCAGACGCTTCACTCGCCTACCTTGACGACGCCTACGAAGGGGTATTCGGGTTATTGCATGACGATGCTCTGCTGGATGGGACAATTCGCTTTGTCAACGTTTATGCTGACAGCGACGATGGCTGGCAGACTGGGCTGGTCACCAATGCACTCATCGACATCGGTCCTGGCAATCATACGCTCCAATTGGTGGGCCAACTCAGTGGAGGTGGAGGCTCTGAAACGGTCCTTGCATACGATCCAACTCTATCAGTGCTCTTCATTCCCCATACAAGCTCTCTGCAAACGTGTACGTATGCAGGCTCAAACGAGTGGACAACAACTTCTAGCATGCCCGAATCCATCGGACAGTGCACGTTGAATACACCGTCCGACGGATACGCTCTTATTCTTGCATCTGGCAGTGTCTATCCTCAAGGTGGGCCGGAATTTGAAGCGTATTTCACGATTGGGGTCGACGCCCTAAACGGGGATGGGTACACCGACCGCTTTGTGACGATCGTAACGGATGACGGCGACGGAGCAGATAGAGCGGTGGGCGTGTCTGAACTCAAGTACGTTTCGGCCGGCCTCCACACATTTGACTTTCTCGGATCACGATCAAATGGCGCCGGAACCGTACATGTCTTGAACCCATCACTTTCAGTGGTTTTTGTCCCGTTTGACAGTGGTGTCGCTGACGCCTGTGGAGCCTCCGATGATGTCGATTGGCTTGGATCCAGCAGCGATTTTGTCGCCGTTCAACAGTGCGGCATCTACGTCAGCACGGATAGCATGGCCTTTGTGTCGGCCAATGCTTGGGTTGGCGGGGAGGGAACGTATGAAGCCCAGTTTCGGCTGGGCATCAATGACAGCGTAGACGGTGATTTCAACGTAGATCGTTGGATCGACATCTATAATGACGGGACACGGATAACAAACGACACAACCTCAACTTCGCGCATCGTTCCTTTGAAGCGCGGCTATCATACAGTCTATTTTCTTGCCCGTAATGCCTCCGGCAACGGTGTATCTGCAAACATTTGGGACGCGAGCATATCGATCTTGGCGGCGTATGTCGGGACCGACCCCGATGCCTACGAACAGGATGACACACCCGGACAAGCAAGCGGTATCGCCGTTAACGGCGCCGGTCAAACACACAACTTCCATACACCCGGTGATGCCGATTGGATACGATTCGATGCATTGATGGGCGGTGTCTATACCATCACAACATCACAGTTGGGCGAAACCAACGATACCTATTTGGAACTATTTGACTCGGACGGGACAACTTTATTGGATCAGAATGATGATTATCTATCGTTGGCATCGCGAATTGTATGGACGGCCTCGAAGCATGGCGCATTATTTCCGCGAGTGACGCACCTCAACTCACTCGCCAGTGGTGAAGAAACCAACTATGACCTGCACGTCAGCGGCGATGAGTCTCGCGCCTGTCGTCAACTCTATCTGACTCGTGCAGGCAATGGCAGCGTTCCGGTTGCGTCGCCATCTCATTCTATCGGGTGCTCTCCAGGAGAATACGCAGCGGGCGAAGGGATAGCCCTGACAGCAACGCCAGATAGTGGCTGGCGCATCTTGAGTTGGTCCGGTACAAATAACGACACTGCCGATAGTGTCACTAACTCGCTCACCATGCCTGCACGCGAAGCCTCGATTCTGGTAACCTACAGTCCAGTCTGCTATTTTTTGTCGCGACTCCATACCGGGAATGGCAGCGACCCGACTGCATCGCCGTCGCGCTCCGACAACTGCGGCTCCGCCGAATATGTGGCAGGGGCTACGATTTCTGTGACCGCTACGCCGGCAACCGGCTGGACGGTTCTGGGTTGGTCCGGTACTGAAAATGATACGCTTGCGTCTTCCATGAATACGCTGGTTATGCCCGGCCGCAACCACACCGTAAGCGTCGCGTATGGCGAAAGCTTGCTTCCCTGTTACCGGCTGTCATTGTCGCACAGCGGCAATGGATCCGATCCGGTCGCGACACCTGCCAGATCGGACGGCTGCAACAATGGCGAATACGTGTCGGGCCAAGACGTGGCGCTGACAGCCGGTCCGGCATCGGGCTGGCGTGTGGCCGGCTGGGCGGGCACGCGCGACGACGCCAGCACATCAACATCGAACTCGCTGGCCATGCCGGCTCAAGATTACGCCGTGAGCGTACTATATTCTGAGGCAAGCAGTGGCGTTGACCACACGACCTTCATTCCGATGACCAGCTATCATTCACCGCCGCCGCCCCCATTCCCGCAACTGGTCAATGGAAATTTTGATCTTGCCGGCGGCTGGGAGCAGCGAACGACCTCGGGCAGTGCCGACCATGTGTTGATCCTGGCTGAAAATGATGTAAAGCGGATCAGCGCTTATTCTGCGCCCAACCTGGCCTGGCTGGGCAGGCGCGCGTGGGGTCACCGACAACCTGGTTCAGCAGATCAGCTTGCCGGCCAACCATCCGGCAGTCCAATTGAGTTTTCGTTACTGGCTTGAATCTGAGGAACGCGCCTGCGAAGAGGATCTATTCCAACTGCGTATCTCACAACGGATACGGGTGACGAGCACGCTGTTAGCACGATGCCCCTCTGCAAAGACACGGAGACCGGCGGTTGGCGACAGATGGTCGTCCCCATCGGCGCGTTTGCCGGGCGGGAAATCCGTATTGACTTCGGCGCAGTCCTTGACGACCAGAGTGATGTCAGCAATTTCTACCTGGACAGCGTGAAACTCTGCGACAACAGTAGCCAACACCCGTGTGATTGACGGACGTTGATATTGTTCAACCGCTTGCCGCTACCAGTCGATCACAACGCTTCACTTCATGACAAGTTGGACTGTATGAACCCGAAACACCAGCCATACACTGAACGTGCAATCCATATGACCCATCGTAACCTGGCAATCATCCTCTTCGCCTGGCTTGCGGGCGTGCTGCTTTGCCCGACGCCTGTCTTGGCCCAGCAAACAACTGATCTTGACCCTTCTATGGCAGCCGCAGTTGGCCATCATTCGTCGTTGTCTGCCTCATTTCCCGCCTTGGTCAATGGGAATTTTGATCTTGTTGGCGGAGTCAACTGGGTGCAAACGACGACTTCACCCAACATCACCCACAATTTGATTGTCGATCAATCCGACATTTTTGGGATCCATGCCTATTCGCCGCCCAATTTGGTTTGGTTGGGTGGTACTGCCAGCGTGACCGATGATCTGTACCAGCAGATATACCTACCCATCGAATATCCAGGTCTACAACTAAGTTACCGGTATTGGGTTGAATCGGGAGCATCGACTTGTGAAGGTGATCTGTTTCAGTTACGACTCCTTCTCGTGAGCAGTGGACAATATCAGACCCTGGAGAGGACATCGCTATGTAGGGATACGAACACCAATGGCTGGCAGCATGGGGTTGTCTCTTTGAACCAATTCGTCGGCCAGGAAGTTCGCATTCACTTCGTTGCGACGATTGACGATGACGAGGGTATCAGCAGTTTTTTTCTGGATAGTGTGCAACTCTGTGACAACAGCAACCAACATCCCTGTGGAGAGAGGACGTATACCCCACTTGATGATATCGTTGATATTGCCGCCGGTGGATCACATACTTGTGCATTGACTAGCAGCGGCGGTGTCAAATGTTGGGGAAGAAATAATAACGGCCAGTTGGGCGATGGCACGACGACAGATCGGGCAGTTCCGGTGGATGTGGTTGGTTTGGCCGGCAGAGCGGTGGCCATCGCTGCCGGCGACGACTATACCTGCGCATTGTCCAGTGCAGGCGGCGTCAAATGTTGGGGAACGAACGATTCAGGTCAATTGGGTGATGGAACAACGGCAAACAAAAACAGTCCGGTGGACGTAGTCGGCTTAAGCGACGGGATAGCGAGAATCGCGGCCGGCGGCTTTCACACCTGTGCCGTAACATTCGGCGGCGCTCTCAAATGCTGGGGCGGCAACAATCATGGTCAATTGGGTGTCGTGGGGGATAGTCAGAGCACGCCGGTAGATGTGACGAACTTGAGTAGCAGCGTGACAAACTTGTCGCTGGGCGGCGCACATACCTGTGTCTTGACCGTAGGCGGCGGTGTTCAATGCTGGGGCCTGGATCTTTGGGGTGCAGTGGGCGATGGAACAGGGCTGAGCAGTGGGATGGCGGAAGTGGCCGCGGGCGGGTTGCACACGTGTGCTTTGACTAATAGCGGTGGCGGCAAGTGCTGGGGGTGGAACTATGATGGTCAATTGGGCGATGGCACAAGGTTCGACAGCGGCTCCCCTGTTGATGTCGCAGGGTTGAACAGCGGGTTAAAGGCCATTGCTGCCGGTGAATATCACACATGTGCATTGACGAATGCCGGCGGGGCCAAGTGTTGGGGAGCGAACCGCTCCAGTCAACTGGGCGACGGCACAACGACCAACCGCAACGCGCCTGTGGACGTTGTGGCCTTGCCGAGTGGGATGAGGACGATTGTAACAGGCGGTGGCCATACCTGTGCATTGACTGACAGTAACGGTGTCAAGTGCTGGGGCGATAACGACTATGGTGCGCTGGGTGACGGCACAACGATTGACCGTAGTACGCCGGTCGATGTGCTTGAGGAGATCATGTGCCACGCATTGACGCTTTCGCACAGCGGCAATGGATCCGATCCGGTCGCGACACCTGCCAGTTCGGACGGCTGCAACGACGGCGAATACGTGTCGGGCCAAGACGTGGCGCTGACAGCCGGTCCGGCAGCGGGCTGGCGTGTGGCCGGCTGGGCGGGCACGCTCGACGACACCAGCACATCCACATTGAACTCGCTGGCCATGCCAGCTCGAGATCACGCCGTGAGCGTACTATATTCAGAGGCAAGCAGTGGAGTTGACCACACGACCTTCATTCCGATGACCAGCTATCATTCACCGCCGCCGCCCCCATTTCCACAACTGGTCAATGGAAATTTTGATCTTGCCGGCGGCTGGGAGCAGAGTACCACTTCGGGCAGTGCCGACCATGTGTTGATCCTGGCTGAAAATGATGTAAAGCGGATCAGCGCTTATTCTGCGCCCAACCTGGCCTGGCTGGGAGGCGCCCGTGGGGTAACCGACAACCTGGTTCAGCAGATCAGCTTGCCGGCCAACTATCCGGCAGTCCAACTGAGTTTTCGTTACTGGCTTGAATCTGAGGAACGAGCCTGTGAAGAGGATCTATTCCAACTGCGCATACTCACAATGGATACGGCTGACGAGCACACTGTTCATAGGATACCCCTCTGCAAAGACACTGAGACTGGCGGTTGGCAACAGATGGTCGTCCCCATCGGCGCGTTTGCTGGGCGGGAAATCCGTATTGACTTCGGCGCAGCCCTTGACGACCAGAGCGACGTCAGCAACTTCTACCTGGACAGCGTGAAGCTCTGCGACCACAGCAGCCAGCATCCATGTGATTGATGACGCTGGAGCGTATCCAAATGGTAGCAACCTATTGATTCCAACGTACCACTTCAAAACAAGCCGGCCTGTATGAACCCGAGAGCGCAGACACACATGGAACGCTTAATCCACATGACCAACCGACGCCTGGCAATCGTTCTCTTTGCCCTGCTGGCCGGTGTTTTTCTCCGGCCGACGCCTGTTTTGGCTCAGCAAGTCGATGGCGCTGATACACCGGTAGAGATCAATGCCGAGCCGGCATTGATACCACTTACCGACATTGCCGACATCTCAACTGGAACATATCACACATGTGCATTGACGAGCGGCGGCGGTGTCAAGTGCTGGGGTGGAGGTAATGCCCTCACCGGCGACACTCCAGAATCCACGCCAGTGGACGTGACGGGCTGAGCAGTGGGGTGACGGCGATTGCACGGGAAGCGAGTCACACCTGTGCATTGACGAACGTTGGCGGTGTCAAGTGCTGGGGGTGGAACGCCCATCGGTCAACTGGGCGACGGGACGACCGTACAGCAAGAGCACGCCGGTGGATGTGGTGGGGTTGGGCAGCGGCGTGACGGCGATCTCGCTGGGATGGTCACACGTGCGCATTGACGAGAGCGGCGGCGTCAAGTGCTGGGGGCAAAACTGGTACGGTCAGTTGGGCGACGGGACGACCGTACAGGAGTCACAGAGTACGCCGGTGGATGTGACGGGCTGAGCAGCGGCGTGACGGCGATTGCTGACGGGAGGGATCACACCTGTGCACTGACGAGCGAGTGGCGGCGTCAAGTGCTGGGGGAGGAACTGCTCTGGTCAGTTGGGCGACGGGACGACGACAGATAGCGGCACGCCGGTGGATGTGGTGGGTTTGAGCAGCGGCGTGACGGCCATTGCCGCGGGGGGACCCATACCTGTGCATTGACCAGCGGCGGCGGTGTCAAGTGCTGGGGGTGGAACTGCTACGGCCAACTTGGGCGACGGGACGACGACTAAACCGAAGCACGCCAGTGGATCGTGGCGGGTCTGAGCAGCGGCGTGACGGCAATTGCGACGGGGAGGAATCACACCTGTGCACTGACGCAGCGGCGGCGGCGTCAAGTGCTGGGGATATAACTTCGACGGTCAACTGGGCGAGATGGCACGACGGTGGATAAGAGTCACGCCGGTGGACGTGACGGGCTAGACAGCGGCGTGACGGCTGGTTGCGGCTGGTCGATTCACACCTGTGCGTTAACCAGCGGCGGCGGTGTCAAGTGCTGGGGGTGTGAACGGCTATGGCCAGTTGGGCGACGGGACGACGACAACCAGAACCACGCCGGTGGATGTGCTCGAATTTATTTTGTTCAGAAACTATTTTCCGCTGGCCAGCTATCATTCACCGGCGCCAATTCCATTCCCGCAACTGGTCAACGGCAACTTTGATCTCGCCAGTGGCGGTGGCTGGCACGAGGATACGACTTCGCAGAGCGCCGATGGACATTATCTGATCGTCAACCAAAGCGAGGTTCCCGGAATTACTGCCCATTCCGCACCCAATCTGGCCTGGCTGGGCGGCACCGAAGGCGTGACCGACGACCTGTCTCAGCAGATCATCCTGCCGGCTGTTTACCCGGCGGTCCAGATCAGTTATCGATATTGGATTGAATCACGCGAAGGGCGCTGCGGTGATGATCGATTCCGGCTGCGTATCTTTGCAATTGATAGCGGGGAATACCATACTCTGACTAGCACCAATCTCTGCACGAGCCACGCAGACGGGTGGTTGGCAGCCCACGGCAATTCCGCTGGGAGAATTTGCCGGGCGCGAGATTCGCATTCATTTTGGTGTCGCCCTTGACGACCAGAGCGACGTCAGCAACTTCTACCTGGACAGCGTGAAGCTCTGCGATGGCAGTAGCCAATATCCGTGTGACTAGAGAATGCCAGAACCAGGAAAAGGTGTATTCAAAGTGAGTTTGGCGATCACTACAACGGATTGAGAATGGAACGGATACTTGTCCAGGTCGCCCAGAGATCTGGACATGAACTGGATCGTTCTCTCCGGCGAATCCAAATCCGTTCCCGTCAAAATCCGTTGTAGTGATCGCTGACGCCGACAAATTGTGGACCATTTTCGATCCACACTGATCCATGCTCAAGACAAGTTTTATCAGTTATTATCCAACCATTTTTTCGACCGGAAGGAACCTTCGATGAAAAGGTCTCGGACAGTTTCGCTCTTTTTCACTGCGTTTTTCCTGCTCGTGCTTTTGTTGCCGTCATCATCTCTGCTGGCGCAGGTGGATACGCCGGCAACCGTTGACATCACGGGCATCAACGTCGATGAATTCCCGGACATTCACGTGTCGGTCTATGCCGTGTCAGAGGATGCGCAGGCCGATGATTTCGACTTTGAACTGCTGGAAGACGGCATTCCCCAGGAGATCAAGTCGCGAGCCAACCAGGAAGTCGGCGTGCAGGTGGCGATCCTCGTCGACGCCTCCAGCAACATCGTGACGCCGGGGGCCACCGGCACTGCACGCAACACCGAGGTGGCCGACGCCATCGGCCAGTTCGTGCAGATCGGCGTCCTGGACGCGGCGACCGACTGGCTCTCCGCCTACGCCGCAGGCGAGACCGGTGAGGACTTCGATATCATCTCCTCCTGGGAGCAGGATCACCAGAAGGTCGCCAATTCGCTGCGCCAATATGAGCCGTCCGGCAATGCGCCGGTTGTGACGCCGCTCTTTACCTTGCTCCAGAATACCATCCAGCAGATCAAGACGGCCCCGGCCCAGATCCCGCAGAATCTGCGCAGATCCATCATCGTTTTCTCCGATGGCACCGACGTGGTCAGCGGTCTGGCCAAGGAAGAGATTGTCACCAACGCGCAGAGCCTGGGCATCACCATCCACACCGTGTTGCTCGGCAACGAGACGGCGAACGGCCGGCAGAACCTGCTCGGCCTTGCCGACAGCACCGGCGGCGAATATATCCATCTCAATGACGACCAGGCCCTAGCGCCGCTCTGGGAGCAACTGGGGGACGAGCGCCAACAGACCATCTTGAGCTATTCATTGGCCAAGGCAGACCCGTCCAGTCTCACCGTCAAGGGCACAACCCCCGGCGGTCAAAAAGATGAGGACACCGTCGATCCCTATCCGCCTGTGCCTGTGCAGACACCAAAGCTTTCGATCAAGTCTCCCGAAAACCGCGCCGTGATCGTACGCAAGGCCGACGCGCCTGACTCGCCGCTGTCTGAGATGGAGCCGGCAACGCTGCCGGTTACGCTGGCCGTAGCGTGGCCCGATGACCACCCACGCGGCTTCGAACGCATCGAATACGAGATGAACGGCGTCACGACGATCCAGACCGAGGTTCCGTTCGGGACCATCGACCTGGACATCGCCGGTCTGGACGCCGGCAACTATCCGCTGCCGCGTAACCGCCATTGATGAACTCGGCATGGAGAGCAAGGCGATCCCTGTGAGTTTCCGGGTTGAGGTAGAAATTCCGACGCCCGTGCCGACCGATACGCCCATACCCACCGACACGCCGGCTCCAACCGCTGCCGAAGAAGTAATGGGTAGCGAAGAGGTAATGGATAGCGAGGATGTGACAGAGACGGCCACCATCACGGCGGGCATCGCAGGCGCTTACAGAGCCTGACGCTCAATCCACTGTGGTTCCTGTCGCCCCGCCGTCACCCATCTTCGAACTGGGACCGGTGGCCGCGTACGAGGATCCGACCGGCGAAAAATGGGCGCTGATCCATATCGGCAACCGCGTACTGCCCCTGGATCTCCTGACGCTACTGCTGATTCTTCTGCCCTTGGTCCTGTTGATCGCCGGGCTGATCTATCTCTTCCGCGGCGGTGGAGACCATGACGAATTTGGCGATGCGGCGGGCGGCGTCTTCAGCGGCGCATACACCAGCGCAACCATCAGCGACGATTCGACCCAGATCGATTCCACGGCAGCGCTCGACGCCACCGCCTATGAACTGACGGAAGACGCAACCGTGGCCGAGGATATCCCGAATTTTATGCCGCCGGCCCATCTCATCTACGTGGAGGGCGGCGATCACCTGCCTGAAAAGCTGGACATCGAGGGCGGGCGCGAGGTGCGCATCGGTCGCAAGCCCGAATACAGCGATGTGCTGATCGACGACAAGCGCATTTCCCGTCTCCACGCATCGATCAATGAGCCCGAAGACGGACACTTCTACATCAAGGATGAGGGCAGTTCCGGGGGCACCTTCGTCAACCGCCGCAAACTGCGCATCAACGATACGCGTCGCCTCAACCAGGGCGACATCATCAACTTCAACACCATTGCCTATCGTTTTGAGATGCCCGATGAAGGCGCTGCCCAGAGCAAGGGTCCGGAAGCAAGTTCGCCGTGACGACTTCTGAAGGCTCATTAAATATTCCGGTAATCGTAGGGGCGGGGCTTGCCCCCGCCCGCAATGGGCGACCGCCAGATCGCTGACCTACGACGAGCCGCATTAATTTCTGAACCTTCAATAGCCGCCCAATTGATGTTTTTTGCAGCCGACCACCAGCTTGACAAGACTTTCTTCCCGAGTCAGAGGATGGTTCTATGCACGCTATCCAGGCCCGTTTTGGGCCGTATCGTTACAGATTTACACAGTCGTTGGTGCGCACCGAGATGTCGGAGCTTTGGATCGCAGAAGAGCAGCGCGCCAAGGAAAAGATCCCCAAGACCGTTGCCGTAAAGATTGCGCTCCTGCATTCGGAAAATCGCCGCACCTACAGCCGAGCCAATCAGTTGGCGATTGAAAACGAGGAACGTTGGCTGACCGGCTTTCGCAACCAACATCCCAACATCGTCAAGCTACGCCAAATTGCCGAAGAGGGCAGCAGCGAACGTCGCGTCTACCGGGCGCGCAGCCGCATGGACGGCGAACCCTGGTTCATCGTGACCGACTACCTGCCCGGCGGCGACCTCAACAACCTGCTCAAAGAACGTCGGCACCTGCCGGCTTCGCTGGCGCTGGAGATTGCCGAACATGTCAGTTCGGCGCTTGATTTCATTCACACAAAAAACTGTGTTCACTGCGATATCAAGACCCGCAACATTCTCTTCAAGGCGGCGCCCACGGGCTATCGACTTACCCCGGAGACCGAGCCCATTCTGATCGATTTCGGCATTGCCAAGAGTGCATCCGTCGAAGAACAGCGCGTGACAGGCACGCCGCGCTGGATGCCGCCCGAAGTCCGGGAGAAGATGGATCGGGCTGAAAAACAGAAGCCCGAAGCCACATGGGACACATACGGCCTGGGTCTGGTGCTCTACAGCATGTTGGCCGGGCGCGTGGCCCACGCAGGCAAGGAGAGCCAACAGGCCTGGGTGCGCTTTGAACCGGAACACTTCGCGGCGGATCCCTCTGTGGCCGATCCCGCAGCCATGGCAAGCGGACTCAACCGCTTGCTCGAACGAACCACCAATGATCGTCCTGAGGAGCGCTTGTCGGCCCGCGAACTCGGCGTTGAGTTGCAACAGTTGCAGCGTCTGACCCAAACGCCGGTAGAGATCAAACCGAAGGCAAGCTCTACACGCAAGCGTTGGCCGGTTCTGGTCATGATGGCGCTGTTGGTGGCGTCCATGGTCGGCGCCTGGTTCCTGCTGGCCCCCGCAGGCGAAGCGCCGACGGGGCCGACGCCCCTGGTTCCGACAACCGTCGCCGACGGGTCCGGCGCCGACGGGTTTGGCGCACCCATCAAAAAGCCGCCGGGTCCATCGGGCGGCGACGAAGCGTCTGGCGCCATCGTCGCTGCCGTGGATACGGCGACCGCCACGGCAACACCTTCGAACACGGCGACTCTCCGCATCGGAGCCGACATTGGCCGCCACACCGACATCGACCCGCAGGGCGACGGCCACAGCGACGATATCGAAGCCCATCGCGCCGCCGGTGACGACGATCAAACCCACCTCGACGGCATTCACGACGCCGACCAAACAGGCGACCAGCACGCCGGCGCCGACCAAGCGTCCAACGTCAACACCGCGCGCCACACGCACGCCGACACCTTTGCCGACACCTTCGTCGACTCAGAAGCCAAGCAACACACCGATAGCCAAAGCGCCGACTGTAAGCAAAGGGGACAAATCCGTTGCGCTGCTCAGCCCGTACCCCATCGACACGCTGCACGGCGAGGTGCGTTTCGCATGGGAACCGCAATTTGTGGTGGGCGGCAACGACTGTTTCGAAGTCAGAATCTGGGACGGCGCTCCGGACAATTGGCGCAACGGCTTCGGACTACGGCGCCACAGCCAGGAGACCACGATCTTCGTCGGCGTGGACGCAGCACTTGTTGACCAACTGGCTGACTTGACCGGACGCACGGTGCTCGAAAACGGGCACAGCTACTCATGGGGGGTGATTTTGACCTCCTGTGAACCGTATGCGCCCATCGGATTGATCAGTGAGGCCCGAGAATTCAGATATGGCGGAGAATGAAATCGCATGAATCAGATACCGACCCAACAGACACCGGGACAACAGGCACCGAGCCAGCAGGCATCAGGCCAACAGACCCAACAGACGATGCTCTTTGGCCAACCGGTGAACTTCGCCGCCAAGACCCACGAGGGCGCGCGCAACAAGGCGAATGAGGACAGCTACGCCTGTTTTTTCGTGCCGGGACGGCGAGACGGCGAGCCGCTGCCCGTCTGGCTGGTGGCCGACGGCGTGACCAGCGCATCGGCCGGCGCCCAGGCCAGCGACATTGCCGCACGCCAGATCAAGGAATATCTGCTCAACAACAGCGGCGCGCCGCTGAGCGCACGTCTGGAACAGGCCGTGCGCAAGGCCAACCAGGAGATCGTTTCCATGGCCGCCGACAACCCGGACTGGTCGGGCATGAGCACCACATTGGTGGTTGCCGGCATCGAGGAGGGCAATCTCTACGTCCAGCATCTGGGCGACAGCCGGGCCTATCTGCAACGCGAGGCCAAGCTCTACCAGTTGACCGTGGACCACAGTTGGGTGCAGAGCGCCATCGACAGCGGGCGTATCACCAAGGAGCAGGCGCTCTCCCATCCAAACCGGCACACCATCCAGCGCTTCATGGGCGCCAACCGGGGCGTGGAAGTTGACAAGCAGATGATCCGGCTGGGCCAAGAGGAGGAGGTCGGCGACGACCGCCAGATGGTCGACCATCTGCCCCTACGCGACGGCGACCGTGTGTTGCTCTGTTCCGACGGTCTCTACAACCGCATCCCCGGCGAAGAGATGTTGGCCGTCCTGCAAGAAAACATCGAGCGGCCCCAACAGGGGCTGGAGCAACTTTTCGGCCTGGCCCTGAAGCGCGAGGAGCCGGACAACATCACGGCCGTGCTCATGTACACCGGCGAGGACAAGGGACCAAGTGCGGCCGCGGCAGGGCTGCGCGGCCGGTCAAAGTGGGCCGGGATACTGGTCGTGGCCCTGGTGGCGATTGTGCTGGGCTTCTGGTTTCTGCTGCCGAAACAGGGAGGAGAGGCCGACCTCGTTGCGCAAACGACAACAGCCACAGATACCGAAGCTGAAGCGGCTGCCGGGTCCGCAGCGCAGGATACAGCGGCTGCCTGCCGTGGCCGCTGCGGTCGAGGAGGCGACGGCCACGCCCGAGCCGGAGCAAACCGCAGAGCAGGCAGAGTCTCCAGTGGCGACCCTGGTCGAAGAAGAGCCGGCGGCCATTGAAACCACGGATGCCACGGTGGAGGCAGAAGTCCGGTGATGCCATTACCGACACGATTGACTCAACGGCTTGCCAGTGAGGGGGCAGTCAGCCATTGAATCCGCTCTGGGTGGGGAGAGACGCCACCACCGACGACGACGTGGTAATGGACGGATTGGCAACACCGTCCAACCAAACCAGCACGCCATTGCCCACAAAAACTCGAAAGCCAACCAGTACGCCATTGCCGACCGATAAACCAACGGGGACAATGACTCCTACAGGGACAATGACTCCTACATTAACACTGACTTCGAAATCACAATCGACGGCAGCGGCGACTCCACGTCCCACGATAGCAGCAAGTACTAACCGAGACGGCTCGATTACCATAAAGCTTCCGAAGTCGGATACCTTAACTGGCGTTCCTGTATTCTCGTGGGATGCGAGTAACATCTCTCTGAAGGAGAATGAATTCTTCGAGTTGGTTTTTTGGCCAGTCGGTATGGATCCTATGAGTGATGGGTTTGGTCCAGTCGGCGCAAAAAAAGAATCTGAGGTCAGAGTTAATCTGGGGGCGGCTGTTGATAGTCTTCCTCAACTCGAATATGGTCAGGAGTATGAATGGGGTGTGCTGCTAGTAACACTGAATCCATATGAGCGTCTGAGTCATTTAGGCACTGGAACGAAATTTACAATTCCAACCAGTAGCCGCCCCGCAACTAGACCAACACCACAGCCGACCCGTTAATGTCAGGGGGCGTCAATACAGAAAGGTACATATCTAATGAAAATGTGTTGTCACAAAGTCCAACGTAGGCTAGTAGTTCTCATACCGACCTTAGTAAGTTCTAGTGTTTTGTGTCTCTTAACATTATTGACTTGTTTTTCGGTGTCAACGTCGGCGCAGAGCGGCATTCAAGAGAAGGGACCCATCGCCGCTTCTGCCAACGACGACTTATTAGTTAGCAAACATGTGATTCCAGAGAATGTACCCGTTGATTCGAATATCACATTTACGATCCGAATCACTGCAACCGCTAATTTGACCAACGTTGTAGTTCGCGATTCACTTGAACAGATACTTCAACAAACAGAATTTGTTACAGCTACTATTCAGTCAGCTCAAGGAATTCCGTATCCACAGCCGGAACTGGACAAAATATCGCCTTCCGATATCATTTGGCCGCCTCTAGACACGACTCTTACCACTACCATCCAGGCCAATGATTCCATAACAATTTCGATTGTCACTTCCATTCGACCAACGATTACGGCGGGTACAGTGATCACGAATCAGGCTCTCATTGTTACGGATCTTGTGGAACCGCAGAAGGTAATAAGGACAAACGTTGTCACAGCAACTGTAATGGAAAAGCCTTCGATAAGGACGGAAATATTCCTTCCGATTATTCGTGCCCCCATCATTCCATACCCAAGGCTAACCAGCGGGGGATTTGAAGGCGACAACGATTTTTGGAAGCAACTCGTTGACGAAGTTGAGACGGATATCCTTATTGTTGATCGGGCTACTCTACATGATGCCGGCTTCTCCGTTGATATCTACGGTGATAAGGCGGCCTGGTTAGGTGGAAGCAATGAGACCATTCATGTGCTCAGCCAAGTCGTACCTGTTCCCGACGTCTGGAGATCAGATCCCATGTTCGTAGCGTTCATGCTTTGGGTAGGATCCGATGAACCCAATTGTGATGATGAATCGGATCAACTGGCAGTAAGCATGGATGGTATTGATGTTGACATCCGATCTCTTTGTCGGAACAGTAGCACCAGCATGCGGCAGATTCGGCCAGCTACACCTGTTGATCCTGGCGAAGAGGTAGAAATCAAATTCACTGTCAAGACCAATGGTGATCGTACGAGCAATGCACTAATCGACAATGTAGTATTTTGCACCGATAAGCTTGAGGCAAATACGCCTTGTCCAGAAGCAGAATGAAATGGAAATGATTTCTATGCTGGTATTACTCAACTTCACGCACTGTCACCTGAAACAGGGTAAGCAAACCTGCTGAAAGCAAGCGTAGTTGCATTCAACAGGGATCGTCCTGAGGGGTCACCCAGAGAAGAGGATAATTCAGACGCTGGGCAGGTTCAGAGCCACTGCGCAAAGCATCACCGAAAGGCCGATGGAGGTACTTATGCAGCATCTCGACACCAGGGCACTCTCTCTGTCGCATCCAGTGCCTGATTATCCTCTCACTGGAATCGGATCATCAGGTTCAATTCTGCCAAGACCTGGACATGCGCCGCTTCGTTGAATAATTCCGGTTCTCTGAGGTATTGTGGGGTATCGTCCTCGATTGACGAAACATTGGCCGGACATGATTCCACTGTAAGGTGGCCGCCACGGTTAAGCTGCAAGAGCGAGGTTACCCCACAATACCTCAGAGAGCCATAATTCCAACGACTTATGCAGTTGCTGGGTTCGTAGAAGCCTACGCATTGTGCCACGCCAAGCAGCATTATGCTAACGACTCCAGAATTTGATTCTACTATGCCTTCGAGCGGCTCAAAAACTGACAGTGCGTGAAATTACTCAACACCACTTTGAGTCAGGGTATTGTTGAGTAAGGACATAATACGCAATGTGAAGGAGAAACCCCGTGAGCGCAAACATCATTCGCGCCCAGTACGACGATCTAGAACAGATCGCGGCCCGCTTCGCCGCCCAGGCCGAGGCCGTGCAACAGCAACAACAGCGCATCGAGCAGCAGGTGGCCGTGCTGGAGGGCGGCGGCTGGCAGGGGCAAGGCGTCGAGGCTTTCTCCAGGGAGATGCGCGGTGAGGTTTTTCCGGCCGTGGAGCGGTTGCATCTGGCATTGGCCGATGCGCAGAAGTGTGACGTTATTAATCTCTGTGACGATGCTGACGGCGGAGAAAGAGGCAGCCGCGTTGTTTGAGGGTGATCGAGACGAAACCAACGTGATGCGAAGCCAACCAATTGACACCGCTACCAACGGCTACAACCCCAATGTGATACCGTTGAATATGACAAACGGCCGCGATGACGATGGGGATGGCTTCCCAGATATTCCATACTACCAACTCAATATGGACATAGGAGGGATCTTAGGCAGTTCGGATTGGGATCAAGAGAATTTAGACCAGATGTATACTCTGATGCGAGAGTTGGATACAAATGGCCGCCCAGTAATCTTCGCCGTCCATGGATATAACGTCCTCGATGATGCCGCCAATGGAAGCTATAGTCAATTCGTCGAAACGATTCATGAAAAATACGCTCATCTTCCGATTGATCAACGGCCGGTGGTCATCGGCGTCAATTGGGATGGAGAAGGACGCCTCTTGGGTTCACGTTATTTGCCGGCTAATTCCAATGCGGAAAACACGGGCAAGTATGTGCTCAACGGGTTGATGAGCACATACTATCAGAATCATTCGGATTCAGAGATCAATATTATCGCGCATAGTTTGGGGAATCGAGTAGTAATGTCTGCAATCGGGGACGGTTCAGACTTCAAGGTCAACCAATATATTGCGATGGAGGCCGCTGTCGGCACTGACAACGACAATATTCAGTCCAATTATGCCGGCGTTGTTGACTCATCGGCAGTGAAACACTTGACGATCACCTACACGAATGCTGATGTGCCGCTGAACCTACACGAAATCGCTCAGCATCTACCTTCGCCTAATATTCTCTATGATGGGTTCGACCTTGATCCGAACACGAAGCCTCATCTCGAAGTGGAATTTACGCCCGTCGCAGGTGGCGCTTTGGGTCGAAGCAAGAGCAATGCAGAACGAGTTGTTGAATGGAGAGCCCCGAACACGACGACGATTGTCGATCTCAATCCGATTCGCTGGAATTGGCCTGAATCATCCAGGTTTCACGAACAGAGGTATTCTTGACTACACGTTAGGTACTGTGATGCCCAGGGGAGACAACGGGTGGATTGGAGCAAGGGAGCAAAACCTATGATGAAAACTCGTGAACATACATTTCCCAAACAGATCGAGTGTTAGGCCAGCGAAAGAAAATAATGATCCACGAAGAGCACCAATAAACACGAAGAAATGGTTGTCCTTCGTGAATCTTCGTGGCCCTTCGTGTTCCTTCGTGGATAGCTATTTTTTTGCATTGGCCTT
>CAVOQD010000015.1:0-360954 GCA_963698255.1 uncultured Chloroflexia bacterium | reverse complement strand
TGTCCACGAGATCCATCACTTTCGCTGGCAACGGTCATTTTATAAGCACTCGCCATCGCAAAGGTTTCATCGCCATTAATGCTGACATTCAGCCCTGAACTAAGTTCCTGTGCTGCCACACCAAGGCGGCCAACCAGCCCTTGCGTAATTTTTTCAATCTTCTGAGCAATACTTTTATCAGCAAGTACTGGTTGTGTTGTGTTGTGTTGTTTCATGGGTTTTTTCCTTTGAATAGTCGCGTCTATTTAATCTAAACTGAAGTCAAAATGGGATCACAAGTTTTGTAGGTCATCGCTACCAGCGTGACATCTCTGGTTAACGGGACCGTCCGGTTGATAACCGGACCTACGAAACTCGCGTTTTTTCATTGTGCGTTCAGTTTAAGTGCCTAACTACCCGGTACAGCGTTGGCGCGAATGAAGATCCGGTGATTGAATCTAAGGTAGTTCAGTTCTCCTGAAGGATCTTGAAGTAATTCTCCTAGCGCTCCTTTGTTAGGACCTTCAGTGACGATAAACCATCCTTCCTTAGTGTTAGCTATATTGGCAGGTGCAGGATCTGCTCCAGGCTTTGTCAATTTAGAATCTTGAAGAAGCTGATACTTACCTCCATTCTTAGTAATCTCGAAGTCTTGGAATGTTCCTTTGAAGACCCCGATGAAGGGATCTAGAACTGACGGATCAACTCCACTAGCAACTTCAGTTTGTGGTTCGAGTTTTGTAAATGCCTTGACCATTGCATCGGCAACAGCTGTATAGGCCTCGACCCCTCGGTCGCTGTTGGTAAGCACGATCACAGCAAAGTTGTGCTCAGGAATCAGTTGAAGCAAGGTTCGGTAGCCGATGTAGGTCCCCATGTGGAGAGCGCTCGTGACCTCGCCGTACTTGCGGACGAACCAGGTCAGTCCGGTGAATTCGCCGGTCGGAGCATCGACTGCCGGGGCGTGGGCAAAGTCAAGTGCTTCTTTGGACAGCAGCATGTTGCCTGACGAGGCTTTCCCATCCAATTGAAAAGCGGGCGTACTTCAACAAGTCCTGAATCGTGGACTGGATTCCGCCGGCAGACCCGGCCGTCGGGGGGAACGGCGTGAAGATCGGCTGGAGTTCGTCGATCTTGTCGTCGGTATAGATCTGGTGGATGACCCCAGGCGAAATTTTCGTTGGGAGGGGTGGTGCTGTAGTTGAAGCTTGTCGCATTCATGCCGAGCGGGGAGAGTATGTGTTCTTCGACGAGAGTCTCGTAGGGTTTTCCACCGACGACCGACCAGTATATGACCAACAAATACTGGATTGGTGTTACTGTACATCCAGGCCTGATTGAAAGGCACGATCTGATCGATGTAGTGCGCTTGTAGCATGCACTTCTCGGTGATCGATCCACCGGGAGAAACGGGATCGAAACCGTGATCGCCGCTCCAACCAGTGTGATGGTGGAACATGTCGATGACGCGCACTGGCCGTCGCCTCAGGATCCTTGCTCTGAACCACGGCAGGATGTCAACGATTCGAGCGTTCAGATCCAGAACGCCCTGTTCAGACTGCATCATAGCCAGCGTCGCAGTGAAGGTTTTCGTGACGGAGGCAATATGAAAGGTTGTGTCAGCGGTGACGGGCTCTTTGGTGCTGACGTTTGTGACACCGATGCCGGTGGCATAGGAGTTGGCTCCGTGGATGACGCCGACAGCGAGCCCCGGTACATGCAATTGTGCGATGAGATCGGTAGCTTGCGCGACGACCGCATCGAAGGCCTCTTGGCCAGCCGGTTCCTCAGCAAATACTGGCTGTGTTGTGTTGTGTTGTTTCATGGGTTTTTACTTTGAATAATTGTAATTATTCAGGCTCAAGCCGATTGAAAAAAAGATCAAACGAAACGCAAAGGTCAACGTAACAGAAGTCAGCGACCGTGTCCACCGTCAAGTCTACGATGTCCCGCCAGTACAAATTGAGGTGACGGAACGTTTACTCAACGGTGTTCCAGTCTGGCGAATGAGGCCCACCCAAATGTCGGCCTCTCGTCTCTTTAACTCAGCGCCAGACCTGACTCATTACACGGTACGTGTTACCGCCAAGGAATTTGCCACAATCCTCTTCGGAATACCCATTCTCAAGCAACTTATCCACCAGAGCGGCGAGGATCTGATAGGAAGCGGGTGTTGGGAATCCTTTTTCGCCTACTTTGAAGCTATAGCCACCATCCGGGAAAATTGCCTGACCAAATGATGTTTGCATGCCGTCGGCAGTAAAGGTGACATCCGGGATAAAATCAGAACCGTAACCGACATGGTCGATACCAACGAGATTAACCATATAATCGATATGGCGGAAAAGCATGTCAGTCGTCACGATATCCGGGTTGGACGTATCAACAAAAGCACCGACCGAGTTGATGGAACACACGCCGCCGCTCTGGGCAATCGCCTTAATAACCGAATCCTCTAAACTCCGTTGATACTTTGCTATCGCCATGGCGACCGAGTGGGTTGACATGACCGGCTGACTACTGCGCTCAATGGCGTCCAGCGCTGTACGTTCACCAGTATGACTGACATCCACGATCATGCCGTAACGGTTGTATGCATCAATCAATGTCTTTCCATAAGCGGTAAGCGGGCCGTTCTCCTCCACGAAACACCCGTCCCCGACGGGATTGCGCTGGTTGTAAGCCAACAAACAGTATCCATAACCGAGTTGACGCCAAATTGCGACATTATCGACATCACCTTCAAAATGTCCTGTACCCTGATGGGTAAAGTATAGCCCCAACTTCTTTTCCTTTATCGCATCATCAATATCCTTGGTCGTGCGCACAATCTTATATTTATCAGGGCGTTCGTTGATCTTCTTGAGATAGAACTGTAGAGCCTTCAATGATACTGAAGCGGCTGGATTTAATGAATCAGCGGAGGGGCATACACCCATCACCTTAACTCCAACAGCAATACAGCGGTCCATTTGGTCATGAAACTCAGGGCCTTCGGGGGTTGACCATTGCTCCGGCCAAGTACCGGAAAAGAGTGTGTCTATCGTTATGGAGTCATGTACGATCTTCTTCGCTCTATCAGAAGAAGGGTATTTGTGTAAGCGTTGTGGTATCTTGGAATAATCCTTTCCAGTTGCGTATGGGTTATATTGAGTCGCAAGCGGATTGTCCTTGGTCGCATACGGATTGTCTTCCGTTGCGTACGGATTCCCCCCCTGACCGACAGAACTGTTTTCCTGCTCAGCCTTCGCTGTTGATTGTGTATCTTCAGCACTCATGTCTAATTCTCCGTACGATGTTTACATCGACCCGGTACACGGCGCCCGGTCAGCCTGCAACAAGCGACGAGACACGGCAGGTTCGTTGCAATCCATGATCGTGGGGTGAACGAAAGCAGACGCATGGCACAGGGGTTGCCATGCGTCTGCAGCATTACTTCTCGACGACAGATTTAGCTGTCGCTGCCGGAGGCGGCCACACCAGCCTCACCCGCGACCACATCGCCGGCGGGATCCGAGGCCGCGCCCGCAACGTAGGACGCAATCTGGCCGGACAGCTCATCGCCCACGGTGAGGGTGATTACGTTGGCGCTGTAGCCTGCCATGCTCTTGACGACTTTCTCACTGTCCTTGTCTTCCAGCAGCACCAGCAGCGCTGACGTGTCGGGTGACAGCGCCTCGCCGATTTCCTTGACGTCGCCCTTGGAAATGGCGCGCCCCATGTAGTGGCCGGCCGTGCCGCCGATGACGCCGCCTGCCAACGTCCACGCCAACAGCCCGGCAGGGCCGCCGATCAGACCAAGCAGCGCGCCCGAGCCGGCGCCGACGGCCGTACCCACGCCACCACGACCGGTCTCGTGCATGTGCACCTTGCCCTTGGCATTCTGATTCACGATGCACTCGGCGGCAATCTTGTAGCCGTCCAATGCGCCGGACTTCTTGATCTCCTTCATGGCGTCGTGTGCACCTTTTTCGCCGTCAAAACGAAACGCCAGAATGTTGTAGATGGCCGAACTGTCTTGCTTCTTTACTCATCTCTTTGCTCCTTGTGAATGTTACAAAACGTACAATCTATTGATTATCTGATCGCCGAGCCGCAGAGTCGCAGCTCTGTCGATCAGTCCAACACTGGGTAGGCCCCGCACTCATGCGCGGCTATGCCAATTCGGCGACCGACCTATCCTCTACCCGTCGTACCTGCGTCAGCGTATAGCGACGATCATAGAGGGTATTCAGCACACCGTTGAGCGCAGCCTGGTCCGACAGCCGGCCAGTCAACACCGTCACGATCATATCCGAATCGTCAAATGGTCCACAGTGAACACTCGTCATTCCAGCCAGATATTTGAACATGCTGACGTCTACATCGCCGACCACATGAATCTCGTAAAGACCGGCACGATCAAAGGGGTAGCGGGCGTCTTGAAACGGTTCCATCATTGACCTCGCGTGCACATCGGATATAGCCGCCACCATTCCGCACTGCAATCGACCGCTGGCGAACGGACCAATACGGACAGCTTACAGCGGATGGAGTCGGATTTCATCCCCAACAGTTGAGGAAGTATTGGGGAAATGGTTAGGGATGTCCTCGGGTGCAAAGGGTCCGCTCAGGCGATAGCCATTAAGCTGGCCGGCTTTGAGTCCCGGCACAAAAATGTGCCAATAGGAGCCGGTGCGATTTTCCGCCGGATCCAGATGCAAGACAGTAGAAGGCTCGTCCGCGTCCGGGCGATCAAAGAGCAAGAGAGCAACCTCGTCGGCATGGTACGAGAAGAGCGCGAAGTTGACGCCCTTATCTTCGACTGTGGCGCCCAGGCGATCGGGCAGCCCCGGTTTGGTATCATGCATTTGCAGCATCATCCGCCTTCTTCCGCGCTCTCCAGCGACTCCAGCGTCTCCACGGCAAGCTCGAAGTCGGTCACGGCGCCGAAGGAGAAGAGGACCTGTGCGATCAAGCCAGTCCACCCGGTCTGGTGGCTGGCGCCAAGGCCGGCGCCGTTGTCGCCGTGGAAATACTCGTGGAAGAGAATATGGTCGCGCCAGTGGGGGTCGGTCTGAAACTTGGTGAGACCGCCAAAGACGGCGCGCCGTCCCTCGTCGTCGCGCAGGAATATGGTCGCCAGGCGGCACGCAAGCTCTTGGCTGACCTCCCACAGCGTCATCTGCTGCCCTGATCCTGTGGGGCACTCAACGGTGAATTCATCGCCGTAATAGGCGTACAGATGAACCAAGCCCCTGAGCAGCAGGTAGTTGATCGGAAACCAGATCGGGCCGCGCCAGTTGGAGTTGCCGCCGAACATGCCGCTGTTCGACTCGGCCGGCAGGTAGTCGACACGGTACTCAGCGCCGCCGACGTGGACGACGTAGGGGTGCTCGGCATGGTAGCGCGAGATGGAGCGGATACCGTGGGGGCTGAAGAACTCAGCTTCATCCAGCATGCGCTGCAGAATGCGCCGCAGCTTCGCTTCATCCACCAGCGAGAGCAGACGACGGTCGTGGATTCCGCCTCTGCCGAGGGCCGGGATGGCCTGGACCAACTGCGGGCGATTTTCACTCAGCCAGCGGACGCGATCCATGAATTCAGGCAGCTTCGCTGCCTCCTCCGGGCGGATGACCGCACACGCCGCTAGCGGCAGCAGGCCGACCAGCGACCGCACCTTCATGCGCACGGCCCGACCGTCGGGCAGGCGCAGCACGTCGTAGAAGAAGCCGTCTTCATCATCCCAGAGCACGTCCGTCCGATCGCTCTCCGGATCCATGGCGTTGTGGATCCACAGAAAGTGTTCGAAATACTTGCTCGCCATGGATTGGTAGGTCGGATCGTCCAGGGCAAGTTCCAGCGCAATCTGCAGCATAGACAGGGCGTAGAAGGCCATCCAGGCCGTACCGTCCGACTGCTCCAGGTGGCCGCCGGTCGGCAAGGGCGCGCTGCGGTCGAAGACGCCGATGTTGTCCAGACCCAGAAAGCCGCCGCCAAAGAGATCGTTGCCGTCCGGGTCTTTGCGGTTGACCCACCAGGTGAAGTTGAGCATGAGCTTGTGGAAGGCATCCTGCAGGAAGTCGATGTCGCCGTGGCCGCGCAGGGCCTTCTCAATGCCATAGACGCGCAGCGTGGCCCAGGCATGCACGGGTGGATTGACGTCGCTGAAGTTCCATTCGTAGGCGGGCACCTGACCGTTGGGATGCAGATAGCGTTCGTCGAGCATGAGCGCCAGTTGATCTTTGGCGAAGTCGAGATCGACCAGGGCCAGGGCCACGGTATGGAAGGCCAGATCCCAGGCCGCATACCAGGGGTACTCCCACTTATCCGGCATGGAGATGATGTCGCCATTAACCATATAAAACCACTGCTTGTTGCGGATCGAAGAGCGCTGCAGATCAGTTCGCGAGGTCAAGCCGTGTTCCTGCAGCCAGCGAGTCACGTCGTAGTTGTAGTATTGCTTGGTCCACAACATGCCGGCCAAGGCCTGGCGCATGACGCCGGCGGCGTCTTCGCTCAGCCGGTCAGGCGTGAGGGCCGCGTAGAAAGCGTCTGCCTCTGCCTGCCGAGTGACGAAGACGCGCTCGAAATGGGGGCCGAAGGGAGATCCACCATCCGGATAGGTGGCGTGCAGCGCCTGAGGCGTTGTCGTGGTCAAGCGCAGAGAGACGACATCGCTCTGGCCTGATTCAATCGTGAGCTGGAAATGGGGCGCAGCTTTCGTCCCGGTACGATCGGGATTGACGGCTGTGTCATTGCCGTTGACAACGGCGTCGTTGATGCCGTCCTTGACGTACGGGCCGGCGTTGACGCCGTCGAAGAGGCGCGCGTTGTTGGTCTCATTCTCGGTGAAGAGCAGCGGCGCGGCGCCGGACACGTAGAGAAAGCGTTCACCTAGAGCGTCGTGGCGGGCCGCGATCGTGGTGAAGCTCTCCCCGCTTTCACCCTGGACAAGACTCGGTTTAGGCGTATCCGGCGACCAGGACCAGGTATTGCGAAACCAGAGCGTGGGCAGCACGTGCAGCGTCGCCGTCTCCGGCCCCCGATTGTGGACCGTGATCCGGATCAGTAGGTCTTCCGGCGACTCTTTGGCATACTCCACAAAGACGTCGAAGTAGCGATCCTCGTCGAAGACGCCGGTATCGAGCAGTTCGTACTCGAAGTCTTCGGCGCTGCGTGCGCCGTTGGTCTCGACCAAATCGTCGTATGGATAGGCCGCCTGCGGATATTTGTAGAGGTACTTCATGTAGGAATGGGTTGGCGTACTGTCCAGATAGAAGTAGTACTCCTTGACATCTTCGCCGTGGTTGCCTTCGCTGTTGGTCAGGCCGAAGAGCCGCTCTTTGAGGATCGGATCGACGCCGTTCCACAGGGCCAGGGCGAAGCAGAGCTGCTGCTCATCGTCGGAAATGCCGGCCAGACCATCCTCGCCCCAGCGGTAGGCGCGCGAGCGGGCCTGGTCATGCGTGAAGTAGTCCCAGGCGTCGCCATTGTCGCTGTAGTCTTCCCGTACCGTGCCCCACTGGCGTTCGCTCAGGTAGGGTCCCCACCTTCGCCAGGGGACAGCGTCTTCTCTGCTCTCTTGGAGTCTTTTTTGTTCTGGGTTCATGGTGTTTCTGTGCTCCTATGTCAATGCGACTTGCATACCTCGCTAGAAACAAAGCACTCCCGATGCTATCAGGAGTTGTGTGGAGATTTTAGCTAGCCGGACCATCTACACTGCCGTCACTGGACCCAGAATCTGCTTCGTTCTGAGGAACCCTGGACACCCGTGCTGCAATGCGATGTACGTGTTTCTTGGCGAGCGTATTGGCGAAAACGACGATGACGCTGATGCCCACCAAGATGTAGACCGCAGTGAAGAGCTTGCCGACTGTCGTGACTGGAGAAAGATCGCCGTATCCCACCGTCGACAGCGTGATCACTGAAAAATAGAAGGCGTCTGTAAATGTCCATCCCTCGACCAAAGCATAGAACAACGTCCCAATCAAAAGGAGCAAGAGAACCCAAATGAGGATCACCCGCGTTTTGGGATCGCGCAGAATCTCGCCAATGTCATGGAAGAAGCTGAATAAGAGTGATAGAACGCCTATCAAAGTTGCCATGATTGTCCGATCTACAAGGTATTCGACGACTGTCGTGGTATTCACGCCGAACTACACTAAGTGTTTGGCTGTTTGTTCTTACAAATCGATCTCGAACACGCCAGCCAAACCTTGAGGTTTCGCCGCACAAAGTTGCTGTTTATTTGTAAACACCTGCGGCGAAACACTTAGGCGTCGGACTCTGACTCACTGGCGAAATCGTCGTCGCATTCTTCGCTCGCTGTGTCTTTGATCTGATTGCGTGAGCGCACAAAGATGAAAAGTGAGAGCCCAATAATCGGCAATGCGTAGCCGACGCCATAGTTGAGGAGATCGATGTTGCCCGGATTGATGATGACACTCAGGAAATTGACGCCAATGATAACGACGACGACGCCGACCAAATTCATTTCTAGCTTTTCGATGTCATCTACCGTCAGCCATCCTGGCAGACTCAGTTCCGTAATAAAAAGTTGGAACAGACCCAAGGCGGTGATATACAGCACCGTACCGATGAGGAAAAAGTGAATGAATTCCACAATTTCGTAGATCATTTGGTCACTTGTTTCACCTTGACCAATGACGAGATCAAAGGCAAAGCCCACCAGTCGTATCCCGCCCACCACAAAGAGAGCGGCAGCAAGGAATACTAATCCCACGATGGGAATCACCACCAAGAAGCGTGTGTTGGCAACGAATTTGAGCAGACTTTGTATCATGTTGTTTCCTTTGCTGATTATCCGCTTTGGGCCGTTGGTGATAGATCGGAGGCCATGGTGTTGATCTGGATTGGATCAGATGCCCGCTTCGGCGACGATCTGGCCCTTCTTGACAGTGGCAGCCAACGTCTGGTAATCGCGCTCCGTCTGGTCGGCGTAGGCGACGGCAAAGCGACTGATGGCCTCGTCAAAACACGCGCCACTGCCCATATAACCGCTGATCGCCGCCGCATTCCCGCCCGAACGGGCGTGCGCACGGGCCAGACAGACGCCGCAGATGCCGAGATATGCCCCAAACCCCTTGGCATTCAGGCTGGTCACATCAATGGATCCCTTCATGTCCTTCAGTTGGCGCCAATAATACTGGGTCCCTGTCAGTCCTTCGTTCCAGCCCAAGAAGATATCGGAAGCCGCCTGCATGAGGCGCTGGCCGATCACGACCCGCTGGGCCTGGCTCGCGTACTCCCTTCGGGGCAGGTATGCGGCCAGAACCGATGGCCCGGCCTCCTTCTGCTGTAGAATGATCGCATCATGGTCAGCATCCCCTTCGAGCAAGGCGATGGTACAGCGGGTACCCACGCTGCCAACGCCGCCGACGCGTAAGGCCGCATCGGTAATGCGAAAACGGGAGAGCAGCAGACGTCTCTCCTCCGGCAGGCTGCTCACATAGTCGTGCCAGGTGTTTTCAAGATCGTGCTTTCCGAGACCTGTTCCTTCTGCTCGTCGCTGAGCAACTCCGACAGACGTATCAGCAACGGCGGATCATTGACAATCTGTCTCTTGCCGTCAACGATTTCAGTGAGTTTTTCCAACGTCCGCGCGCGGGTGTGTGTCCGGGCTTTCTTCATGGTCTTCCGGGCGCGCTTTGCGTCTTTCCCGGCATACGAATCGAAGACTTCCAGAACGCTATTGGCGTCAACGTTGACGTACCAGACATCCAGCAAGGCTGCTTGGGCAAATCGGCCCATGGATTCGCGATAGGATTTCACCGCAATGGCTGCCGCCTCCTGACACTTCTTTTCGCTGAAGCCATTCACACGGCCGGCAACCACTGCGCTTGCCGCCAGCCGCTTGAGGTCCCATTCCCAAGGCCCTGGGTAGGTCTCGTCGAAATCATTGACGTCAAAGACCAATTTGCGTTCGGGCGTGGCAAAAACCCCGAAGTTTGAGAGATGTGCATCGCCGCAGAGCACGACATCCAGGCCTGTCACCGGCGTCTTCGCCAGATCAGAAGCCATCACCACGGCCGAGCCGCGCAGAAAGGCGAAGGGAGACGCCAGCATACGGCCATATTTGATGGGCAATAGATGCTGCAGCCGTCCCTCATCCTGTGCCTGGAGCAAGCTGAGGGGATCTGGCCGGTCCGGCGCCGGCGTCCAGTCCCCATGGCTGCTACGCGGCGTCTCGTTGCGCAGACTTTTGCCCAATGCGGCCCGTGCCTCCACCGATAATTTCTTGTTCTCGGCCGTTTGCTCAGCTCGTTGTCGATGCGTTGTCAACCGTCTTGGCTTTCGTCATCTTCCGTCGTCCTTTCACTCGACTGTTGGAGAGGAATTCGATCGGCGACAGCCTCGTAGACGTTGCCGTATATCTGGCTTTCGCCAAGGCGGTCGATGACGCCGTCCCGCTGGAGTACTTCCGTCACGCCGGCCTTGACCCGAGCCAGTCGCAGGTCGATGCCGTAGCTTGTCGCCAGGTCCAGTATTTCGGCCACTTTGTCTGATCCTTGGGCGTCGACAAAGTTGACGCCCTCAAAGTCGAGCACGATGGTTTGGACCGGCGGGTCCGCCTGCTGGACAAGCTCCCTGAGCCGGTCTGTCAGCGCATCCGCGCTGGCGAAAAAGAGTCCCGCGTCAAAGCGCAGCACCAGCAAGCCGGGATAGGTCTCGTAGTCAGGATGGTCCTCTACGCCGCGGAATGCCTGCGTGCCGGGCTGGCGGCCGAGAACGGGCATGTGCGGCGTGGTCGAGATGTAGATCAGCCAGCCAAGCGACAACAACACCCCGATCACCACCCCCGCCAGCACGCCGGCGCCGAGCACGCCCAGGATGGCTGCCACCGCAATCCAGAAATCCACCCGGGCCACGCGCCAGAGGCGCTTCATCGCTTTGACGTCCATCATGCCCATCACCACCGCCTCGATGATCAGCGCGCTCAGCACGGCTGTGGGCAGATCGGAGAAGAGCGGCGCCAGCACCAACAGGGTCAGGATGACCAGTGCGCCTGTGGTCAGCGAGGCAATGGGCGTTTTGGCCCCGGAGGTATCGTTGAGCGAACTGGCCGAGAGGCTGGTAGAGACCGGAATTCCCTGCACCAGGCCGGAGCCGACGTTGGCCATGCCCTGGGCTACCGACTCCTGGTTGATGTCAATCCGATACTTGTGCTTGGCGGCGAAGGTCCGGGCGTCACCCGCGCTCTGCGAAAAACCGATGAGCAGCAGGCCGACCGCCGCAGAGCCGATCACGGCCAGATTGTCCATGATGAATGGGAGATCGGGCAACACCACCGAAGGCAGGCCACGCGGGACATCGCCCACCAGGGCCAGGCCCCGGTCGCCGAGGCCCAGGGCCACCGAAGCAATCAGGCCGGCGACGACCAGCACCAGCGCGCCCGGCACTTTGGGGACGCAAAGCGCAGCCCAAAGATCAGCGCCAGCGACAGAAGGCCCACCAGCAGCGTCGTCCCGTCGGTGTCAGATACGGTCCCCAACCAGCTGAAGAGCTTCTGCCAGGAGTTGGAACCTTCGGCTGTCGTGCCGGTGATCTTTGGCAGTTCGCCGATCACCACCTCGATGGCCGAGCCAAACAGGAAGCCGGTGATGACCGCCTTGGAGAGAAATTGGGAGATCCAGCCCATCTTGAAGAGCGCCAATAGCAAAAACAGAAGCCCGGACACCAGCGTGACGGAGGCCACCAGGGTGACCGCATCGTCGCCGCCCGACACGCCGGCAGCAAGGACCGCGCTGGCCGCGACCGCGGCCAAGGCAGAACTGGGCCCGGTTGCGCTCTGGCGCGATGTCCCGAAGATGGCGTACAGGATCGCGCCGGCGGCCGCTGCGTACAGACCCTGTTGGATTGGCACGCCGGCAATGCCTGCGTATCCCAACGACTTGGGCACAACCAGGCGCCGCCACCGTCAACCCGGCGATGAGGTCGGGCCTGAACCAGGAACGGTCATATTTGGGCAGCCACCCTGCAATCGGCAGGAAGCGGGCAATGCCGCCGTTGGCTGTTTGTAAACTCGATGTTACATCACTCATGGCGCTTTCCCTTTCAGCTCACGGGCCATTGCGACGTCAATTTCAATACACCACGATTTGAAGTGGAGCCAGTCCTTATTCAGCAGCGCCAGTCCCCGTTCAAATTTCGAGAAGTGCTCAGATTTGAGCTGCCATCTCTACGCCGTCTCTAAGCCCGCAAAGAAATAGATACCAGTAGATCGATTATTTCTTTGCGCCGTTTCTAAAACGGATAGAAGAGCGGGACGAGCAGCATGGCGACAACGCCGGCGACGAGGGTAAGTGGCACGCCCAGCTTGACATAGTCGAAAAATGAATACTTGCCCGGGTTCCTGCACCATGAGATTGGTCTGGTAGCCGGCAGGATTGATAAACGCATAGGAACAGCCCAGCATCAATATGACAATGAAGGGGCGATAACTGACACCCAGCCCTGCGGCCATGGCAACCGCAACCGGAAACATAAAGGCGGCGCGCGGCATTGGTGATGACGTTGGTCATGATGATGCAGCCGAGAAAGACGGCTAGCAACGCCAGATAGGGGCTGCTACCGCCGAGCACGCTTTCAACCGGAATTCACGAGCCGAAGGCAGAAATGGCCTGTCCAAGAAAACTCACCCCCATCAGCGCGAAGATGGCCGCCATGATCGGCGCATTGTGGGCAATCAGCCATGTGCGCATCTCATTCAGCAGCTTGGCCGAACTCTGCGGTCTGATAAGGGCATAGACAAGTGGCAGCATGGCGAGCATGGTGCCGGTGAAGGCGAATATCGTCACCACCACAGCAAGCTGGCCGACACGGAGATTTGCCAGCGAGAAATCGACGGCGGCAGAGACGATGAGGGGCAAGTTCTTGCCGTTGACCACCACGCCAAACGCGCCAATGCCAAAGGCGACCACAGCCGATGTGGAGTCGACAGCCGTCATCCACCCCGGCTGCTTGACCTGTGAGGGATCCTTCGGCCGGTTGGCAATGAACCAGACGCTGATGGCAAAAAAGATCACGCCCAGTCCGCCCTGAAGGAGCGCGACCCCTGTGGAGGGTTTGCCATCAGACCCCGAAAGGGCGGCCGTGCCGATCCACGAAAGGGCAAACGTGGCCAGCCAGAGCGATAGAAACCAACCCGAGGTATAGGCAGCGCCCTTGGCCCGCCCCCCTTTTGCCGTCACGAAGACGATGAGCCCGACCAGGGGAATTACACTGATGGCAATAGCGAAGGCCTTGGTCAGCGTTGCCCCGATTGCTTGCGCCATGAAATCGTTCTCCTTTGATTGCGGCTCTTCTCATGCCAGTACGACGCTTGGCTCAGGCTACGAAAAGTCCTGGGTGCGATCATCGATATCTTCCACTTGTACGGCATCGAGCGCGATTCGTTGCACTTTGCCGTTGCCGAAGTCCAGCTTGTTCAGATCCACCAACCGCATGCGACGATTGTGCTCCGTCCAGTAGTAGTAGCGCCGGTTCCTGTGGTCGCCGATGACCGTCCACTGTGTCTGGGCCGCAAGGACATGACCCTGTCCCTCACCTTCGCGTACAAGACCGATGGGTATATCGAAATTGTGCAGGACGCGCGCGATCTGAGGAATGCCGCTGTCCGCATCGGCAAAGGGCAATAAGGTCTGGGAAAAGGCCACGGCCCGGACAAAGCGGGAAGGGGGCGTGGAATCTCCTGGCAGACCATGCATGCCGCTGCCAACGCCAAAGGGCGCCAGGTTGACCCCGTTGATCTCGCGAGGCGCTGACAATTCCTGCGGCTGGAGATTGGAATAGTTGCGTAAGTTCAGCAGATGCCAGTCGTAGCCCGGCGAATTGGTCATCACCCCAATCTTGTTGTCGTACAGATGTAATTGACCCTCAATGTATTCAACGACAACCGATTCACCGGTTTCATCGGTGACAACCCAGTGGATAGGAACCGGCGCGCCAAACTCCTTCGCCACATCTTTGTTATCGACCACCGTTAATTCGGGCAAGGCTTGCTTAATTGAGGCAACTCGGCTGAATGTACCGAGGATATAAGCTGCCAAATCCGCCTGGTTCAACGTCGATGCCTCTTCGCCCTCCACCACTTCCTGATACTGGGCAAAGCCGGGCAGATACAACACGCCGATGGTCAGGCCGGTTTCGTTCATCCCGTCCATGGCATAGGGTAAATTGGCCGCGTTGATTGCGATGAAACCAAACTGGTTCTTCCACATCATCCCTTGCTTTGACGTTGAAAGCGCCGATGTGAATGACGTGCCGCGTGGGGCCAGGACGAGTTGAGACTCGAGATCGAATCCGCCCCATTCCATCGTTCGTCCGTAGAGCGGGTTACCGTCTTGCGCTTTGATGACAATGCTTGTGCACATGAGAGACCTTCTTTCTGTGTCGGCGTGGGCGAATCCTACGCCGCTAATTTCTGTAATCAGCGAGATTGGATGTTGAGTTTGACGGAGGTTATGCGAATGATGAAGGTTAACCCAAAGCAAGCCAGAAAACTTGCCGTGCTGCCAACCCCCAGCCCCCACAGCAGCACATACACAATGGCCCCGGCAGCTGCGGCTACGGCATAGAGCTGACCGGGCATGAACGACTGCGGTACCCTGGCAAAGAACAGATCGCGCAACACGCCGCCAAAAGAAGCGGTGATGACCCCCATGATCGGGGCCACCACCGGCGGCGTTCCCAATTGCAGCGCATAGAGCGTGCCCAGATAAGCCCACAATCCCAGCGCCAGAGAGTCAACGATGAGATACAGCGTTGATCGGTCATCCGTGATCCGCGCAACAGGTTGTGCGACTCTGGCAGCAGTTTGACTTCGTTTTGCCTCGAAACCGACAAAGAGGCTTAAAATGGCAATCACCACAACGGTCACGGCATAGACGGGTTCATCTATCCAGAAGATCGGATAGCGCCCCAATAGTAAATCGCGTAAGGTGCCGCCGCCCAGCGGTACAATAAAGGCGATTACCAGAGAGCCATAGATATCCATCCCACGCTTGCGGGCCGCATAGAGTCCGGCCAGCGCTGACAGAACCACGGCCGACCATTGCACAAGAAAGACAAACAGGTTTAGCGGTGTATCGGCGGCAGTCGGATCCTGCAGCGGTGAACTATTATTGGCGGTTTCCTGCAAACCTAGCCAAAGCTGTTGTACGATTCCGTCCAATGGCCTCATCCCTCATGCCGGCGACCGGCAACCATGGCGGGCCGCTCAATCGCGTCGACCAACCGGCTCCAGCAGCTCCGGCGCGAGTTTGCGCACCAGCCGGAGGACCGGCGATTGGGCGTCGTCGCCGGTTCCCACACAGCCGTCGAAGGCACGCTGCAACGCTTCATCGTCAATGCCGTCCGTGCCTCCGATGAGGACAATCTCCGACCGGGGCGTTTCATCACCCCAGCGGCCTGATTCTTCCAGATGGTAGCGCTTACCCACCATCTGCAGGATATAGCGGACAACGGGGATTTCCTCAAGATAGATCACGCCCTTACAGCGATAGACCGTCTCGGGCAGCTGCTCCAAGGCCGAACGCAGTTTGGGCAGCGAGAGGGGCCGGTCGCTCGTCCAGCTCCAGGTGGCGAACGGATGCTCGCGGGTGTGCTCCTCTTCCTGCTGCGCCGCTTCCCGACGCCTCTGGTCCGTGGCATCGCCACTCCCGGCAAAGACCAGTTCCAGTGGAACCCGGCCCTGGATCACCTCGATGATCCGCGATCCGGGTGTCACCAGCTGCACCAGCTTCTTGACGCGATTCAGCTCATCCCGGCTCACCAGATCCACCTTGTTCAGCACGACGATGTCGGCCGCCCCGAGCTGGGCCCGGGCCAGACGCGCCATATCGCCCTCCAGTCGCGGCAGTTGCTCAGCATCCACCACTGCCAGGATGCTGTTGAAGGCGAAAGCCTGCGCCAGTTCGGTCTCCAGAAAGGTGTTTAGCACAGGCACAGGGTCTGACACACCGCTCATCTCTACGAACAGATGCTCCGGCAGCTCGGGTCGCTGTAGGAGCTCAAAGCAGGCGCCCACCAGGTCGTCGCGGATGGTGCAGCAGATGCAGCCGTTGGCCAGGTTGACCGTGTCGCCCTCCACCCCGACGATGAGCTTGGCGTCGATGTTGATCGAACCGAAGTCGTTGACGAGAACCGCGGCGCGCACGCCGTGGTCCTCGCTCAGAATGTGGTTGAGCAGGGTTGTCTTCCCTGCGCCGAGGAAACCGGTGATCAGCGTGACCGGAATTCTTGATCGACTCCGGCTTCCCGCGATTTCAATTCCCATCAGGCGGCCTTGCCCGGACCCCAGACTGCTTTGCCGGGGAACACGTCATCCACCGCCTTTGAATCATTGATTACTACGGTGCCGTTGACAAGCACGTAGGGGATGCCGCTGGAGGGCAATGCGCCCGTCTGCATGGTGGCATTGTCCTGAACGGTCTCGGGATCGAAGATGGTGATATCGGCATCCTTACCCACTTGGATGCGACCCTTGTCGGCCATTTGCGGAATTCCGTTTTCCTCCAGGTACTGCGCAATCATGTAGGTCATCTTGGAGACGGCAAGGGGCAAGGAGATATTGAGCTTTTTGTCCCGCACCAACGTGAGAATGCGGGCGTGCGTGCCGGCTCCCCGCGGGTGGCCAACGACTGCATCGAAAGGCGTGTCCCAGGCAAGCGCTGTCTCACCCGTCTCACGAACGGTGTACGGGAAGGCGTCGCTGCCGACAACTGTGGATGGGTGGGCCAGTCCCTTCAGCATATCTTCTTCCTGAGCGTTATAGAACATGACCGATGTCATGGGGGCCGTCTGCATGAGTTTGTTGTAGCGCTCCTTGGTGAGCGGCTCCAGGTTCGCGGTTTCGATGATGTCGCTGTAATTCCGGCCCATGTTGGGACCGTAGTTTTCTGGAACGAGATAGTCGGCGCCGACGATGGTGGCGCCGTAGTTGTAGGGGTAGATCTCTCCGATGACCTGGATCCCCTTCGCGCGCGCTGTGTCAAAGAGCGTCAAAGCGTTCATCAAATCCCGCAAGGCCTGGGCATGGACGTGCTGGAAGACGATCCCGCCGCCGTATATCTCCTGCGGAGCCATCATCTCGAAGAGCGCGAGCAGACCGCTCGTTGGCGGCATCTGGCTGGAGAAGCGGGCATGGACGAAGGACGATACGCTGTACTTGCCCGCCATTTGTTGGACAATCACGGACTCCTGCTGCGAGCAGCCGTTCACCATATACCCTACCGCGTGACCGACTCCGATGGCCCCTTCCTGGAGACCTTCCTCCATCATACGCTCGAACTGCTCAATCTGTTCAGCAGATGCATGCTCCTTAGACCACTTCATGCTCAAGTGTGAGTCATCGGGGCGAGCGAGAGCGTCGAGTATGAGATTGCCATCGAACAATTCCTTGAAATCCGGGTTGAGGATTCTCTCTCGGATCGGGACAGAGCCGACGGTCGCGCCGTAATTGGTCCGCGACTTACCCTCTAGAGAGTTGTACCAGCCCTTCACGGGGTAGACACCTAACTCAAGCTCCATGGGTGTTGTTACGCCATCGTGCAGTGCCAGTTTCTGCCCAAACGGGTAACCGCCGTTGTGAGAGTGCATATCGATGAAGCCCGGAGATACCACATGCCCGGTGGCATCGATGGTCTCTTTGCCCTTGATCGGCTCCTCGGTGACTGCGGCGATCTTGCCGCCCTTGATGCCGACGTTGCGCACTGCATCGAGTCCTGTTTCGGGGTCGATGACCCGCCCGCCGGCAATCACAATGTCATAGTCTTGCTTTGATGTAGCTGTCATTTTTGATCGATCGCTCCTTGGCTGGCGCCATATGTCCCTATTCCGGGACTCGTAAATCCCGGCGGAAACAAGCGGACTGTTCCTATCAGAGGTCAGGCAGATAGGTTCGCCATCGGAAAACTTGACCGCAGAGAGGGGAATCATTACGTCTTGAAATTGCCTCCGGGAGGGCGTGCTCTGCACGGAGAAGCGCCAACCCGCCTCCCTGAGGCCAAAATCATAAACTGCTTGCGAACGATGGCTTAGCCGTCCGAAGCCGCTGCACCAGCCTCACCCGCGACCACATCGCCGGCGGGATCCGAGGCTGCGCCGGCCACGTAGGAGGCAATCTGGCCGGACAACTCATCGCCCACGGTCAAGGTGACCACATTGGCGCTGTAGCCGCCATGCTCTTGACGACGTCTTCGCTCTCTTTGTCTTCGAGCAGCACCAGCAACGCCGACGAGTCGGGCGAAAGCGCCTCACCGATCTCCTTGACATCGCCCTTGGAAATGGCGCGCCCCAGATAATGGCCGGCAGTACCGCCGATGACGCCGCCTGCCAACGTCCACGCCAGCAGCCCGGCAGGGCCGCCGATCAGACCGAGCAGCGCGCCGGCGCCGGCGCCGACGGCCGTGCCGACACCGCCACGCCCGGTCTCGTGCATGTGCACCTTGCCCTTGGCGTCCTGCTTCACGATGCATTCGGCTTCGATCTTGTAGCCGTCCAATGCACCGGATGATCTTGAGTTGCCTTCATGGCGTCAGTCGGCGCCCCTTTCTTGCCGTCAGAAACGAAACGCAGAATGTTGTACGACTGGCCGAACTGTCTTGCTTCTTACTCATCTCTTTGCTCCTTGTGAATGTTACAAAACGTACAATCTATTGATTATCTGATCGCCGAGCCGCAGAGTCGCAGTTCTGTCGATCAGTCCAACACTGGGTAGGCCCCGCACTCATGCGCGGCTATGCCAATTCGGCGACCGACCTATCCTCTACCCGTCGTACCTGCGTCAGCGTATAGCGACGATCATAGAGGGTATTCAGCACACCGTTGAGCGCAGCCTGGTCCGACAGCCGGCCAGTCAACACCGTCACGATCATATCCGAATCGTCAGATGGTCCACAGTGAACACTCGTCATTCCAGCCAGATATTCGAACATGCTGACGTCTACATCGCCGACCACATGAATCTCGTAAAGACCGGCACGATCAAAGGGGTAGCGGGCGTCTTGAAACGGTTCCATCATTGACCTCGCGTGCACATCGGATATAGCCGCCAGCATTCCGCACTGCAATCGACCGCTGGCGACCGGAATAGTCCAGCAGTTTACAGCGGATGGAGTTGGATTTCATCCCCAACAGTTGGGGAAGTATTGGGGAAATGGTTGGGGATGTCGTTAGGCGGGATTGGGGATGGTTGGGGTTCGAGCTTCAAGGCAGCTAGACAATGTTCAACTCACGGCTACGGCGAATCGCTTCGTTTCGGTTATGCACGCCAAGCTTGCGATAGATGCTCTTGATCTGCGAGCGGACGGTCGACACCGACACAACATGGCGGGCAGCAATCTCCTTCGGCGCGAGATGGGTCGTCAACAGTTGCATGATTTGCAGTTCGCGTGCGGTCAGCGGTTCGAGCGGCTGAGTCGCCACGGACGCTGTTTGAACCCCATGCCCGGGCGTCAACGCCTGCTCTGCCTGAGCCGGCGCCGAGGCCGGAAATGCGGACAGGATCCGCTCGACGAATGCATCCATTGTCTCAGCGTTTGCATCGCTGCGATCGCGTTGCCGCTGCAGCAGAACGGCCATTGGCGGCCCCAAGTCGACAAACGGACGCACAAGCCCGGCGCTCTGGGCCAGGAGCAGCGCTTGGGTCAAGTTGGCGTCAGCACAATCGCTGTCGCCCTGCGCATCGCACACCAGGGCAAGCAGCGCAAGCCCATCCATACGCGCTAGATTGCGGTTCATCCTGCGCATCCGCTCTTCAAATTCGTCGAGAGCGGCGCGGGCCACGCCAAGCGCTTCCGGCGTTCCTTCCGCCAGCAATAGTTTGATGGGCGTCAACTGAGGAAGGTAGAAGAACCAGATGGGTAGTCTACTGTCGAAGTCGATGCCGATCCGTTTGCGCCGTGCTGCGCCCAAGTTTCCCCGGCGCAAAGCCAGTTCCACTGTGAAAGCCTCGACCATTTCCGACGCAAAGGCGTTGTCAGCAGCCTGAAAGTAGGCGCCGAGCCGCTCAATGACGGCGTCTGCTCGCTTGGAATCGCCCCACCTGTCGTAGATCAGGGCCAGCGCAAAGGCGCCCATGCTCGTGTGCGACTGCGCCGCCCCCACATAGTTTTCGACCAGGGCGGCCAGGTATGGTTCCGCGGTACCAAACTCATCGCGCAAGTAGTGAACTACACCCAGAAAGTGCCTAGCGATGCACAAAGGTTCAGCCAGATGGAGCCTTTCAGCGATCCGTGCGACTCGTTCCGCCCAGGCCCGGGTCGTCATCAGATCGCCCTGCATGAACGATATCAAGCAAAGGTAGACCATGATCTGGGTCTGAATTCTGGGTGTCCACTGGGGTTCGTCCATGGTTTCTTCGAGCAACCGGCAACCATCCGCAAAGCGGCCGCGCATCTGTAAACCTGCGGCGACCGCCCCATAGACGAGGGAGCGCACCAAAAGCGCATCTGCCGGCAATAGTTGCAGCGCACGCTGCGTAGAGACGTCGAGCGTTGCGGGGTCGCCGACACCAATCGCACGTACTGCATTCAGAGTCAACACCTCACCCATCAAGGCGTTGTATTCACCTGGTTTTGGCCCTTGTCCGGCCAGCAACTGTTCGGCCTGAAGACGCGCGCCATTGACCTTCTGGGGCTGACCTGCATGCATACAAATGAACGCGACCGTGCTCGTGAGCATAGCGCTGGACGTCACCACGTTGTCCGGGAATTGGTGCAGCCAGCGTTCGAGCCTGATCCATTGTTCGGAATTCATCAAGGCGTAGCGATGATGCAGCACAACCTTCTCGGCCTCCGCAATATCGCCGGCCAAAACCAGGTGTCGAATCGCTTCGTCAGGCAGATCCTGTCGGGCAAACCAGACGCCGGCACGACGGTGCAACGCCGCGATCTCGTCGTCATTCCCGCGTTTCCGCCCCCAGGTCTGCAGCAGCTCGCGGAAAAGATGATGCAGCCGAAACCAATGGTTCTCGCTGTCCAGCGGAATGACAAAGAGATTGTCATCCTGGAGCCGCTGAATAAACGCTTCACCTGTCAGGTCAGCCGGAGCCGCGGCAGAGTCTGGTTGGCAGACCGCTGTACAGAGTGCAGGACAGAAACGATCCAGCCAGGCAATGGTCAACAGCCATTCCCTCAAGATCGGATCTAAACGGTTCATCACTTCCGCCAGCAGATATTCCTGCAGGTGTTGGCTATCGACAGGCCCATCATCAGGATGCTGGTCGTCTTGATCGCGCTGACGCAGCGCGATCGCTGCAAGGTTCAATGCCGTCACCCACCCTTCGGTGCGTTCCGTCCATGCGGCGGCAGTTGCGCTATCGATTTCACGATTGAGCAATTTGGTCAAGAGGCCGGCCGTGTCCGCGCTGGAGAAACGCAGATCCCCGGTGCGGATCTCGGTGATCTGGCGATATGCGCGCAGAGACGGAAGCGGTAGCGGTGGATCGCGTCGGCTGATCAGCACCAGGTGTACCTTTGATGATGGATGGCGGAGCAATTCGGCAAGGATATCGTAGACGTCCTGTGACCGGATGACTTGCAGGTCGTCCAAGACGAGAAGTATCCGGCGGGGAATCCGCTCCAGATCGTTGAGCAAAGCGCGAGCCGACGATTGAAGGCGGGGGGAAGACTGACGTCTCCAGGAAAGTCTGCACCTGCAGTGGAATGTCAGGGAAGGCAGATTCTATCGCAGCCATCACGTAGGCAACAAAAGTGCGGGGATCGTCATCCTCCTCGTCCAACGATAACCAGCAACCGGGCGTCTCGCTGGCGTCGAGCCACATGCTGGCCAGCGTGCTCTTGCCATATCCGGTCGGCGCAGATATCAATGTCAGCGCCCGGTGCAGATTGTTCTCCAGACGCGCAATGAGATCCGTACGCGGTTCCAGATCCGCGGAAACAGGAGGTCGATAGAGCTTAGTGGTCAGAATCGCAGGCATAGTGGCCGGAGAGGCACTCACCTGGTCAGTTCGGTCTGTCATGGGCGTCTCGCACTACTGGCTCTCGTATACGTCCAGCAAAGTTACGAGGCGAATTCAATCTTGTATGGACAGCGCTGATTGACTGACACGACTCACATGGCAAGCGCTTGACAGGCGGGAAGTGTCGTGCAGTCAGAGACGCCTTTGGGTGAGAAGTCGAAAAAAGCAACCTTGAAACGAAGCGACGGCAAGTTGCGCCATTGCTTTTTTGAAGAGATTGCCGGAACAGGATCGGGTCGGTCATCAAGAAAAAGCCGATGAACCAAATCCCACCCTTGGATAGTGGCTTTTTTGACCCATTTCCATCCGATTTTGAGGTAACTGTTGCCCCGAAACCAGTGGGGATCGACCAGGCGTCTCCTCCAGTATGTGGCCAACAAACATCTCTCATCAGTACGGCGAATCCAGAAATCCGGAGTCAGAAGATGAATGAAGACCATAGCGGAGAAACAGATCCGATCGGCAACATTATAGTCCGCCAGAATGAGGTCGAGCGATCTACCAGCAAAGAATCTCGGTTCTTTCGGATCTCAGGAGCTCGTTGACCACCTTCCAGGAAGATCGTCCCGTAATACAAGCAAACGTACACGAAACGGGCTGTCATCCGGGGCCAGGGATGAATGAAGGCCATACGCAGAAACAGGTCCGATCGGCAGTTGCATGTCATACGGCGATTCCAGAAATTGGAGGGAAGCTGCCGCCGGTCAGCGGAGAGTGGCTTGCGCTTCAATCCGACGGCCTGGGCATCAGCGATCGGTTCTCCCTATTTTTTGTCTCCTCAGTTGCGGTGTGGCTCGAGCCAACGTCCACGAAACGGGTCGTCATCCGGAGCCAGTGGTGAATGAAGGAGAGCCTGAACAATGCAATCTGAATCGACAACGCGGCTGCTTTGGTTACTGTCTTCAGTCTTGCGCAAGACGACGAAAAACGAATCACCCTCGCCCATCTCGTCATAGGTCTGAAATCCACGATCTCAATTCTTCGCCGATAAGCGTGCGTAACGCCTCTTCGGTGTAGTAGGCATTGAGCAGTCCATCGAAGACCTCTTCACCCTCACCGAGCCAGAGGGAGTGAAAGAGAATGCCGCCGGCATTGAGAACCGCGGCCTGGTTGGCCAGGGACGTTCTGAGTTCGTCTCTGGTCAGATGTTGGAGCACCTTGTTTGAGTAGATGCAATCAAAGCGCCGGTCGATGTCCATGGTCACGGCGTCAAGTTGCACCAGATCGGCATCCGGATTCTGTTCGCGGTATCGCTCGACAAAGAGGGCTGAATTGTCCGAACCTGTCACCTGGTAGCGCTGACTTAGGAGGGCGAAATCTTTGCCCGGCCCCATGCCGAGTTCAAGCACTGTCGAACCGGGTTCAAGCATCGTCGCCAACACCTCGATCAAGGCGCGGCCGTCGTATCCGTCAGCCATTTCCACATAGGTTTCGACGTTCTTCGCATCATCGTAATAGCCCATTGATTGGTCTCCTCATCTGCCACGGAATCTGCCGCGGAATCTGCCGCGGTATCTGCCACAGCGGTATCTGTGGCTCGCCCATTCGGTCAACCATTGTACCATAGCAGGTTACGCCTATCATCCGCTATGCTGCCCGATTCCGCGCACGGGCAAGGTCTGCTAGAATCAGAACAATATCGTAACTAGATAGGCAGCGACCGAATAGACCGCGGATTAGGCTGATTTGGCGGATAAAATCCGAAATATATCCGGCTTTGTCCGCCAAATCAGCCTAATCCGCGGTCTATTTGCGGCAGGCTGTATAGTTACCACAGGTCACATAATCGCAATTCGCAATCAATACGAAAACGAACAACATGGAGCACAAAATGAGTCTGTACGAAAAGTACGCCGACCAGATCGAAACATTCGTCAACGTCTGTCACAAGCTGGCAGACGCCCGCTACGTCACAGGCTACGGCGGCAACATGGCCTGGAAGCTGGAAGAGGACGTCATCCTGATCACGCCGACGCAGATGAACAAGGGGGACATCACGGCCAACGACGTCGTCTTCATCCGCATGGACGGCAGCAAGATCGAGGGCCACCAGCGCCCGACCGGCGAGACGCCCATGTACGTCAACTTCTTCCGCGAGCGGCCCGACATCCAATCGGTGGTGCACTGCCACCCGCCCTACACCAACGCCTTCGCCATCACCAAGGGCAAGAACTGGCTCATGCGCCCCCTCTTCCCCGAGACCATCACCGAGGTGGGGCCGGTGCCGGTCGTGCCCTATGCCGAGCCGTTGACCCAGAAACTGGCCGACAACTTCCTGCCCTATTTGCAGAAGTACAACGCCTTCCTCATGGAAAACCACGGCCTGGTGATCATGAGCCGGCTGGACATCGAGTGGACCATGATGAACACCGAGTTGCTGGAGATGACCTCGCTGCACATTTTGCAGGCGCTGCAACTGGGCGACATCAAGGAGATCTCACGCCAGGACGTCCGCGAGATGGACAACATCATGACAGGGCGCAACCTGGATTTCATGGGCGCGCCCGGCGTGTACCGTTCGCTGGAAGACGTCTACACGTGGGACGAAGAGTAGCGGCGCCATCATAAGTTGGGCTTATGGCAAAAGCCCAACTTATGCGCCGACAAACTTATGCCGGCGGCGGCGCTGTGCTGCCGCGCACGACGAGTTCCGGAGCCAACAGGATCTGTTCCGGTTCCAGATCAGGCTCTTGCAGGCGAGCAATCAACATTTTGGCAGCCTGATAGCCCATTGAATAGGTCGGCAGATTGATTGCGGTGAGCGACGGCGTGATCAATCTACAGAATTTTTCGGAGATAAAGGGGATCACAGAGAAGTCTTCAGGTATCCGGCGCCCGCGGTCGGTCAAAGCACGCAAGATCCCGACAACTGACGGGCCTGCCGAGGTGATGATGGCTGTCAATTCCGGCGCCCTGTCCAGCAGATCATGGGTTGCCTGGCAGATTTGCACGATATCCACATCACTCTCGCCGAAGCGTCTCGTCAGACCGTGCCTGGTGCAGGCCAGTTCATAGCCCTGCAGCGATCTCACTGCGGGGCCATATTGATGCATACGCACCACTGCAGAATGGGTCAGGAAACCCACATCCTGATGCCCCAGTTCGACCAAATAGTCGACGGCAGCCAGGACGGCGTTCTCAAAATCCATATCGACAAAACTGAGTCCGTCATTGTCGGCGCAATGACCAACCATGGTAAAGGGCAGATTGCGTTCCCGAAGCAAGTCAACCCGCCAATCCTCTAAATGGATCTCCATCAGAATGACGCCGTCGACTTGGGCGCTGCGATAGAGTCCCACCAGACTATCTTGCTCAACAGGAATCGTCACCAGGTTAAACATGTAGCCTTCTTCCGCCGCGGCCGCGGCGGAACCCAAAATGAAGTCCGTGTCTGCAAGGTTGCTTTTGTCAAAGAGATACTCAATGGGGTGGACAAAGGCGATGGTGCGGCTCTTTCCTGCAGCCAGTCGCTGAGCCTGAGTATGCGGCCGAAAGCCCAACTCGTCAATGATCTGTTGAACACGGGTACGCGTGGCCTCAGACACATCCGGCTTGTTGTTCAATATTCTCGACACGGTTGAGACAGAAACCTGTGCATGTTGCGCGACATCCGCAATGGTGATTTCAACAGAATCCATTCGGATCCCTCCATCCATTTAAGCCATCAAAAAAACTCGGTTTGACACTGCCTATCAACTGTGCTAGTCTTGCGGTACCGCTACCGAAAGCGCTTCCGGTAGCGGTACCGAAAGACTAGCACACCCCCAACTCAATGTGCAAGTGAGCAGAAAAGACAGCTTCCCACAGACAACTCAGCAGCAAGAATTGCCGGCTATCGCAGAAAAAATTCCGCCTGATCACATGTCCGATTGATTTTGAACTGACACAGTATCGTGTAGGTAGGCGCTGCGCTCCAAAATTTCCGGACGCGCACAGGGGATTCCAGACAGTTCACTGACAGCTTGTTATCGACCGTTCGATTCGTTCATTTCACTCAAAAAAGGAGTAAAGAGGAATGGAGAGCAAGCAAGGGTTTAGCCGTCGCCAGTTTCTGAAGCTTTCGTCCATGGTCGGAGCCGGGGCATTTCTTGCCGCGTGCGCCCCCACGGCCGCTCCCTCGACCGGTGGCGGAGAAGGCGCTGTTCCAGCCGCCGCAACCGTCATGATCCGCTACCAGTCGCGCGAGCCGGAAAACGCGGCCGGCGTCCAGGAATTGTGGGACGAATTCTATCCCGTCTTTCGTGAAGAGAACCCCGGCATCGAGATCGAATTCATGCCCTCGGCCGGCGGTGATATCCGCGAAAACGCCGTGACCCAGATGGTCGCCGGCGATGCGCCCGATCTGCTCGAATTCTGCTGCCAGAATTCGACGTACTTCATGCAGATCGGCGAGACGATGAACCTGCAACCATCCATCGACCGTGATGCTGACGAAGTCAACATCGACGACTACTACACACATCAGTTCGATCCATGGATGAAGGACGGCGACATCCATCTTATGCCGCGCTTCACGGGCACCCAGTTGATCTACTACAACAAGGACATGTTTGATGCAGCGGGTCTTGAGTATCCGTCAGCGGAGTGGGGTTCCTGGGACTGGGAAGACTACACCGAGATCGGCAAGGCATTTGTGGGCGAAGGCCCGCCGCCGACCTGGGGCAGTTCCAGTTATGGCTTCAACGCCAATTGGTTGACCCAGTACTGGCTGCGCAACTTTGGCGGCCACATGGTCGATCCTGAGGATAGCACCCGCTGCGGTCTGGGCGATCCGGAATGTGTGGAAGCATTGGACTGGATTCGCAAGATCATCTGGGACGATGACATGTTTGCCTACCAGTCGTCAATCTCGGCCAGCGGCCTGGGCGTGTTGGAACTCTTCCTTGGCCAGCGCATCGGCATGATGGAGATGGGCCCGTGGAACCTGGGTCCGGTCGCCGATGGCGCCGTCTTCAAGTGGGATGTCGCCCCCATGCCCGACGGCCCGGCCGGCAACAGCACCCATCAATCGGTGGATGGAACCTTTGTCTGGCAGGGCACCGAGTATCCTGACGAATCATGGACCGTGCTCAAGAACACGACCAGCCCATGGTACGGCGAACTCTACGCCCAGTATGCAACCAAGCAGCCGTCGCGCAAGAGCGTGCTGCCCAAGTTCGCCGAGCTGCTGCGCGAGCAGGACGAACGCTACAATGAGATCCAATTGGAAGTCTTCACCGACTCACTGGCCCAAGATATCGGTGGGCCGGAGGAGATGTTTGCCGATGACTTTGTCACCAAGGCCCAGATTCTGACGCCGGCATTTGACCAGGTGATGCTGCTCGGCGAAGCGCCGGTCGATCTCATCGTGGCCCACGGTGAGATCGCAACCCGCTACAACCGCGGAGAGATTGCATGTCGAAGATCTCGGCGCTGAGATGGACAAGGTGAGCATGTAGGTCGGACGATGCATGAGATGACATGCCTGAACGCTCATTGAGGCGGTGTCATTCACACCAGTGTTATGTACTTGACACTTGCGAATGTGCCGGGAATGCTTCAGAGAGCCTCCGGCACGTTATCAAAAACCTCGATAGAAAGGGATGGCGAATGGCAGCCACGGACACGATACAGAAACCTGTCAGCCATGAGCGGCGAACCATGAAGCGTTCAACCCGAGAGGCGCTTTACGGCTATCTCATGATATCGCCTTGGATCATCGGGTTCCTCGTCTTCACTGCAGGTCCGATGATCGCCTCATTCATCATCGGCATGTTCAGGACCGACTTCCTTTCCGGGGCCGAGTTCGTCGGGTTCCGCTGGTACATCAGCGTACTGACCGACACGCTGGTGCGCAAGGCGGTGATCAATACCGCCCTCTACAGTTTCTTCGTCGTGCCGCTCAACACGATAATCGCGCTGCTGATCGCCGTGATGCTCAATCAGGGCATCAAAGGTCAGAGCATCTGGCGCACCATCTACTACCTGCCGGCAGTGGTCTCCGGCGTGGCCGTTTCGCTGCTCTGGCAGTATCTCTACCAGCCGGATACCGGCCTCTTCAACTCAATCCTATTCAAGTTCGGCATTCAAGGACCGCGCTGGGTCTACAGCGAGGCCTGGGCCATGCCATCGATCATCATCATGTCGCTCTGGGGCGCCGGTGCGGCCATGCTCATCTATCTGGCCGGGCTGCGCAGTATTCCGACATCGCTCTACGAAGCGGCGGAGATCGACGGGGCCAATTCCTTCCGTCGCTTCTTCGCCATCACCCTGCCGCTGTTGACACCGACCATCTTCTTCAACGTCATTCTCAACATCATCGGCTCGTGGCAAGTCTTTACCCAGGCCTTGATCATGACCAATGGCGGGCCGAACAACGCCACATTGACCATGGTACTGCACATCTATCGCACCGGCTTTCAGAACGGGCTCTTCGGCTATGCATCGGCGCAGGCGTGGCTGCTCTTCATGCTCGTGCTCATCTTTGTGATCCTGGGTCTGCGCAGTGCAGGCTCATGGGTCCACTACGAGAGGGTTTAGCGATGGCTGCAACTCATCGTTCCGACAGATTTAGTTCTGAAAAGTTCAAGGGAAGCAACCTGGTCGAACTAGGTATCCGCATACTGCTCTACATCACCGTCATCATCGGCGCCTTCATCTTCGCGCTGCCCTTCTATTGGATGATCCGCACTGCGTTGATGCCAACGTGGCAGATCTATGTCTTCCCGCCGGCCTGGTTCCCCGCCGAGTTTCACTGGGAGAATTTTCTCGTTCCCTTTGCGGTCTTTCCCTTTGAACGCTGGTTCCTCAACAGCGCCTTCATCGCCTTGGCCGCGGCCATCGGCACGGCGCTCTCCAGTTCCATCGTCGGCTTCAGCTTTGCACGGCTGCATTTTCCCTTCCGAGACACGCTCTTTGTCATCGTGCTGGCGACCATGATCCTGCCCGAACACGTGCGCCTCATCCCCAATTATTTGCTCTTTGCATGGCTGGGCTGGGTCGGAACATTCCTGCCCCTCATCGTGCCCACCTGGTTGGCGCCGGCCTTCTTCGTCTTCCTGCTGCGCCAGTTTTTCATGACCATCCCCAGAGAGCTGGACGATTCTGCCGCCATCGACGGCTGCAGCCCGCTGAGTATGTTCTGGCGCATCCACCTGCCGCTCAGCATTCCGGCGCTCGGCGTCGTAATGATCTTCCAGATCACGTTCCAATGGAATGACTTCCTCAATCCGCTGATCTATCTCAAGAATGTCAACATGTACACCGTTGCCCTGGGGTTGCGTCTCTTCCAGGGTCAACTCTCGACCAATATGCAGGCGTTGATGGCGGCTTCATTGTTGGCCGTCCTGCCCACCATCGTCGTCTTCTTCTTTGCCCAGCGCTACTTCGTGCAAGGCATCGTCGTGTCGGGCGTGAAAGGATGATGGAGCCAACGAAGATCAACGATCAAAGGCTGCGGCTGAATTCGACGAACGTCTGCGGAATTCCAGCCGATCTACGAGTCCATCTTGTGATGGTAGCCGCGCTGCTAATCGGTGCATCGTTGATAGCAGGCTGCACACGGCCAGACAGCCAGGACATGAGCGCAGAAGGCAGCGCCCAGGTCGCCATCGCCGTAACCCCGGAAGCGCTTGCCGCCGAGTTGGAACGCGGTGGACACGCTCTCGAAGGCCGCCGACGGATTGGCGACCTTGCTGGGCGTCAACACCAGTGACATCCTCGTGCGCATCCAGTCACGCGACTGTTCAGTCTGCAAGATCGATGCCAGCGGCGTCGAGTTCCCCGACATGCCGGTAGACGATGCGGAGTCTCGTCTTGAAGCCAACGACAAGCTCTGGCTGGTTGTGCAGGATCTGACCTGTTATTACTACTACGACGGCAAGACCCTATCGCCATTGGCATGCGGCCAGGCTGAAACCGTCGATTAAAATCCTATCGTAACTGTACTAGGTAGTGACCGAATAGATCGCGGATTAGGCGAATCAGGCGGATACAACCGGATAAAATCCGAAAAATATCCGGCTTGATCCGCCAAATCAGCCTAATCCGCGGTCTATCTGCAAGTTTGCGCAGTTACATCTTATCAAGAACCGGATTCAAAGGAGCAGCATCATGAAAGTTGGTGTTTTTGCCGTCGCCTTCAGTGCCATGGCATTTGAAGACGCGCTGGACTACATCAAATCCGTCGGCGTCGAGGCAGTCGAGATCGGCTGCGGCGGCTATATCGGCGACGCCCACCTCAAGCCGACCGAAGTGCTGAACGATCCCGATGCCATCGCGGCCGTGCGCAAGGCCGTCGATGATCGCGGCCTGGAGATCAGCGCGTTGAGCGCCCACGCCAATCCGCTGCATCCCAATCCGGAGATCGGCGAGCCGCACCGAGCGTACGTCACCAACGCCATCCTCATGGCCGAAGCGCTGGGCGTCGACACGGTCGTGACCTTCTCCGGCTGCCCCGGCGGCGGACCGGGCGACAAACACCCCAACTGGGTGACCTGCCCCTGGCCGCCCGACTTCAGCCAGACGGTTGCCTGGCAGTGGGAAGAAGTGATGATCCCCTACTGGACGGAGACGGCCCGCTTCGCCGCCGACCGTGGCGTGCGCATCGCCATCGAGATGCACCCCGGTTTCTGCGTCTACAACACGGCCACGGCACTGGCCCTGCGCGAGGCCGTGGGCGAGACCATCGGCTCCAACTTCGACCCCAGCCACCTCTTCTGGCAGGGGGCCGATCCGTCCAAGGTCATCCGTGCCCTGGGCGATTCGATCTACCACTTCCACGCCAAGGACACCAAGATCGATCCCATCAACGCCCCGGTCAACGGCGTGCTCGACAACACGAGCTATGCCGACTACGCCGAACGCAGTTGGATCTTCCGCACCGTCGGCTACGGCCACGGCGAGGGCGTCTGGCGCGACATGGTCAGCAACCTGCGCCTGGTCGGCTACGACGGCGCGCTCTCCATCGAACACGAGGACGGGCTGATGTCGAGCCGAGAGGGCTTCGAGAAGGCCGTCTCCTTCCTCAGCGACATCGTGATTCGCGAGGAAGTGGGCAAGCCGTTCTGGGCGGATTGACCTTTGTATCGCGACATGCAGGTCGGAGTGACAAAAAACGGGACGCGGATGACACGGATATGACGGATTCTCGCTGATTTTTCCGATTTGATCCGCAAATCAGCGTCATCCGCGTCCTATCAGCTTTCTCTCCGACAAACTGCTAGTTCTGGCGTTTTCTGAGGTTATGCACTGACCGCCCGAGGCTAAAAATTGTGGCTCTTTCGGATCTCAGAGGGCGTTGACCACCTTCCAGGAAGATCCGTCCCGTAATGCTCTGGTCTTCACGAATCTTCCTGGAAGGTTTCGTCTGACCATTCACCGTGCTCCACAGTCGGACACGGACAACATGGATCCGGTGGAGGGCAAGGAGCATGGAGCGGGCATTGTGAAGATGCCGCCCGCTGTGACCATCAATGTCCAAGTCAGTGAAATGGATAAACAGACATCGTTCATGCCGCAGAGCGCAGGCAGCCGAATCGACGCGGCCAACCCTCGTCATCGACGGTGACATTCCGTGCTGCGGATGATGGCAGTGCGAGCATTCTCATCACGGCCAACGGCGCCGGCAGTGCCTGGATAAATAGGTTTGTGTTGGCGAAATGGCTGACTAGGGGAGAGGTCACAGCCACTTGCACGATGTCCTTGCATCAACCGCAAATCATTCTGCCAGGGACAGTCACCCGTCATACACCAACATCGGGGCGAACTCTGGGGCGAATTTCGTGACGTTTGACAGGCTCGATGCAGCGTTGTATACTGATCGAGCTTATGTTATCGGTATCATACCTCATTACATTTCGCAACTGATTCTGCTCGCTCCCTCACCAAATTCGGCCGCTCTAATCCGTATGGTCATAGCTAGGGCACGTCTATGCAATCCTCATCTCAACCACGATCCGAGCCTCAAACGCGACGCCGTTGGTACGGCAGTCAACGGGATTTTCACACCAATTTTGCGCTGACGACCATGGCGTTACCCGGCATGCTCTTCCTGCTGGTCTTCGCCTACCTACCTATGTTCGGGCTGGTTATTGCCTTCAAGGACTATCGATTCGTTGACGGCATTTTGGGCAGCGCCTGGGTCGGTTTCGACAATTTTCGCTTTCTCTTCGGCACCGACGCTGCCTGGCGCATCACGCGCAACACGCTGGTGATGAACAGCATCTTTATTGTTGTCGGCAACATCGCTTCGTTGACCATCGCACTGCTGCTCAATGAGATCTACACGAGCCGAATGAGCAAGTATTACCAGACCATGCTCTTCTTTCCCTATTTCATCTCCTGGGTCATCGTCAGCTACTTTGTCTTTGCCTTTCTCAACGGCGAGGCCGGTATGGCCAACCGCATGGTCGTGGCTGCCGGGGGCGAGTCGATCTCCTGGTATCGTTCGCCTGAGTATTGGCCCTTCATTTTGGCGCTGGCCAATCTCTGGAACGGCGTCGGTTTCGGCAGCATCATCTATTTGGCCGGTATGCTGAGCATCGATACGACCTACTATGAGGCGGCCAAGATCGACGGGGCCACCAAGTGGCATCAGATCCGCTACATCACGCTGCCGCTGATCATGCCGCTGATCATCATCCTGGTTCTGCTGGCCATCGGTCGCATCTTTAACGCCGATTTTGGACTCTTTTTCTTTGTGCCGCGCGACAACCCCATGCTCTACAGTACGACCGATGTCATTGATACGTTTGTCTATCGTTCCCTGGTGCAATTGGGGGACATCAGCATGGCCGCCGCTGCCGGCTTCTATCAGTCATTTGTGGGTTTTGTTATGGTGATTCTGGCCAACTGGATCGTGCGCAGAATCAACCCGGAGGATGCGCTTTTCTGATCGAGAGTGTAGGTTCAATCTTGAGGTTGTTCACGTCATGTCAACCAGCGCACAAGATCTTCAATCGAAAACGGTCAAGTCTGTGAAGACCCAGCAGTATCAGACGGCCCAAACGTTCGTGGGGAAAGCTGTCGGTACATGCCATTCTGATTGTAGTCGGCCTGGCCTGTATCATTCCCATGGTTCTTGTCATCTCCATCTCACTCTCGGATGAGAAGGCACTGGCGATTGAAGGCTACAGCCTGTTGCCAGTCGGCTTCACGACCAGCGCCTACACCTATATTCTGCAGAACCCCAGCCAGATCTTGCGCGCCTATGCGGTAACCGTCTTTGTCACGGCCATCGGCACCATGGGCGGGCTCTTCATCTCTTCGCTGCTGGCCTACGCGATTTCTCGCAAGGATTACAAATTCCGCACGCCGATCTCATTTTTCGTCTTCTTTACGCTGCTCTTCAACGGCGGCATGGTACCCTTCTATATCGTGGTCACCCGCTATCTGGGCCTCAAGGACAACATTCTGGCCCTGATACTGCCCTACATGGTCACGGCGTGGTATGTGCTCATTCTGCGCACCTCATTCGCTCAGTTGCCCAAAGATCTGCTGGATGCCGGCCGCATCGACGGCGCCGGCGAATGGCGCATCTTCTATCAGATCGTGATTCCGCTCTCCAAGCCGGTGCTGGCCACCATCGGCCTCTTCTACATTCTGCGCTTCTGGAATGACTGGTTTCTGGCCCTGCTCTTCATTGATTCGTCCACACTCTATCCGCTTCAGTATCTGCTCTATGTGTTGATGACCAACATCACCTTCCTGGCCTCCAATCCGCAGACGACCGGGATTGCCATTCCGGTTGCAGTCCGCGCGCATGGCCATGGCCGTGCTGGCATTTGGACCCGGCTCTCTTTGCCTTCTTGATGCTTGCAGAAATACTTCGTGCGCGGCATCACGATCGGCGGGTTGAAAGGCTAATCAATGGTTAATGGTGAATTGATAATTGTGAATGGTTAATGGTTGACCTGTGACCCGACTCAACTACGGTAGACGTTCGACGTATGCATTACGTAATTACGCAGCACGCATTACGTTCTTTCAATCACTTTCCCAAACAATTTCCACGGAGGAAACACCATGTTCAAAAGTCGACTATCGTTTCTGCTGATTGCCCTGATGCTGATCGGCATCCTGGCTGGCTGTGCGCCGCCGGCGGCAGCGCCCGAGGGCGACGTTGCTGGCGGCGAAGCTGCAGGCGATCTTGTGCCGGTGACCTACACCTATGCAGGCCGTGGCGTACCTCAGGACCTGCAGATGGTGCAGGATGCCATGAATGAGAGTCTCAACGATGAAATCGGCGTCGAACTGACGCTGGAACCCATCGACTTTGCGGCATACAACGACAAGATGCAACTGCGTCTTGCCGCCGGTGAAGAGTGCGACATCATCTTCACCGCGCCCTGGACCAACAGCTACGCCAACAATGTGGCCAACGGCGCATTGGCCCCGCTGGACGAGCTGCTGCCCGAGTATGCGCCTGGCCTCTGGGCCAGCATGCCCGAGACGACCTGGAATGCCGCTCGTGTCAACGGCACCATCTACGGCGTCATCAACCAGCAGATCTTCCCCAAGCCCTGGGGCGTCCACCCGCGTGTCGACCTGCTCGAGAAGTATGACTTCAGCCTGGACGATGTGACCCGCTACGAAGACATGGAACCATGGCTCGACAGCCGTGCGCGACGGCGAAGGCATCACGCCGGTCTACGGCCACGACGGCAATGTCGGCGCCAGCCTCTGGCGCGATCAGTACTGGGGCTTCGATCCGTTGGATGACGGCATCGCCTTCATGGGCATGCATGCCGATGACGAGAGCCTGACGCCGGTCAACTATCTGGAAACTGAGGAGTTCAAGGCCTGCTGCCGATCTGACCAAGAAGTGGTACGATGAGGGTTTCTTCCCCAAGGAACCGGCTCCAGCGATGAGGCACGCGCCGCCTTCTCGGCCGGTCTCTTTGCCATGGGCTATCATGTCGAGAAGCCAGGCAATGATGTCGAGATGAAGGCCATGTACGGCTATCGATTTCGAGAGCAAGAATCTGACCGATCCGCTGATTCTGGATACGGCCGGCGCCACAGCCACACTGAACGCCATCTGCGCCACCTCCAAGCATCCGGAAGAGGCCATGCAGGTGCTCGAACTGATCAACACCGATGCCGAAATCTACAATCTGCTCGCACGGGGCATTGAGGGCACCCACTGGGTCTGGGAAGATGAAGACAACAAAGTCATGACCTTCCCGAAGGAATGACGGCCGAGACCAGCGGCTACAACCCCAACACCGACTGGATGTTCGGCAACCAGTTCAACGCCTACTACCGAGACGCCGCACAGGTAGGCGCCTGGGAAGCGACCAAGGAGATGAACGACACTGCCTATCCCGTCCGAGGCGCTGGGCTTCGTGGTCGATCGCGAGCCGATCAAGACCGAAATTGCCCAGACCACTGCCGTCTGGGATGAATTGGTCAAGCCCATCTACAACGGCTGGGTCTCCTTTGATGAGGCCGGCACCGGAAGCGCTGGAGAAGCTCAACGAAGCCGGCGCACAGACCATCATCGACGAGGTCGCCCGCCAGTTGCAGGAGTGGAAGGCGTCCAACGAATAGGGCATTATCGACTCGAGTAAGAGCCAATAGACCGCGGATTCAGCGGATCAGGCGGATATTACACGGATTTTATAAAAATCCGTTGTGATCCGCCTAATCCGCAAAATCCGCGGTCTATTCTTTTGTTGACAGAGGAACTATCTTCATGAAGATCACCAAGTTGGAAACCATCTGTTTGACACGCATGCACGAGCCGGAACGGCAGTGGATCACGTCGCGCTACCGCACCATCAAGGCCGACTGTGCCGTGGTCAAAATCCACACCGACGAGGGGCTGGTCGGCATCGGCGAGGCCAGCGCCTATGGCTGGCCGCTGCGCATCGCAAGCTGGGTCGAGTGGCTCAGTCCGCTGCTCATCGGCAAGGATCCGCGCGATCCGTCCATCGTGCCCCACCCCAACGACCGCGGGCGTCCCCACGATGCCGCAGTCGCCGGCATCGACTGCGCGCTCTGGGATCTGCGCGGCAAGATCGAGGGCAAGCGCACCAGCGAACTGCTGGCCGCCAATCCCATCGACAAGGTGCGTCTCTACGCCTCCAGCGGCTGCCGCTACGACTGGCGTGACGATCCGCATCAGTTGATCGAAGAAGCGCTGGGCTATGTCGACGAGGGCTACACCGCGATGAAGTTTCGCATCGGCACCGAATGGTCGTGGGACGGCGTGACCGTCGACCGCTTCCTGGGCCTGGTTCGTGAGCTGGCGCAGGAAGTCGACGGACGCATGGACCTCATGCTCGACGGCAACCAGCGCCTGACCGAGGACGAGGCGCTGGCGATCGCCAAAGAACTGGACCGACTCGACTTCGTCTGGTTCGAGGAGCCGATTCCCCAGGACGACATCGACGCCTACGCCCGGCTCAACGCGGCCGTGGATCTGCCCATCACCGGCGGCGAGCAGTACACCACGCTGGAGCGCTTCCGTCCCTACCTGGAGAAGCGCGCCTACGGCGTCGTCCAGCCCGATGCCGGCATCTGCGGCATCACCGAACTGCTGCGCATCGCCGAGATGGCCGACCGCTACGGCGTCGACCTCTGTCCCCACAGTTGGCACAACGGACTGATGTGCATGGCCCACGCCCATGTGGTTGCCGGTCTGCCCAACGCGGCAAGCGTGCCTACGCAAGCGGGGCGTGTCCAAAACAAGGTGGAACTCTGCCTGATTCAGGGGCCGCTACAATGGGGCATGCTGGCTGAGACAGCCGGCCATTGAGGACGGCTGGCTGATCCTGCCCGACAAGCCTGGGTTCGGCGTCGATCTGGCCGAGAACGTGGCGGAGAAGTATCCGCATGTCGAGGGGCACTATGGTTTGACTGTCGAACGGGATTGAAGCGTAGGTCCAGTACAGTGTCCACTCGCACCAGTGCAGTGTATTGGACCGGCGTCTCGACAATTGGATCCCTCTAGCAGCGTGTCGGAGTGACCAAGAAAAATCCGGCTGTCTCCGCCTAACCCGGACAAGCCGCGGTCTATGTCTTGGTCACTCCGACAGCCTGCTAGGCGTCGACAAAGCAGTGGACAGGAATTGGATCGTGGAGTAGGATTACGCAAGAGCTATTGCTACAGCAAAGGAGCATCATATGAGCGACGCTACAATTGAGGTACGTGTACCTACCGATCTGCTTGCATTCGGACTTGACCAAGATCAAATACAACACCGTGTGACTGAATGGCTCGTGATGTCTCTCTTCACCGAAAGCAGGATATCGTCGGGCAAAGCAGCCAAGCTGCTCAATCTTTCACGTGTTGAATTCTTGCGTCTGCTTCGACTGCGCGGCGTAGCCTACATCGACTATTCGCCGGAGGAGCTTGCTGAGGAATTTGATGCTGTTGGTTCCCTCAAATTGGATACCCTCGCGTGATCGTTGTCTCCAATACAACTCCTCTCATAGGTTTAGCGTCCATAGATCGCTTTGATCTGCTCCAGATTCTCTTTGGCGAAGTCTACGTCCCACTGGCCGTTTTCAGCGAGACAGTTGTCGCTGGTCGAGAAGATGGCGGCGCCAAATCTCAGGTTTCCTCGGCTACTTGGATCAGGACGAGACAAGTGAGAGACAGATTGGCCGTGGAAGTCCTGCTCGATGAACTTGACCTTGGTGAATCCGAAGTAATCGTCCTTGCCCGAGAGATGAACGCCGATTGGGTGCTCATGGATGAGAAGAAGGGACGACGGAAAACGACTTGGCGATGACACTCAAGATCGACCGACTCAACCCAGCCCTGGCAGAGCTTTGCGAAGCCCAGTACCACCAGATCGGCTGGAGCAAACCTGACGGCTATTTCCGCGACTGTTTGGCAAAACAACAAACCGACGAACTCGTCTTCTTTGTGGCCCACGAAGGCGACCAGTATGTGGGCCATGCGAAGCTGATCTGGCGGCCGGACTATCCCGGTTTCCGTGAATTGGGCATCCCGGAAATCCAGGATCTGAACGTACTGCCGGACTACCGGAAGCGGGGAATCGGGACCGATTTGATCAGAGTCTTGCGAAGCATTGGCGGCCGAACGCCACGATGAGATAGGGATTGGCGTCGGCCTGCATCCAGGCTACAACAACGCGCAGCGGCTCTACTCAAAGCTGGGCTACATCCTGGACGGACGCGGTGTCCACTACGGTGATGAACCGATCGTCATGGGCGAGACGTACAGGTTTGACGATGAACTGGTCATCTGCTTCACCAAGAGACTTGACTGAACAGATCACTGAGTTGTTGGGCTACTGATCTATCTGCCGACCACGCCCTCCGCGGCCAGTTCATCGATCTGCTCCGATGAATAGCCAAGTTCACTTAGAATTTCACGATTGTGCTCGCCCAGATCCGACGGCGGCAAGCGAAGAGTCGGCGGCGTGCCGTGCAGACGGGCCGGCGTGCCCAGCAGGCGCAGCGTGCCCGCCGCGGGATGATCCATCTCGACCACCATGCCGTTGGTCTGCAATTGCGGGTCTTCGGCGGCCTCGGCAAAGGTGCGGATCTTGGCGCAGAGCACGCCCTGCGGCTCTAGATCGCCGATCCACTCGTCTGTGGTGCGCTCCTCGAAGCGGGCCGAGAGCGCGGCGTTCATGGCATCCTTGTTGGCCAACTGATCGGTGGGTGTGGCAAAACGTGGATCCTCGGAGAGATCGCCCAGCCCGATGGCCGTCGAGATGTCGCGCAGCGAGTTCTGGGAAAAGACCGGCGAGACCTCGATCCAGCCGTCAGCCGTCTTGAACGACTTGTTGATGGCGGCCTCGGTATCGCCGACGCCGTCTGCGGCGCCCAGCCGATCCCGATTGAGTTCGGTGGCCCCATCCCAGGTGTTGGCGTGGAAGGAGACGCTGAGCAGATCGGTCGAGACATACTGGCCCTCTCCGGTCTGGCCACGCGCCAGCAGCGCCAGCAAAATGCCCTGGGCCAACATCAGGCCGGCCGGATAGTCGACCGAGATGCCTGCGGGCACCGGCGGCGTATCCTCGTCGGCCTGGTAGAACCAACCGGCCTCGGCACGCGCCATGAGGTCATGCCCGCCCCGGCCACGCTCGACGTAGGGACCATGGTCGCCCCAGCCGCTGGAGGCGGCGTAGATCAGGCGCGGGTTGATGGCCTTCAGATCCTCGTAGCCCAAGCCCAGCTTCTCCATGACACCGCCGCGGAAGTTGTGCACGAGCACATCGGCGCTCTTGACCAATTGAAAGATGATCTGCTTGCCCGCCGGATCCTTGGTGTTGACGGTGATGCTGCGTTTGTTGCGATTGAGTCCGGCAAAGGGCATGCTGACGCCTTCGATGAACGGTCCCCAACTGCGGCTCCAGTCGCCCGAGCCGGGCCGTTCCACCTTGATCACGTCGGCCCCGTAGTCGGCCAGCAGTTGCGTGGCCACCGGTCCTTGAAAGACGTGGCTGAAATCGAGAATGCGGATGCCTTGCAGGGCGGCCGGTTGGTCGGACATGGTCGTTCTCCTCGTGATAATTCAGAATACTTGATTGCCTTTTGCCTGCATGTTCTGGCCGCCGCCATGCAGGTGGGCATCGCCGTCGCCGGGCCAGCGCAGAGCGTAGTGCCGGCGACGGTTCTGGCGATAGCCTGCGTTCCAATAGGTGCTGCTGGTGAACCAGGCAAGCAGACGTCTGAGCAGTTCGGTCTTGAGTGCCGCGTGCTGTGGACGCGTCCCACAGGTTGTCCAACTCATGCGGATCAGCCACCAGATCGTAGAGTTCGCCTGCGTCCTGGCCGATGTAGTAGACCAGTTTGTGGGTCTCGCAGCGCATCATGATCTGGTAGTTGTCCTCGCAGAAGACGAACTCGCGCGGCTCAATTTCTTCATCGTTCAGGTAGGGCAGGAGTGAACGACCTTCCAGGTAGGTCGGCACGTCAACGCCGGCGGCATCCAGAATCGTCGGCCCCAGATCCATCAGCGAGACCAGGTCGGTGACCTCACCCGGCTGCATCCACCGAGCCGGGATGGCGAATGATCAGCGGAATGTGGACGATGGGATCGTACATGAGCCACTTGTAGGCCAGACCATGATCGCCCAGCATCTCGCCGTGGTCCGAACAGAAGATGAGCAGGCTGTTCTCCAGCCAGCCGCGCGCCTCCAGCGAGTCGAGCACGCGCCCGACCTGTTCATCGACGGTGGTGATCTTGGCGAAGTAGTGGCGCTTCATCTCGGCGATCTCGGCGTCGGTCGCGCCGCGCAGATCGATCTGAGACTCGTGGCCGGTGTTGGCGTGGAACTCGAGATGGGCCTGATGCTGTGGCGGCTTCTCGTCCAGTTCGCCTTCCTTGAGATAGCGCGGCGGCATCTCCTTGTCGTCGTACAGCTTCGAGGTGGCGCGGCAGCGGATCCCACGGTTCGTGGGGGCCGGTAAAGCCGATCTGCAGGAAGAGGGCTTGTCGCCCTGATAGGTGTCGATCCAGGTGACAGCAGACGTCGCCGATAAAGACATCGCTGTGGAAACGTTCCTCCAGATGCCAGGGCACGCCCTGGTACTTCTCCAACCAATCCGGATCGGTTGAGTTGCGATTGTTGGGTCGCGTCTGGCCGTGGAAGGTGAGATAGCGTCCCCAGTCGTCGTCGGCTCCGCCCTTGGCTTGGGTCATATTGGTCGGGTTTTCGACGATGATGCGCTCGTGGAAACCGCCAGGCACATCGCGTGGGCTGAAGTGCATCTTGCCGATGTTGACGCACCAGTAGCCGCTGTCGGCCAGATCCTGCACCCAGTTGCGATGATCGGCCCAGTGGTCGAAGCTGTAGGCCCCCGTGTTGTGGGCGTACATGCCGGTGAAGATGGCGGCGCGGCTGGCAATGCAGGTTGCGCCCGGACAATAGGCCTGGCGGAACGAGACGCCCTCCCTGGCGATGCGATCCATGTTTGGCGTGATCATGTGGTCGTAACCCCAGCCGGCGATGGTATCGAAGCGCTGCTGGTCGGTCATGATCAGGATAATGTGCGGTTTTTCTGGCAGCATAATGGCAATCCGAATCTGAATGATGGACCGCGGATTTAGCGGATTGGGCGAGTCAATGCGGATGAAAAAGACATCGGACGTCTATAGTTTAGCACGATACGCCGCCCTCGTGCGACATGACGGTATAAGCATTCGGGCATGGCAAGAGATAGGTGATATCATGCCGTCATCGCTCACGCAGTCTGAAAAGGAGACAAAATCATGTACCCTTGCCGTTTGTCTGTGCTACCGTCCGGGCGACCCTGCGGGCATTCTTCAGCGTGGCGTTATCGCCTTGCCTCTGTCACCAGAGTTGCAATATATTTCGCCCTTGTCAGCCTGTTTCTGCTGCTACCTCAGTCGTCGCCTCTCCTGGCCGGCTCATTCTCCCGGCAATCAGGCGGCGATCTGATCCCGCTCGGCGACCGTGGAGAGTCGCTCAACAACGACGCCGTGCCATCCATCGCCAGGCCCAAGGAGCTGCCCTCGACAGTCTACCTGCCGATCATCTACGGAAAAAATAGCGACCTGGCGGAGGTCCTGGCCGAGGCCGGCCAATATTCAACCTTCCTGCAAGTCCTTGAAGCCACTGGCCAGCTTGAACTCCTGCATGGCGAAGGTCCGCTTACCCTTCTTGCCCCCACCGACGCAGCGTTCGATGCGCTTCCCCAAGGCGCGCTTGAGCAGTTGCTGGCGCAGTTGGCCACCAACCCCGAAGGGCAACTCACCCAAATTGCCCGCTTCCACATACTGCCGGGCATGTACTGGTCATCAGACTTAATCGACGGTCAATCCATCGAAACCCTACATGGGGCCGATGTGTCGGTCTCGCTACGCGAAAGTGATATCTACGTCAATGGCGCCGAGATTGTTGAACGGGACTTGATCGGCTCAAATGGTCTGATCCACGGCATCTCTGCTGTGATCCTGCCACCGATAGACCATCAGTAGGTCATAGGAATGCGCTGGGGATAGCGCTTGCACTTGATACTGCCTATGCTACAATCATCGATAGGAATGTACTGGTTTCGTCTGAACATGGAGAAATTATCAATCCATGATCACCATCACTGCAACCATCCCCTGCACCCAACCGCCGACCTGGGCATTGCTCGAGCGACGGCTCTTCGACGCCATGAACGAGGCGGTCCAACCGTTCCTGGACCGCTACGTCACCGAGGACGGCGAGCTGATCTGGCGCGAGGGCGGGACCGGCTCGCGCGACGGCGCCGACGACTTCTACGAGAGCGTCTTCAACTGGCCGCTGGCCTATCTGCTGGGCGGCGGCGAGCATCTGCTGGAGCAGGGCCAGCGCATCTGGGACGGCATCACGCGCCAGCTCACGCGTGCGCGGCATGCTGCGCAACGAGTATGAACTGGGCTACGACCAGTTTCACCAGGGCGAGAGCTACATCGCCTTCTACTTCCTCTGCCTGGCCGACCCGACCAACCCGATCAACATCGAGCGGGCCAAACGCTTTGCCGGCCTCTACCTCAACGAGGACCCGGACGCGCCCAACTACGATCCCGAGCACAAGCTGATCCGCGCTGCGCACAACGGCAGCGGCGGCCCGCGCTGGGGCTACAGCGATGACCCGCAGCCGAGCTACGACTGGGGTCCGGGCATGCGCGTCTACGGGCTGCCCTTCAACGATCTGCCCGGCATCGATCACTACGACGATCTCGAAGATCCGGCCAAGGCGCGGCGCATGGGCCAGGCCATGAACGAACGCATGGGCCAGGGCGATGTGGCCGGCAACCTGATCGTGACCAGCCTGGTCGCCAACGCCTATCTGCTCACCGGTGAGAAGAAATATCGAGACTGGATTGTCGAGTATGTGGACGCCTGGATCGAGCGGGCGAGGGAGAATGGCGGTCTTCTGCCCGACAATGTCGGTCTCTCCGGCCAGGTCGGCGAATATATGGACGGCAAGTGGTACGGCGGCCTCTACGGCTGGTCGTGGCCGCACGGCTACTACAACATCGGCATGGCCGCGACGGTGGCCGGGGCCAATGCTTTCCTGGTCACCGGTGACGAGCGCTACCTCGACCTGCCGCGCAGTCAGTATGATTTTATCTGGTCGCTGGGCGAGATGCGTGATCCCCAGCAAGACTGAAATGAGTCTGCGCCACCATTGGGCTGGAGCAGTTGGGCGACGAAAGCCGAGGACGTCTTCGTCGTTCCCTATCGCTACCGGATCGGGTCAACGGTGACGAACCGGGCTGGTTCGACTATCAGCCGCTCTCGGCCGTCTATCCGACGGCCATCTGGAACCAGTCCATGGACGCCGGCGGATTGGGAGCGGATCGAACGCCTGCGCGCCGCCGAGACCTACGACTGGCGCACGGTCAAGACCTTCCGCAACAAGGAAGAGGGCGGCCACGATCAGCCCTGGCTGCGCTATCCTGGCCGGCGACAATCCGACCTATCCCGAGGAGATCCTGCAAGCGGCCTACGCCAACGTCTGTCGACGCCTGGCGCTCATCGCCCAGGATGACGCCGACCTCAGCCAGGTCTACATCCACCACTGGCAGGAGCACAACCCGGTCGTCACCGAGGCGCTGGTCCAGTTGACGCTGGGTGCGCCGCAGATCATCTACAACGGCGGGCTGCTGCATTGCCGGCTGCGCTATTTTGATCTGGGAAACGGAGAGGGCGAAGCGCCCGTTCGACCGGGTCTGCCCGAAGATGTGGCGGCGCTGGTCTCGACGCTGGAGGCGGAGCGGACGGTTGTGCAGTCTGGTGAATCTCAGTGCAACGCAGACGCGCTCGCTGCTGATCCAGGCCGGCGGCTTTGGCGAGCACCAGTTTGTCTCGGCCAGCTACGATGTCCGGGTCAGCGACTATCCGGGATCCAACAAGACCTATGCTGCGCCGCCGCTGGAGACGAACGTCGGCGACAACGGCCATCGACGACCGATATCTCAAGGTGGTCCTGCCGCCGGCCAGCGAAATCGTGCTGGATCTGGTCATGCAATGTCACGTCAATCAGCCATCGTATGGTTTGCCGGCATAGCAGCCCCCAGCGACTCATTCATGCTTCCTCCCCTGTCGATTCGTCTTTCAGAGCAGCCGGCCTCAACGCCGCGCGTAGACCAACTGCGAGGCGAACTTCACAATTTCCGCCAATGCGAAGGAGAGGATAGCAATATTGGCCGTGCAGAAGGGGGTCAGTTCTTGCAAGAAAACGGAGCCGACCGCGGCCAGCATCCCCGCCACAAGCACATAGTATGCGTTGCGCGTGGCCCTCAGGGCGGCAGTCCGTTCATAGTCCGTGGCCGGCGACGCTGCACCCGCGCCAATCGCCAACACACTCTGCAGCACGATTTGCGCCACGATCATCACAACCAAGGTGGTCAACACCAAGCTGCCATAGCCGGCGGGAATGACACCGTCGGCCAGGGCGATGGGTCGCATGGGCCACATGTTGACGAAATAGTAGATAGCGGCACTCCCGGTAATCACCAGGGAGAGACCGGTGCTTTTCTGCTGGAACGAGACGTTCAGGTTGTTGTTTTGACGATTCACTGCATTCTGTTGCATGATTTTTCCTTGTCCGGAAACCATCCCCGTCTTCTCTGTCGCGGATGGTTTCCAGTGTGATCGGTAGGGCTAAACGGCCGCTCGTGGTTGAGCGACAAATGTCTCAGCGCTGGTGGAAGCCGCACCTGACACAGGGCGCAGCAGAACGATGCCCAGCCAGACAAACCAGACAATCTGGCTCAAACCAAAGGCCATGGCGCCGATCTCGCCCAAGGCAGGCGCCACAGTGATCAAACCGGCCGCGCCGACGACTAGCCCGAAGTAGCCGAACAGCCGCGGCAGCCCGCCGTTGCGCAATGCAGCCACACTCAGCAACAGCACCCAGATGCCGCCCACCACCTCGACGCCACCGCCCAGTCCGGTGAAGACCGCCTCGACGGCCAGCCAGACTGTGGCGGCCTGAGCCGGATCGGTCGCATAGAGGGAGACGACAGTTGCCATGCCGATGTTGTAGATCATACCGCTGGCAATCACCAGGCCGGCCCAGATCAGCCCGAAGGCCGTTGCCGTGCGGGTCAGCGCCGACACATCGCCCCGCAGTCGCTCGTGCAGCGCCAGGCACAAGACCACCAACATTGCACCCCAGGCCACGTAGACCACCAGGTGCAGCAGACTGAGGACGCCCTGATGTTCGGCCATGGCGGCCACTCTCTGTATCGGGTCAGCGATCTCCGAAATATTGACCACCAACACGAATCCGACGATGCCGACGACGTAGGCCAAAGCCTCGTAGAGGGCGGCTGCGCCACCCCACTTCTGTAACTGCGTCATGTTTGACTTCCTTTCCTGTTTCAAAATGACTCTCCTTGTAAAGACTGCAACGCCGTTGCAGAAAGGTGAATTTGTCACAGATCAAGCCCGCGGTTGGGGGTTCACTGAAATCAGCACCAAACCCAGATTGCTGATCTTCTTCAACACACCGTGCAGCGCCGCCTGGTCGCGAACGGGACCGGTCAGAAGCGTACGCCCCTCAGCGATGGGTGTGACGGTGAAGCCCTCGAACCAGTCCTGCCAGCGGATATCCAAAAGACCTTCAATTTCGATTTGGTATAGGTTTGAGCTACCTGTGCTTGTGTCCACCATGCCCATAGGATAGCGCAAGAGGCGGGGCAAGTCCCCACAGCAAGTTGTGGTTGCGGTCGCAAAAAACTGTAGTCGTGAGGAGAAAAAATTGTAGGCAACAGGGGGATTATTCGCTGAGGCCAAGGCTGGCAAAAAGCTATCCACGAAGAACCACGAAGGGGCACAAAGTACAGGCCTCGCTTCGTGGTTCTGCGTGGATCATCATTTCCCCGGAATGGCCCGAATCACTCATTTTCCACTGATGTCGGCTCAGTGCTCAAATGAGACCCAACTCCTTGGCTCTGGCGATGGCCAGGACGCGCTTGTTGACTCCTAGCTTGCTGTAGATGTTCTTGGTGTGGTAGAGAACGGTATTGAGGCTGATCACCAGTTCCTCGGCTATCTCTCTGTTCTTGAGTCCGGCAGCGATGAGGCGCAAAATTTCCACTTCGCGCTCGCTGAGCGGCTCAGCCAAAGGCTGCGCGGTGGGGGCGGCAGCAGGACGATCCGGCTTGCCAAAGGCGGAAAGCAAGGCTGCAACGTATGACTCCATCCCATCGGCATCATCCGTCACCTGCTTCAGAAGCGCCATCATGGGTGGACCTTCGTCCACAAAGATGCGCACCCTGCCTTCCGGGACAGCCAGGCTCAGGGCACGGTTCAAGGATGCGTGGGCAGCGGTACTGTCTCCGCGGGCAGCGTACGCCAGCGCCAACAGTAGCGAAATTTCGATAATGCTGCCCTGCCGGCCTCCAGCTTCCGCCTCGTGTAGCAACCTCGCCAACAGATCCGTCGCAGTCAGTAGATCGGTCGCATCCTGGTCGGTCGCATAGCGAGCGATCAGCAGCCGCGCCAGTGTGATGTGCTCAAATTCGTGCAGATAGTCCAGTTCGTCGTCGGCTGACAGCCCTTGTGCGTGGACCCAGATCTGTGCATCCGCAAGATTTCCCTGCGCGATCCATGCCCGAGCGCGCAAAGCGGCCACGGGGCGCACATCGGGGACCGGATGGCGGAAATAGAGACGTTTGGCCTCGTTCAAGATTTCGACCGCGCCGTCCAGGTCCCCCTGAGCCGTTTTGATGCGAGAGTGGGTTCGCGACCAGTGACGGTACCAGGGCGGGAACGCAAGCAACTCGCCTAACTCGTCGCTGTGCAGCAGATGAGATTTGGCAGCTTCCTCGTCGCCCAGTTCATGATAGAGCTCACTCAGCCCCAAATGCAGCACCGCAGTTTCGGGCATGTCAGCTGCGCGCTCTTCCGTCGTGCGCTCCAACGCATGTATATAGGTGTTGATTGCGTCGTTCAGACGACCTTGGGCCAACATAATGTCCGCCAGGTAGGAAGTAAAACTGATGGCGAACGGAATGTTGCCCACTGTCCACATATCCGACACGGCACCGGAGACGGCCTGGCGAGCGTCTTCCAGTTCTCCGCCGGCCCAGTGTGCAAAGCCCAGAAGCAATGCCGAGAGGCCACGCCCGAAATAATCATCGTCAAACGGGAGAGCGAGCGCTTGCCGGGCGTAGCGCACGGCGCCAGGAACATCGCCGAGCGCCTGGGCAAGATAGGCCCGGGCATTGGCCAATGTGATTGGCAGCGAACGCAACTCCGCTTCGGATACAACCACCATCTCAACCGGAGAAGCGGTCGATTGGTCACGCATTTTCAGCCAGCGTTCCGCATCCTGCAAACGGGCCTGGGCGGCTTCCATCTCACCACTGTCAAGCAGTGCCCAGGCATATTGCACGCTGAGCACCGGCCGCATGCGCACAATGTCATCCGGCAGCGCCTTCACCCAACCCAACCAGATGCCGGACTGGTAGCTTCTGTCCATGGAGCGCCACACCAGTTCGGCCTGGGCTGCGGCCTGTTCGGTATCGCCGGCAGCCAGGGCATGACGAATGGCATCGGCCGGTGACCCATGTTGCGCGTGCCATTCGCCGGCCCGTCGGTGCAAGACCGCACGCTCATCGGGCCGGACCGCGATGGCATGGGCGCGTAGCATCTCGGCGAAGAGGTGATGATAGCGATACCACACCCGTTTGTCATCCAGCGGTACAAGAAAGAGATCGGCTCTCTCCAGCGCTTCGAGCATGGCCTGGCTGTTCGCCTGTCCGATGACGGCGTCACACAGCGGACCGCACAGCCGGTCAAGAATCGAGGTGGACAACAGAAAAGACCGGATCTGTTCCGATTGTTGCTGTAGCGCTTCTTCAATCAGATAGTCCAGCACAAAATGGTGGCTTCCGGCAAAACCATGGACAAAGTCCTCCAGATCGCCATCAGCCCGATTTTGCATGGAAAGGGCCGCCATCTGTAGGCCCACAATCCAGCCTTCCGTGCGATTTTCCAAGGTGGCGATCTGGTCAGGCGGCAACGTCAGGTTCATGGTTTGCTGCAAAAATTGAGCCGCCTCGGTTTCGGTAAAGCGTAGATCGTCGGCGCGCACCTCGATTAGTTCGCGGCGCGCCCGCAGCCGAGAGAGTGGAAACCCGGGATCGCTGCGACTGGTCAGCACAAGGGTCATCTGTGGCGGCATCAGATCGAGCAGGACAGCCAGCGCCCCATCCACCTCGGCCGAGTCCACGGCGTGATAATCATCAAAAATGAGGACAAAATCGATTGGTACCGGGACCACATCATGGATGAATGCCTTCATCAGGCTTTTCGCGGGGATAGCTTGGTTGGATTGCAGGAGTTGGGACAACTGAGATTGGACGTCGGGCAACGACCTTACTGCCGCGGCCAAGTAGCGGAAGAAGTGGTGAGGATCGCTGTCATCTTCATCCAACGAAAGCCAGCATACCTGCACAACGCCCGCAGTTTGCAGTTGACGCAGCCATCCGGTGACAAAGGTGGTCTTGCCATAGCCGGCCGGCGCGGAGACGAGAATCAGTTTGGTTTGCGCCGTCAGTTCCAATCCGGCCAACAGACGCGCTCGTTCCACCCAGTCGGGACGCGTAGGAGGCATATAGAGTTTCGTCTGCAAGAGTGAATCAAACACAGAGGAATTATACGCGAAAACATTGGCGAGGGAAATCGTGGTCATTCAGCCTCGATCTGATCCCGCACTGTGCCTGCACAGCATAACAGCATCCGCTCTGTCAATCATGAACGGAGTTGGAATACACGTCCCTTTTTGCAGGTCTGCAAAACAACTCGAAACCAATGTAGGCGCGGTTTACAACCGCACGATTCCCGAACACCCCAGAAGATTCTGCAGCTTGTGCGCTTGCAAACCGCGCCTACATTGCCGGATTCATATCCAAACCTTCGAGAAGGGGCTGAATCAGCCGGAACTATTGCCCGACGGATCCAGCCCCGAATGGTCAGCCCTCAACTACAGGAAACGACGGAACCAGAAAAATCTGCATTGATCCGCCGCTTCCGCGTCATCCGCTTCCTACTTCAATTCACTCCGCGCCCAATGCCTTCAAAAAATCATAGCTCTTGAGCATGTTCTCATCGCCGCCCACTTCCAGCGTGCTGTACTCAGCCACACCATCCTTGAGCACTTCGTAGACGCCGGCCACGTCGACGACGCCCTCGCCCAGCGCGATCGGGCCGAAGCCGCAGCCGTACATGGTACCGCGCAACGCCTCCCAGTCGGCAGGCAGATCCTTCCAATGCACGTGCCAGATGATCTCCTTGAAGGCCTTGGCCATCTCCACCGGATCGGCCCCGCCCAGCCAAGAGTTGCCGGTGTCCATATTGACGCCCAGGTTGGCCGGGTTGCCCAGCTTGTCCAGGATGGCCTGGATGCCGTCGATGGAGTCGGTGAGGATGCCGTGGGGCTCCAGCAGCAGACGCACGCCCATGGCCTCGGCCAGACGCACCGGCTCGGCCAGCTTCTCGGCCACGATGAAGACACGCTCGGCGTCCGACAGGTTGTGTCCCCAGTCGGTCTTGGGATCGCCCTCGGTGGTGATGACATCGGTCACGCCCATGCCGGCGGCCAGCCGGATGGCCTTGAGGATCTCGACCGTGCTGTAGACCGACGGCGAGCTGGCATCGAGCAGATTGGCGTGGGCGCAGACGCTGGTGATGGTCAGGCCGTGTTTGTCGAACATGGCCTTGACATCAAGCGGATTGGCGTCCAAGCTGACGGCGCCGGTGAAGCCAAACTCATTGCCGAGCAGGCCGCCGGGGTGGTTGTCGGTGACGTCGGCGTACTTGAAGCCCAGTCCGGCAACCCGCTCCAACTGGTGATCCATCAGCGAGAACGGATCAACGAGTGCAAAACATCCTACTTTCATCGGTCTCTCCTTTTGAAATTGACCCGAATCGAAACAGATCCAAATAGTGAAGTTGTGCCAGGGAACCGTTTTCTACTATACTCGATTTACCCAGCATAGTCTTTCACTATTTTGGACTGGTAAATTTCGAACGAATCTGGAGATGACATGGCTCAACCGATTGTCTTCCAGGACAAAGACAAGATCTACTATGCCGACTCATGCGAACCGCTCAAAGCGGCCGAGCAGCGTGGCGAACTCTATCTGCGCGGCTGGGCACGTGGCAACTATCCGGGCATCCCATTGCCCCGCAATATGCTGCCCCAACTGCGATCCATCGGCGTGTGGGACGCCACTCGACCTCAAAACTGGGGGCTGGATCTACACTGCAATGAGGGAATCGAATTCACCTACGTGGCGCGGGGAAAGACGGCATTTGAGGTTGACGGCGGAAGTTGGCTCCTGCGCAAAGGCGATCTGACCGTTACCCGTCCTTGGCAATTTCACCGGGTCGGCAATCCCAACATCGAGGCCAGCCGGCTGATCTGGGTGATCATCGACGTGGATGTGCGCCGGCCCAATCAGCCATGGCATTGGCCGGACTGGCTTGTCTGCACGCCCCAGGACTTACGCCGTTTGACCGACCTACTGCGCCACAACGAACAGCCGGTCTGGCATGCTGATGGCGAGGTTGCTCGTGCTTTTGCCAAGCTAGACGAACTGCTGGAAGTGGGTAATCCGGTCGAGATCCAGACAAGACTGACGCTGGTACTCAACGAGTTGATCGTGGCGCTGATGGAGATGTTGGAGCGCAAGCGAATTCCGCTGGACGAACATCTTTCCACCACGCAGCGCACGGTGAAGATGTTTCTGGATGAGTTACCCAAGCACCTCGACCTACACTGGACGCTGGACAAAATGGCCGGCGAATGCGGTCTGTCGCGCAGCCAGTTTTCGAGCTACTGCAAGCATCTCACCAACCGGACGCCCATCGAATTCCTGACCGACTGCCGGGTGGAAGCCGCGTCACGGCTGCTGAACCAAGATCCCGACCTCAGCGTCACGGACGTGGCCTACGCCTGCGGATTCAATTCCAGCCAATATTTCGCCACAGCCTTTCGCAGGCAGACAGGCCGTACGCCGTCCGAATTCCGCAAACGGGCGTAACTGCCCGGTCGGCCCCCTTGCTTTGATCCGTGTTGATCCGCCCGATCCGCGTTCTATCCTTTTTTCTCCAACAGACCCCTATGGAACCAACGGCCAGAAGATGGGCAGCACCACCAATACGACGACCAGGACAACCAATGTCAGGGGAAGACCGACCTTGATATAGTCCGTGAAACGATAGCCGCCGGGACTCATGGTCAGCACATTGGCCGGATGGGCCACCGGGCTGAGGAAACTGGCCGACGCCGACATGGCCACGGTCATCATCAGCGCGTAGGGCGAGATGCCCAGATCGGCTGCCGTGTTCATGGCAATGGGCGCCAACAGCACCGCCACCGCGGCCGTCGGCATCACCTGTGCAGCAAGCGCTGCCATGACAAAGAGTGCGGCCACGACCGCCAGCGGACCAAAGCCGCCGACCAGAGAGACCACGCCTTCGGCCAGGAACTCGGCCGCGCCGGTCTGCTGCATGGCGATGCCCAGCGGCAACATGCCGGCGATGAGAAAGACGGCCTTCCACTCGATGAAGCGATAGGCTTCGTCCATGGTCAGGCAGCCGAACAGCACGGTGAACGCTGCGCCGATTACGGCGGCAATGTAGATGGGCAGCCAGCCCACAATCACCGACAGCAGGACCCCGCCCATGATCAGCAGTGCAATCGGCGCCTTGTTGAGACGCGGCGTCTCCTGGACCGCCTCGCTCAGCAGCAGGAAATCAGGTTCCCCGGCCAGCACCTCCATGCGCTCGCGCCGACCATAGAGCAGCAGGGCATCGCCAAAGCGCAACGCCATATCGCGCAGATCGCTGTGGTAGGCCTGGCCTTCGCGCAGAATGGCCAGCACATTGAGTCCGTACTTTTCACGAAAATGCAGTTGGCGCAGGCTCTTGCCGGCCAGCGTCGTGTAGGGCGACAACACCGCCTCGATCATGCCGATCTCATCCGATTCCAGGTCGGGCAGCGCAACCTGAGCCTCCGGATCGACCTCCAGGCTCTGCAGGCCTTGGATCGTCAACAGATCTTCCCGACGTCCTTCCACCAGCAGCGTATCGCCGGCCGTCAGGCGTGCATCCGGCGCAGGGGCCAGTTCCGTCTGACCTGCGCGGATGATGCCGACGACGCTCAGACCAAAGGCGTCGCCCAGGCGACTCTCGGCCAGCGTCTTGCCGGCCAGCGATGAATCCGGGGGCACGTGGATCACCAGCAGACGCTCGTGCAGGCGGTAGACTTCAGCGGCCTCGGCGTTGGAGACCAGGAAGTCGGCGCTCGCCCGCAGGGCGTCGATCTGACTGTGGGAACCGTGAACCAGCAGCGCATCGCCCAGAGAGAGGGCAATGTTCTGTAAGTTGGTCCTCCGCTGGACGCCCTCTCCCCAAATGGCCAGCACACTGACGCCGAAGAGACGGCGGAAGTCGATCTGTTGCAAGGTCTGCCCGACGAGCGGCGATCTCGGCGAAAGCATGATCTCCGCCATCTCGATCTCGCTGGAGACAAGGTGCTCCACCGTGACCTCGTCGGATTCGACGACCAGTTGCTGTTGATCACGCAGTTCGGCCAGGCGCGACAGCGGGCCGGTGACCAGCAGGCGGTCGCCGTGGCGCAGCATGGAATCGGAGCCGGGCAACAACTCGGTCTGGCCGTTGCGGATGATCCCGAGCACGTTTAAGCCCGAGGATCGAGCCGAGTCGACTTTCGGCCAGCGTCTTACCGGCCAGCAATGAGTCGTCGGGCAGCCGGATCACGGAGACCCGCTCGCCCAGATCGTAGACCTGTTCCAGGCTGGACCGATGGCTGTCGGTGAATTCCCTGGCCGGATCACGCACCGGCAGCAGGTGACGCCCGACCAGAACCATGAAGGCGATGCCCGCCGCCATCACGGCCAGTCCGGTGGGCGCGAAGTCGAAGAGGCTGAAGGGCGGCAAGCCGTACTCGGTCAGGGCCTCACTGACCAGAAGGTTGGGCGGCGTGCCGATCAGAGTCGTCAGGCCGCCGAGCAGGGTGGCGAAGGCCAGCGGCATCAACAGTTTGGAGGGCGGCTGATTGGTGCGACGGGCGATGCTGATCACGACGGGCAGGAGCAGAGCGGCCACGCCCACATTGTTCATGAAGGCCGAGAGCACCCCGGCCGTGACCATGATCACGATCAGCAGGCGCACTTCGCCGTCGCCCGACCAGCGCAGGATCGTGCGGCCGACGATGTTGGCCACGCCGGTCTTGGAGAGGCTGCCGCTGAGGATGAAGACGGCCCAGACCGTGACCACGGCCGGGTTGCTGAAGCCGGAAAGCGCCTCGGTCGGCGTCACCAAACCGGTGACGGCCAGGCTGCCGAGCACCAGCAGGGCGACCAGATCGACGCGCAGCCGCTCGGTCACAAAGAGCACGACTGCCGCTATCAGGATGAGTAGGACCAACGCAATCTGGTAGGTCATGTCATCATCCGCTCCCTATCAACGAAACGCCACCGAAATGTCTTTCTCCACAAAGTCCGGCTGATCCTCGAAGAGGAAGCAGCGGACGATGCGGTGCTCGTCGGTGCGGTAGAGATCCGGCGGCGTCTTCCAACATTTGTCCATCACGGCCGGACAGCGGTCGGCGAACTTGCAGCCGGACGACGGAGCACCTGCGACTCGTCCAGCGTGATGATGCCCTCGCCCTCCTCTTCCTCCTTCTCCCAATCGCGCACGGCGCGCATCTGCGGGATCGACTCGACCAGGAGCTGGGTGTAGGGATGCTTGGGCGAGATGATCACCTCTTCGACCGAACCGGCCTCGACCACGGCCCCCCGGTACATGACGATGATGTTCTCGCAGATCTGGTAGGCGGTGGTCAGATCGTGGGTGACGTAGAGGATGGAGATGCCGAAGTCCCGATTGAGCGAGCGCAGGCTCTCCAGAATGGTGGCCCGCAGCGAGGCGTCGACCATGGAGACCGGCTCGTCGGCCAGGATGACACGCGGCTTGAGCAGCAGGGCACGCGCCACCATCATGCGCTGGCGCTGGCCGCCGCTCAACTGATGCGGATAGCGCCCCAGAATCTCTTCGGGACGCAGACCGACCGTCTCCAACGCCTCCTCGATCAATGTCTGGGCCTCTTCGTCGGAATCGGCCAGGTCGAATTTCTTCACGGCCACGTAGAGCAGATGATCGGCCTTGTAGAAAGGATTGTAGACGCCAAACGGATCCTGGTAGATGGGCTGCACATCAAGCAAGAACTGCTTGCGTTCCGCCTTGTTCAGTTTGGTCGAATCAGTCCCATTGTAGAGACCACGCCTTCAGTCGGTTTGGAGACGCCCATGAGCAGCCGCGACAGGGTGGTCTTGCCGCTGCCGCTCTCGCCGGCCAGCGCTGTGATGGTCGGGCTATCATCGGGAATGGAAAAGGTGACATCCTCAACCGCAACCGTGCGTGCGCTTGCTGAAGCGACCGCCGCCAAAGATCTTTGATACGTTACGAAGTTCCAGGATCGCACTCACGCGTCAACCCCCGTCTCAGGTATTGATGTCTCGGATTTGGAGACTGGCATTCAGGCAAATCGGGTTCTTTGTAGAGATGACACGCCACCAGTCTGCCGTCGTCCGTCAGGGCATACTCGGGATCGAGCGTCGTGCAGTGGGCCATCACCGACGGGCAGCGGGGCGCAAAGAGGCAGCCCGGCGGCAGATCGATCAGCCGGGGCGGCATGCCGGGGATGCCGACCAGCCGCTCCTTCTTCTCGTCAAGACTGGGCACGCTCTCCAGCAACAGCTTGGAGTAGGGATGCAATGGCTCGTGGACGATCTGTGCAACCGGAGACAGCTCGACCATCTTGCCCGCATACATGACGCCCACCTTGTCGGCAAACTGGGCGATCAGACCCATGTCGTGCCCCACCAGAATGACCGAGGCGCCGGTCTCCTTCTGCAGGCGGCCCAGCGTCGTCATCACCTGGCGCTGCACCACCACGTCCAGAGCGCTGGTCGGCTCGTCGGCGATGATCAGCTTGGGTTGCAGCGACGTAGCCGTGGCCATGCCGACACGCTGCTTCATGCCGCCGCTCAGCTCGTGGGGATACAGACGCGCCACGCTCGGCATCCAGTCCGACATGCTCCAGCAGGTGGTGAACCTGGGCGCGGAACTCGTTCTTGCTCTTCTCATAGCCGTGATCCTGCCAGCCGTCGATGATCTGGTCTTCGATACGCATGACCGGGTTGAGCGCGTTCATGGCCGATTGGGTCACCAACGCCACATCATCCAGGCGGGCCAGGCGCATCTGCCTCTTCATTCAATTTGAGCAGATCGACGCCGTCCAGAATTACTTCGCCCTGCACAATACGGGCCGGCGGCTTGAGCAGACGCATGATGGCCAGGGCCAGCGTGGTCTTGCCGCAGCCGGATTCGCCCACGAGCGCCAATCGTTCACCTCGTTCGAGTGTGAGGCTGACGCCGCTCACCGCCTTGACAGAGCCGTCCGCAGTCTCGTAGTTGACGTGCAGATCGTTGATCTGCAGAACAGAGCCGCTGGAGTCTTCAGCGAAAGTTTGCTTGCAACTTTGCCATTAGACGCGCTTCCTGAGGCGTGGATTGGCCCATTCATCCAGCCCTTGCGAGATGAGGAAGAGGCCAACAAAGAGCAGAACGATAATGACAATCGGCGGCGACCACCACCACCACCAGCCGTTGATCAGCGAGGCGTACCAGATGTTCCAGTAGATGGTCATGCCCAACGTGTTGGCCTCAAAGGGGCCAAGTCCCAGGGCCTCGAGGCCGATGGAGGCCAGAATCGCACCGGAGACAGAGGTGATGAAGACGGCGACGATGAAGGGCATGAGGTTGGGCATCATCTCTTTGACGATGATCTCCGGGCCGCTCATGCCGCTAAAGCGGGCCAGTTCAACGTAGGATTGCTGGCGAATGACCAGCACCTGCGAACGCAGCACGCGCGTCGGCCCCAGCCATGCCAATGCGGCGACAATCAATGCCATCATCCCCACGGACATGGTGCCCGGAATCGAAATGGCGATGATCACCAACACAAGCAGAGCGGGCACGGTGCGCAGGATATCGACCGTCGACCGTGTAAAGGTGTCGAAGACGCCGCCGTAGTAGCCGCTGAAGAAGGCGAGCACGGTCCCGATAAAGACGCCAATCGTGCCGGCAATCAGGCCAATGCGGATGGTCTGGGGCGTGCCTTCCGTCATGACGGCCAGAATGTCCTTGCCCAGCCGGTCGGTGCCCATCCAATGTTCAGCGGAGGGCGGCTGGCTGGGCTTGAAGGAGAGCGGTGTGGCATCTTCGGGATCGGTGACGATGGAGCCGACAATCACGAAGATCACGATGATGGACAACAGAAACAGTCCGATGACCAGTGGTCGATTGCGTCGAAGATAGAGGCCCAGATCGCGCATCCTTGTGCCCGACGGCGGAGCGGCTTCCGGCGGCATCACCGGTAACACATCTGGAGGAAGATCGGCAGAGTCAGCTTGTGTCACGCTATTCTCTCCTGTAGTTGATACGTGGGTCCAGCAATGGATAGATCAGATCGATGACCAGCATGGTGAAGGCGACCGACAGGATGACCAGGAAGACGATGCCTTGGATCACAAACCAATCATAGCCGCGCACGGCCTGCAACAACATGTTGCCCACGCCCGGATAGCCGAAGACCACTTCAACCAGAATAGCGCCGGAGATGATCGTACCCAGAGAGAGAGCCAGCCCGGTGAACTGGGGCAGGATGGCATTGCGCATGGCGTAACGATAGAAAATGCGCGGATCCTTGAGTCCTTTCGCCTCGGCCTGGAGGATATAGTCTTCACCCTGGATCGTGATCATCATCGAGCGCATACCCATTGCCCAAAAGCCGATCTGGGCCAACACGATGGCCATGGCAGGGAGGATGGAGTGATGCATAATATCCAGCATGAAGCTGAAGCTCATTTCTGGAACGCGTGAGGTGCTGAAACCGCCAAAGAGAGGAAAGATGGGAATCTTAAACGCAAAAAAGTAGAGCAGCACGATGCCCATGAGATAGAAAGGAACGGCCGAAAAGGTAAAAAAGGCAGGGACAATGACACGCAGGAAAAAGGGCGCCTTGCCCCAGGCCAACAGAGCGCCGATCACGGTACCGATGGTGAAGCTGATGAGCGTGGCCGTCAGCAACAACCCGATGGTCCAGGGAATCGATCTGGCCAACATGGAATTCACGGTGGCCGGGTAGTTGGAAATGGAGACGCCAAAATCCAGCCGCGCCATGTTGCCCAGATAGTTCAGATATTGGCGCCACATCGGTTGATCCAGCCCGAACTTGGCGTTGTAGGTCTCAACCAGTCCGGCGACTTCCTCACTCGATACATTGACGCCCTGGCTCTGAAGTTGGACCAGCTTCTGTCGAATTGGATCCTGACCGGACATGCGGGGAAAGAAGAAGTTGATGGTGGCCGCCAGAAAGGCGATGACGAAGAACTGGAGCAGCCGTTTCAGGAAGTAATCGAGTGTCATGTGTCAACGATCCTGTTCTGAAAATAGAACGCGGATGATGCGGATTTGGCGGATTTCCGCTGATGATGAATGCTGGATTCTATCGATGGGATGTAGTCTCTTGCGATAGGGACAGGTCTAGGACCTGTCCCTATCGACGATGGTTCTTTCGAGAAGACAACAGAAGTCGGGCTTCTTGGAGAAGCCCGACTTTCGCTACCTACGGCGCGTCAGTCGCCTCTAGCTGCATCAACGTATAGGGGAAACCGGTGTGCATGTGAATGCCGTTCATATACGGATCGGTAACCGTCGAAGGCCAGTTCGTCCAGTAGTGTTCGTTGTTGGCGGTGCGATTGTAGAACTGGACCAAGTTGACGGCCGGCAGATCCTCCAACCAGATCGCCATGGCCGCCTTCTCAAGCTCGAGCGCCTTGGCCTTGTCAGCCGTGCCCGCCAATTCCTCGACGATGGCGTCAAACTCCGGATTTGAGTACTGGAACCAGTTGCCCGAATCATCTGTGGTAAAGTGGAGCAAGCTACGATAGAGGCTATCTGACATGGCGCCGGCCAGGCCCCAGAGCCCGCAGATGTAGTCGCCAGTCGGCAGGAGGCTGCCGACGTCCGGCGGTTCTGAATAGGATGCCTCGATACCGCCCTGCTTCAGCATCTCAACGATGACCGGACCGGAATCCGAGAAGTGGGGCAGGCTGGAGATATGACACTTGATCGTATCGCCGTCGGCGTCTGCCCAGATGCCGTCTGCATTCTTTTCGTAGCCGGCCGCCATCAACCGATCATCGGCGTCAGCCGGATCGTAGAGACCTGGCTGGTATTCGGCCTCCAGGTCGGCCAGATTGTCAAGGTTCTCCTGGAGTCCCTTGAACGGCGGGAAGGGCCAGACAGATTCTTCGCCATTGCCGTCAAAGGCAAAGTCGATCAGCTTGGCGCGATCGAGGTAACGATTGATAGCCCAGCGCACGTCCGGGTTATCGAGATGCTTGACTTCGTTGTTCAGGTGCAAGATCGTTGGCCACCAGGAGACCATGCCATAGGGGCCTTCACGGCCGGTCCAGGTGGTGGCGTCCGGGTTCTCTTCCAGAATCTTCTCAATGAGATCGACACGCAGGTCATGGGTCTGGTCGATCTCGTTGCGGATCAAAGCCGTCGCCTGACCTTGCTGGTCCGTGATGATGACCTGGACAAAGCGTTCGACCTCAGGCAGGTCGGCAAAGCCAGTGCGGCAAGCCCACCACTCGTCGCAGGACTCGACACGGTCGATGATGCGCCGCGTTTCGTCGGCGTAGGAGAAACGCCACGGGCTGGTGGTCACCGGCCCGGCGCCGTCGTTGTAGGCTGTGTACTCGGCCCAATCCTTGTCCTCCCAGACATGCTGCGGGACGATGAAGTTGGCGACGTCACCCTTGGACACCATCACCTCGCTATGGAAGCGCGGCGCTGGATCGTTGAAGGTGATCTTGACGGTCAGATCGTCGACGACTTCGGCTTCCTTCACAAACGTCTGGTAGACGCCGCCCTGTTGGACCGTGGCGCCCAGATCGCGCAGCGTGTTCAGCGTGTAGGCCACATCCTCGGCGTTAAACTCCTCGCCATCGCTCCAGGTGACGCCCTCACGCAGGTAGTAGGTCAACTCAGTAGCGTCGTCGTTGTACTCCCAGCTTTCGGCCAGCCATGGATACTCGTGGCCGTCCAGCATGTCGGCGTAGACCAACGGCTCATGGAACAAGGCCACACCCTGCTGTAGGGTACCGCCCAAGTTGTAGGGACTCCACATCTCAGGCGGCCCGTAGGAACCCATGTCGGCCACGATCATGGTGCGATTTCGGGGTACGTCGCCTTCAACGACCGCTTCGCCGGCCGGGGCTTCAGCAGCCTCCGTATCAGCCGCGGGCGCATCTGCAGCGGGAGCCGCCGCATCACCGCCGCCGCCAGCGCAGGCGCCGAGAACCAGTACAAGCAGCACCAGTAGCACGGAAATCAATCCAAATCTCTTCATGTTCGTCTTTCCTCCATCGATGGTTGTCTTACGGTTTGTACGAACAAATTGAACGGACGAAAACGCACGAAATAGGATAGAGCTATGATGATAAACTGCCGGCTTCTTGGAGGGAGGATCTCTTGGCTTGTTCGAAGACCGACCTCGATCAAAGCAACAAAGCCAACCCGGTGAGCGAAGGCCGGGAAGGAAGCACGCAGAATGATGGTGGCGAACTGATGCGGAAATAGGGCAGCACAGCAATCGATCTCGATCGGCTACACGCTATATTCTTGATTGGTCTATTAAATTTGTGGACTGGTGTGATTGATATGTATCAACGAGTATACCAAAGCCCCTCTGGGGCGTCAATCAGCATATCTTTGGATCTGAATTTCGGTGCGACGCACTGCCCAGACCAAATATGCCGGAGCAGCCACGATTGGGCAGTGCGTCGCACCAATTCATCGTCCCCCGAGACTCAATCCCCCGGCAACGGCACACCGGAGGCGATCAGGTTCTCAGCACGCAACGCCGCCCACAGGTCCGCCGGGATGTCGATAGTCAATCGCCTCCAGATTTCTGGCGATGCGTGAAGGCGAACTACAACCGATCACCAGCGAGGCGACCGCAGGATGGCCCAACGGAAACTGCAGGGCCGCCGCCGACAGCGGAACGCCGAATCGAGCGCAGACGGCTTCCAACGCCTGCGTCTTCTCCATGATCTCCGACGGCGGCATCCCGATAGTTGTACTTTGCACCTGGCTTGGCGCCGGTGGCGAGGATGCCGCTGTTGTAGACGCCTGCCGCCAGAATGGAGATCCCCTGCTCCGCGCACATATCCATGAACCCAAGAGCGTCCTGCTCCAACAGCGTGTAGCGCCCGGCCAGCATGAAACAGTCGAACTCGCCGGCATTGGCAAAATCCAACAACATCTGCCACTGGTTCATGCCCGCGCTCACAGCCCGGATCACGCCCTGGCTGCGCAGATCGGCCAATGTCGGGTAGGCGTCTTCGATGGCTTCTCGGTAGTGGTGGTCGGCGTCGTGAATGTGGACGATGTCGACATAGTCCAGCTTCAAGCGTTCCAGGCTGGCTTCCAGGCTGCGCAGCACGCCATCGCGGCTGTAGTCGGCGACACGCTCGCCGTCCGGCCCAAACCAGCGCCCGACCTTGGTCGAGATAGTAAACTGATCACGCGGCACGCCTTCCAACGCAACACCCAGTCGTGTTTCGGAGACACCTGCGCCGTAGGCCGGCGCCGTGTCGAAGTAGGTCACGCCCTGTTCCAGCGCAGCGTGTACGGTTTCGTAGGCCTCCGATTCAGGTACATCACGGTAAAGATTGGCCAGCGGCGCAGCGCCGAAGCCAAGCAGAGAGACTTCCAGGCCGGTGCGGCCCACGGGACGAACTTCCATAGATCTGATGCTCCGTCTGTGTTGATGTGGTGAATTTAGACTGGCTGATCGTAACTGGGACGATGGACGTAGCGATCCATGCCGCAGCGCAGATCGATGGAACGCCCCGGCGGCAGCGTGACCTCAACGTAGCGATCATCAACGGTCGCGGGCCGTGTCGCCTGTCCAGATCGGTCATCGACGTGAAACGGTGTTCGCCAAAGGCGCCGGCCTGCAAGAATAACACGCCGTTCGTGCAGTGGGCTTGCGTTGACCAACGAAACTGTCACACTTTCACCGTCCAGATGCGAGACCAATGCGGAAACATCCTCGGGCAGGCCCGGTCGTCTGGCGATCAGCGTCGTAGTAGCGCAGTCGCGTGTGCAGCAGCCCGCCGTGGTAGACGGTCTGTGGACCGCCGCAGGTCAGTTGCACCAGCGCCTCGGTGCGCACCGGGTTGATATCCTGCCAATGGTGAACGTCCCACTCCTGCGGATCGCCGTCGTCGCTGGCCATCTTGTCCATGCGCCGCAGCACCTCGGCGTATTGCGACTCAAGAATGCGCAACGGATAGTCCGGATTGCGGCCGTCCAGATAGCAATACCAGGGGCCGAAGTGAATGTCGTCGCCCTTGCCGCTGCCGGGGGCCACATCGAGCCAAGTTGTCTGCACCTGAGGGAACTGATCGATGTAGGCCCGGTCTTCGATCGCTCTGAGAGACGTACCAGAGTTGCGGCGAAATGCTTCGGCTCCAGCGGTCGGAAGGAGGTCCAGCCCTCATCGGTGTGGCGGTAGGGAATGAGCAGTTGGTCGTTCTGCATACGCCCACGTTCGATGAGATAGGCGATCTGGCTGCGCGGAATGTCGAGATAGCCCAGGTCGCCGGTCAGCAGCACGGCGTTCATGGCGGCAATGGTCAGCGGCTCGATGATGGTGTGCAGACCGTGGGGCCAGCGCCAGCCGTAATAGCCGCCCCACCATTTGCCGTCCAACGTCTCGCCGACCTGGCCGCTGGGCCCGATGTTGTCGGGACAGATGCCGCCATTGGCCTCGATTCGCTCGGCCCACATCTCCAGATAGTCAACCACCCAGCGCCGGTAGCTCTCGTCGCCGGTGTACATGAAGGCGTTGGTGATCAGACTGGTCGACGTCAGGTTGAGCGGCACGTCGCAGCGCATCTGGCGCGTGTTGAGCGCGTCCAGGATCTTGGCGTAGACCGCGTCATCGGTCCAGTCGGCAATGGGCAGATCCTCGCCGTGCCAGGGCTTGACCTCGGTGGGAATGCCCAGGTCCTCAAAGGGTGGCGGATAGCCGGAGAGCACCCAGCGATGGGTCGACCAATCATCCCAAGAATTCTCGTAGCGCGGCCCCCTGCTGCCGTTGATGGGTGAGCGCATCATACGCTTGTCCGCGTTCCAGTTGAGGGCATCTTCGCCGGCATAGAGACCGGCGAATCGCAAGCGCCCGCGCCCGGTCTACAGGCCGTTTGGGATCGGCCAGGCCGAAGTAGTAGAAGTAGATGGATGACTCGCCGTGGTGCATCCAGTCGTAGTAGGCGTCGTATTCCTGGTAGATCTGCCCGTAGGCCGTGAACTGGCGCGTCACCGCGTCCCAGAGGAAACGGCTGCGCTCGTGGATGTCGGCGCTGCCGCCCAGCGCATAGAAGAGCGGCCAGTTGTGATAGCTCTCGTAGCCGTCATCCGAGCCGTCCATGCCCGGCCATTCGTCCCGCCAGATCAGCGTGCCGTCGGCCCTCGTGTAGCGGCTCTGGAAAAGCGGCGCCGCTTCGTCCATGGCGTCGATCAGATGGCGTTGACGCAGCGCCCAATCGGGGATTGGCCGTCGTTGTGAAGCATTGATTGGTTGCATACCGGATTCCTTATTGATGAATGAGTCTACCGTCAGATGGCCGTGCAATGTAGGTCACACTTGCAGTGTGAAACGCTGCCGATCAGACCCGTCCGACCAGCGATGGGACAGCTCGTCAACCAGCGATCATCTGCGGCTATTTTTTTGCTTCTTCAGTGGATCTCACGAGCAGTTGTTGGATTTCGATCATCCAAATAGTTCATCTCCGGTTTCAACGGCCAGCGGTAGAGATCGGGCGGCTTCACATTGCCGGCCCACGCTTTCATGATGGCGACATCGGCCTTCTTGTCCGCCATCTTCGCCTTGACCCACTCCGGATCCCAATCGTCCAGCACCCGCGCTGTCAACTCGGTCCGGATGGCTTGGCAATTCGGGATCGTCGGCACGATCGATGAGTTCGTCCGGATCATCGGCCAGGTTGAAGAGTTGGGGCGGCTGACCATGGTAGTAGACAAGCTTCCAGTCGCCGGCCCGGATCATACGCTGATAGCAGCCGCCGTCGGGGCAGAACTGATCGGAGCAGTATTCCGAAAAGGCGACATTTTCCCACTCAGATTCGCCTGCGTCGCTGCCATCGATCAGTCCGAGCAGACTGCGGCCCGGCGAATTGGGCAGCGCCGGCGCGCCCAGCGCATCCAGGATCGTGGCGGTGACATCCAGGGCGCTGACCACATGCTCACAGCGCTGTCCCGCCGCAATCACGCCCGGCCACGAGAGGATCAGCGGCACCTTCACCGACTCCTCATAGAAGACATGCTTCCACCAGAGGCCATGTTCGCCGACCATGTCGCCATGATCCGAGGTGTAGACGATCAGCGTGTTGTCCAGCAGGTCGTTCTCCTCCAGCGCGGCCAGGATCTGCCCGACCATCGTATCGACCCGCGTCACCATGCCCCAGTAGGCGGCCCGTGCCCGCAGCACCTCCTCCTCGGAGACATCTTCGATCTCGGTATGGCTTCGCCACCAGCGCAGATGCGGATGCGTTTCATCGGCAAACGAGCGAGGCTTGCGCGGCAGGGTCATCGTCTCCGAGTAGTGGTCGAAATCCTCCTTGCGGGCGACAAACGGCGCGTGGGGCAGCATGAAGCCGACGGTCACGTTGAACGGTTCATCCGACTGGCCGGACTTTCGCGCCAGCCCGACTCGATTGAGGTAGTCCACCGTGGCCGCCGTCACATATTCATCATGCACCTGATAGGCCGACTGCCCCGCGCCCGACCGCTCCAGGCTGATGCGATGGGGGCCGGCCGTGCCGTTGAGCACCCCGCGATCCACATCCGAGCCGCCGATGTAGTTGGCCCCGTGGTCGCCCACCAGCCGCTCGGCGTAGCCATGCAACTGGTCCGGCCCCAGCGAGTGCATGCGGCCGATCAGCACCGGATGGTAGCCGGCCGCGCCCATGGCATGGGCCAACGTGGGGATGCCGGAATCGAGCATGTGTTCGTTGGTCCAGACCTCATTCTGATAGGGATGCTTGCCTGACAACATCGACATGCGCGAGGGCACGCAGATCGGCGAGGCGCAATAGCAGTTGTCAAACAGCACGCCATTGGCCGCCAAGCGATCCAGATTCGGCGTCTGCACCAGGTCGTCGCCGTAGCAGCCGGTGACGTGGAACGAATGCTGATCCGTGTGAATGTAGAGCAAATTTGGGCGTTTGGACATGGACATTCCCTCATTTTTCGGAAAGAGACGCTCTATTCTCAGTCTCAACTGGACGCAGCAAAACCAGATCTAGCGGCGTGCCGGTTGAAGTCGGCTGCATATTCGAAGAGATACTGTAAGTTGGATGGGGATCGGCACCAGCGACGGCTCTTCTGATACTGCGATTCCCTGGCGGCAGAAGCCGGCGGAATGGCTGATCGGTTGTATTGTCAATTGATAGAAGGAGTATCCCACCAGCAGTAAACCGTGTCAAGGAAGCAAAAGGGGACACGGTAAAACAACGCCGGTTGCAGACAAAGGTGGTAGCTGGTACCATCTGCCTACCAACAGGCCATTTCCCTCCGGAGAGAAAGGATGTGAGAAAATGCGCTACAGCGCCACCACGACCATCAATGCATCGCCCGACACGATCTGGGCCATCCTCGCGGACGCCGCCGGCTACCCGGATTGGGATCCCGGCATCGACCATGTCGAAGGCACGCTGGCGCCGGGAGAGAGCGTCAAGTTTTTCACGGTCATCGACCCGAGTCGGGCCTTTGCCGTGAAGGTGACCACGTTTGAGCCGGGCAGCAGGATGGTGCTCACCGGCGGCATGCCCATGGGCATCTTCAAGTCGGAGCGCACCCACACGCTGACGCCGGGGGATGACGGTACAACGTCCTTCCACACCGAGGAAGTCTTCAGCGGCCTGATGCTCACCTTCATCAAGGGCAAGATTCCCGACCTCACGAAAAATTTTGAGCAGTTCGCCGCGGGGCTGAAGGCTGCCGCTGAAGGTCAGGCGGATCGTTCCTGACGCGCTGTGCGGGTTGACCAGTGGCAAAAATAAATATGAGCCGCAGATTAACGCAGATGGTTTGGGTGTGTTCGAATTGAGTTTGGAGTGTTCGATTGATTCCTGTACGTGCAAGCGGAGAAACAGACAATGTACGACGCCAAGATCCACTACGCCGAACGCTATGCTGCGACCTCGGGCGCCTATTCACTTTCAGGCTGAGACGGCGGCTGAATTGGCCGCCTGGCAACACCGAGTTTCGCGATCAGGCTTGTCGAGACTCTGGGCCTGCGCAATATGGCCCAAGATCTTGCCGATCATCGACCTCATGCAGAACTGGTTGATTCGACTCAAGCGGACGGCTACACGCGGCAGCGTTGGCAGATCTGGGTCGAGCCGACCGTGCCGCTGCCCTTCTATCTGCTGCTGCCGGATTCGGACGCCAAGGCGAGTGGCCGAGCGATGCCGCTGGTGATCTGCCCCCATGGCCACAATCAGCCCCACATCTATGTCGGTCTCTACGACGACGAAACCGAACGTTTGAGCATCATCGAGGGCGAACGCGATATCGCCGTGCAGGCGGTGCAAGAGGGCTACGTTGTCATCGCCCCCACTGTCCGCGGCTTCGGCGATACCCGGACGGCCGACGATATCGCAGGCGGAAACCTCTCATCTTGTCGGACACAACTTATGCATGGCCTGCTGCTGGGCAGAACGCCCATCGGCGAACGTGTATGGGACATGTCTCGGTTGCTGGATTGGGCGCTGGAGAATCTAGACGTCGACAGCCGGCGGGTCGCAATCACCGGCAACTCCGGGGGCGGAACGGTGTCGCTTTTTGCCGCGGCCTGCGATACGCGTTTTGCCGTGGCTGTGCCGGGCAGCTACTTGAATACCTTCACCGGCAGCATCGGATCGATCCGCCACTGCGACTGCAACTACATTCCCGGCATCCTGCGTTTGGGCGAGATGTACGACGTTGCCGGACTGATCGCGCCCAGGCCATTCTGTGCCATCGCTGGTCAGGCGGACCCCATCTACCCCATCGAAAACGCTCGCTACGCCTACGAGAAGCTGCTGCAAATCTATGCCGTTGCCGGCGCAACGGATGACTGCCGGCTCTACGTTGGGGACGGCGGTCATCGCTTCTACAAGGACGGCGCCTGGCCCTTCATCCGAGAGCAGTTTCAACGGTTGTCAAGCGAGTAAACAGCCCGGCGTCGCAGGTCTATCAAATGGATGTGTCGCCTTTGTCAAAGCACCGTCTCTATCGTATGATATCGTCAACTCAAGGCTCAAACGGCAGATGAGTGGCAGAGATAGCCCTGCACCTCTAAAGTAGCGCAATTCGGAGCCAAAGAGCATCTGTGAGAACCTATATATTTGCGCCTTCGCTGGGTGCTCAGGACGGCGGCGCAAATAAGGCATTCGCAGTATCGACGAATATTTGTGCGCTCATCGATATTTTTCGTCGATGACATTTTGTAAGCGCCTGCATATTTGCGCCCTTGCTGGGTGCTCAGGACGGCGGCGCAAATAAGGCATTCGCAGTATCGACGAAGGCATTTTGTAAGCGCCTAACCCTATCTGCGCCCATCTGTGGCAAGATTCCACTACTGAGCAGGACTACAGGACAGTCTTGACGACAACATCCCAGAATAGAAAGGCAACGCCATGTCCGAACCAGTACAGCTACAGCCGAACGAACAACTCATTGCGACAATCAAGCGCCATCCAGTCCATCTCTGGGGCAAAATCGCGCTGATAGTGATTATCGTAGTACTGATCCTCGTTCTTTGGTTCATGTTTGGCATGGGCCAAACTGGATTCTTCGGCACGTTCATGAACATCCTTGCCATTGGGTCAGTCGTGGTAGGCGCTCTTATGATCTACGTCTACTGGTTTCGCTACAACAACGACATCTGGCTGATCACCAGTCAACGACTGGTCGATTCAACCAAGTCGACGCCCTTCTCTCACAATATCCTGACTGCCGATCTCTTGAATTTGCAGGACATCAACATCCGCCAGCGTGGCATCGCACAGACCATCTTCCAATATGGGGACGTTCGCTGCCAAACCGCATCGGCAGCCGGAGAGACCTTCCAGTTCCGTGGCGTCGCCGATCCACAGGAAGTGCTCGACCAGATTGAAAAGGCGCGCAGCCAGGCCAGAGACCGCCAGGCCGGGAGGTCTGTCGCCCCGGTGACGCCGCCGGCGCCCACGCCCGATGCGACACCGAATGAGACAACGGAATAACGCAAACAGTCAACGCCCGGTGAGATATCTCACCGGGCGTTTTTGGCATCCATTTTAGGAGTTTCGACGGGAAATCGTTCAAATGGATATTCTCTACGTACACCCGGCCAAACAAGAGGTCGATGCACGCTACGACAAGTTCATTTCCTGTTCACCCTACCCCTTTATCCCAGTGGGCGTCGTCGGGCTGGTCAATATGTTGCGCGACGAAGGATGGCAGGTCGAAGGGCTGAACTTGCCGGTCGAGCTACTGATTGAGCCGACCTACGATTTTCGGATGTGGCTGTCTGAGCGTTCGCCGGCCAAGCTGGTGCTCATCGATCTCCACTGGTACGAGCATTGCTTCGGGGCCATGGAGGTCGCTCAAGCGGTGAAGGATGTCTGGCCAAACACATGCGTGATCATCGGCGGCCTGACTACATCCAACTTTGCGGAGGAGATTCTCGACAACTTCACGGCAGTCGATATGGCCGTGCGCGGCGACGCCGAAGAACCACTGCGCTTGCTGGCCGGCCACATCTGTGGCGACGGCACGCCTGAACTGACCGAAATTCCCAATTTGGTCCATCGCCAACAGAACGGCAAGGCGCGCCAGAATCGGGGCCATTTTTCGGCGTCTATCGATATTCTGGATCAGCTAGACTTTGTGACGACTGACTGGCTGCACCATGCGCACAACTACACCGCGTTCCAGTACTCAGGCGCCGGCGTGATCGCACTGAAAGAACCACAACTCAAGGGACATTGGCTCACCGTTGCGCGAGGATGTGTCTTCAACTGCATCTACTGTGGCGGCGGCAAGCGGTCGCACAAGGAGCTTGCCGGCCGCAACGGCTACGTGATTCGCTCGCCGGAGAGAGTAGCGGCCGACATCCAACGGCTCAAGGATCTTGGCTACCAGCAAGTCTCGCTCTCGCTGGACCCGGCCACGTTCAAGGCGGAGTGGTGGCGTTCGCTCTTCAGCCTGCTGCGCGAGCAGGAGGGACGCATCGGCATCTACAACGAGTTCTTCCAGTTGCCGTCGGATGAATTCATCGATGAACTGGCAGCCACCGCGGATCTGAAACACACCGAGGTCGCCATCTCGCCGCTGTCCGGCAACGAGGCCGTGCGCAAGCAGAACGGCAAGTTCTACACCAATCAACGTTTTCTGCGCATGCTGGAGACGCTGCGCAAACACGAGATCCCTATCTTCATCTACTTCTCACTCAACCTGCCGGGCGAGACGCCCCAGACCTTCCGGGAAACGCTGCAATTGGCCCAACAGATCGGGCGTGTCTATCCGCCGCATCTGCTGCGTATGCTCAACCCCTGCCACACCATCGATCCGCTCTCGCCCATGAGCCGACAGCCGGGCAAGTACCGGATCGACGTGCAGTACAACAGTTTCATGGACTACTACACCTACTGCAAGGGAACCGGCTGGCAGCCGCGCCAGGTGACGCGCGGCCAGCATCGTGGCTTCGAGATGCGTGGCCGTCCCGCCCAGGTCGTCGAGCAGATGGCCCAGGTATGGGACGCGTTCGCCAAGCAACAGAAGTTCCGATGTTTTCCGGTGCCGCGCGGATGGTAGGAGCGGCTACGTGCTGCGTGATTTTCCGCGGCGAAACTGTTGCCGGAGATCGGATCATTCTTCACGCTAGCCGACCCAAATCACAACAAGCCATGGCCTGCGGAGACCTTAATACGCGGCACGCAGCACTCCTCACTCGTCCCGCTTCGCCTTCCGTTTATGCCAATCATCCGCATACAGATCAAAGTGAATGTTCTGCATCGGATGTTCGGCGATGACGTCTTCGTTGAGCGTGATGCCCAGACCCGGACCGCTCGGCAATGAGAAGTAGCCCGTCGACCACTTTGGGCACGCCAGGGGCCGAGTCGGTTACATACTGCTCATCGAAATCGTTGAAGTGCTCCTGGATCTTGAAGTTGGGCGTACAGGTGGCAAGGTGCAACGCCGCCGCGGTTGAGACAGGACCGCCGACGTTGTGGGGTGCGATCAACATGTAGTAGGCATCGGCCCAAGCCGCCAGCTTTTTGGTATTGAGCAGACCGCCGAAGTGGGTGATGTCGGGCTGGATGATGTCGGCGGCCTGTAGCTCGAACAGTTCTCGATACTCGTGGAAGGTATGCATGCGCTCGCCGGTGGCGATGGGGACGCCCAGCGGCGCCACGGCATCAGCAACCTTCTTGAGCGCGGCAATGTTCTCCGGCGGCACCGGCTCCTCCAACCAGCTCGGCTTGAACGGGGCCAGTTCACGCGCCATCTCGATCGCGGTCACCGGATTGAAGCGGCCATGCATCTCAACGAGAATCTCGACCTCAGGGCCGACCGCGTCGCGCACGGCCTCGACCAACGAGACCACCCGCAGCTTCTCCGCCCGCTCCAGTTCGTAAAATCCGGCTCCGAACGGATCAAATTTCAGCGCCCGATAGCCTTTGTCCAGCGCAGCCCGTGCCGCGTTGGCGAACTCATCCGGCGTGCGCTCCACCGTATACCAGCCGTTGGCGTAGGCCTTGATCTTGTCGCGCACCGGCCCGCCCAACAGCCGATAGACCGGCAGCCCAAGCGCCTGGCCCATGATGTCCCAACAGGCCATCTCGACGGTGGCGATCCCGGTCATGACGATCTCGCCGGCGCGGCCAAAGTCGCCTCGCGACATGCGCTGCACCAGGTGTTCGATGTCAAAGGGATCATGGCCGATGATGTAGCGGGGGGCGGATTCCTTGAGATAGCCTAGCAACGACTCGGTCCGATTGAGGGCGCGTACTTCGCCGACACCCGTGATGCCCTCGTCCGTCTCGACTTTGACAAAAGTGAGATTGCGCCAGGGCGTGCCCAACACCAACGGCGTGATCTTCGTGATCTTCATGGAGCAGTCCTTTCTTGGTGAAAAAACAGCGGTTGATCGCAAATCAGGGATGGGTTACCATTCAGTTATCTCGATGTCTGATGGATGCTTTCCCATCCGAATGACCATTCAGGAGCGCAGATACGATCATGTTCTTTTACGGCTTCTTGATCGGCCTTGTCGCGGGTGTGTGGTTGGCAGCGATCTACGTGGTTACTACGATACACGGCCAAACCATTCGATCATATATCAACCGTCTTGGCAGGCCCACAGCACCGGCGCTGCAGCCGGCGGAAGCATCTTCGCAGTCGCCGGCACTTCATGCGCAGACGGCGTTGGACCGTCCAACATCGCCCGTTCAAAATGTCGACCTGCGCCGAACTGAACATCTGGATCCGACACGCCTCTCAGCAGATGGCGTCAAAAGCTATCAGTATTTGATCCTACTGGTCCATGATGAACCGACTGCCCGACGATTGGTGGAATACGAAGCCCGCCAACAGCCGAATGCAGACATCGAGGATATGATCGACAGAGCCGTCGATAGGGTCATACACGACAGGATCTGATGCAGCCATCGTATCATGCTCCCCAACCAAATCTAGAACGCCAAATTTGCGAGGAGAGCCGGGCTATTTGAAATCCTGTTCGGTCAGATTGCGTTCTATCTGCTGGATTCGCTCGCCCTGGGTAACGATGAGTTCGGCCAGAAAGCCGACAAGGACAAGCAGGACACTGATCACGGCAAGGATGCCGGCCGCCAGAAAGATGGGCCGCTGTTGGGTATCGGTTAGGACGTAAAGGAAGGTCAGATAGACGAAGATCGCCAGACTCAGCGCCATCCCGGCCAACCCCAGGCCGCCGAAAAAACGCATGGGCTTCTGGCTGAAGGTGAGCAGAAAATTGAGCGTCAGCACATCAAGCAAGCTGATGGGGATACGGCTAAAACCGAACTTGCTGCTGCCGGCCGGACGCGGTTGATATTGGGTCTGTACCTCACCGATGCGAAAGCCCTGGTGGGCGGCAATCATCAAGATGAAGCGATGCCAATCGCTGCGCAGCGGCGGCAGACTCTCCACCACCTCGTGACGCATGGCCTTGATCCAATTGGCGTCGTGGACAGGGACATTGGCCAGGCGACGCATGACGACATTGTAGATCGCACTGGCAAAGACCTTGCCGTCTTTGCGCCCCTGCCGCCAACCGGCGACTGCGTCCAGGTCATTCTTTTCCAAATAACCAACAAGCACCGGAATGTCCAACAGCGGATCTGACTCCATGTCGGCCGGGATGAGGATGACGATATCACCGCGGCTTGCAGCGAACATCTGCTGCAAGCCGCTGGTCATGCCTTGGCTGCGCCGGTGGGTCATCACGCGGCAGGTCAGCGTACCGCTCGGACAGTTGATCAAGAACAAGCCCGGTATTGTCCGTACTGCCGTCGTTCACAACCAGCACTTCACCCTCGCGCCCCATCTCCTCGAAAGCGCGAAAACTGCGCTCAACGACCTCGCTGATCGTCGCCTCTTCGTTGCGGGCCGGCACGACGATAGAAAGTGAGTTCGGTGCAATCTGATCGGCCATTATCATCCGACTCCTCGATCTGCAAAGGCATAGAGGGCAGCAACCACCCTGTCCTGCTGGGCATCGGTCATTTCCGGATAGATGGGCAGACTCAGGCAAGTGTTGGCCACCTTCTCCGTCACTGGCAGGTCACCGATGGCGTAGCCCAAGTTTGCGTAGGCGGGCTGCAAGTGCAAGGGAACCGGATAGTGGACACCCGCACCGATCCCGCGATCTGCGAGGAACGCCAATCAGAGCGTCGCGTTCGTCGCTACGAATCACGTACAGGTGCCAGGCAGGATCGGCGCCTTCGGCCACAAAGGGCAGCACAACATCGGAATCGGCAAGCAGTTCGCTGTAGCGCGCCGCCAGTCGACGCCGGGCGGCCGTCCAATCCGCCAAATGTTTGAGCTTCACCTGCAAGACAGCAGCCTGCAATGTATCGAGCCGCTCGCCATAGCCGACGATCTCATGCAGATACTTGGACCGTCGTCCATGGTTGCGCAGAAGGCTCACTTTCTCGGCTAGGACGCAATTGCTGGTCGTCAAAGCGCCGGCGTCACCGTATGCGCCCAAGTTCTTTCCAGGATAAAAACTAAAGCAGGCCGCATCACCCAAAGTGCCGACAACTGCGCCGTTCAATGTGGCGCCATGCGCCTGTGCAGCGTCTTCGATCACGGACAGGCCGTGGCCAGCAGCAACGGCATTGATGCTTGGCATCTCCGCGGGTTGGCCATACAGATGGACAGGCAGGATAACACGGGTCGCCGGCGTGATGGCCGCTTCAAGCAATGCCGGATCCAGATTGTAGGTGCGGGAATCGATATCCACGAAAACCGGCGTAGCCCCGACCGCGCTGATGGCTTCGGCGGTGGCGATGAAGGTATGGGCCGAGGTAATCACTTCGTCGCCGGGGCCGACGTTCAAGGCGAGCAGCGTTAGCATCAACGCGGACGTACCGCTGCTGACGCCGACACAATGCTCGGCCGCGCAGTATCCGGCAAAATCGGCCTCAAAGGCAGCGACTTCCGGTCCCATGATGAATCCCGTACGATCCAGGACGCGCTGAATCGACGCGTCCACTTCAGGCTGAATCTCTCGGTACTGCGCCTTCAGATCGACCAGCGGGATAGGCTGGGCTACGCTCATGACCATGGCTCCACACTCGGCAGGATTGAACCTGCGACAAAAAATCTGGCCGAGCCATGGGAGGCTCAGCCAGCTATTTCCATCTACTGAGTATACGATAGGCATTTGTGCCCGGCCAAAACTCGCCGGTCTCTGTGCCTGAAAACCACTTGGGTGTGTTGGCGCACAGTGCCAACACACCCAAACCATTGCGCATCCTACTTCCCGGAGAAGGGGTGGCCTCAGTCGCTATTGCGCTCCATCGGCCCTCGCGACAGTGTAGAAAGCTCATAGCGAATCGTGGACAACTCCCGATGAATCCGCTCAATCTCCTGCCGTAGTTCATTGTTGCAACGGTCTGAACCCTGCGTGGCCTGCAATCTTTCCAATTCGGTCAATCGCGCATGCAGCATCGCCTCTTTTTCGCGCAGAAAGGCTAGTTCCTGCGCCGCCCCTTGCCGTACCAATTCTTCAACACGCTGATCGCTCACCCTGGAAGGCGTCTCATCACTCAGATCATACATGTGATCGTGCAGCCACCGACGCAGCAACTCATTGCCGACAGTCCATTGTTGCGAAATTTGTCGAATATAGCCCAGCTTTTTCATGCCATAGATCAGCGTACGGATTCGCTCTGCACGCTGATCGGGCATTTCGGCAAACAATTCCTCCTCCGAAACAACGCCCATCTCTCCGACAATGAGAAGTATGCGCCGTTCAACTTCCGCTAAGTGCTGAAAATTGATGTGGAAAAAACCTGCCAACAGTTGATCAGGCACGAGATCCGCCTCTTCCAACGAGCGCAAGGAGCCTTGATGACCTTGATCGGAAATGAAGAGCCTCTGACAAAGGTATTGCATCAGATAGGGATGCTGGTTTGTGACCAGCAGAATATCCTTGACAATGGCGGCATCCGCCTGGACAGGCTGGTTTGTCTGGCTCTGGCAGACCAAACTTGTCGCTGATTCCGGATCGAGGCTCCAGATGTTGACCAACTTAAATCCAAACAGAAATGGGCTCGTATCTGACGCGCCGCCATCGTCATTGAGCCTGGCCAGCAGCTTGGTGGCCGTCACGATAGTCCGCTGTTGCGAACTCTGGAACGTTTTTCGCAGACGCGCAAGCCAGGCGCCTTCCTGTTCGCCGATGTTGATCAAGGCCTCGGCCTCGTCGATGAGCAGCAGTAGCTGACGGTCATGTTGAACCAGGCAGCGATTGAGGCGACGCAAAATGCCAATTGTGTCATGCTTTGCAAGGTCATCGTAGCGGACACCAAACGGTTCAAAGCGTTCCAGTACGTCCTCAATCGCAAAAAGCAACTCTTCTGTCAGATGGCGAGATGATTCACACCCTTGAATGTCCCAATAGAGCGGAACAAGGGTGTCGTCTTTCCCGGCAGTCAGGAATTCGATCTGTCGAAGCAGCGAGGTTTTGCCCATACGGCGAGTGCTGACGACCCAGACAGCATTGTCTTGGATGGTAAGCAGGTGCTCGATTAGGTCGCGGCGCCCGTAGTGATTGACTCCACGGACCCAGCGCCCAACGACATAGGGAACTCTCATGGTTTGATCAATTCATGGTGATGGCGGCGTGTGATCAAATCAACGAACATTTCAGCCGGTCATGCCCGGCGACCTATCTTCAGTATTCTCGACTTCGTCCAGCCCAAGATCGGGAGATGCATGATCGTTCATGGCAGCGCCATTCGCATTTAGGTCGGCGCCCTGTGGAGATACAACGTCTCCATAGTTGGCGACAATATGGCGGTGGGCAGCGTCAACATCGTCCAGCGTGATCCTGCGGCTTCGTCTGCCCAGCATATGGTTCACGGCCTCTAGGGCGTACTGTTGAATTCGGAATGGTCTGCCGTCGCTGACTTCAATGATATACTCAAGCGCGGCCGGATCGAAACGATAGATCGTATGGACCGGTTCGATCAGCAGTTCAAGCCCTTGATCGCGTGAGAACGGCTCCAGGGCAATCTCGTTAAAGAGGTTGAACCAGGGGCTTTCGACGCGATCCCACTCCTTACTGATCTGAATCCCGGCCACCACAGCACCCAATGTTGCGGCAAAATCACGCATAAAAATGCGTCGCAGTTGCTGTTGGGCCAGATGATCATAGTTGCTGATCACATCCATCTCGTCAAGCAGCAGAATCAGGCGCAATCGCCGATCCGGTAAGCGCTCAAAACCATACTGTTGAAGCGCCTCGATCAAGGCTCGAAGATCGTGGTTGAAGTCTCGATCCGTGTAGTCTGTCGCGTTACAATCGTGATAACTTAGCGAATCGACAGCGGCCAATAGCGCTTGATCGACATCGGGCATTGTCGCTGCGCCGACGGCGATCTCTTCCATCAGAAAATGAAAAAACTCCTCCTGCACCGTTCCTTCCAGATCAATGTAAGCCGGCAGGAACCAATAGTCCGGATCATCGATCTGGCGCAATGCATTTGACAGTTGATAGAGCAGCGTTGTTTTGCCGATACGTCGCTCGCCATGAATCATGATGCTGTTGTTATGCAGCGTGTCAACGATCCGTTGCAACAACTGTTGACGTCCGTAAAACATATCTCCATTGCGAATCGGCTCGCCGCTGATGTAAGGGTTGAAGCCTCGATCCATTGCCTTGTACGAACGTAATCTCGCCATTATCAACTCAAAGCTGACGTAGCTGAACCCGGCAATCGCCATGCTAGCCAGGAGCACAAGCAGCCCGAAAACCGCACGCTCTACCTCGCCCAGAAAAGGGATTGTCATCAGTTGAGGCGGCGGCAGTACGGTCAGATCCTGGCGCTGAACATTCGAGTAGTTGAAGGCCTGATCGCGCGCCATCAACTCGATAGTCGTCGATTTCGGCTCGTTCAGAGTGAGACGAAGGGGCTGTTCCTGAACTGCCTGCCAATTATCCGCATCACTTAGCCGATAGAAGATCTTTATCTTGTCAGGATCGGTCTGCAGATCGCCGGCAACCAGGTCCAGCAGCACGGGCCTGCCTTGAAATGCCTGATAGTCACCGTCGACCAGATCGGCGCCCTCGATGGACTGAATCCGAACCCACGGTTTTCCGGTATCACGTTGGTAGCGCGTTAGCCCTTCCGGACCGCCGAACCAGTAGGCGCCGTCCGGTTCGTAGGCGATTGCGAAGATAGCGGTACTTCGCAGGCCGTCGTCGACCGATAAGGTCGCCCACGTGGTACCGTCGAAATGTGAAACGCCGCCCTCACTGCCTGCCCAGAGACCGCCGTCCCGTGGATCCGAAAAAAGTCGATAAGGCACCTTGCTGGGAAGCTGATTGGGCTCAATTCGCCATCTTTCACCGTCCCAGTAGACCAGGCCGACATCACGAACAGTGGCCCACATTCCTTGAGCACTCATCGCATCCCGGGCCAATCCGCCGAGCATGATGCTGTTTCCCGGCAACGAGCCAGGCACAGTCGGATCATGGACCATCTGTTGCCATTCGCCATTGGCGGATCGGATCCAGATGCCGCTTTTTGCCGTACCGACCCACAGACGATGTTCATTGTCCCTGACCAATACTTCAACCACTTCGCCTGCCAGTTCCGGTACTACCGTCAATTGCTGAGCGATCAAGTCGTAGTAGTTGAGTCCGCCTTCTGTGCCGATCCAGACACCGAAATCGTCGGTGTTGAAGTCGGTGACCACCGGTGAGGCCAATGCATCCGGCTCGATAGGCGTTGTCCATTCACCTAGCTGGTAACGCGCCAAACCATTAAATGTTCCAGCCCAGATACCGCCCTGGGCATCTTCTTCAAGCGTGTTCACTCCGTCGGAAGGAAGGGAATCACCCGCATGGTCGAAGTTGATGTCGACATATCCGACTGGAGAGCGTTCCTTAAGCCGGATGCCGGCGCTGGTCGCAATCCAAATGCGCCCCCACCGATCGACCAGCAGATCATTGATCGCATTGATTCGCCGGTCTACGCCATCTTGTTCTCGATACTCACTGAACCATGCATCCTCCTGATATTGGAAAAGCCCTAGCGATGTACCCAGCCAGATGGATCCTTGCTCATCGACGGCAATGTCGCGAATTTGGGGCGTGGTGAGACCGCCTCCGCTCGTTCGTGAAACGTCAATTGTGATCGCGCCCTCATCCAGAAACTTGCGCGCTCCGCCGCCGCTGCTTCCCGCCCAGATATTGCCTTGACGATCACCGGTCAGTGCAGTGATCGCTGATCGGTCGTTTCGCTCATCGTAGATCGGCAGAAGATCCTCAGCCCACTCTTCAGTCGCCGGATCAAACCAATACACGCCCGAGTCCGTCCCTACCCAAAGCCGCCCAGCGCCATTCTGCCAAAGCGCCGACACCTTGCTGGACGGCGAATCCGCCGGCAGCCGCACCCGGAACCACCGCTCACCGACGCGTCGCCAGAGACCGTCATCGGTTCCTGCCCAAAGACGTTCCTCCTCGTTCCACAATGCGTTAATTGACAACTGTCCAGGGCTAGGCTCTTCAGAAATGCGTTGTGAATTTCGATCATAGCGCAGCAGACCATGGTCTGTGCCCAAAAATACGGCGTCATTATCTACCAGCATCGCATTCAACGTCGGATTGATGCTGAATTCGAAGGTCCAGGATTCCCCGTCCCAGCTCGACACAGCCCCAGCATCCGTAGCGGCCCATATCGTGTTGTCGCCTTCGGATTTCGCCAGGATCACAACCGTTCCAGGGGGCAGACCGGAATACTGCGCTGCGCTGTTTTTGGGATCCAAGACATTGGGATAGTTGGTCCATGCGCCGTCGTAGCGGGCAATGCCATGGTCCGTACCCAGCCAGATAGTGTCGCCGTCGACAAGCACGCACCATACGTCGTTCGAGAGCAGGCCGTCTTGTGCGGTGAGCGTACGCCAGTTCGGCGCGCCGCCCGTTTGGGCCATAAGGGTTGAATTGCAGCCGAAGAGAGAAAAGAACAGGCCGGCAAGTAGCAGAAGGGGCAACGCGCGCACAATCCAATGACTATTCAGTTGGCGGACCTTGGGGGGTGCACAAGTGTGGAGTCTGCAAAGCATGGCAACGATATTCCCATTGTGCAAAAATATATTGTTGAGGAGTGCCTATCCAGGCTGACAAATTCGCATGACTTTTCTCAAAAATAAATCCGCATTATTTTCTTACGTTTACATAGTATACCACAAGATTCGTTATTGTCAACTTTGAAGAGAAAGTCCCTCATCGAATGATTCGATCTGTGACAGCCTGCTAGAAATGGCAGAGATCGAGAGGTGAGTAATGCCAAACAGGCCAACAACCTGACAACCCTGTAAGCTCCTTGTCGGATTTAGCCCTGCGACCGGAAATCGGCAGGTTTTCGTCATCCTGTTATCTCGAAAAACGGCAATATGACAGACTACCGTAATATGATCTGTAAGGTCGATTGTTCATAATAGAGATATAGCAGAGAAACAATACTAAAATTAATAATAAGATGAACTATCCAACCGCCATCGTGGCTCACCCCCTATTGTAACAATCCTTATCTGACCATTCTGTACCTGATCAAACCGTCACACTACGACACCGATCTCACCCCCCTTACCCGCAAAAACTTGGGTAAACCAGATCGATACAGGAGATGAAATGAACGGCAACCTGACCCCCAGAGATCCCTGCAACAACATCGAGCTTTGTCGGTTCCGAATCCTGTTGGCAGTTAGCGCATCAATCATTGGTCTAGTGCTGATTCTAGTTTGGCCCACTTCAGCGAACGCACAAGCAGATTCGTGCGGCAGTTCATACACGGTGCAGTCTGGTGATACCATCAATGGGATTGCGTCAAGACACAGGACATCACCGGGCAGAATCCGCTCCTGCAACAATCTATCATCGGATGCAGTTCGACGCGGGCAGCAGATCCAGGTGCCAGGGCAGGCAAGTTCGTCATCCAATACCGGGAGTCGGTACACACGCGATGAATACGGCAGTGCAACTACGGGATCGTCGACCAGTTCGAGTCGAGGGGACCAGGGAATCGACAATAGCGGAAACAACAATGACTCGAACTCGTCATCAGGCTCGGGGGAAAGCACGCGCAACAGGGCAAAACGAAGAAAGTCGTAATGCAGATGCCCTACCCTCACTTTTCGGATTCAGTAGGCAACCTTATCTCTGCGATGCCGCCGAAGACGGTTTCTGCATCGACTGGAGAACCGACGGCGGCATCGGACGAGCGCAGCAAGGAACGATCCTCTTGAGCGGTACCAGGAGAAGCGCCCGCAACGCCCACAAATGCGTGGCTTTTTCGAAATTGACTGCGCAGATCGGTGGCAACGCCGATCCGCTGCAATTCTTCCACGGCTGAAGCAGTCAGATTCGTGCTGGCTTCATCGCGTACGGCCCCGGCGATGATAGTTCCAGAAGGCCATTGACGTATCCACGCAGCCATCCGCTCCGCTTCATCAATCGACAGAAACGTATCGAATACAGCGCTCTCAAGCAGCATTCCGTCCGGGCTAACGGCAGCCAGGTTGTAGCCGCGTTGGTCTTGAGCCACATCAAGGCCGTTCAGATAGATATGAGCGAAATTCCCGACTTCCTCTCCGGCGCTGTGAACCACGATGGCCGCATCACTATCCAGGAAAAATCCTGAATCGCCGATGGGCCAACCGGCTGATGATGCCGGTTTGACGATTTGAGCGGAGGAAACACCTTCGCCATCAAATCGAATGGTCAATCGATCGATCTGCTGTCCGGCTACGCCCGGCGGTATGGCCACCGTAGCCCAATCATCATCCAAAATGGGCGCCGTTGCGACAAAAGTCCCATTGATAAACAGATCGGCCGCCGCTGCCGGGCCAAACAAGCGCAAACCCAGGGAGCCTCCCTCCGTGGGCAGATCAAGCATCAGATCGGCCTCCCGGCGCGTTGCGTAGCGGATCCGTTCGTTCACCGGGAAAGAGGACCAACCTTCAGCCAAATAGAGCCTGCCCAACTCGCCGGCCAGATCGATTTCGCCGGCGGCATCGACGTTCGCATGGACGGTATAGAGCCGAATCGTGCTCGGCCGCCCTTGCCAATCGGAGCCCTGCCACTCGTCAACGAGTGACACGGGCAGCACCTCGTCGATGAAACGCAATAGCGGCTCGGGCGTTTGGTCGACGTGGACCATCAGATGGTTCACGCTCAAGAAATCAAGCACGGCCGGTGCAACGGATCTGTTTCGTTCGATGATGGCATCCCACTCCCTCGCCACTTCCTGTGCAATATGATCGCGATCCGCGTTCATCAAGCCGATCAGATCGCCGATCAAGGGAGCATCGCTGAAATATTGAAACTTGTAGTCGGGATTGCGGCTGGTGTTGCCGCCCAGCCGGCGCTCTCCATGTTCGCTCTGATACCACTGTTGCATCATGATCAGAACGTCGGAACGCCCAAGCACGCGAGCACCATTTCGCCAACCGGTAGGCAGTTCAAGCAGTGTGCCGCGTTCCGGCAAATCTGCCAGCCGCTGATAGATGGGCGGGATGCGAAAGTCATTGAGCGGCAATGGAATTGAGAGATGTTCGGCGAAGAAGAAGAGCGTCACCAGTATGATGGATCCCGAGACTAGACGGCGCTGCGGAATCGATTGGAGGCGGCCATGGTTCCGCATTCGCTCAAACAGCCAAGCCAGGCCATAGGCGACCAGGACGGCTGCACATAGCAAAAGCATGACACTGTAACGGCTTGGATAGCGATTGCCGCTGAAGAACGGAAGCTGGCTGACGAGGGCAAAGGGGCCTGGAACGCCGAGTGGCCGGCCGTTCCAGCGGATTGACGGACCCAATGTCAACCAAAAGAAAAAGAGCATTGAACAGAGCCAAAACCACCCTTCCTGACGCAGCCGGCGGCTGACACCGCCCACGAGGCCAGCGACCCCGACCAGGGCCAACAGCATAGCCGCATAGCCGATGTAGATCTGTTGTCCTTTGTCATTGGGAAAGGGTCGTGCCGCCACCTGATCACCCAGCCATGGATGAAGCCGGGTCGGCATCAGATAGCCGAGGAGATCGGCGCTGAAGACGTCGGAGAATCCGCCGCCGGAGGTGAAAAAATCGCCTTCACGCAACAGATCAGGCGCCATTGCCCACAGAAACGGCGACAGGCCTACGACAAACATCCCCCCGACGACAGCGTATTGAGCCGCCAGAATCCATAGGCGACTTGTTCGTGTCGCGATCTGCGGTTGCGCCGGTTGTGGTTGGAGAGCGTTGTCGTCAGAACCAAGCGCCAGTTGGATCAGAGCGTAGATAAAGGCGAGCACCGAGAATATGACCAGGAAAGTTGCGTAGGTCAGTTCCGCCCAGGTCTGGAAGATCAGAAAGAGACCGGCCATCAGCGCCGCTCGGAAGCCTTGGGTCGCTGTTCGACTCCAGGGAATGCAAAGCAGGTAGAGCGCGAAGAAGGGAATCCACTGGCTGCTGGCGATGTTGAACTGCCCCAACGAGGCATAGAAGAGCTTGGACGATGCAAAGCCGTAGACCAGGCCGGCCACGAACGCGATCCAGTCATCGGTGGAGAGAAACGGCGCCGCAGACGTAGAACCGGCTGACGGTCGAGACTCGGGTTGGCCGCCGCCCAGGAGCTTTCTCCGACGCCGGAGCAGTCGGCGTGTCAGCAAGAAAGTACCGTACGCGCCAAGCACCAACGACGACAAAAAGAGGATGTTGTTTGCAACGACGAGGCCAAAAGCGCTCTGCAGAGGAACGCTGAGCAGACCGTTGAGCGGAGTCAGCGTATAGAACGCCAGGTTGATGCGGACGGGGTAAAACATCCAGTCCACATTGAAGAGATGTCGGATCGAGTTGGTTGATCAGTCGTTCCTGGAGCCACCAGAGGTTCCAGACCAACGCCGGATCATCGATACCGTCGCCGGGCACGTGGGTGGTCAGGTGCGCAACCAATGGCCATGTGAACAGGAGGCTCACCAGGCCATAGCCGGCAAGCACCGCCAGATGCTTGCCGACGACACGTTTGCGAATGGGCGCCCGGAATGACATGTCGCTTAAGGTCCGACTGTGGGTGCGACTTCCGACGTTATCGTTGAAGTAGTCGTGATCGGGGATCTCCCTTCAAAGGGATCAAACTGCTGCATGAGCTGTCCCATCCTGACTTTGGCGATGACGGCAAGCTGCGGATTGTCTTCCTCGGCCAACGCGAACACCTTTTCAAAGAGTTCGATGGCCTCCAACCGCTGGCCGCGTGTATCCGCAATATTGGCGAGCAGAAAGACAGCCGAGGCCGATTCCGGATTGATCTCGAGCGCGGCATGCGCAGCTTCTTGCGACCCCGCCAAGTTGTTGACCATCATACGATAGTTGCCGGTTGTAACCCAGAAATATTCGAGTTCATCGGACATTTCGGCCTGTGCTTCAAGCAAGCTCGCTTCCGCCCGCTCAGAATCGCCTGCCTGTTCGGCGAGTACAGCCTCCCAGATCATCAACTCCGGTTCATCGGGCAACTGAACACGCGTCGCGTCGATGACATCGAGAGCCCCGTCCCAATCGCCCTCCAGGATCCGCTGGTCCAGTTGCGATTGAGTCTCGATCATCAACAGCGCATCAGGGTCGGCCGGAAAGAAACGGTTGACAGCCCAGATCCCGCCGCCGACGACAACCACCAAAGCGACAGAGATCAACGCCAACCGGCGGAACGAATGCCAGCGCCGTTTCAGCACCTCAGCATCGAGATGCCACCAGAAGCTCTCGGCCGGCGGATGCTTCTCGCGCAACGCCTTCATCCCGCCGGCGGATGCCGCCGCCGACGCAATCGGGCCCGGCTGTGAGGATAGACGCCGAAGCAGGCCTTCCCACCGCACCTGTTCGGATCGAAGGTCCGTGTCCCCGACTTGAAGATCATCAATCGACCGCTCGATAGTATCGAGCAGCACAAGAAATTGCTCGACATTCTGAGAATTGACACTGACTGCCAGTCGTTCGGCATTGCTCAACGCTTCCCGAAGTGCACTGGCTGGGTTATCACTGCGACTCTCAACTGCGTAGGCCATTGTTCCCCTAGGTCTCTGTGATTTCTAGGTCTCTGTAATTTGATGAACCCGCTGCAAACAGTTACACGTCTGTGGAGACTGACTACTCGACAACAGCCTCGATCTCTTGGTCGGCCACTTTCTGAGAATCGATTTTGTCCTCTTCCTCACGCTGGATTTCCCGATAGACCCGGTTGAGGCCGGACTTGATCTGGCTCTCGATCTTCGCCTTGCGTTCCAGCGGAACCGGAAACCATTCGAGCATTTCGCCCACCAAGCCGCTCTTGGTCTCATTCTTGTTCTTGCCTTCGTGATAGTACTCACGCACACGTCCGCGCATAAACTCAATATATTCGCCGACCTTGTAGGTCGCCTCGGCGGAACAGACAGGACCGTGTCCAGGAACCAATTTTTCAGCGTCAAGTTCTCGAATCAGACGCAGCGCATCCAACCATTCCAAGGTATTTCCCTGGGCCATGTAGGGATGCTGATCGACCCACAGAATGTCGCCGACAAAACAGATCTTCTCCGCCGGCAGCCAGACCAAACTCGTGGCCGGCGTATGGCCGCCGACGAAGATCACCTCGATCTCGTGCGCGCCAAAGAGCAAACGCGCCCGCTGCGTAAAGGTAACATCCGGCGGAACGATGATGATATTGTCCAACTGCTCCTGAATATCCGGTTCCCGCTTGAAGCTGTTGCGGACCCGCTCCTTGAAATTTTCCGTATAGCCGGACATCTCTTTGTGGGCACGTTCATGGGCCATGATCCTTGCAGGGCAAAAAATATTGATTGCCCAATGCATGGCCGCGATGATGATCCGTGTTGATCATATAGAGAAACGGCTCGCCTGGATATTCTTCCTCGATCTGTTCCCGCCAATCGATAGCCTGCTTGGGAATAAGCGGTGCATCGATCAGGATGATCCCTTCATTGGTGCGAACAAAACCCGGCGTACATCCGCGGTAATTGGTGTTTATAAAGACGCCAGGAGCCAATTCCTCGCGCTCACCGAGCCCTGTCACGCCGATCCGCATTGCCGTTCTTCGCCTTGCCATACATGCCTCCACTTCGCCACTATGGGAACGAACGTTTCATCGTTCTGTTTCATCGGATCATCGACGAACAATATCGCCTACTATAAACATTGAGCCTACTATAGCCGAGCTGTACATGATCTCCAAGCGACTAACAACTTATGTAAACACTGTTTTCGGCACAACATCCCTGCCGCTGTCGAACTCAAACCACCCATGGAATCTGCATCAAATTCGACAGGCCCCAATATCGGCTCTACGCCTACTTCGTGTTATAATGACCATTGGTAGTTTTGGCTGGAAAATCTTCCGCTTGTATAGGCGCATCAAGCCGTTTTGCGCATTGGGGCGGAATAGAATCGGCAGACAGATCATAAAGACGTTGGACAGTTTTCTCAGCAGTGAAGCGGTCCACGCTATCCGAAGTCCGAGTCTTTTCTATAGGAGAGGGCAGTGTCATGAATAAGCGTTTGGGCGTCTTGACGAGTGGAGGAGATGCCCCCGGCATGAACCCGGCGGTGCGTGCAGTTGTTCGTGCCGCCCTGAACCGAGGCGCTGACGTTTTTGCCATCTACGAAGGCTATCAGGGCATGATCGACGGTGGCGACAGTATCCGCCCCATGGATTGGGGATCGGTCGGCGGCATTCTTCACCGTGGCGGCACTGTCATCGGGTCAGCCCGGTGTCAGGAATTCCGCACGCCGGAAGGACGGCTGAAGGCCGTACGCAATCTGCTGATCCACGACATCGACAGCCTGATCGTCATCGGCGGCGACGGCAGCCTGACCGGCGCCAACATGTTGCGCCAAGAGTGGCAGGATCATGTGGCCACGTTGCTGGAAAGCGGTGACATTACCCCGGAACAGGCCGCCGAACATCCATTCCTCGCCATCGCCGGCATGGTCGGCTCCATCGACAACGACATGTACGGCACCGACATGACCATCGGCGCCGACTCCGCACTGCATCGCATCATCTACGCCACCGACGCACTATCGAGCACGGCAGCCAGCCATCAACGCACCTTCATCGTCGAAGTCATGGGACGCCACTGCGGCTATCTGGCGCTGATGGGCGCCATCGCATCGGGTGCAGACTTTGCGCTGATCCCCGAAAGTCCGCCGAATGTGGATGACTGGGAAGGCAAGATGTGCGAGATCCTGGAGTCCGGCTTGGCCGAAGGGCGTCGGGACAGCATCGTCCTGATTGCCGAAGGCGCCGTCGATCGCAAGGGAAACCCCATTTCCAGCGACTATGTACGTCAAGTATTGCAGGAGAAGATGGGCGAGGATGTACGCGTCACCGTGCTGGGCCATGTGCAGCGTGGCGGTTCACCCACGGCCTTCGACCGCATTCTGAGCACTCGCATGGGGATCGAAGCCGTCAATGCCGCCATGGATGCAACCGCCGACGATGAGCCGGCGTTGATTGGCATCATCCAGAACAAAATCACCCGGCTGCCTCTGATGGAATGCGTGTCTACCAATCAGGCCATCAACGCTGCCATCCAGTCCCAAGATTTTGACAAAGCCATGGAGTTGCGTGGCCCATTCTTCCAGAGTTCCTTCAAGATTCTACGCACGCTGGTTCGTGCCGTTCCCCATCCGCCCAAGCCCGGCCAGAAACAGCTCCGCATTGCCATTGTCAATGCGGGCGGACCGGCGCCCGGCATGAATGCTGCGGTTCGCGCGGCGGTGCGCCTGTCACTCGACCAAGGCCACATTCCGGTCGGTGTCAAACGTGGATTCCGCGGTTTGCGCGATGGTGAGTTCGTCGAATACGGACTGGATGGATGTGGATGGATGGGCAGCCATCGGCGGCTCCGAACTCGGTACCAGTCGCAAGATTCCCAAAGCAAGCGATTATTACGCGATGGCGCGTCAGCTCGAAGATCACAAGATCGATGCCATCCTGATGATCGGCGGATGGGCAGGCTACGAGTCAGCCATCAACATGTACAACGAACGCCGCAGTTTTCCGGCCTTCAACATTCCCATCGTCTGCGTGCCGGCCACCATCAACAACAATCTGCCCGGCGCTGACTTCAGCATCGGTTCCGACACGGCCATCAACAGCATCACCGAGGTTGTCGACAAGATCAAGCAGTCGGCCGTCGCATCCAACCGCTGTTTCGTGGTCGAAGTCATGGGGCGATATTGCGGCTATCTGGCCCTGATGAGCGCACATCGCCACCGGCGCAGAGCGCACCTACATCCACGAAGAAGGCGTTACCCTACGCGATCTGCAGAAAGATATCGAATACCTGAATGACGGCTTCCGCCACGGCAAACGAGTCGGTCTGATGATTCGCAATGAGGACGCCAACCCGCTGTATGACACGCAATTCCTGGCCGCACTCTTCGAAGAAGAAGGAGGCGACCTATTTGATGTGCGCATGGCCGTGCTGGGGCACCTACAACAGGGCGGCGATCCCACCCCCTATGATCGCATATTGGCGACGCAACTCACAGCAGAAGCCATTGACTATTTGGTCGACCAATGTGATGACCGATGTGGGCGAACCGACGGCAGCCTGCATTGGCATGCTAGATGATGTCCTGACCTTTACGCCGCTCTATGAGATCCCGCGGATGTTCGACGAAGAATTCCAGCGACCCAAGAAGCAGTGGTGGATGGAGTTGCGACCGCTGGCGCGAATGTTGGCCCAGCCAAATCAGGACTATGTTCACGAAGACTCGTTCTAGCGAGCGTCCGAGAAGATTGGTTCGTAGTGACGGCTTTAGCCGTCCAGACCGCTAAAGCGGTTACTACGAACGAAATCGCCAAGTGAATTGTGGGCGCTCACTTTTGCGACCATCTGAATAAAATCGTGCGGCCCTGGTTCTGGTCGAGGTCGGCAGGCAATGATAAAATTGAATGTTGAGATGAACGGTCGTAAATTGTTCGCAAATGTCGGGCTATCCACCGGCGCTGACGACAAATGGACTGACATGTCGGTCCGTACAAATATTTGACCAATTGCAATCGATTTTTTTCAAACAAAGGAGTCACAACAATGAAAATTGGCATTCTGACAGGCGGCGGCGATGTCCCTGGCCTGAATCCGACAATCAAAGCCGCGGTCTACCGCGCCATCGACGATGGACACGAGATCGTGGGCATTCGTCGCGGCTGGGCCGGCCTGCTTGAGTTCGATCGTAATGACCCGTCAACCGCTGAGAAGTATATTCTGCCGCTCGACAAGCAGGTCGTGCGCACCATCGACCGCACCGGCGGCACATTCCTGCACTCGAGCCGCACCAAGCCCAGCCATGTCAAGCCGTCGGCAGTGCCGGACTTTTTGAAAGATGCCGATCATCTTGACGCCGAGGCCGCCGACAATAGTTTGCGCGATTTCACGCCCCACGTGCTTTCGAACCTCGAATATCTGGGCATCGACACGCTGATTCCCATCGGCGGCGACGACACGCTGAGCTATGGCGAACGCCTGCACAGCGAAGGGTTCCCGGTCATTGCCATTCCCAAGACCATGGACAACGACGTTTACGGCACCGATTACTGCATCGGTTTCAGCACGGCAGTCACCCGCAGTGTCCAGTTCATCCACCAACTGCGCACGAGCACAGGCTCCCACGAACGCATTGCGGTCGTTGAACTCTTCGGTCGCAACAGCGGCGAGACCAGCCTGATCAGCTCGTACCTGGCCGGCGTCGACCGTGCGCTGATCTCCGAAGTCCCGTTTGATGTCGAGAAACTGGCCGAGTTGGTGATGCAGGACAAGAAGGCCAACCCGAGCAACTATGCCATGGTGACCATCAGTGAAGGCGCCCACATGATCGGCGGCCAGGTCGTCGAATATGGCGAGGCGGATGCCTACGGCCATCGCAAGTTGGGCGGCATCGGCACGATCACAGGCGAAGCGCTGAAACAGATCACCGGCGAGAACATCATCAACCAGCAGGTTTCCTATCTGATGCGCTCCGGCGCCCCGGACGCCCTCGACCTGATGGTGGCCGTCAACTTTGCCAACATGGCCATGACGCTGATCAACAACAAGGCCAGCGGCCGCATGGTCGCCCTGCGCGACGGCACCTATACCCATATTCCCATGAGCACCGTCACCAGCGGCATCAAGCGCGTCGATGTGGACGAACTCTACGATTCGAAGAACTACGTGCCGAGGGTTCGCCACGTGCTCGGCAAACCGATGTTCCTGTATTAAAGAACCTGGGGAATGGGGATTGGTGAATGGGGACAAGGGAATCGGAGTCTAGCAACCCGTTCCCTATTCCCCATTCACCAGTCCCCTTCCCCTCTGAATATTTAACGTTCGACTGAAAAAGGAGTACCTCCAAATGATTCACGAATCAACATATGAACTCAAGAAGAGACGTCAAGGGCGTTCTTGAGATCGCAGACGGCAAGGTCAAGGTTGTTGACGTCAAAGCGCTGCAGGAGAGCAAGATCGACACGCTGGTCCACGATGCCGTCTTCGGCAACGACTCGGTCAAGGAATTGGCCCAGTGGGTGATCTGGGAAGCCGGTCAGGATCTGGGCGCACGCCCGGCCAGCATCCATGAATTCTACATTGCCCGTGCCACGGACAAATGGGAACACCGAACCGTGCCGGCCATGAACATCCGCTTCGCCTCCTACGACGCCGCCCGCGCCGCCTATCGCGCCGCCAAGAAGACCAACACCGCCGCCTTCATCTTCGAAATCGCCCGCAGCGAGATGGGCTACACCGACCAGCCGCCGGCAGAGTTTTCCACGGTCCTGATCGCTGCCGCCATCAAGGAAGGCTACTTCGGTCCCATCTTCATCCAGGGCGATCACTTCCAGGTCAAGGCCTCAAAGTTTGCCACCGATCCCGAAGGCGCCATCGGCGAGGTCAAGGATCTGATCAAGGAAGCCATTCCCGCCGGTTTCTGGAACATCGACATCGACACCAGCACCCTGGTGACGCTGGAGCCGGAATCGCTCAAGGATCAGCAGTACCACAACTTCACCCGCTCCGCAGAGATCACCGAGTTGGTTCGCGAGCTGGAGCCCGCAGGCGTGACCGTCAGCCTGGGCGGCGAGATCGGCGAAGTGGGCGAAAAGAACTCGACACCCGAGGAGCTGGAAGCCTACATCAGCAACTACGAAGCCGCCCTGCCCAAGGGCATGGCCGGCCTGAGCAAGATCAGCGTCCAGACCGGCACCAGCCACGGCGGCATCGTGCTGCCTGACGGCTCCATCAAGGAAGTCGCTGTCGACTTTGAGACGCTGGGTGTTCTGGGCGCACATGCCCGTGCGCATGGTTCCGGCGGCGCTGTGCAGCATGGCGCCAGCACGCTGCCCAAGGACTACTTTGACAAGTTCCCGGAAGTCGAGACCCTGGAAATCCATCTGGCCACCGGCTTCATGAACATCTACCTGGACCACGAAGCATTCCCGCAGAACCTGCGCGAGCAGATCCAGGCCTACCTGGTCGCCAACCATTCGGACGAGCGCAAGGATGGCCAGACCGACGCCCAGTTCTACTACAAGACCCGCAAGAAAGCCATGGGTCCGTTCAAGGCCGAGATGTGGGCGCATGCCCGCAAGAGGCCAAGGCCGCCATCTTCCAGAGCCTGGAAGATGAGTTCGCTTTCTTCTATGACAAGCTGAACGTGACCGATTCCAAGGATCTGATCGACGAGACTGGTCACTGTCGTCGAGTTCCATCAGCCGGCGCCCGCATCCGGTCGCATGGTCGGTGACGACATGGGCTTGGCCGACTAAGGCCATTGTGTCCGTACCTGCGTGTGTAGGCACGGCTCAACAGACAAACGCAAAAAGGCCCCGGAGCGACGCTCCGGGGCCTTTCTGATTGAATGAAGCAACCAGATTACGGAATCATGGGCAGATAGATCTCCGTCTGGGGTGAGCCGCCGGGATACCAGTAGGAAATACGATCGCGCAGATCGCCGGTGCGATCTCTGAGCAGCATGCTGCCGAATTCGAGAGCAAACGACCCATCGTAACCGCCCTGTACGAAATGTCCCTCCGCTCCGTGCGGGCTTGAGGAACGACTGCGGAAAGCTGCAACATCCTTGGCCACATACAGATCAGATCTTGCCGACATCACCACACCGGGCTGGAACACAAAGTCGATATCGCCGCTCAGGGTCCATCCTGAGATGTCGACGGCAACCTCAGAGTGGTTGCGAAGGACCAGGTAGGCGCTATCCGGCGATTCACCCTCGGAGGGAAAAACAACCTGGGCGAACTGAACCTGAGTCGGAGAGTCCTGGCCCGGCGGAATGAGCCCGCCTTCGGCCGCATGCACACCATAGAGATAGGAACGCCGCGGCGCAATACTGCCGAGCTTCAAGGATTCGATTGCCTCGCTGGAAGAAGCCGTCAGCGACCAACGGGTCATATCTCGGGCGACATCGTCCTCCATATGCACGACCAGTTCGTCGATGCGCGACTCAAAATAGCGCTGATCAACAGGCGTGGTCTCGGGTTGCAGCAATTGATCCATCAAGTGTACGCAGACGACGCACATACATCGCTTTGACGCGGGGCGTCGTCAACATCGCATCGATCAAGCGATTCCAGACCGTATAGTCATCTTCGAGATAGGTAGCGGGATAGGCCTGGGTACCGTGGAGCGGATGTGAATTCACCTCAAGACCGTCGCCCCAGAAGGCCAGATCCTTGTCCCAGGCGATGAACATCCACTCTCCGGTCCCACGCGTGTCGCGGTAGAGATAGTGATTTTTGACGACATGATCCCAGTCTTCGATGATCACGTTGACGGCGAGATAGTTGAGCACCGCCGGAATGTTGACATTGTCGAAGAGAAAGGCTTCTCGAGCCGATCCGGTCAGCTTCAACCCATCGATCAACGCTTGGAGATCGCTATCATCTTCGTCGGTACGCGTCTTCTTGTCGATGTTACTCGTGTCGGTGCTGAGATCATTGCCTTCGACTTTGTAGAGAGCGCCCTCCCAATCCAGATCCTGCCGTTCAAAGTAGCTCCGTTCAGGCTGCTCGATAAATGTAAGCAAGCCGTAGAACTCACCATTGCGACGCACATGCATGGGCATGGCAATTGAGTAGGGCGAACCGGCATCCCGGAAGGTCTCCCAGGAAAGAATCTGGCGAATGTAGCTCGGATCAAAGGGATTGGTGTTTAGATTGAGTTCATCGACCAGATCGGACGAAGGCAGTCTAAGGTGATAGCCGTCATTGAAAACGAACTTGAAGCTTTTCTTCTCCGGGTTGTTGAATACATTGCCCCTTGGTCGCACCAAAATATTGTCATAGAGCTGGCCGGCATAGAAGACCGCCGCACGTGTACCGGCCTCTGATTCGGCGGCGGAAATGTCCTGCGAGAACCAGTTGAGTATCGTCAGACGACTGTCAACAGCCGGGTCTTGAACCATGGTGCCCAGATACTCGGGCGAGGTCAACGGCGACGGGTAGGCGGGCCAGCGTGTTACATGTCCGTCGACACCGATGGCAAGTGCATAAGTATCGCACCATATCGCCGGCCTGATAGGCTGAAGCGGGAATCACGGCTCGATAGGTTGACTGACCATCGGCGTCGGCGCCGCTCAGAGCCATGGAAACAGTCGCTTCCGCCCCATACATGACGCGATAGGTGAGCAGGACAGTATCGACATTCGCATTCCCCGGCGCGACGATAGCCGACACGACGAGAGATTCATTCTCCGTTGGTTGCTGCGGTGTATGCTGCACGTCGACCATACGCGGCCCCAAATTGCCGGCAACGTTGTTGTTTCCGCCTGGGGTAGGCAAAGAGAAGTAACGTTCGAGGCCGTCCGCATCCAGACCATATGAGATATCCGGATATTGGGCCGGATAGATGGGCGAATACGATCCGGCAATCTCGCCGCCAGGCCCCACAATGGCCAGATATTCACCTTCTCGTCGCAGCTTAAAATTGGTGTGCAGTTCCCGGCCCGCCAAGCGCCGATCCTTGTCAGAAGCAAAGACGACAAGATAGCCGCCGGCCGGCAAAGAGACAGCCGGAAAACGCCAGCGGCTCAAATCATCTGGCCCGATCTGTCAAGGACCAATTGTCCAGATTGACCGTCTGTTCGCCGGCATTGTGGATCTCTATCCAGTCCGGACGATCGCCATCTTCATCGCGCAACGTATTCTCGTTGTCGGCCATAAATTCTGTGATGATGACATGGGGCAGCGCTGGAGTGATCGTGGGGGTGGCGGCGGGCGACGGTGTAGCGGTCTCGGTCGGAGTCGGCACTGTACGATTGGAAGTTTCAGTCGGCGTCGGCGTTGGTACCGTGTCGTTGATGGACTGCGCCGGGCTATCCCCAAGCTCAGAAGCGCCTGCCCTGGAGTAAACAGGTCCGGCCAATAGCAGAAGTAGAGAAAAGCCGATGCAGGTTATGAGAAAACGATTATGAAAACAGTGCTGCATAGATGTTCGACCTTAATAATCCCACACCCGGATCCACGACGACGATTTTACCCTCCGGGAGATGGTCAGGACCACTTCGTTTGGCCAGATCTTCGTGACCGCCTCCCGGAGATTATTTGCGGACACTCACTGAGCACCCCGAAACTGATTCGCAATGAAGACTCTTGCCGTCCAGACAGCGAACGCAGATGCTACGGACAAAATTTATCAAGTTAATTGCGGACGCTCACGAAACCAAAATCTCACTCGATCCTGGTCTTCGCAAGAAGTTGCGCTTGGCTCATGGACGTGGAATCCAAACGCTGAGGCCGGCGAAATGTACGATCTCACCGTGTCGTCAATGAAGAAGACGTATTCTGCTAAAAATGGTTACGCAAGAAATCTGTAAGGCAACAATGGCGGGGTTGAACCAAACCAGGACAAAGTGAGCATCCTCTAGTTTGGCTCGCATTGCTTTTGAAGAGGTTGGGCAGCCTCGGGGCGGCCGGCTGCTTCGTAGGAACGAGCCAACGCACAGGTTAGGCGCTGTGACGCGCCGCCGTAGGAGAGGCGAACAGCCTCTTCAAAGTGCTCGACGGCGTCATCGACTTGGCCGATATTGAAGGCGACATAGCCCAGACGCTCATGCAGCCAGGGATCGGCGCCTCTGAAATTTTCGGCCCACGTGTACTGTTGCGCCGCTCGCTCCCACGACTGATGGTCGAGCACAGGATCGGCCGGCCGGTAGAAGTCGCCGACACGCACGTGCAGCAGACCCGAATCGCTGCCCAAGGCCAATGCAGCGTCATAGGCTTCTTCGGCGCACGCGTAGTCGTCCCAGTCGCTGCAGAGCTTGGCCCGACCAATTCTGACGTCCGCGCTGTCGGGCGCTGCAGCTTCCGCCCTGTCAAGCCAGGCAAGGGCCGCGACCGTGTCTTCGCCACCGTACCAGGCCAATCGTGCAAGTTCCAGATAGGCCCACGGCGCGTGGGGGACGAGATCACGCGCACGCAGCAAGGTCGCTTCAGCGCCGTCCAGGTCGCCGGCCTGCCGCTGAGCATGGCCTTGCTGGACCAGACTGACGTAGGCGCTGGAATTTTCACCGAAGAGCCTGGCCGCCTCGCCATAGTTGTCGGCAGCAGCCTGCCAATCGCCGCCCAATTCGTGGACCAGTCCATGGTCGTAGCGCAGAACCGCCAGATCGATTGGAGCAACGACTCGCGCGCGGAGCGCCTCAATCCGCGTCTCTGCCTCGGCCAACGCTTCCAGCGTTTCGGGCGTTTTTGCTTGGCCGGTCCAGCCCTGGTAGGCAGCAGCAATGCCGATAGGCGCTGCCGGATCGTTAGGGTTTTGCTGGGCGGCACGCGTCAAGAGTTCGATGCCGGCGGCGTAATCGCCGCTCAAAGCCGCGGACTTGCCGGCATAGTAGGTGAGCAGCCCGGAATTCCAATCGTCAGACTGGGCTGTGACCTCGCATTGGGGGGCAAGCAGAGAGAGCAGATCCGGGTCGATGGTCTCGCCGGCGCAGTGCATGGCTTTCAGAAACTCATGATAGGCCTGTTCAGGGCGCTCTGCATAGTGTAAGAAGCCGGCCGCGGCGTGGGCTACAATATCGATGCGCTGGCCCAGTTCGCCGAGCGAGACATCGAAGCAGTCTGTGCATTCCACCTGGCCGGAGACCTCATCATACTGTATCGGCTCGGCACGGAACGGACGCAGCCCGGTCGATTCGCCCACGCCCAGTAAGTCAGCCAGTTCAAAACGGACACGCACCTGGCTGCCGTTCAACTCTGTGATCGAGCCCCAGATCAGCAACAGCGCTCCTTCTCGGGCGGCCAATGCCTGAGCTGCACTCGCATCGTCGACTCGATGCGTCACCCTGATCACAGCTTGGTTCGCGAACCCGTCGCCAAGCTCTTCGACAAGCTCCGAACGGATCTCCTCAGCCAGATCACGCCCGATCTGCTCATCGCGTGACGAAAACTCGGCCACCAGTACACAGAGTGGACTGTCGCCGCACAGGGGCTTGTCGCGTCTGCCAAGCAAGGAGGCCGGTAGCCGCCGCCACTACTACGAACACGGCCACGAGTACGGCCAAACCCAGCACTGGCCAGAGCCGGCGACGCAATGGTCGGCTCGCAGGAAGCGACTCTTTCTGCGGCACATGCTCTGTCCACATCGCGGACTCGTTGAACAATGTCGTGAGCGCAACATTGTTCGGATTTGAGCGATGAGCAGCCGCGATCAGATCGGGCACGTTGTCTGTCCGCTCGGCCCAATCGACCAGGGCATGGACGGTCTCGGTCAGGTTGTTGCCGCCGGCAACCTGTTCCAAAAACACATCCATCTCCAGACGCAGCATACGTTCGAGTCCGGCCATGTCGAAGCCGTCGAGCAAGGCAGTCTCGATCTGTTTGCGTTGTCTTGTCGTCAGTTTCATTGAATGCCGGCCTGCTTGAGCATGGCCTCGCAGTGGACGGTATCCCCGAATCCACTCACTTGCCCTCATTGCCGGCGCCCGACGGCACCGTGAACGACCGTCCGCCGCCCAGATAGCGAATACGCGTGTACTGCCCGTTGGCGTCAAACGCGCCCAGCCACACACCCCAGGCATATGTCTCAGGCGCGCGTTTGGCAGGGTCCAGTGTCACGGACGTGGCCGCACTCGCATCTTGCCAGGAGCCGCCCCGTTCATGATCCTGCCCCTTGCTCGGCTCCCAGAAGACCAGTTCGTAGACCTGAGCCTCAGCAAGCGCGACATCCGGCTGCCAGGAAAAGGTGAGTGGATCTCGGCTGTTTGCCCCGTCGGCCGGGGTCAACAGTTCGACAGCCGTGGGTCCTGCTGAGGCCGCCGGCAAACGCTCAGGCGTCGGACGCGGCAGCGGCGGGATGTCGCCAATCGGCAGTTCGACGACTGCACCGTCACATGCAACGTAGGCCGGCGAGTTGTAGATCCAGCCGCTCAGGCCCGATTGTGTTCTGACCTCGATCCAAACTACGCCGGGATCACGCGACAGGACCACTACGTCTGTTCCGATATCGAGCATTCCCTTGGCAACAAAGGTCGTACCCGGCCCAGCACGCAAGCGCAGTGCCTGTGTGACCACGCGGCAAGTAGCGGGAGCGGGTGAACGCAACGGCGTTGCCCGTGTCGTAGACAGCGGTGTAGACAGCGGCGAGACCTGCTGGATGGGTGTTGCCGCCAATGTGGGCGCCACAGTGGGTAGTGTAGTAGGCTCGGCTGTCGGGATAGCCGTCGTCTGACTCACGACAAGTAGTGGCAACAGCCATTGCCACTGTGTCGAGACCGCCGCATCCTGATTGACCGCCTGGGGACGACGCCATTCCGTGTCACGCCAGACGGCCCGCTCGGCTGCCGTGTCCCAGAGAACGATGCGGAATGCGAGTTCATCGGGCATATCGACAAGGGCGTGCTTGGGCGCCCGCAGCGTGACCTTTCGCTCGCCCAGGAACCTGGAGAATTCAAAGTCAGCGCTGAGCACCACCTGCCCAGCGGCCGTTGTGGGCAGATCGCTTCGCTGCGGCGTCCACGGTTCTCCACTGGCGGCATCGTAGGCGTAGGCCATGGCACGACTAGGTCGGTCTGCGAAATCGAGAGCACGCAGGTCAAGTCCGATGGAAAACGGCTCGTCATCAGAATCGACAGCGGCAACCGTCACGCCGTCGACCCAAACGCGCCGTGCCGCCGGCGTCCAATCGAGGCCCGACAGTGCGCCAACGCTGCGAATCAGGCTCACTTGCCCGCCTGCCCGCTCACTGCCCTGCGCATAGCGTTGGCGAATGACAATGCCAATCACATGGAAACCGTCGCTGCGCTGAATGAGCGCTGGGCCACCGCTATATCCAGGCGACAACACGCCGGGAACTTTGAGCAGGCTATTCTGATTGCCGTCATTGCCGCTCAAGCCGAGGTCAAGGTAATTGACGGTGGCTCCGCCCAGCAGCGGATAGCCGAGAAAATGAAGTCGCGCCCCAAGATCGACAGCGAGATTGTCACCTGGATCGACCGCATCGATCCCATCGATCGGCAGAGCAGGCAACGCCAGATCCACGAATTCGACGTCGCCCCGCTCGATTTCGTCCCAATAGATCTGCAATAACGCCAGATCGTCGGTGCGGTCGCTGGCAGCCAGGCCGGCGCGATAGCGAGCCACCGGCATGGCTCGCCAGTCGGTCGTCATCTCGATGACGAAGTCATTGAGCGGGTCGGAGAGCGGATCGTCCGGATCGCTCAGGGTGACATGGTTGGCCGTGAGAATGACGCCGGTGGGATCGATGATCACACCGCTGCCCACGCCGCGGTCACAGCCTGATGCGTCACAGCCACGAATACGCACAACGGCCTGCACCGCCTGATCCAGGTCACTGCTCTGGGATTGCACACCCATGGCCGCTGCCAGCAAGAAGATGCCGGCCATTGTCGTTGTCAGAATCGGTTTTTTCATCATTGTAGTCACCTCCCATCCCCAACCGGCGAAACGGTGAGGCTTGGGCTTACGGCCAATCGAGTCTCGATCCCCTCTGCTGACATCTGCGGCCTTGGCTGGACATCGTAAGCCGTCGCGCCCCGCGGAACGACAATCAATGTACCTGGGAGCACTGGTTCCGACAGGCCAGGATTGACCCAGTCCAGTTGCGCCAGATCGACGCCAATATGGGCTGCCAGATCTAGCTTGGATTGCAGTGATGGCACAAGCCAGACCTCGGGAGCCCCCTGTTTATAGCCGTTGAGCGGTTGTTCAACCATTTCAGCGGGCGGCTCCAATGCAGGATCGGGGGGCATGACGGTTGCAGCGTCGCCAGGTGCGCTCGATCTCGTCCGGTCAACGGCAGTCAGATCATCGCCGGTCCTGATAGTCGATGGCATGCAGGCTGCGATGAAAAAGACAAATGAAATGGCGGCAATGAAGGTCAACAACGATGGGAGCGTTTTGTTCTGCGATTTTTTTGGCGCCGTGTGTGTATTCATGATTATCGACCCTGTCTCTAATCGTTCTGAATGGTACACAGACCTTGTTTTCGCGACAGCGAAACGGTTCTCACCGTCTTGTTTGTTCCTTGAACGTTATGTCCTGTCCAAAGATTTCACCCACCGATCTATCCTCTGACAAGGCGAGATCCTTCGCTGGAGATCTGTATCATCGACCCTGGAACCGACGAGTTTCGCCCCAAAAACAGCGTAAAAAACCTCGATTCCTCTCTGGGAGGCGGCATAGGGATGCAAAAATTTCGCGGTTCAGTTAGAATGCAGGTATCATCTGCATTGGGTTCGATATCATATTGGTCTACATTCAGTCGTTCACGATCTGTCATTCTGAGCGGGTTTACGCAGCCACTCTCACTCTGGCAAAACACCAGCGAAGAATCTTGCTTTTGTCCCAAATCGTGAACTACTGACATAAAAAGACAGGTCTTTCGATCATGAAATTTGATGAATCGATTCTCAGCACCAACCACTCAACACGGCAACAGATCGTCCGGATCCTTGAGGCGGCCCTGGCCGCGGTCGATCCGGCGGCCTGTGTGGCCGCCGCGTTGCAGGTCGATGGCCGAATACTGACCGTCAACGAACGAGCCTACGATCTGGCCGATTATCGCCGCATCGTTGTCATCGGGGCAGGCAAGGCCGGCGCGCCCATGGCTGCGGCTGTGGAAACGGCGCTGGGCGAATCCGTGGATGGCGGCCTGGTCGTGGTCAAGACCGGCCATAGCGGTCCGACTCGGTGCGTCGACATCGTCGAGGCCAGCCATCCCGTGCCGGACGAAGCCGGCGTGCAGGCAGGCAATCGTGTGTTGGCTCTCGCAGAAGAGGCAGAAGCCGGCGATCTGGTGATCGCGCTGCTCTCGGGCGGCGGCTCGGCGCTGCTGGTCGCCCCGGCGGAGGGCATCAGTCTGGCCGATATGCAGGCAATGACAGGATCGCTGCTGGCCTGCGGCGCGACCATCAACGAGATCAACTGCTTGCGCAAACACACCAGCGCGGTCAAGGGCGGCCAACTGGCTCGCGCCGCCCATCCGGCGACGTTGATCTCGTTGGTTCTGAGCGACGTGGTCGGCAGCCCGCTGGACGTCATCGCCAGCGGGCCGACGGTCCCGGACAGCAGCACGTGGCAGGATGCTTGGGCCATCGTCGACAAATACAACTTGGCCGACAATCTGCCCGATCGCATCGTTGACCGCCTACAAGCGGGGCTGGCAGGCGATATCGCCGACACGCCCAAGCCGGACGACCCCGCCTTTGCCGACACCAAAACGGTCGTGGTCGGCGACAATCTGGTGGCGGCATTGGCCGCAAGCAAGCAGGCGAGCGATCTCGGGTTCAACACGCTGCTGCTTTCAACCTACGTCGAAGGTGAAGCCGCGCAGGTCGCCAAATTGGCTGTCTCGCTGGCCAAGGAAGTGAAGGCCAGCGGTCATCCGGTTGCCGCGCCCGCCTGCCTGATCCTGGGCGGCGAAACCACAGTTCAACTGGGCGACAATCCCGGCCAAGGTGGACGCAATCAGGAACTGGCCCTGACCGCCGCTCTTGACCTCGAAGATCTAGACGGCATCACCATCGTCTCGCTGGCGACTGACGGCACCGATGGACCAACCGACAGTGCCGGCGGTTTGGCCGACGGCGACACGGTAGAGCGTGGGCGTGCATTAGGTCTCGATGCAGCCGATCACCTACACCGACATGACGCCTATCCATTTTTGAAGGCGACGGATGACTTGCTGATCACTGGACCGACACAGACAAACGTCAATGACCTGATCTTTGTATTCGTGGAATCGTAACCCACGCCCCAACCTAGCAGGCTGTCGAAAAAGAAACCGATGGGACGCGGATGACGCTGATTTGACTGATTCTCACGGATAAATCAAGAGAAATCCGTCCCTATCCGCCCAGATCCGTGCGATCCGCGTCCCATTCTTGTTCACTCCGACAACTGCTGAGAAACGTCGTCACAAAGCGCCTGCGGGCGCTTTTTCAATTGGGGCCAAAGAATGCAGTTCAAGACGTCTCCCATAGAACGGTCGAATTTCTGGCGATCTTTTCTCAACAGAAGCATTAGGGACCACGTATTTTTCCTTCTACCTGCAACCTAAGAAAGTGTCAATTCCCCCCAATATCCCTGGTGTTTCGTACGTTTCGAGACCAAATGAGACCAATTTTGAGACTCATGTTCACACTATTCTGGTGTAGTCTATTCATAGAATTTCCAAAACAGTGCGTGCGCCTGGCGCAACCTGTAGCCAAGTGTGCAAGAGTCGCATGAACGTCGCACAAATATTTATTCCACGAAGAAAGCCACCCGTTCGCGGAAGCATTTGTGTTGCCTGTCTTGCCCATTTTCTGCATTGGCCTTACCGGCGGCGTTTGTGGCAACCAGCAGCCCTTGAGCCCGAAGGAATATTGGAGAAGGGAATTTAACTGTATCTGAAAAACCTGGAGAACACCATGAAAAACTACCCCAACAATGCTCTATTTAGAGTATTGACATTTCTATTGGCAATCGCCATCGTCTTCCCAGCGCCAAGCGCCCTTGCACAATCACCTCAACCTACCGTTGAGGTGATTGTGCAAGGGACGCCGTCTGCGAACCTCAAAGATCTGATTGAGGCAGCCGGAGGTGAAGTAACAAGAGATCTGTACGTAATCGACGCCGTAGCAGCAAGCGTGCCGACGGACCGGCTCGAATTGTTGATTGCGGACAACCCTTCTATTCACATTTGGCAAGACAGTCCCGTGCACAGTGCAGACAGTGCGGATCCGGGTCAGATTGTCGCGCCTTTTGCCGGGTATGAGTATGCCGAAGCCGATTTTAAACTGGACGAAGTCATTGCCTGTGACGGCAAACGAGACAAACTGGACGAAATCGGCCAGGCGCCGCTGGATCCCAACGAGTTTCAATCCTATCGATTTTCTCCGTCAGTTGATCCGTCGAACATGCCTCAGTCCATCGGCCTTCTATTTTGCGTTCAAGGAGAAAAAACTCGACAATGCACACTTGCAGGTGCTGCAAGCTTCAACCCAAACATGGCATACCTTTCCCATCGATACCCTGATCAGCGAGGATGAGGAGATCGCGACTACGCTGGATCTGACATCGCTCCTCCAGACGCCCGACGATCTGGCCGGACCTGGAAGTGCGCTTTGCTGCCAGCTCTAATGACGGGGGAAAAGCCGAGGTCGACTGTGCAGTTCTACAGCTCGGCGCATTTCCCGGCGGACAATCCCAGGCTGCGGTGGCGCCGTCTGCGGGTGGAGAGTACGAATCCGCAGACTTCAAGCTGGAAAAGGTGATCGATGAGGGTGGCAAAGACAAGCTGGATAGCGTTCCACAGGATGTTATCGATCCACATCTGTTTCAGGGCTATAACTTTTCAGCAGCAGTCGATCCGAACAATCTGCCCGGTCTGGTGGACCTACGCTTTGTCTTCAAAGAGAAAGGATTGGCGAGCGCTCGCATAGAGGTACGCCAGGCTTCGACCGGCGTGTGGCATCCGTTCGAGATTGATGTCAACAGCACTGACGATCAATTCATCAACACTGTTCTCGATCTGACCGAGGCCTTGGTTACCGCCTGAAGACTTCGCCGACATCCAGGTACGCTTCTATGCCGCAGCCGGCCATGACGACAAAGCTGAGGTCGATGTGGTCAATTTGCGCCTCGCTCACCTGATCGGGGACATATCCAGTGTAGACCCGGCCCAGTCCTTCGAGGCCGTCAATGCCGCCCCCGTTTGGGATTCCGGCAATACCGGCGGCGGAATCGGCATCGCCGTATTGGACAGCGGCGTCAAGAAATACAAAGAGTTGGAGAAGGATTCCCACGACAAAAAGACCGGATTACCAGAGGGCTGGGACAGCGTAAAGCGCAAGAAAGGTGGTCGCAATGACAAAAACGGCCATGGCACGCTTGTTGCCTCGATCGTCAGCAACCAGAAACGCAATGCCCAAGGGCAAGTATTTTGGCGTTGCGCCCGATTCGAGCGTTATCCCCATTCAGGTGCTCAACGAAGACGGCTCCGGCACCTACGCTCAGGTGATCGAGGGCATCCAGTGGGCTATCGATCATCGGGGCGAATACAACATTCGGGTCATGAACCTCTCGCTCAGCGCTCCGGTCCGTTCCCACTACTGGGACGACCCGCTGAATCAAGCGGTTATGCGCGCTTGGCAGGCGGGCATTGTGGTCGTGGTCGCGGCCGGCAATTCAGGACCTGCCCCCATGAGCATCGGCGTACCCGCCAACAACCCCTACGTCATCACGGTCGGCGCCTTGACAGACGCCTACACGCCGACCGATTGGTCCGATGACTATGTACCGAGTTTTTCCGCTGCAGGACCCACGTTTGAAGGCTTTGTCAAGCCGGACCTGTTGGCGCCCGGCGGACATGTACGTCGGTCTGATGTCAGAGAAGTCCAATTTGGCCAAGAAGCACCCGCACCAACAACGCGACAAGGATTACTATCAGTTGACCGGCACGTCCATGAGTGCGGCGCAAGTATCCGGTGTGGTTGCCTTGATGTTGGCGCACAATCCCCACCTGACGCCTGATGAAGTCAAATTTCGCTTGATGGCGTCGGCTCAACCGGCGGTCAAGGCGGACGGCAGCCCGGCCTTCAGTCTTTGGCAACAAGGCGCCGGACGCGTCAACGCCTTCCGAGCCGTCTACGGTGAGTATCCGGGCGCCGCAAATCGAGGCCTGGACATCAATGCCGATCTGGCCGGCACCCAGCACTTCGGCGGCGCCACGCGCTGGAATCAAGAGACGAATCAGTACTACCTTGTAGATGAAAATGGCCAGGCTTTAGACGAACTCTACGCCTGGGACGGCGGCCACACGTGGAGCGAGGGCCATACGTGGAGTGAAGGCCACACGTGGAGCGAGGGCCACACGTGGAGTGAAGGCCACACGTGGAGCGAGGGCCACACGTGGAGTGAAGGCCACACGTGGAGCGAAACCGTCGAGTGGAACGACGCCATCGCGGCCCTCGTCACTTGGGTTGAAGACGAATAAGAAAATAACTAGCGATCCACGAAGGGCACACAAAAACACCAAGCGAGAGTCGCTTGGTGTTTTTGTGTGCCCTTCGCGGTCTGGAGGGCTAAGGCCGTTCCAAGAAAATGAATCCCTGATTGACGGCCTGAAAGCCGCTGTGGAAGTGTCCCCAGGAGGGGAGACAATTGCTTGCAGCGGCCTAACTCGACGGCTAGAGCCGTCACTACGAGCGCCCACTGGCTGGCCAATCGATCTCTACGGTTCGCACAAAGGGCGTGCGAACCAAACAGTGGCAGGATGCACAAATCTCGGAGATGCTTGATCGCCATGCATGAATGAGGGCTGTGCGCTATGGATGGCCACTCGTGGATCTGTCTACGATCAGTGCGACAAGCGATGACAACGCCTGTTCGGTCGGCTCAGGGCCGGAATCTGGTGTGAAGCGCGGTCGCAGTCTGTCCAGAAGCTCCAAGACTGAAGCCCTCGTCAATGCATCAGTGGCTTGGTGACGATAGATCAGTTCTAGGATTTCCAACGCTTGCGTCCGTTCATCTAGGTCGCCGGCCGCGAGCACGCTGGCCATGCCGGTCAGCGACTCCAGCACAAGCGGAATGGCGCCGACGCCCCAGGCCAGGCTAATCGCTTCGGCAAAGGCGCTTTCGGCTTCGACCCTGTCTCCGGTTGCCAACAGTACTGATCCCAAATTGCTCAATATGTTGGCAATCTGGTGCTGGTCGCCGATTTCACGATATAGCAGAAGGCTTTCACGCAGAAGCTCTAAAGAGCGGACATGGTTACCGCTCCGATTGGCCAAATAGCCCAAATTGTTGAGCGAAGCAGCAATTCCCCAGGCATCGTTGATCTCGCGACGCATTGACAGGCATTGCGCGTAGAGCCGTTCCGCATCTTCCGAAAGGCCCTGCCGATCTGCCACGATGCCGAGATCACTGAGTGTATTGGCAACACCACGCCGATCATCCGAGGCACGGAATAGGCCCAGCGCTTCATTGAGCAGGATGCCGGCCTCCTCGTAGCGTCCGGCAGAACCGGCGGCGATTCCGAGCAGTTTCAATGCGCCGGCGACACCCGTTTTGTCGCCGATCTCACGGTAGAAGGCGAGGCTTTGCCTGCAAAGCTCTTCCGCGGCCGCGTAGTTGCCATCGGCTCTTTCGACTGCGCTGAGAAAATAGAGACAAAACGCGCGTTCCGCTCTTGCGCCGGCGCCGGGCGCAATCGGTTGGCTCGTCACAATCTCAAGGCTCTTGCGCATGTTCTCTCTTGCCTGCGAGTGACGTCCCAGCCGATAGGCGAAGCGACCCTGACGACTCAGCAGTCGAGCGAAAATGAGTCGCAGGCTATCCTCATCGGTTTCCTCGAGGACCGCTTGAAGCGTTGAGGCAGCATACTCGAAGACTGCCTCTCCCTCTTTCACCCAGCCTTGCCCATAGTAGAAGTAGTGAAGCCCCTCCAGGCTGATGTTGATCTGCTCCAGTCTTCTGTTCTTCACCGCCCAATCCCAGGCCGCTCGAAGATTGTCGGCCTCATTGGCAACCTCGGCAAACACCTCGCGCCGTTGGAGCTGTCGTAGGTCGGCTTCGCGTGCCTGTAGAAAACGCGCATAATAGTTGCAGTGTTCGTTCTGGGTCATGTTCATTAGATCACCGACTTCTCGGAGTTTGCGCAGCGAGAATTGCCTCAGAACGCTATGCATTTCATAACGGCTCGATCTGGCGCTACGCACCACTGACCTATCAATGAGCGCAGTCAGCAATCGCAGCGGCGCCCCGGTGACTTGCCTGGCCGCGTCGTGGGTAAAGCCGCCTTCAAACACAGACAGCTTGCGAAGTGTGTCGCGTTCGTCCTCGTTGAGGTGGCGCCACGAATATTCGAACAACGCACTCAAACTGCGATGCCGCTCGGGGACGTCGTGTAACGTCGTATCCATGAAGGCAAGATCGTGCTTCAGCCCTGCTGCGATATCGGCGCAGGACATAAATCGAATCCAACTTGTTGCCAGCTCGATCCCCAGCGGTAAGCCCTCGACTATCCGACAGATCTCCGCAGCCGCAGCCAAGTCGGTGTTCGTTTGGACGACATCCGCGCGAATACGGCGCGCATTTTCCATAAAAAATTGTACGGCGCTGTATTCGGTCAGCAAGTGCGGCAGGTCACCCGGTCGCTTTGCGATAGTTTCCGCCGAGGGATACGTCAAGCCGTCAAGTTCGCGAACCCATTCTTGCTGAAGATGTATACGCGCTTGTGAAGTCACCAAGAGACGCGTATGCGCCGCCGCCGACAGGATGTCCAGAAGCAACTGCTCGCCCTCGCTTCTCGCCGAGCGCGTAAGTTCAGGCGTCTTGAACAACAAGTGTTCGAAGTTATCTAGAATCAGCAACACCTGTTTTTCGCGCAGATAGTTGATGAGCTGTATTTTTGGATCGCTTCGGCCCTGAAGGTGTAGAGATATCGCCTCTACGATGGCGGGAACAATCAGATCTGCAGATCGAATTGCCGCCAGATAGACGATGTAGACGCCATCCTGAAATGAATCTAGAACACAAGTGCCAACTTCGATGGCAAGTCGGCTTTTGCCGATCCCGGGTGGGCCAACAAAGGTCAACAATCGGCAGCCAGGCTCGTCGGTCAGCAACTGGCTTGTCTCTCGCAGTTCCTTCTCTCGCCCGAGCAGCGGTAGCAGCGGTTGAGGCAGATTATGCTTTGGCGAACGTGTCTTTGGCTCAGATTGCGAGGTGTACGCTACCGGTTCAGATTCCGCTTCACGCCGTCGGGAATCTGACGCCGCCACAATACCATCAGGGGTTCCTGGAATCTCGATCGCTGCAGCGGGCTGCAACACAGAGATACGTCCAGCCTTGATGTTTGCATGGAGTTCATCGGTCTCCGCATCCGGGGTCGTGTTCAATTCAGCAGCCAGAATGCGTACGCATTCCGTGTATTGGCGCAGTGCTGCAGCCTGATTGCCCGACAGTGCATAAAGTCGCATCAATTCACGGTGAACAAACTCATGGTCAGGCGTCATCGAAAGCCATTGTCGTGCGTATCGCTGGGCTGTTTCAATATCGTTCTGATCGCACCAGCCTTGAGTCAGGCGCGAAAGCGCGCCGATCATTTCGGCACGGAGTTGTTCCCCCTCGAAGAACTGCCACTCGTCAAATTCAGGACAATCCGGCAGCGAGAACCCTTGCATGAAATCGCCGTGATAGAGCCGAACGGCCTCATCCAAAACAGGTAGACAGCGAGGACAGACTTTATCCTGTGGATGGCCGTGCTCTGTACATTGGCGGAGCAGTGTACGAAACAGGTCGACATCGAGCGACAATTCATTGCCGAGCGCCAAGCCAATAGAATCCCGATCTGCATGTATTAGATCGGCGCCGGTCGCTTTCTTGACGACCGCCAGATCGCGACGCAGATAGGAATTTGCTCTGGAGCGGCTGGCATCTGGCCAGAAAATCGTTGCAAGTGTTGTGCGCTGCACCCGGCCATCAGACATGGCCAGATATGCCAGCAGGGAAAGCGCCTTACGTCGGGCAATGTGCACAGGTTCGCCGGCTTTCACATTGCCCGACGTCGCGTTACTAGGCATTAAGCCATCAATAGATTTAGGCTCGGCCACGACACACAGCAGACGAGGCGAGCCCAGGAGTCGCAGTCTAAGCGAGTTCATTTTCTATTGCTCGAAATCCAAAATGGCAACGGACGATACCACTGCCACCTGTTCGAATAGTACATGATATCCTCTCGAAAATCAATACGGATACAAGCGCCTATGTATCGACATCCGCTATTTTGGCGCGCTCTTTGGCGCGCGATTCTGGCGCTGTGCAGGCGCGCAGAAATGCTAGAGTGTATTGGATATCTGTTCCGCAGCACCGCCGCTGAAGATTGCAGACTTGCCTCTTTGGGATCTCTAGTGGTTGAGTCACAAACTTTTGAGCCGATACAAGGGTGATTCTCACGCCAACAACTCAACGGTACTCAAGAGAAGAAATGATGGCGGTAAGACCAAAGCATTTGCCTAAGGCCGCTGCAAGCAATTGATTCCCTAGATGATGAAGCTTGCGCAGCGGCTTTTAGGCCGTCGAATTGGGATTTGATTTTTTGGAACGGCCTAAGGTGCGCAAACGAATCAATACTGATCGATCGCGTGGCGTGGCGTATGACAACTCTCTATTATAGGTGACGCGGAAGCAATGTACTTTCCCGCCACCAAGCAAAGCAAGGAGAAAATGGTATGTCCATAGTAATCGGTAGAAATACCAAGCTTCTTTTGGCGATTGTCGCCATGTTGCTTGCAGTGACGCTGGTCAAGGAGGCAAGCGCACAGTCGTCGGATATCAGATTGCCTGAAAATCCAGTCACGGCCAGTTATTTTCTCAATGAAGGAACCCCGGCCTACTCTGCGGGTCCGGCTCCGCTCTTTGACACAACTTTAAGCGAAGTGCCGCCCGGATTTGACGTCAATAACGGCACGTACGACGGCTGGTGTGTTGAGCCGGAGTCCGGGCCAGCCCCTGCCGGAGAAACTGGGGAAGTCACGCTCTATTCGAGCTATGATCCCAATTTACCTCCGAACCTGCGTTCGTATGGCGGAACGCCCATTCCGTGGCCAAAGATCAACTGGGTTCTGAACAACCGTGGCGGCGCCACAGGGTTGGAGACTCAGTCTGCGGTTTGGGGCCTGATCTCCGGCGACGCGGCACGTTTTGGGTGCGTATCCGGCACTGTTTGCGGAAATTTAGTGCAGAACGCCGATCCCAACTTTGTGCCCTCTAAGCCGGGTGACGTCATTGCTGTGATCGCCACCGATGGCGGCGGCATCAACAACTTCGATGACAAATGGCAGGAAAACGTTATTGAGGTGCCCCTTGGCAAGCTGGGTGACTTCGTATGGAATGATCTCAACGCCAACGGTATCCAGGACCCCGGCGAGCCCGGCATTTCGGGCGTGCCGGTCAATCTGCTTGATCCGGGTCCCGACGGCCAGTGCAACACTGGCGACGAGGTCACGATCAAGAGCACGACTACTGATAGCAACGGGGGATATCAGTTTATTGTGCAGACGGAGCGCACCTATTGTGTTGGATTTGAGGGGCCGCCTGGCTTTGTTTTTAGTCCGCCCAATCAAGGCAACGGAGCGGATGATAGTAAGGCCGATCCGAACACCGGCCAGACTATCAATTCGGCTTTCGTGCCCAACGGGCGGCGAGAATCTGAACCAGGATGCCGGTCTGTATGTGCCCGTTCAGCCGAAGTTTTCATTGGGTGACCGCGTCTGGTATGACCAGAACCAGAACGGCATCCAGGATCCCAACGAGCCCGGCTACAACGGCGCGACGGTGGATCTGTACAACAACGCCACCTGTTCCGGCGCACCGATTGCCAGCACAACGACCGGCGCCGCAGGGCCGGCAGGCTTCTACCAGTTCACCGACCTGGCTGCCGGCGACTACTGCGTGCAGTTCGGCAACATCCCCGCCGGCTGGAGCATCAGCCCGGCCGACCAGGGCGACGGAACCAACGACAGCAGCGCCAACGGCAACGCCCAGATCCCCAACATCAGCCTGACCGCCGATGATCCCAACGAGGACATGGGCATCTACGTGCCCGGCAGCCTGGGCGACGACGTGCGTCTGCGTGACCACGGGCGATCCGCTGGCCAACATCACCGTCAGCCTGTTCGAGGACTTCGACGGCGACGGCGTGGCCGATGGACCGGCGATTGCCACCACCGAGATCGGACGGCAACGGCTTCTACCAGTTCAGCGGCCTGGAAGTGGCCCTGGCCGGCGATCCCAACAACACAACCAACTACATCGTCCAGGTCGATACCAACGATGCCGACCTGGGAACGTGCAACGTGGCCGATCCCGCCGACGGAGTACAACCCGCCGCTGGACAGCAACAACCCGATGATCCCGACAACGACTTCCCCTTCGAGGAGCCGCCGCCGCTGTTCACGCCTCGGCGACCGCGTCTGGTACGACCAGAACCAGAACGGCATCCAGGACCCGAATGAGCCTGGCTACAACGGCGCGACGGTGGACCTCTACGACAACGCCGCCTGTTCCGGCGGACCGATCGCCAGCACAACCACCGGCGCCGCAGGTCCGGCAGGCTTCTACCAGTTCACCGACCTGCCAGCCGGCGACTACTGCGTGCAGTTCGGCAACATCCCCGCCGGCTGGAGCATCAGCCCGGCCGACCAGGGCGACGGAACCAACGACAGCAGCGCCAATGGCAACGCCCAGATCCCCAACATCAGCCTGACCGCCGATGATCCCAACGAGGACATGGGCATCTACGTGCCCGGCAGCCTGGGCGACGACGTACGGTGTGTGACCACGGGCGATCCGCTGGCCAACATCACCGTCAGCCTGTTTGCAGACTTCAACGCTGACGGCGTGGCCGATGGACCGGCGATTGCCACCACCCAGTCGGACGGCAACGGCTTCTACCAGTTCAGCGGCCTGCAAGTGGCCCTGGCCGGCGATCCCAACAACACAACCAACTACATTGTCCAGGTCGATACCAACGATGCCGACTTGGGAACATGCAATGTGGCTACGCCGCCGACGGAATACAACCCGCCGCTGGACAGCAACAACCCCGATGATCCCAACAATGACTTCTCCTTCGAGAAGCCGCTGGCCGCCATCGGCGACACGGTCTGGCAGGACAACAACGGCAACGGCGTTCAGGATCCCGGCGAACCCGGCATCCCCGGCGTCGACCGTTCGACCTGCGCACCTGCGCGAGTCACCGACTGGCGTCTGCCAGCACCGGCGACGATGTCGCCATCGGTTTCCGACGTGACCGATGCCAATGGCAACTACCTGCTTCACCGGTGCTGGGCGACGGCTGTCTACTGCGCCGACCCAGCGACGAGACCACCGTGCCCGACGGCCATCGAACTGACGACCTGACAACGATCCGAAACAGTCGACCTCGGCCCAGGCGAGAACTGTCCTGGCACGCCGACTTCGGCTACCAGCCGCTCGGTTCCATCGGCGACACGGTCTGGCAGGACAACAACGGCAACGGCGTGCAGGATCCCGGCGAGACCCGGCATCCCCGGCGTCACCGTTGACCTCAACCAGCCTCGGTCCCGACGGCGTCTGCGGCACCGGCGACGATGTGCACGGCTCCGACGGACGATGCCGGCAACTTCTCTTCACCGTCTGGCGAATGCCACTCGGTCCCGACGGCGTCTGCGGCACCGGCGACGATGTCGCCATCGGCTCCGACGTGACCGATGCCAATGGCAACTATCTCTTCACCGGTCTGGGCGAAGGCGTCTACTGCGCCGACCCCGACGAGACCACCGTGCCCGACGGCCTCGAACTGACGACCGACAACGATCCCGAAACAGTCGACCTCGGCCCAGGTGAGAACTTCCTGGACGCCGACTTCGGCTACCAGCCGCTCGGTTCCATCGGCGACACGGTCTGGCAGGACAACAACGGCAACGGCGTGCAGGATCCCGGCGAACCCGGCATCCCCGGCGTCACCGTTGACCTCAACCAGCCCGGTCCCGACGGCGTCTGCGGCACCGGCGACGATGTCGCCATCGGCTCCGACGTGACCGATGCCAATGGCAACTATCTCTTCACCGGTCTGGGCGAAGGCGTCTACTGCGCCGACCCCGACGAGACCACCGTGCCCGACGGCCTCGAACTGACGACCGACAACGATCCCGAAACAGTCGACCTCGGCCCAGGTGAGAACTTCCTGGACGCCGACTTCGGCTACCAGCCGCTCGGTTCCATCGGCGACACGGTCTGGCAGGACAACAACGGCAACGGCGTGCAGGATCCCGGCGAACCCGGCATCCCCGGCGTCACCGTTGACCTCAACCAGCCCGGTCCTGACGGCGTCTGCGGCACCGGCGACGATGTCAACATCGGCTCCGACGTGACCGACGCCAATGGCAACTATCTCTTCACCGGTCTGGGCGAAGGCATCTACTGCGCCGACCCCGACGAGACCACCGTGCCCGACGGCCTCGAACTGACGACCGACAACGATCCCGAAACAGTCGACCTCGGCCCAGGTGAGAACTTCCTGGACGCCGACTTCGGCTACCAGCCGCTCGGTTCCATCGGCGACACGGTCTGGCAGGACAACAACGGCAACGGCGTGCAGGATCCCGGCGAACCCGGCATCCCCGGCGTCACCGTTGACCTCAACCAGCCCGGTCCTGACGGCGTCTGCGGCACCGGCGACGATGTCTCCATCGGCTCCGACGTGACCGATGCCAATGGCAACTATCTCTTCACCGGTCTGGGCGAAGGCGCCTACTGCGCCGACCCGGATGAGACCACCGTGCCCGACGGCTATCTGCTGACCACGGACAACGATCCCGAAACAGTCGACCTCGGTCCAGGCGAGAACTTCCTGGATGCCGACTTCGGCTACCAGCCGCTAACGTGTGGTCTGGTCATCGACAAGACCTGTGCGGTGCAGCAGCCGCCGTCCACGGCGTGGAACTGCAGCGACGCCAAGCCCATCGACCAGTTGTGGATGATCTGGAACGGCACGCAGCCGGCCAAGATCACAGCCTGGAAGGGCGATGTGGGCAGCACGCTGCTGGCCACCATCGACAACATCCAGCCCGGTGAGAAGGTAACGGTTGACGGCTATGCCGGTTCACCCAACGACGTCGTCTGGGAGGTCTTTGCGGCCGGGACAAACAGCAAACTGGGCGAGTCCAAGTTCCATCTTTCCTGCTCCGACGACAACATGAACGGTCCGGAAGACTGCGGACTGGCGCAGGGCAACGGCAAGGGCGACGATTCCGGCTTCCTGAATCTCTGGTTGCTCGAAGGCATGGCCGGCAGCGGACAGTCGTTCCTGTGCACGCCGGAACCGGAAGCGCCGCAGCAAGCCTGTACAGTGACCGGCGTACCCATCCCAAGCTGCCAGGTGTTGAAGGACAACGGTCAGAAACTGACCAGCGTCACCTTCCAGTACACGGGCGGCGGGTGTAACGACAGCGACAACACCCAGGATCCGAGCAAGGCGACCTGCTCCGGCAGCATCAACCCGGCGTTGTCGATCAGTGTGGCCAACGACAACGGCTACAGCATCGTGCCGACAGCCGTGGCGCCTGACGGCGAGTTCACCGTCAGCGACAGCAGCTTTGACAGCAACTCGGTCTTCACGCTCTCCAATGGTGGAGGAACCGAGACCCTAGAGATCCACACCTCCTGCTCGCAGCCGCTGGCCGTTGGCGACGTCTTCGGCAGTCTGACGGTGACCGCCATCAACGGCGACGACGGTGGCGCAGACGTGACCTACTTCTACGAGGTGACGAACCTGGGCGACCTGTTGACGGGCGTGAGCATTGCCGACGACAAGCTAGGCGATATTGCCGGACCGTTCAGCCTGGATGCGGGCGAAAGCCAGATCTTCCAGGCGACGACGAATATCTTCGAGACGACCACGAATACAGCCTTTGCCTCCGGGTTCTTGGCCAATGGTGAAATCTGCCCGACTCCTGCGGCTGAGGATTCAGTGACGGTGACGGTGGAAGAGCCGTGTGACGTCTGCAAGGGCGGTACGGTAGAGCTTACCCTCGAGTATCAAGGCGCCTCCGGCAGCCAACGTGGTGATCTACGACGACGGGTCGGCCAAGGCGGACAAGATCCTGTTCCAGGGACTGGTCCAGCCTGGTGGCCTGATCACGGTCACGCCACGGCCTGGCCAGGACAAGTTGAACAACGACATCAGCATCTACGTGAATGGCGTGTTCAACACCAAGATCCACACGAGCTGCTCACAGCCCATCGGCCCCAATGCGGTCTTCGGCGACTTCCTGGTCGTCGAGGCCTACAGCAAGGACAACGGCCGGATGTGCCCGCTGAATGCGTGCGAGCCGCAGGCCGCTGATAGCCTGGAATTCGACGGTGACAAGCTCAAGTGGGAAGTGACGAACAACGGTGACCTTGGGTTGGAGGTAGACCGTGTCAGCATCGTCTGGCCCGCCGCCTTCGGCAACCTGGTCGAGATGAAAGTCGATGGCACCTTCTTCAAGGGATCGCTGCCGCCGACATCGGCCGTAGTCGACAGCGGTTGGGACGGCGACGCCAAGGATCGCACCATCAAGCCTGGCGACACCAAGACCTTCGAGTTCAAGTTCGAGAATGATGTGAGTCTCGTCGGAGACGTCAACATCGTCGTTGACTTCACCGCCGGCTGCACCATCCAGGTGGGTTACCAGGCGCCCTTCAGCGGCGGTGACTTCGCCTGTGACAAGCCCATCGACGCCCTGACCATGATCTGGGACGGGCCTAGCGGCGTAAACGTCACAGCCTGGAAGGGCGATGTAGGCAGCACGAACTTGGGCACTGTGTCCAACGTGAACACCGGTGACAAGGTCACCTTCACCGGCTTCGCCGGATCGCCCAACGATGTCTACTGGCAGATCTCCGGTGCGGTGACCGGTGAGTCAACCTTCCACCTCTCCTGCTCAGACGATGCCATGAACGGCGCTGAGGATTGCGGCTCAAGCCAGGGCAACGGCAAGAGCAACGATAGCGGGCTGATCAACGACTGGATCCTGGACGGTATGGTGGACGCTAAGACAGCGCTCATCTGTACTGCGCCGTAGTGCGCCAAAGCGTTGGCTAGGCGCCCGGCGGCAAGTCGACTTCCCGTCGGGTGTCCGGGCAGATCAGTGAATGCAGTATCCGAAAATTGGTTCGGATACTGCATTCTTTTTTCGAGAATGTGATGGTCAGCACACCACAGTTGTCGATTTTCAGGCAAGATGAATGTGCATTGAGCTATTTCGGCCAGCGTGCGTCCGGCCAAAACCGATTGAAAGGAACCCATTGATGCCGACATTAACAGTAGAAGGCTACGGATCGTTCAAGGTGCCGGCAGGCAAACGCCTGGTGCTGGCCCTGGTCGACGATGCAGGCGTCGACCAGTTGCATGCCTGCGGCGGCAACTGCCGATGCACCACGTGTAGAGTGGAGTTCATCGAGGGTGAGCCCGAGCTGATGACCGAGGCCGAAAAGGCCAAGTTAGCCGAGCGTGGCCTGGAGGGCGTGCGACTCTCCTGCCAGGTGGCCGTTGATGCAGACATGAGTGTACGCGCCATCAGCCGTCTCGAAGGCAGTGGACGCCCGGATCCCGGCTCGCGTCCGGAAGACAGCATTCAGCCCGATCCGGTCTGGGTCAGCAAATAGTTGGGAAACACCGTCCGAAAACAGAAAGGCCGCCTTCGTGGAAGGCGGCCTTTCTGTTTTAAGCGGTTTGCTTAGACCCTTCTATGCAAGAAAGACCTCAGCGTCCTCTCGGCGCCATTCCTTCTGCGTTTCCGTGGTTTCGTGGGGCTTAAAAGGATGGACCACGTCGGCAATGCTTGCGCCAACAGTCTCGATCTGCGCCAGGTCGGCCACGCCCAGGCCAAGGCCGGCAGCGTACTGAATGTGCGCAATGTCCTTGGGATCGAAGCCCATGGCCGCGGCCATGACGGTGTCAACGGCCAGCGTGTCGGCGCCCGCAGCACTGACGCCAAAATCGACGCTGTCCGTGCCGCCAGGCCCATTGCCCTCCAACCCGACCACGCCGTCGATGACGGCGATGTCCGGCATCAGGTGACCGGCGATGCGCGCCAGGTTGATGTTGATCAAGCGCACCTCATCGGGCAGATGCCGGTCCTTGTGCGTACGATAGCCGTGGATGTGGATGCGATCCTTCTTGTGGAGCGAACCCATGATCATGTTCTTGAGCGCCAGCGTCACGATGCAGCCGTCGTGGGTCTTGGCGATGGCCAACGAAATCGTGCATGGACAGTCCAACACGAGTTCCGGCATGCGTACGATCTCCGTGCTGCCATCCATCATGTGTACGGTCTCCTCGCGCCATGCTCCTTCCTGGTGCAGATCGACCAGTCGGATGGGCACATCGTACTCGGCGTCGAGCGAGCGATAGCCGAAGACCGTGAAGGCCTCGCCCGGATACGCCTCGTTGGCGCCCTCGGCGACGATGATCTCGGTCGGCGGATTCTCGACGCTCATCAGAAAGTCGATGACGCCGCGCACTGCGTCGACATGGGTCGAGGCCAGTTGATTGGTGCTGGAGAGAAAGTTGGGCTTGATCAGCACCGTCGATGCCAACTTGGGAACAAGTTCCTCACGCACGGCGTCCATGGCGTTGTAGGCATTGATGCGCCGGCTGACGCCTTTGACGAGGCCGACTCTTGTCTTGGTTACAGTCATCGTTATCCCTTCTGTGTATTCAGTGGGTATGTTGGCGCACAGCGCCTGCTTCGCAAACAAGACGAGTTGAGACGCGTAGGGACATGGCATTCCCCGTCGATCCAGCCTCTGACCCATCGATTCCAAATAGCCATACATCACCATATTGCTCATAGGATTGTAGGGCCAGAATTTGGCTCATAGCTCATCTGAGAACGTCTATTGTCAATCCTTGTCGCATCCGTGAATTCAATGTTTGGACTGCCAGAATTTGGCTCAAAGCTCATCCGTGAACGTCTATTGTCTATCCTTGTCCATCTGTGAGTTCACTGTAAGAACTAGCTTTGCCACGGATTACACAGATTACACGGATTTCCTCCAGTGAAAAAATCCGTGTAATTCGTGTAATCCGTGGTTGTTTTCCTTTTTGCAGTGGAGTCATCCGTGACAATTCCGTTATCCACCATCAACAATCAGACCCGGATCGATCTCGACGCCCAGCCCCGGCTTCTGCGGCACCTGCACAAAGCCCTCGGCATCGACCACCGGCGGCTCGGCGAAGATGGAGAACCCATGCCGGTAGTCGGCAATCGGCGGATCGTGGAGCACCTCAAGGTAGGGCGAATGGGACCAGGAGGCCGTGAGGTGCAGATGGGCGATGGTGCCCAGGCCGCGACCGCCGTGGTGCGGCTCGACCAGTTTGCCGAAGAACTCGGCCAGCACGCCCACCTTGCGCAGCGCCGTGATGCCGCCCAGCACCATGCTCTCCGGCTGCAAGACGCCGTAGACATTCTCCTGAGCCATCTGGCGCAGTTCGTGCAGATGGGGGTTGTTCTCGCCGCCGGCCAAAGGCATCGACACCTGGCTGTTGATCGTGGCCAGCTCCGCAAAGGCATAGCGCGGCAACGGCTCCTCGAACCAGAAACAGTCGAGTTGATCCAGCGCCTTGGCCGTCTCCAGCGCCCGGCGGTAGTCCCAGAGCACGCCCGGCTGCCACGTCCCGCTGGACTGGGCCTGGTTGGCATCGACCATGATCGCCATGCGATCACCCACCGCATCGCGCACGGCCTCAACCAGTGCGATGTCTTCGGCCATGGTGGCGTAGTGGATGCGCAACTTGATGGCCTGCCAGCCCTCATCGGCCAGACGAGTCGCCAGATCGACCCGCTCCTCCAGCGTGGAGAGCAGCACCATGCTGGCATAGGCCGGCACCTTGTCGCGTCCGCCGCCCCACAGCTTGTAGAGCGGCTGGCCGCAGACCTTGCCCACGATGTCCCACAGCGCGATGTCGATGCCCGCTGCGCCGCGGTAGGGAAAGCCGGACGCGTAGTAGCGCAGTCGGTGCGCGTGGCGTTCGGTGTCGAAAGGGATCTTCACCGATGAGCAGCTCGCGCACGGTCGGCAGCATCTCCGGCGCACAGCCCGGCCCGATGCCGGTGACGCCGGCGTCGGTCTCGATCTCGACGATTGAGCCGCCGCCGATGTTGAAGGGCATCGTGCCGCCCACATTCCACGCCGGCTCCAGATCGCCGACATGTTCGACCGTGCGCAGGTTCAAGAGACGAATATTGGTGATGCGAATCTGGCTGGAATCGTTCATAGCTTCATTCCTTGTGTTTTCGGAAAGGGATTCACCGCGGATTTGGCGGATGACACGGATTCTCGCGGATTTTTCAAAGATAATCCGTGGAATCCGCCAGATCCGGCAAATCCGCGATGAATCCCTTTTACCCAAATGCGTCGTAAGGTCATGCTGTCCACAGATACTGTTCGACGGCATCCTGATTGATCTCCGTGCCCCAGCCGGGGCCGGTCGGCACGGTCATGTAGCCGTCGACGATCTCCGGCACGTTTGTGACCAACTCATCTTTCCACGGCACGTCGTCGATGTCAATCTCCATAATTCTCACATTGGGCAGCGTGGCGCAGAGGCTGGCGCTGATGAATGACGAGAGATGGCTGTAGTAGTTGTGGGGCGAGACATTGATCTGGAAGACCTCGGCCAGATCGCCGACCTTCTTGGACTGGCTGAAGCCGTTCCAGGGCACGTCGATCATCATGACGTCGGCGGCCTGATGTTGGAAGAAGGGCAAATATTCGTGCATATAGAACAGTGTTTCAGCCGTGCAGATGCGCGTCGACGTCGACGCCTTGACCTGGGCCAGCGTGTGGGGATCGAGCATGTCGATCTCCAGCCAGAGCAGATTGAGCGACTCCAACGCCCGTGCGATCTGGATGCAGCCCTCCGGTTTGAAGTTGAAGTTGAGATCGAGAATGAGGTCGTTGTTGGGACCGATGGCATCGCGGAATGTGCCCATCAGCGTGACGATGTGGTCCACCATGGCGATGTCGGCGACCTGATCGGTGGAGTTGGGTCCGGTCGTGGCGCCGTCCGAGTGCATGTGGCCCGGATCGCCGGGGAAGAGGATGTTGGTCTTGAGCGCAGTGAAGCCGCGGTCAACAACCTCGCGCCCCAGGGCATGGATGTCGGCCATGGAACGCAGCGGCGGCAACCCCGGTATCCGATAGTCTCGCATCCGGTTGGTGCCGCAGTGCGACCAGTAGACGCGCACCCTATCGCGAGTCGGGCCGCCGAACAACTCCACCACCGAAATGCCCAGCGCCGCGTGCCTTGATGTCGAGCAGCGCCAGTTCGATGCCGGCCATGGCCTTGGCCGCCGTGCCCCGCCCGCCCGACCGGGTCACCCGGTACATATCCCAGAATCGCATCTCGAACGGCCGCGGATCCTGGCCGATGAGCTTGGGCGTCAGATCGCGGATCATGCCGGCGATGCTCTGGGGATTGCGGTCGCTGCATTCGCCCCAGCCGGTGATGCCTTCGTCGGTCTCTATCTTGACCAGCAGCCAGGTCCGCCAGCCGGCCTCGATGATATAGGGTGTGATTTTCGTGATCTTCATAGCGAGTGGAGTCCTTTTTTGTCACAGATTGACACAGATAAACAGTAGGATAACCACGGATACTGATCAGACTTTTTCGATAGGGAATGACCTAAATGCCATCTGTGAACATCGTTTTTTATCTGTGTCCATCTGTGACTAAAAAAGCAGCGTTTATCCTCGAGTTCTGCGGATCGCGTCCAGATAGCCCTGCTCGCCTTCGAGAATGTGGTTGAGCACCTGGCGCACGGTCCAACTGCCGTCGGACGGTTGCGCATCCATGTCATCATCATCGAGGCCGACGGTGGCGGCCAGGAGCTTGCCCCAGGCGACCTCGCTCTCTGCCAGCATGCGCTGCGGCATGGTCGGATCGCGGTCGATGGCATAGCGCGCGGCCTCAAGCTGATTGGCGTGCTCGCGCATGTGATCGCCGAAACGCAGCAGCACGCGGCGCACATCATCCCAGCGGACCATGTCGGTCGGCGTGGCGAAGTCGTCCTCGGTCAGGTCGATCAACTCGGCCAGCGCCTGCTCGCGCACTGCGCGGATCTCGCCGAGAAATGCTTGCAGATTTTCGTTGCTCATTTGGAAGTCTCCTGTTCGATCATTGATGGATGCCGCGTTCTGGCGATCTTTTCGATTCGGCGTAGGGACAAGTCTGAGACCTGTCTTTACGTTTGCCGGATCCATTGACGACTCTCGGCGCCATAAACCCGCACTTCGCAGATGCGCGCATGATCCAATCCATTGGTCGCCATGACCGTCACGCGCAGAGCATTGATGGCGTTCCCGACGTCAATGGCATGTACTCGCCGCCGCTGATAGTTGCCGTCCACCTCAACCAGCGTCTGCCATACACCCTCGACTTCACCCTCAATCACATAGTCGGCAACGGTCTCGGACTGGGGCTGCCCCCACTCCATCTTTTCCACATAGCCATCCGAATGGCTGAGCGTCAGCACGCGATGCAGACCTGAGTCGAAGATGAGCTGGATCTCTGCCGCCCGGATCGGCTGATCCCAGCGCAGTTCCAGCCAGGCGGGCAGGCCGGCAGCCGGATCGCTTTTCCAGCGATGGGCGCCGGGAACGGCCCGGTCGGGCGGCGCGCCCCACTCGCCATGGACGGCGCGGCTCTGGCCGGAGATGACATTGGCCGCGCTGCCGTCGGCCTGTTCGCTCGACGCGGTAATCGTGGCCGTGCGTGCCAGATCCAGCGGATCATGGTTGGTGCAGCCGATGAGATAGGCATCGTCGCGCAGCAGACGCTGCTGGATGGCGTCGATTGCCGCCGGATCGCCGGCCAGTTCGGACGGCAACAAGTCGTGGGTCGCGGCATAGGCTGCGGCCGTGCCCACGCCCTGGCCGATGACGGCGCAGGTGGCCATGACACGCGTCGAGGCGAAGGCGATGTGGCTGGCCGAGATGTTGCGCCCGGCGAACATGAGGTTGCCCGGACTCTCGTGCCACGCACGAGCGCAGCGGGATGTCGAAGATGTAGGGCGTCAGCGGCTGGTTGCAGGGATCGAGATGAGGCGCGTCGATGCCCTCGGGCGGATGGGTGTCGATGGACCAGCCGCCGTAGGCGATGGCGTCGTCGAATTTGCGTGATGCCGTCAGGTCGTCCTGGCGCAGCACGTATTGGCCGATGAAGCGGCGGCTCTCGCGCTTGCCGGGCAGAAAGCCGAACCAGTCCAGCGCCCAATTGTCCGCGCCGTGGTCGCCGCCGTTCTTGATGTGATCCCAGACGCCCAGGGTGATGGCCAGCAGTTCATCGCGGATGGTCTCGTTGTCCTTGATGGTGTCCAGTTCGCCGCCCCACTCGGCCCACCAGTAGCCGTACTCCAGGCCGCGGTCGACGCCGGTCGAGCCGTGGGGGCGCAGACGCAGATCCTCTTCGCTGAAGCTGCGCGCCCAGGGCGGCGCTTTGAAGGGCATGGGACGCCCCATGTCGCGTGCCTGGAAGAGCAGCGTCGAGCCCAGGGTCTTGCCGTCGGCCTCAGGCACGGCCATGTCCTCGCCGTACTGCGTCCGCGCCCTCGCGGCCCTGCTGATAGGGCGCGCCGGCGGCCACGCCCAGCTGGCCGTCGCCGGTGCAGTCGACAAAGACCTTGGCCGCGATGCGAAAGCGATCCTCGGTCGAGTGGCGGTCGGCGATGGCGTGGGTGATGATGACCGTCAGCCATCTCCACATCGACGACGCGTGTGTTCAGCATCAGCGTCAGGTTGGGCTCGGCCCGGCATAGTTCGTAGAGGATGAGGTCGAGCATGGAGGCCGAGCGCTGCGGATTGCGCACCGCCGTCTCCAGCCGGATCTCCTCCATGATGCCGCCCTCGCGCACCTCGGTGGCCAGCGCCAAGCCCCGCTTGCCGCCCGAGTCCGCGCCGACGATGTGCATGCGCACCTCGCTGGAGGCGTTGCCGCCCAGCACAGCCCGGTCCTGGCAGAGGATCACGCTTGCGCCGTTGCGTGCCGCGGCGATGGCGCAGGGCACGCCCGCCGGTCCGCCGCCGGCGACGAGGACGTCGCAGGTTAGTTCGTGTTCTTGGATGATGTTCATTGGTAAATTTCCTCAACGTTAAATTCGCACGTGGGCGTGCGAACCATTTTTGTAGCACGACATTTATGTCGTAGCAGCCTGGCTCTGCCGAACCAGGCTGCTACGACATAAATGTCGTGCTACAATGGAGTTGACCAATTTCGGTTGCCCACACCGAACGGGACGGAATGACTCGAATTATCAGTGCAAGAAAGGCGACTGCACATGAAAGACGATTCTACGAAGAAGGACGCTGATGACTACGAACTGCGTCCGGAATACGATCTCTCGCAGATGACTGTTCTGCCCAGAGGAAGATATGCGTCAGGCCACCGATCCGGCAGGAATGTCGTCGTCCTGGACCCGGAAATCGCGGATGCCTTCCCGGATAACGATGCCGTCGATCAAGCGCTTCGTTTGGTCCTGCAAATGACAAAGATTTCCCACACTCACGATGCATCCACCGATTTTCGTTGAAGGTTCGCAAAACCAGACCTATGGGAACTCTCAGGCGCTAGCGCGTATGCGGAAACCCATCCGCGTTTATCCGCGGTTAAGTCCAATTCGTCGCACTCGCCCACATTAGGCGGATAGCAGGGGGAGATCCCACTCACAGAATTCGTGTAGGCTGCCGATACCGGATGGTGCGGGCGCGTCAGTAGGACATCCAGGATATTTGCGATCCCTCCACTCCAGAGATCCCCACCTTGGGGAATGGTTTCACAGTCTATCATACTTCGCAGTGAGGAAATCGCCAATGGCGTTTGACCTGCACACGGGTCCTGTACCGCGACATTTATGTCGTAGCCTAACCGGCCTTGCAGGGCTGACACAACATAATAAATGCCGCGTTACAAGGCGTCTTTCTCCTCACCCAAATGCGCAACGGCCGGCACGAAGACTGTGCCTGACACAACGACGATCTGGATGGCCCCGGCAACCACATAGAGTTCACGAATGCCGATCAGGTCGGCGAAGGGGCCGGCGAAGAGCATGCCGAGCGGGATCATGGCCGAGGTCAGGCTGCGGCCGACGGTGAACACGCGGCCCTGGATGTCTGGCTCCACGATGGCCTGCAACAGAGCCATGTAGGAGCCGGACGCGATGGAGTTCATGACGGCGCCGCCCATCAGCCAGAGCAATGCCAGCGGGAGAAGCGATGCCGGCGTCAGCCCGACCAGCAGATAGCTCACGCCAATGCCAATGGCGCCAGTGAAGATGGTGATCATGCGCCGTTCGAACCCGCCCCAGACGCTCAACAACAGCCCGCCCAGCACGAGTCCGAGACCCCACGCCCCGTTCATCCAGGCCAACTGCATGGCCCCGCCGCCGAAATAGTTGGCGGTCAGAATCGGCAACAAGATGAAAGCGGGCACGCTCAGAAAACTCATGATCGTGATCATGCCGAAGAGACCCTTGAGCCCCGGCCAGCGCCAGATATAACGAACCCCCTCGACCAGATCGCGCCGAACCGATTGGGCCAACCCCATATTTCCCGATGTTTTTTCTGTCGTCGTCTCTGTGCGCTGTGGCTGCGGAATGACCACGAAGAGCAGTGGCAGAATAGCCAGCAGCGCGGTGGCGACGTCAATGCCCATGATCGCGTAGATGGGCATGAAGCCGAGCAGCAGTGCGGCCAGCGCCGGGGCAGCGATCTGCATGGCCCCGTCCATGGTCTGGTTGAGACCTGCCACGCGTGGCAACTGCTCCTCGGGCACCATCAGCGATGTCGACGCGGCCATGGCCGGCCAGTGAAAAGCGCTGCCGATGGAGCGTGCCGTCATCAGTACGTAGACGTGCCAGAGCTGAATCGCCTCGGTCCAAAAGAGCACCACGACCCAGAGCGCGACCAGTGCGATAAAACCGTCGGCGATGATCATCACAAGCCGCCTGCTCCAGCGGTCGACCAGCGCGCCGGCAAAGGGGCTGAGGAAGACGCCGGGCAGCAACGCCACGAAAGTCGCGGTCGCCAGCACCGTGGCAGATCCGGTCGTGTCGGTGATCCACCAGACAAGGGCGAACTGGCCCACGTGGCTGCCGATGAGCGAGAGCTGCTGTGCCGTCCAGACGGTGAAGAAGGGTATCTTCCAGTTGGATAGGGGCGTATGCGTGCCGTCCATGGATTTCACAATATCTCGTTCGCACACCCGCGTAAAACATGAGCAGGTTGACGCAGTTGTTTAGTTCGTCACGCCCACGTGCGAAGGGGTCATATCTGGGTTTTCCAGTTCAACGGAAGCTCGCAGGGCGCCAGGGGCCTGATACGGCTGACTTCAAGTCAGCGACCTTCGCTCAGCCCAAGATAGACCGCCGCCCGAACCTGACGCTGAAAATCAAACGAGGGAGCGTCGATCTGTACCATCAATACGCCGATCAAATCTTGGACAGGATCAACCCAATAGTAGGTGCCATGACCACCCCCGCCACTAAACTCGCCGATTGAACCGACGCCGCCGGAGAACGTTGTTTCCTCCAAGACATGAACGGCCAGGCCTTGCCCATAGCCCTGCGGAAAACTACCGCGACGAAGCATGACATCGGACACCTGACTCGTCACCATCTGCACAACAGTCTCCGACCTCAGCAGGCGATATCCGTCAAGTTCGCCGCCGTTCAACAACATCTGTAAAAAGCGTGAATAATCTGCCGCGGTCGAGACCAGCATATCGCCGCCGGTGGTCCAGCCGGTACCCGATTCGTAGTCAAACAACTGTACATGAGCGCTCTCCTGCGGCGCTTCCACCAATTCAAGCGCATCGCCTTCGCTGGTCCGATAGAGCGCGGCCAGCCGGTGGGCGTTGCGGGGCGGGATAACATAGCCGGTGTCGACCATGCCCAGCGGTTCGAAGATGCGCTGTTTCAAAAACTGATCGTACCACAAACCCGACACCTCTTCGACCAAAGCGGCCAGGGCTTCGAACGAGAGGCCATAGCGCCACACCGTTCCCGGTTGATTGGCCAGCGGAAGAGTTGACAATGCTCGCACCGCCGACTGCAATGTCGTGCCTGGCGTGCTGATCAACTCGGCCACGGCATCGGTCCAGAGGGCTTCGATTGGATCGTCGCCTCCATTTCCCAATGCCATGCCCGACGTGTGGGTGAGCAGGTCACGAACCGTGATGTCTCGATCGCGGGCAGCCAATTGCGGACCCAGCTCATCACTGCCGATGTAGACGGCTGCTTCGTCGAACGCAGGGATGAAGGCGGTGATGGGGTCGTCGAGTCCGAAGTGGCCCTCGTCGACCAGCATAAGCACGGCGACTGTGGTGATGGGCTTGGTCATGGAGGCGATGCGGAAGATGGTGTCGGGCCGCATCAGCTTGCCGGCCTCGATGTCCCTCATACCGACGGCAAAGTCTTGGATGATCTGGCCTTGTTGCCTGATCAACATCACCGTCCCGGCGATCTGTCGGTCGTCGCAGGCGCGCCGGAGCAGGCTATTCAGTTCGGTCAAACGGGTGTGCGCCATTTCACCCTCCTCAGGTCGTTGGTAAGCACGGCTTGGCGATGCCTATCGCTCAACGCGTCGTCGGTTCTGAACTACCGCCGCCAGCGCGTCGAGATCGAACTCGATGCCAAGGCCGGGGCCGTCGGGCACGGTGAGATAGCCTTGCGCCGGCTCCAGCGGTGCTCGTCATCAGATCGTTGCCCAGGCGAGTCAACCGAGGATGGTATTCGCAGACGAGGAAATTGGGCGAGGCCGCGGCCAGATGCAGCGCAGCCGCCACATGGACCATGGTCCCCATGCTGACGTGCGCGGCCCACGGCGTGTGGAAGGCATCGGCCAGAATGGCGATCTTCAACCCTTCGGTGATGCCGCCGGCGCGGCAGATGTCGGGCAGGATGACGTCGACGGCGCGCGCGGACAGGCGGTCTCGAAACTGGAAGCGGTTGCACTCGGTCTCGCCGGCCACGACCAACATGTCGAGCGCCCGGCTCAGCTCGGCATAGCCGGCGTGATCCTCGGGCAGCAGCGGGTCTTCGAACCAGTAGCAGCCCAGCCGCTCGAACTCGCGCCCGACCTGGATGGCCGTGCCCAGGTCGTAGGCCCCGTGTCCGTCGACCAGCAGATGGGCGCGCTCGCCTGTCACCTCGGCGACGGCGGCGACGGTGGCCAGGTCTTCTTCCAGGCTGCGCCGGCCGATGGCCAGCTTGACCGCGGTGTAGCCGGCGTCGAGGTAGGACAGTGCGACAGCCTGACGTTGGGCATCGGTCACGCCCGGCACGCCCGAGGCATAGGCCGGAATCTCGGTGCGATAGGGACCGCCCAGCAGCGCGTAGATCGGCTGACCCAGAATCTTGCCGCGCAGATCCCAGAGCGCGATGTCGATGCCGGCCATGGCCTCCATGGTGAAGCCGGTGTTGTGGCCGCGCAGACGCATGGCCCCGTACATGCGCTCCCAGAGCACTTCGCCGGCCAGCGGATTCTCGCCCAGCACCAGCGGGGCCAGCAGGTCGAGGATCAACGTCTGGGTGACCGTCGGCGCGTAGGGCGCGTGGGCCTCTCCCCAGCCCACAAGGCCGGCATCGGTCTCGATGCGCACGAGGACGGTCTGTTCGCCGTCCGGGTAGGTGCAGAGATGGCGTCCGCCGGCGTAGCGGTCGGTGAGGACGCGCTTGGGCAGCGGCTCGACGGCGTCGACCAGGCCATGGCCCTGGGTGTAGCTGCTGTCAGAATGGAGAATGAGGGCTTCGACCGCGGTGATCTTCAAGGGGGCCTCCTGTGTAACAGCTTGTCTAGCCGCAGATCGATAGACCGCGGATTTGGCGGATGAGGCGATTTCCGCGGATAAAATCCGAACAGATCCGGTTTTTGTCCGCCTCATCCGCCAAATCCGCGGTCTATAAAGGTCACAGCCAAATTGGCTAGAAGGGTAAGGAAATCGTGAAGTTGGCCAGCGCGGCCGGCGGTGTGTAGAAGAGCCGATCCACGCCCATGGCCAGGAAGAGCAGGGCCAGATAGAGCAGGCTGAACTTGTAGAGTCGCCAGATGTTGACGTTGGTCGGCTTGCGCAGAATGTCGATGGCCTGCCAGAGGAAGACGCCGCCCAGAGCCAGCGCCGAGACCAGGTAGACCGGGCCCAGCAACAGCAGCAAGGCCGGCGCGATGCTCATGAGCAGGAGCAGCACGCTGAAGATGACCATCTGCCGCTGGGTCTCCACCGACCCGGCAATGACGGGCAACATGGGCACGTCGGCGGCCCGGTATTCCTTCTGTCGCATGAGCGCCAGCGCCCAGAAATGGGGCGGCGTCCAGTAGAAGATGATCATGAAGAGGAAGATGGGCAACAACGAAAGTTCGTTGGCCACTGCGGCCCAGCCCACCAGCGGCGGAATGGCGCCGGCAGCGCCGCCCACCACAATGTTCTGGGTGCTGTGCCGTTTCAGCAGCTTGGTGTAGATGAAGACGTAGAAGAGGATGCCGGAAAGCGCCAGCAAGGCCGTCAACAGATTGACGGTCGACCCAGAGCAGTACAAAGCTCAGCAGACTCAACCCGACTGCCGAAGAGCAGCACCTGCATCGGCGTCATGCGGCCACCGGGCAGCGGTCGCTTGGCGCGTGCGCAACATCACATGATCGATGTCACGATCCACATACTGGTTGATGGTGTTGGCCCCGCCGGCGGCCAGAAAACCGCCCAGCATCACCCAGAAGATCAGCATGGCACTGGGCGGTGTCGGACCGGCCAGGAACATGGGTACCAGCGTGGTCACCAACAACAACGAGATGATGCGCGGTTTGGTCAACGCCACATAGTCGCTGATAGCCAGGCGGGTCAGCGCCTGATCACGCGTCAGCGGCGCTTCCACTTCCTGGTGTTTTCTCAAGTAATGTACTACGAGCCTGCATTCAGCACTCTCTTGCCGACAGAATTGATTGTCAAAATGTAGTTGGAGCCCTATCAGCGCTCGTGGGCTTTTGCCGGATCAGGCGCTTCTTGACCTCGGCCGTCACAGCCTCGGCATCCGGTTCATCGACTTTCCTCGTTGGCAGCCGGCGTTCCATTGTCGGCAGCGGCAACATACGCCAGAGTGGACTCACCGGTCCAGTCATCGTCTACGTCTTCCGCTTCCGGCAACAGACGCCTTGCGTTCAAAATGGCGAACGAAGAAAATATAGCCGATCCCCAGTATGAGGGCAAACGAAAACCACTGTACTGCATAGCTTAGATGATCGCCCTCGTGTAGCCTGAGCGGCTCTTCCCTGGAGGGCAACATGTCATAGGTTCGATCCTCGTCCGGCAGTTGCATGATGAAAACCGGCAGCAATTCATAGGGCATCTGCGGTTGGATAGCGTCGATGTTGACGTAGAACCACTGCTGCTCCGGCTGTTCCGGAATCGGCACGGCGCCGCCGTTTGGCATCAACTGCGATTCCTGGATCAGACCGACAATCGGCTCGTCCGACGGTTCATCGAACTGAGGCCATTGGTCGGGCTCGGCTTCACTGGCCGGAATCCAGCCACGGGCAATCAGCACGGCACGTCCATCGTCCAACACCAGCGGCGTCACCAGGTTGATGCCGGGGGCGCCGTTGCGTAGCTGATTCTTCAGCCCGATCTGGTTGTCATAGTCATAGTCGCCGCTCACCTGAACACGCCGATATTCGAGTTCCTGCAGGTCTGCCGGCAGTTCGCCGCTGGTAACGTCATACGGATCCTGTATCCAGCGTTCATAGACCATGCTGTTGAAGGTCCGGCGCTGCTCCAGTCGATCAAGCTGCCAGATACCGAGCCGAACCAGAAGAATCACACCGGCGATCACGATCAATGTGACCCACCACCAACGCCGACCGACCAGCGTCTTGATTGTCACGATCTGTTGCCTGCTTTCAATGGCGAGCCGTTGGCTCGTTTGCGACGTCTGGAAATCGTTTGCCAACCCGATTTCCGCTCGACGCTTGTGACGATACAGAGTCTACCCGAGAGTGACGGACGATACCGTAGCCTCGCTCCCAGGGATGATGCAATTGAGGAGATTCATTTTCGCCGCGTGTCCAACCGACCACGGCGACCGCCAAGACCAACAAGAGCAGCACGCCGCCAGCAATCAGCGACCAATTCAGTGCACGTGCGGGCAGAACATCGATCTGAAACGATGCCTGGCCCTGGCCGTCCGACCCATCGACACTGATCTCAATCTGCCAAAGACCCGCTGCCGGCAACGTGGTATCGACTTCGTAGCTCGTGTTGTTGCCCAAGCGCCTGCAATTCGGCGACCGTCTCAAAACTGAGATCTCGATTCTCTGCTGAAACGAATCCGACGCCGACTTCCGCATCGTTGACCGGCTTGTCGAGTTGGTTGTTGGCCACGCCGTCATCGACAACAGAGCCGGCAGGCGGCGGCAACGTAACCACGACAGTCAGGTGAACCTCATCGGCCCGCCACGGCTCCGGTTCGGTCCAGGCAAAGAGACGGTAGGGGCCGGCCTCGGCGTTGGTCAACTGCGGTGTTCCGCCGCCGTGGGCCAGGCCGATCGCTGGGCGTAGCCAAGCAGAACAAGAACCACCGACAGCGTCAGGATCAGTCCCAATTGGGATAAGCGTCTTTCGTAGCCTCTCTGCGTCTCCGTGGTGAACATCCATCTTTTCAGCAGCATTTTCACTGGACGCCGGGCGCTTCCTTGGTCTTCTTCTCCAACTCACGCCAGCGGTTCTGAATGACCCGATGTTCCAACCCCGGCGCAACCATGGCCTCGTCGGTGTCCCAATCCGATGCATGGAGCGGTTCTTCGCCCTTCTTGAACTGGGTCGCCAGCAGGATGAGTGCAGCGATCAAGAACATCATGCTGCCCGGAATCCACATGATGATGCCGCCCAGCATCTGGTCCTGCAGGGTCGTGACGCCCCAGATCTGAGGAATCGACTCATAGTAGCTATAGATCACCGTGCCGGCAAAAGCGATGGCGACGCCGGCAAGCATATTGGGCGGAATTGTGCCCATCAAATAGCCGATGCGACCCCAGACAGGAAAGCGACTGTGGATCTTGGGCGCGGCGCCGATCACGTGCCACCAGTATAACATGGCGGCCAGAAAAAATGTCACATGTTGGAGATCGTGGACCCAGGAGCGGCGCAGCGCCAGATTGTAGAGGACGGGCTCATGCCAGCCCAGATAGACGGTGAGAAAGATCATCCAGGCAGCCAACGGGGCCGTCAGATAGGCCAGCACGGTGCGCACCGGCGCGCCCTGGCGAAACTGGCCGGCCACCACGCCCTCGCGTCGTTTCGGCAGCCCCCAAAGCATGAAGGGAAAGGGATTGGCCAGCCAGAGCAAGGGCGCTGCCACCATCATGGTCAACAGATGCTGCAGCATGTGCATGAAGAAGAGCTGGCCGCCCAGGTAGTCGATGGGCGACATCAGCGCTGTCGCCAGGATGATCAGGCCCGCCCAGTAGGAAGCCAATCGCGCACGGGTCGGCCAGTCTTGGCGCCTGCGTCCGCGCAGCCGTCTCCAGCCCAGCGTGTAGAGAACGCCGAGCGGCACAAGTACGATGAGAATTTCAAAGCGCCACTCCCATGGTGAGAATAGCGCTTGAACAATCGGATGCATTGATTTGTTCCCTGGGAAAGGGATTGGTGATTGGGGAGTGGGGATTAGGGATTGGGGATCTGCGCATCACTGCATTCGATCCCAATCCCCATTCCCTAATCACCAATCGCCAGTCCCTAATGAACCGCATGACCGATCAGATAGAGTGCCGGATAGAAGAAGATCCAGACCAGATCAACATAGTGCCAGTAGATGGCGCAGGACTCGACGCCCCAGTTTTGCTCAGACGAAAAACTGCCCTTGCGCCCCAGATTCCAGACGATGGCGATGAAGATCAGGCCGGTCAGCACATGCAAGGCATGCATGCCGGTCATGGCAAAGACGCACGGCACTGTAGACGTTCTCGCCCGGGCTGGAGAAGTGGCCTTCATAGAGCGACGGGAAGATGCCCCACTCGAAGATCATCACGCCGAAAAGGAAGATCGTGCCCAAGATAAAGGTGACGATCAGCCCGCGTGAGAATGTCTTGCGATCATCGTGCTCCATGGCTGTTTCGGCGATGTTCATGGAAAAGCTGCTGATCAGCAGCACCGATGTCACGATCAGACCGATGGCCTGGTCCAACTCGGGGCGAGTGTTGCCCCAGAGATAGAAACGCGCCGTCAACAGACCGCCGAAGAGGAAGATCTCCGAAATAAAGAAGAGCCACAACCCAGGCGGTTGTTGCGCAGTTGTGTATTGTACTGAGCCAGTGTGCTTGTCACGACACTCATTGTCTAGTGCTCCCCTTCCGGTGTCCACAAACGTGATACGTGCATGTAGTACTTGACAACGAGAATCGCCTTGAATGTCGCTACCAACATCAGCAGCGCTGCGCTCTCCACGTAGAGGGCGATAAAAATCTCAATGATGGTCAGCGCCGCCAACACCAGGGCAACGGTTGCGCTGTGACGATAGGCCGCGCCGTGGGTCCGCTTATGATCACTCATCTAACTCTCCTCATTCGGATAGATGTTATACCACTCCGCTCATCTCATCCAGGATTCGCCGCAACTGTTGGCAGCGAATCATCCGCTTGACACCGCCGACTAGTCATCGCCCGCTGCAGGGGCCATTGCCACATAGGTCGAACCGGCCAGACCGTAGTCGTAGGGTTCGCCGACCACTGCAGATCGGGTGGGCGTAGCTGTGCTCCGGCGGCGGCGAAGGAATCTGCCATTCGGGTGAACGTGAGCGCCACGGATTGTTGCCGGCCAGCTCGACCAACCTCGGCGCTGTGCAGCAAGTTGTAGAGCATCAGCAGGATGCCGAAGGCGATGGCAAAGGCTGAGAATGGTGATGAGCATCTGGACGGCGACGATCTGGCCGGACCATCGCCCAGATTCGGATCGTAGTTGGCGATTCGGCGACGCATGCCCATCACGCCGACGGACATCTGGCCGAGACTCATCACCCAGAAGGCCGGCGTCATGATCCAGAAGTGAATCTTGCCCATGGTCTCGTTGTACATGCGCCCCGTGATCTTGGGATACCAGAAGTAGATGGCGGCCAGGAAGGGGAAGACGAAGCCGCCGAAGATGGTGGCGTGGAAATGGCCCACCACAAAGTAGGTGTCATGCAAGTTCAGATCGGTCGTCACCGTGGCCAGGATCGGACCGCTCAAGCCGCCGATCAGGAAGACGGAGATGGCGCCCAGCGTGAAGAACATGGGCGTCGGGAAGGTCAGCTTGCCGCCCCACATGGTGCCCGAGCCAGCTAAAGAACTTGACGCCGGTCGGCACCGCCACCAACAGCGTGGTGATCATGAACGGAACACGCAGGTAGGGCGAGTAGCCGGAGGTAAACATGTGATGGCCCCAGACCAGGAAGCCGACCAGGGCAATCGCCAGGCTGGACAGCGCAATCCAGCGATAGCCGAAGAGCGGCTTGCGAGAGAAGACCGGCAGAATCTCGCTGATGATGCCCAGGCCGGGCAGCACAAAGATGTAGACTGCCGGGTGGGAGTAGAACCAGAAGAGATGCTGATAGAGAATCGGATTGCCGCCCTTGTGCCGGGTCGAAGAAGCCCATGCCCAACAGGCGCTGGAACGAGAGCATCAGGAAGGAAAGACCGATCAACTGGGTGCCGGTCAACTGGATCAGGCTGGTCGCCAGCACGGCCCAGACGAAGATCGGCATGCGGAAGAGGGTCATGCCCTTGGGGCGCATCATCAGGATCGTGACAATCAGGTTGAGCGAACCGAAGATCGACGAGAGGCCGATGCAGTAGATCGCCCAGAAGACGAACTGGAAGCCGGGCGAACCCTGAGTGCTCAGCGGCGGATAGACGGTCCAGCCGCCATCCCAACCGTAGATCAGGCTGGCGACCAGAATCGACAATGGCCGGCACGTTGATCCAGTAGGCAAAGGCATTGAGGCGTGGGAAGGCCATGTCTTCGGCGCCGATCATCAGCGGCACCAGGTAGTTGGCCAGAGCGCCGATGCCGAGCAGAATCGAGGCCAGCGCCACCCACCCATGCATGCTGAACATGGTGTTGTATGTATTCGCGGTCAGGAACTGAAACCCGGGAGCGGCCAGTTCGGTGCGGAAGATGACGGCGAAGCCGCCGCCGATCATCAACAGGATGATGGCCGGTCACACCGTACTGGATGCCGATCACCTTGTGATTGTAGTCCACGCCAAAATAGCGTGTCCACGACGGCTGCCCGACCGGCGGGCCATGGTGCATCGGCGTCTCCTTGCCGACGCATCCACTTCAGCCAGTCGGTCAAGGCGCCGACAGCGAGCAAGAAGCCGAACGACGCCGAAGACAAAACCGGTAACGAGCACCGGTTCCGTAGACCACGCCGAATCGCCCAGGAGTAGGCGAACGATCATGGCCAGCGCCATGCCCAGCAGCGTGCCGAGCAATTGGCCGATCAGACCTCTCACCAATCCCAACGACATCAAAGTCATAACCCGTTCTCCTTCTGAAGTTCTTGTTGCTCAAAACGCTTGAAGTGATGTCGCAACCGACAGACTACTCTGTCTCCTGCACGTCAACGACCGTCACGCCCGCTACCGGCGCATCCAACAGCGCATTCGCAAGCGCCGGGCTGCTGCCTGCGGTCTGCTCGCTGATCCAGGCGTCATATTCTTCCTGTTCGACCACACGCACATTCGCTAACATGCTCCAGTGGCTCAGACCACAAATTTCAGCGCAACGCAACGCGTAGTCGCCGACCTCGCTGGGTGTGAAGCGCACGACCGTTACCTGACCAGGAACCAGATCCTGTTTGACCCGAAACTCCGGAACCCAGAACGAATGGATCACATCCTTGGAGGTCATCTCCATGCGCGCCGGGCGATTGACCGGCAGCACCATTTCAGCGCTGATCATATCGCCGTGCCTCCGGGTAGGAGAATGTCCAGCCCCATTGGAAGCCCTCGACATTGACCACAAGTTCATTGTCCTGGGCCTGGGTGATCTCGTTGAGCGTCGTCACGCCGAGAATCGCCAAGAAGATGACGATGATCAGTGGAATCACAGTCCAGACGATCTCGAGGACGGAGTTGCCTTCGAAGTGCTCCCCCTCGCTCTCATCATTGTCGCGTCGACGAAATACAACGACGGCATAGAGCATGAAGACCATCACAAGAGAGAAGAAGAGCGCAATCAAGAACATGTTCCAGTTGAAGACGTAATCGACTGTTGCGGCCTGGGTGCTGGCCTCCATCGGCAGCGGCAACATGACACGCAACAGCCAGGTCATTACCGACCGTGCTGAGAACGATGAGCACCGTAATGATAATAAAGTGTCGTCGATTTGTGGATGAACCCGACATAGTCTGTGACTGCTCCTACTCTGTGTTTGTCCTAAAGAGTCCGCCCTAAAGCATCTGTCTGCGAGTTACGATTGACAGTAGACAATGCAAAATCAACACAAGCGTTACGTCAATCTGGAGCCTATTCCTTGAAAGAGACACCCCGGTGTAATGCCTGTCCTGAATACGGAAAACGGGTTTTGCTGGTTGAATACGAAACAAATACGAGTCGAGTGGCGATGCCTACTTCACTCTACCTACTTCACGGAAGTCAACATTGCCCATGTCTGATAGCTTGCCAGCGCCAGACCAATCGTCATCAGTAGAGGAATCGCCGTCCAAATCATTTCGGAAGTTCGATTGAGTCCAAATTCAGCCGCCATTTCATTCCGGCGGCCGTCTTCCGTGCGAAACAACCGTTTGGTCGCAACTACGAGCCAAATTTGCAACACGACAAATATCAGGAACCCGCCGACAAGCAGAACCTGAAACAGACGACCGCTAGCCTCTGAGGCAAAGGGAATCTGCGGCAATGTCACTACCGAAACGGGGATATAGCTCAGAATCAGCCACAACACTGTGACCAGAAGAATTGCATAACCGAACAGTTTCTGAAGCACTGTTCAACCATCTCGAATCACTATGCTGCTCGGGTGCAGTCGCGGACAAGTAATTTGGGCTTCCGAGCAACAGCTTGAACTGGTGCTGGTCTCCTTATGCGGGGGCGATTGTAGCAGGTTTGAAAGGGGGTGTCAAAACAAACTACCACTGTATGACGTTTATGATTGGACAAATAAACTTAGAATCATTCTAGTTTAATTTGACTCAGAATCGCTGTTGGGCTATACTGTCGCCAGCAATATTTAGAATCGTTCTAATTAGAACGTTTTGTTCGCGAAACAGGCGCACTGCGCCAACAGGCTCTGGATTTTATGTGGGACGATCTGTCCCAAATTCATTGAGATCGACATGCGGAATTCCCGACAATACACAGAATCGCTGAAAGACGCCGGCTACCGAGTCACATCCCAACGGCGTATCATCTGCGACTATCTGGCCGAAACCGATCAACACCCGACGCCCTATCAGGTCTATGCCGGCATTTCGCAGGTTCATCCGGAAATCAGCCGTGCGACGGTCTACAACACGTTGAATGTGCTGGCACAACTGGGCGTCATCGTCGAAATCGCCCTCGGTTCAGACCACACACACTATGAGACAAACCCGGATCCCCACATCAACCTGATCTGCCTGCGTTGCCATCAGGTTGCCGACTACCGACAACCCGCCTTGCCCGACGAGCTACAGGCGGAAATCCGCGGCGACACCGGCTTCGAGCCGGTCAATGCACGCATGGATATGTTCGGTTTCTGCGAGGCATGCCGTGAACGCAAACGCGCAGAGATCATCGCCCAGTGGAATGCGCAACATGAAGACTAAATTCGGCGAGAAAAACAATAGGATCTTTACCCCATGACAACCCAATCCATCAAACCCGCCGGCAGCGGCCCTCAAGACGTAGGCAGCTCATTCTCCACATCATCAATCTTCAGGACATGGCGCTCCAATCCGGCGCTGATCCTTGCCGCCATCACATTGGTCGCCCTGGTCTTCGGCTGGATCGGTCAGGCGATCGGGCTGCTGCCGGACTGGGCCATCACCATTGCAGCGGTGACGGCCTATGTGGCCGGCGGCTACACCGGCATGAAGGGGGCCATCGAAGAGGCGCGGGAGGGCACGCTCGACATCGACTTCCTGATGATCGCGGCGGCGCTGGGCGCGGCGCTGATCGGCGCTTGGCCCGAAGGCGCGCTGCTGCTCTTCCTCTTCACATTGAGCGGTGCGCTGGAAGAGTTCGCCATGGACCGCACGCGTGCGGCCATCGAAGCGCTGGCCGACCTGCGTCCCGACGTGGCGCGGGTGCGTCAAGAATGGGACCGAGGTCGATACGCCGGTCGAGCAGGTCAACATCGGCGACATCGTGCTGGTGCGGCCCGGCGAACGGCTGCCATTGGACGGCGCGGTCGCCAAAGGGTCCAGCAGCATCGATCAGAGCCCGATCACCGGCGAGAGCGTGCCGGTTCACAAAGCGGTCGGCGATGAGGTCTTCGCCGGCACCATCAACGGCGCGGGCGCCATCGAAGTCGAGGTCCGCAAGCTCGACTCGGAGAGCACGCTGAGCAAGATCATCACGCTGGTGGCCGAGGCCCAGGAAGACTCGGCGCCGACGCAGCAGTTCATCGATCGCTTCAGCCAGCCCTACACCTATGTGGTCATCGGCGCGACGCTGCTGGCCATCATCCTGCCGGTGCTCTTCGGCAATGAGCCGTTCAGCGCCACGCTCTATCGTGCCATGACGTTGCTGGTGGTGGCCAGCCCCTGCGCGCTGATCATCAGCACGCCGGCCAGCGTGCTCAGCGCCATTGCCGCCGGCGCGCGCAACGGCGTGCTCTTCAAAGGCGGCGCCTACCTGGAGCGCATCGCCGAGGTGACGACCGTCGCCTTTGACAAGACGGGCACGCTGACGCCCGGCCGCCCGGTCGTCACCAACGTCCATCCGCTGACCGGCCACTCGACCGAGGAGTTGCTGAAGTTGGCCGCCAGCGCCGAGACGCTGAGCGAGCACCACATCGCCAAGGCGCTGATCGAGCGTGCCAAGCAAGATGGGATCGAACTGGAACAGCCGTCCGACTTCTTTGCCATCGCCGGCAACGGCATCCAGGCCCAGTTTGAACGCGAGGATTTTGTCGAGACCGTCTATATCGGCAACGACAAGCTCTTCATGGATCAGAATATGGTTCTGTCGCCGGCCATCAGCATGATCGGAGATGCCTTGCAGAAGCAGGGCAAGACGGTCATGTTGGTGGTGCGCCGCAGCACCGTCGAGGATACGCTGGGCGATGAACGCGATTGGGAGGTGGTCGGCTTCATCGGCGTGGCCGACGCCATCCGCCCGGAAGCGCCGGATGCAGTCCGTCAGTTGCACGAAGCCGGCGTCAAGCGCGTCGCCATGCTGACCGGCGACAACGAGGCCGTCGCCAACCAGATCGCCAAAGAGGTCGGCATCGACGAAGTCTACGCCGGGCTGATGCCGGAAGAGAAGGTGACGATCGTCCAGAAGCTGGTCAGTCGAACAGCCGACGGCCATGGTGGGCGACGGCGTCAACGATGCGCCGGCCCTGGCCAGCGCCAGCATCGGCATTGCCATGGGCGCAGGCGGCACCGATGTCGCGCTGGAGACGGCCGATGTCGTGCTGATGTCGAGCGACCTGACCAAGCTGCCCTTCATCATTCATCTGGGCCGCAAGGCGACGCGCATCGTACGCCAGAATGTGATCTTCTCGGTGAGCGTGATTGTCGTGCTGGTCTTGTTGACCATCGTGGCGCCCATGTTCGTGCCGGGCTTTGTCATGCCGCTGCCGCTGGGCGTGGTCGGACACGAAGGCAGCACGCTGATCGTGGTTGCCAACGGGCTGCGCCTGCTGAGGATGAAGCCCGAGACGGTGTAGAGGGAAACAAATAATCCGGGCAACTTGGGCGGAAAACGCCCAAGTTCCCGGATTTTTGTTTGTTGATCCAATACTATCGCACAGGATAGAGATAGACGCCGTCCTCGGCGTTGACCCAGAGCGTCCTCGGCTGGCTTTCGGTCACCAAGAGGCTCTCGATCTTCTGGACGCCGAACTCGCCGTCTTCGACCAGCGTCCAGATGCCGGAATTCGGCTTGCCCCGGTAGAGCCCCTCGATGGTCGCCAAATAGATATCGTCGCTGGGCAGATAGAGGATGTCGGTCAGGCCGGTGATGTCCAGCTTGTCACCGGCATTGAGTACATCCGCCAGCCCTAGAATGGTCAATTGCCAGGAAGCGCCGAAGTCCTCCGTATACCAGACGCCATTGCGATCCGTGAACCAGAGGCGGCCTGCAGTGGTCGGGTCAGCAGCCACGCTGGAGATGCCACGTGGCTGCGGGCTGATGCGAGGCGTGATGCGATCCCACGTTGTACCGGCATCGCCGCTGTAGGCCACGACACCGGTCCCGTCCTCATCGGTTCCGCTGGCGTAGAGATAGTTCCAATTGGCGGCATCCACCGATGACACGCCCACCATCGAAGAAGTGGCCACCTCATTGATCCGGTAGCTGTCCCAAAGGGCCTCGTCCGACCGATCCGGCTTGCTCTGCCAACTGTCACCGCCGTTTACGCTCAGATAGGGCAGTTCACAATCGGCCGCCAGCAGCGAATCCTCGGCCTGTGGATTCACCAACAGGGGGACCAGGTTGTCACCCAATTGGAGCGGCTCCCATGTGACGCCGCCATCGAGGGAGCGATAGAGCGGCTCAGCCGTCGCGTCTTGCGAGACGGCGCTCCCGCATTCCAGGCCCTCGCCGCTATAGAGCACCATGGTATCGCCCGGACTCATGACAAACTCTGTGATCTCCGGTGACGTTGGCGCTGACGCTGCCGGCGCCGTGGCCACCAGCATCCAGGTCACGCCGTCATCGGTGCTGCGCAACAAGTTGCCTTCAGCGTCGAAGCCGTAGAGGGTCGAACTCAGCCGATCGCCGATAACTCTCTGCAAACGTTGGCCGTCGATCAGCACATTGGCTTGCACCGTATCTGATACCACCGTGTCCTGATGCCACCGACCCTGAAGTCGCCGATTCTGGCGCTGCCGACGGTTCGGCTGCCGTTTCAGGCTCCGGCGTCTCGACGGGGACGGGCGTGGCCGTGGGTGCCGGCGTCTGCGCCTTTTTTCGCTGAATATGGCGACTATAGCGTGACCCCTGTTGAACGGTCGGCGTGGCGTCCGCTTCGGCCTGAATCGACGGCGCCAGAGCAACGTTGCGCAGGGAACCCTCAAACGCCAATCCGGTCGTCGGCGACGCCAGAAAAATGGCCAGAGCCAACGTCAGTACGAGCCCCAGTTGAGCAAGGCGTGCATTCATCGTCGTTCTCCTCTGTAGGTCTATCGGCTGTAGGTCTATCGGCTGTGAGTCTATCATGGATGACGCATGAACCGACGGTAAAGTCACGCATCATGTTCCGAATCACCGAAGCAGCCAACCACGCCAGCCCAGTCTCGCCGGCGTCGCCCAGGCCAACATCGTCGCACCGTAATCGTACCAGAATCAGCACGTTCGTCAAAGACGATTTTCGATCGTGTCGTTTTGAGATCTGCGATTCATCGATGGCTCTACTGCAAGAACCACGAATTGCACGAATGTCACGAATTAGACCACTGAGAAAATTCGTGTAATCTGTGCAATTCGTGGTTCTTGCAGTGAAGCTATCGATCTGTGGAGATTATTTGGCGGAACTTTCATCCATGGAATAAGATAGGTCTGTGGGAGCGTTGCCGCAGCCTCCCATTCCGCCGCTGGCCACTGAATAACGGCCAACAGAATTGAGGAGCCGACGCCGGCACAGGGTGCGGCTATCGGGTGAGAGAGAAAATGCCAGTTTTGAAAATCGTAACATTGGGTGATGCTGATAGACGCGGTGCTGCGAAAGCCGACCGAACGAGTGCGCAATTTTGGTCCCGCACTGCATCAGCTATTGGACAACATGGTCGAAACCATGCGCGATGCGCCGGGCGTGGGGCTTGCCGCCCCTCAGATCGGCCTCGATCGCCGGGTGACGGTCGTCGAGTATCCTGAGGATGAGGATGATCCCGAAAACACCATGCGAGTTTTCGAGTTGATCAACCCGGAGATCATCAAGGCCAAAGGGTCTGAGGTCGGACAGGAGGGCTGCCTGAGTCTGCCCGGCATTCTTGCAGACGTGGACCGCGCGACCTATGTGCTTGTCCGGGCCCAGGACCGCTACGGCAAGGAATACCGCGTCAAGGCCTATGATTGGCTGGCGCGCATCTTTCAGCACGAAATCGATCATCTCCACGGCGTATTGATGACCGATCATGCAGAGCAGATCTATCGGTTGAAAGAGGATGAGGATGGCGAACTCGAAGCGGTCCCGCTTGAGCAGTCGCTGACCGATCAGTAGTGGTAGGTCAACTTCACCTACGACCCTCTCAGAATGACAAATCGTGAACGACTGTCAGTCAGTTTTGCAGATCGATGGTGACGGCACAGGGAGCCGGGAAGTTGCCGGTCGCATCAACCACGATCAGATGGACCGTGTAGGGACCATTGGGCAAAATGGTGGTATCGAGACTTCCCAGCAGACCGTCAACTACCTGGTTATTGCCGCCGTCGAAATAGACGAATCCACCGGCAGCGTCGGCGCCCGGCGCATATTCCAGTTTGTAGTACTGGAATGTTTCGTGGGTCGCACTGCCGGTCACGCCGATGACGCCGCTCACCGCCTGACTGACGCCCGGAGACGTGATCACAGATCGCGGATCCGGACAGATTGGCGCCGCCACAAACGCTTCGACCTCTTCCGGCGTGGGCGTGGGCAACAGAACAGCATCATCTTCGGCCGGTGGCACAACATCTTCTTGAGCTTCTTGCGGAGGTTCCACGATTTCTTCTACCACGGCAGCCGTGATCGGCGTCGGCGTCGGCAGAGGGATCGGCGTTTCAGTGGGTGTAACCGTCGGTTCCACCGCTTCGGTGGGCGTTGGCGGTCCGAGTGTCGGGGTCGAAGTTGGAATCAATACCAGGCCGGCGTTCGGATCAGCCGCCGGCTGAGTGCTCTCGCCGCCGCTGTCCCCAGTGCTGCCGCTGCCGGCCACAGCGGTCACTCCATCCAAAGCCACTTCGCCCACAGTCGTAGCTACGACACCTTCGTTTTCGGGGTTGACGATACCTACACCGACTGCCGGCGTGGGCAGATCGACCGCCTCGGTTGCAGGCGCCGAAATTGAGCGTATGTTATCGAAGGCTGCCGACGCCACATCGCCGGTTCCCGCGGCAAGCCTGGTCAACGCATCTCTGGCAAACCAAACGCCGACAAGCAAGAGAATTGCGGCCAGCACGCTCAGAATCGGGCCGAAGCGAACCTCTCGCCGCTCCATGCCCTCGCCTTCATCGAGCAATTCCACATCTTTGGGCCGATAGTCGACCTGACGAATCGGCGGCAGCATCGACCCGGCGCTGGTATTGGCCAGCACCATCGTGACCGAATCGCCTGTCACGGCCCGGCGACGCGCGATCACCTCAGTCGGTTCCAGCCCAAGATAGGCGGCATAGTTGCGCAGAAAGCCGCGCCCGACAACCTCTCCGGGCAACAAGTGCCATTCGTCGGATTCCAGTGCGGCAAGGTATTTTTGTCGAATTCGAGTGGCGGCTTCGGTCTCAGCAAGTGTGACGCCCAATGCTTCACGCCGCTCACGCAGCATCGCACCAATGTCGCGGGTAGAGTAAGGCGTTGCAGCCGCTCCGCTCGTGGCAGTCGATTGTTGTGTACCCGATTGTGAACCAGTGCCTGCGCCCTGGCGCGAACCGAACTGGAAACTTGATGTCATGCCCTGGGGAGTGCCCTCAATTTCGCCATCTTCATCGCCCGCCGGTTTAACTTCCGGCGGGTCTTTCAATTGGCCCTGCGACCGCGATTTTTCTTCTTGTCCAATATCCCAAAGTCTAGCTTGGGCATCATGCTTTGTCAATTCTACTTCACCCCTTCAAGATTGACAGAATCAACGCCTAAGCTACAATGAGATTCAACAGACCGGACGCCGGTTCCCACAGATTGGCTCGGTTCCGTAAGGTTCAACAGATGCGACACGAGACCATCAATCGTATTCAACGCACGTTGTTGCTGATAAGTTTCCTATCCGTGCTTGGCATAGGGTTGATCGGCGCGCGGGTTGTGGGTATCGGTCTGCCGGGTTTCGATGGATTGAGCCCACAGGGTTTCGAACGCAGTGCATTTAATAAAGAGATCGGCTTGATCAGCGGACACGCCGGCTTCGACTCGGGCGCGGTCTGCACGGGCGCCGACGGCGAGGTCACCGTGACCGAGGCCGAGATCAACGCGGAAATCGCCGACATCGTGTCCAAACGACTGCGGCGTGCCGGCGCCGACGTCACCGTCTTCGATGAGTACGACCCGCGTCTTGCCGGGCTGAGCATCGATGTACTGCTCAGCCTGCACGCTGACAGTTGTATCGATGTCTCGGGCTTCAAGGCCGCAAACAGCATCAATAGCCACATCCCCGTAGAAGAACAGCGGCTTCTGGATTGCCTGACGACAAACTACGCGCTGTCGACCGGACTGGAACTCCACCCCAATACCGTTACCCACGCCATGACAGAGTACCACGCATTCAATCGCATTGCGCCGGAGACGCCTGCCGCCATTCTCGAGATGGGTTTTCTGGGCGGCGATCAAGGGCTGCTGGTCAATCAGCCGCAGGTTGCGGCCAAAGGAATCACCGACAGCATCCTCTGTTTCCTGGATTGGGAAGACCAGGAGCCATGAATCCAACTAAATATGAGGTTCAGTCGTGAATGATAGATCAATAGAACTGATTGAGCTGGATGCGCAATCCGAACGCGATATTGAGGCTATGGCCGCGGTGTGGAACGAAGCCTGCGGGCCTGACCTCATGATCTCGACCCAGCTCGTTGCCTACAACCTCCGGCCGAATGACGGCGGAAAACAGACCGGCTGGCTGGCAAGCGACGGCAATCAGGTGGTCGGGTTTGCACTGGGCAGCAAGCTAGATGACCATCCGGCGGTCATGCCGGCCAACGTGGGCTGGATCGATGCCATGGCCGTGCTTCCAGACCGCCAGCATCACGGAATCGGACAGGCGCTCCTGGCTCAGGTCGAGACATGGCTCTCGGCACTGGGGTGTGACTATGCGCAGCTCGGCGGCAGTTTGAGGCCATTTGCGCCCGGCCTGCCGGTTGAACTCAAACAGGACGCCTTCTTTCGTAGCGTCGGCTATCATATGCGGGCCGGCGATGGCGGCATTTGGGATCTCGCCTCCAACCTATCCGAATATCAGCCCCCGGCAGGTGTTGAGGACGCCCCCTGCGCCGTACGCCCTGCACAGTCGGGCCAGGAGGCTGATCTGCTGGCCTATCTGGCGCGCGAGTTTGCCGGTCGCTGGCACTACGCATGCCGTGAATTCCTCAACGATGGCGGTCGCGTCTCAGACTTCATGTTGCTCTGGACTGAATCCGGTATCGAAGGCTTCTGCCAACTTACCTTCGAGGATTCGGCCCGTCCCCTGGAACGATTCTATCCCTATCAACTGCCGCGCCCTTGGGGCCAGCTCGGCGCCATCGGCGTGAGCGCCGGCCTTCGCGGCCAGGGCTTCGGCAGTGCGCTGCTGGATGCCGGACTGCGGCGACTCCACAACAACGGCGTCAACGGCTGCATCATCGACTGGACCGGCATCAGCGAGTTCTATGCCAAGTTCGGGTTCAGCAAGTACCGGCAGTATTGGAATTTGATGAAGACGCTGTAGGGACAGGGGCTGCGCTTGCCCTGAGCTTGTCGAAGGGTGCTGCGTGAACCATTGTCATAGCTCGTCGATTTTCGGGCAAAACCGTCTCAACGCGGACCGCTTGTGGACTCTCGTCCTACGATTTGCCCGCTATCGAAACTTTCTCTGATTTTCCAGGAACAGTCATACGTGGCGACTCGTTGCTGAGGTGGACAGACGACCGTCGTCCCCGCCCCTATGCAGCCCGATCAGCTACGGGGCGCCTCAACATCGCAACCGATGACGACGCTTGCTGAAACATGGCGGCGTCAATTGACGACACTGGAAAGAATAGGGAAGCATGATGATGCTAATTATATTGACAATGATCGGCAGTGCGTTGGGCGCAACCGGCGGAATCATTTCCGCGGGATTCGACGGGCTGATCCTGGGTGCGGCCATCGGTTTTGTGACGGGTGCGACCATTTGGTCCTTGGTCAGCATGAGCGCACAATGGCAGCACGAACGGCGATTTAATCAATATTTCAACAGCATCACCCAGGACGAAACGGACTGACAAATGAAAACAGAGGTTCGACGCCGATGAAGCTTCCCCCCTTTCAACTCGAACGCTTCTTTGCCCAACACGAATTTTCCGCCCCTTATCTGCTCTGCTCATCCGATCTTGAATCCGTTGCCGTCAGCGACCTGCTTGCCCTGGAGCCGGACGCGACCGAACGCCTGCATTCCCTTTGGCTCGGGTATACCGAGACCACCGGCGATCCCGCGCTGCGGGCAGAGATCGCCACCATCTACGCGACAATTTCGCCCGAACAGGTGCTGGTCCACGCCGGCGCCGAAGAGGCCATCTTCAACTTCATGCAGGTCATGCTGGATCCGGGCGATCATGTGATCGTGCAGTGGCCGGGATACCAGTCGCTGGCCGAGATCGCACGCAGCATCGGCTGTGACGTCACGCTCTGGCGCATGCACTTCGACGGTGAGGAGTCAAGTGCTGGTTGGACGCTGGACATGGATGAATTGGGCGCGCTGGTAAGACCGAACACCAGCGCCGTCGTCCTCAACTCGCCCCACAACCCCACCGGTTACCTGGCCGACCGAAGATCGCTGGATATGCTGGTCAATCTGGCAGAGACCCACGGCTTCACCATCTTCAGCGACGAAGTCTATCGGGGGTTGGAGCACGATCCGGCCGACCGCCAACCGGCCCTGTGCGATCTGAGCGAACGAGCGGTTTCGCTTGGGGTCATGTCCAAGACCTACGGCATGGCCGGGCTGCGCATCGGCTGGATCGCCACCCGCAACCGCCAGATCTACGAGGCCATGGCCTCGTTCAAGGACTACACCACCATCTGCAACAGCGCACCCAGCGAACTGCTGGCGACCCTCGCGCTGCGCCACCGTGACGGCATCGTGGAGCGCAATCTCGAATTGATCCGCCACAATCTGGACCTGCTCGACCAGTTTTTCGCCGCTCACCCGGATCGCTTCGATTGGCATCGACCCAAGGCAGGCCCCATCGCCTTTCCGCGGCTGACCGGCGGGGCTGCGGCCGCGCCCTTCTGTGAGCAACTGGTCGAACAGGCCGGCGTCCTGCTTCTGCCCGGCGATCTGATCGATCCGGCCTACGCGAGTCACTTTCGCATCGGCTTTGGTCGTCGCAACATGCCGGATGCGCTGGAGCAGTTGAGTGGAGTGCTGGCGGTGTTGTGATCCATTCAGGCTTGAACGCAACCACATGAGATCCCAAGGAATCAACTATATGAGCGATCCAGTATTTCCAACTTTCGCCGATATCCTGCACGCGCGCAACACCATCGCTCCCTATCTGGCGCCGACGCCCTTGTTTCACTATCCGACCCTCGATGCGCTGCTCGACGCCGAAGTTTATGTCAAGCACGAAAACTACCAGCCCATCGGCGCGTTCAAGGTGCGTGGCGGCATCAATCTGCTGGCCCATCTGTCGTCCGATGAAAAGGCCAGCGGCGTGGTCACCGCATCGACCGGCAACCACGGCCAGTCCATCGCCTATGCGGCGCAGGTTTTCGGCGTCAAGGCGACCATCGTCGTGCCGGAGGGGGCCAACCCGGTGAAGATCGAGGCCATGCGCAGCTACGGCGCGGATGTGGTTTTCGGCGGCGCTGACTTCGAGACCAGCAAAGCCTACGGCGCGCAACTGGAGGCGGAGCAGGGAAAACGCTTCATCTCATCGGGCGACGAGCCGCTGCTCATCACCGGCGTTGCCACCCACACGCTGGAGATCATCGAAGCGAAGCCTGACATCGACATGATCTTCGTGCCCATCGGCGGCGGCAGCGGCGGCGCGGGCGCTTGCCTGGCCGCCAAGTCGATGAACCCGGCCATTCAGGTCATCGGCGTCCAGTCGAGCCAGGCCCCTGCCGCCTACCTGACCTGGCGGGATCGCAGAGCCCACACCGCGCCCATCGAGACCATGGCCGGCGGATCTGGCCACCGGCGCGCCCTTCATGATGCCCCAACGCATTCTTTGGGAATACCTGGACGACTTCGTCCTGGTCGATGACGGTGAGCTGATGATGGGTGTGCGCCTGCATCTGGAAAAGACCAAGACGCTGGCCGAACCGGCCGGGGCCGCGCCGCTGGCAGCCGCGCTCAAGCTTCGTGACCGGGTGCGCGGCAAGAAGATCGCCCTGATCCTCAGCGGCGGCAACATCTCGCCCGAAGAACTGATCACATGCCTGGAACGGACGACAGACGCTCAACGCAGGTGTGTTGGCATGACCAGCCTAAATCTGACCGTCATGCAGGAGCGGCTGGCGATCTGCCGGCTGGCGGCCGACGCGCCGCTGCCGATCTGGGCCGCGGGCGGCCCCCTCGTCTCGATCACACGGACGGCCGACGAACTGTCGATTGTCTGTCTGGAAGAACAGGCGCCGGACGATGTGACGGTTGAGCGTGGATGGCGCTGCCTCAAAGTCGAGGGACCGCTGGACTTTGCGCTGACCGGCATCCTGGCCGATCTGGCCGGTGTGCTGGCATCGGCCGGCATTTCCATCTTTGCGATCTCGACCTTCGACACCGACTATCTGCTGGTCAAGGAAGAGACGTTGGATGGGGCCGTGGAGGCACTGACGGTGGCCGGACACCGGTGTGAGGTCGGCTGAGGTTGGACCGGCAATGGAAATTTGCGCGAATAAGGACAGGTCCGGGACCTGTCCCTGCGGCGTCTTGATATCAACAGATCCCGCCCACAACATTCAACCAAAGGAGCCACCATGCAGTCATCCATCGGCATTGGCGCGACGATCGCTATCATCGAAGAAGGCAAGGTGCTGTTGACAAAACGGGAGGATTTCGAGGTCTGGTGTCTGCCCGGCGGACAGGTCGATCCCGGCGAATCGATGGCCGATGCAGCCGTGCGCGAAGCCCGTGAGGAGACGGGGCTGGAGGTCGAGTTGACGCGCCTCGTCTGCCTCAGTTCTCGCAGTGGCGGCGGCTCGGACGTCCACATGCCGATCTTCGCGGCCCGCGTCGCTGGTGGGACGCTTTCGCCCCAGGTTGATGAGGTCATCGACATCGGCTACTTCTCAGCCGACGAATTGCCGGACGACCTGATGCCTTGGCACCGGCAACCGGCGCTGGACGCGCTCGCGGCGTGTCCGGCGCGGTCTACGCCACGACCATCCGAACATCGTTGCCGGTGCAGTCACGCCAGGAACTCTACGCCATGCGCGATGCGTCCGGCCTCTCGCGGTTGGATTTCTTCAAACAGATTGTCGCAGAGGGGAACGCCGTGGAGATCAGACGCCAGTTGTAGGCGATCTTCAGTATTCCGGGATTGAGCCAAAACAGGTCGCAAAAACGGAATCGTGTTTGGCTCAATCCCGGAATACGTGCGACCACGTGAGGACGAGATTGTTTTCATTCGTCCCCAATACGCACCACCGCGGTCATGTTCCAGCGTAGTCGCTCGTCCTGCCGGTCCGGTTCGATGATGACGGTGTAGACGACGTCGCCCTGTTTGTTTTCGCCGATGGGCCGGATGCGAGTCACGGTGCCGGCCATGTCCAGGTCATCGATGGCGTCGAATGTGAGGTCGGCTCTGTCGCCCTCTGCGACATCGACAATGCCGATCTCGGTCAGATCGCTGGTCTCGATCTGCCAACGGGTCAGGTCGGCCAACTGAACGATGACGGCGCCGGCTGTCACCTGCTCACCCACGCGCACATCCAGGAAAGCCACAGTGCCATCGAACGGCGCTCGCAACTCCGTCTCGGCCAGCGCGGCTTCGGCCTGCAGTAGCTGCGCCTTGGCCGTGGCCACATCGGCGGCGGCGGCGGCGATCTCCTCCTCGCGCGCGCCGGCCAGCGACTGGGCCAACTGGGCCTGCGCGCGACGCAGCTCGGCCTCGGCTTCGGCAATCTGGCTGGGCATGGCTGCGTTGGTCAGTCTTGTCCAGCTCGGCCTGGGCTTGCACAACGAGCGCCTGGGCGGACGCCACCTCATCGGACTGGGGTGCGGCGAAGAGAGCATCATAGCGCGCCTGGGCGGCCTCGTAGGCGTTGGTGGCTTCCTCCAACTGCAAGCTCTCCGGTCGTTTGGCAATATCCGGCGACCAGGCGACCTCGTTGTAGGCGCTGCGGGCCTGGCGTAGACGGGCTTCAGCGTCGGCCAGGTCGGCCTTGAGCGCGGTCTCATCGGCCGACTCCGGGCCGCGATAGAGTGCGGAAAGCGCAGCCCTGGCCGACGCAAGCTGGGCTTGGGCACTGTCGACATCCTCGGGACGTGGCGCCTCGGTCAGGCTGTCCAAGCGTGCCTGGGCAGCATCGACGTCGGCCTGCAATGCGGCAATCTCTTCCGGGCGAGCTCCGGCGCGCAACGCCTCAAGCTGCACCTGCGCTTTGAAGTAGGCTGAGCGCGCCTCTTCGACCGCGGCCTGCCGGCCCAAGTTTTGCAGACGCAAGATCAGATCGCCGGCGGCCAAGCGTCTCGCCTTCGACAACCAATAGTTGATCCACAATGCCGCTGGTGGGCATGCTCAGCGCCGCATAGTCGACGGGGACCACCACGGCGTCGGCGATGGTCATACTGCCGGAGCGAACGATGCTGGCCATACCCGGATCGCCGGTCCCAGGCTCATCGTCGCCGACCATGCCCGGCGCAGCAGTCAACGTACCGGCCCCACTCTGGTTCAACAAATCTGGGAGGCCAAGCCATTCTGCGCCGCCGAAATAGAGAAACGATCCGGCAATGACGACGACCACGATCGACACAACAACTACGGTTTTCATTCGGTCAAACTCCACACCAGAGAAATAGATAGACCGCGGATTTTGCGGATGCGGCTGATTTCCGCGGATTAGATCCGAACAAATCCGGTTTTATCCGCCTAATTCGCCGAATCCGCGGTCTATCTTGCGTATCGATGGATAGCTACAAAACCACAGCTACTCATACGCCAGCGTCTCACGCACGGTGAGCTTTGAGGCGTTGCGGGCGGGCAGGATGCTCGCCAGAACCGACAACACAACGACGATCCCGAGCCAGAGAAAGATACTGTCGTAGGCGAAGACATGGCTGAGCGGCATCTGGAAAAAGGCCTGGCCGACGCCGTCGCTCATGAGGCGGGCCAGGGGAATGGCCAGCAATGCGCCGACAATCCAACTCAGCAGGCCGATGAGGACGCCCTCGATCATCACGATGTTGCGGACCGCTCGATTTGACGCGCCGATGGCACGCATGACGCCGATCTCGCGCGTGCGCTCCAGCACGTTGATGCTCATGGTGCCGGCCAGGCCGAGCGCGCCGACCGCGGCGATCAGCACAGCCATCACCAGCAGAAGCATCACGATGATCTGAAAGTAAAACTCGTTCTGTTCGCGCAGCCGCGAGATGGTCTGGGTGCTGGTCACCTGCATGCCGGCCGCGTCGTAGGCCTCCTCCAGCGCTTTGCTGATGGCCTCGGTTGAAGCAGCATCATGCGGATCGGTGACGAGCTGGATCTGGCTGGCGCGGTCGACCGTGTGGGCGATGCGCGTGTAGTAGGGATAGTTGACATAGGCGATGTTGCCGCCGGCGACAATGCGTGCGATGCCCACCACCTGCCATTCGGTCTCCCGGCCGTCGATCTTGAAGATAAACGTGTCGCCGACGGCCAGATCGGACTCGGTCTTGAGCACATCCTGGCCGAGGACGATGGCGTTTTCGTCCTCGGGCAACAGCCAGCGCCCGGAAATCAGCGTCGGCGAGAGCATCTTGGTGTCGGCCGGCAGCGCGCCGATGAAGATGTTGTCGCTCTCGCTGCCGTCGGGTCGCTGACGCCGCACGGCAGAGAAATCCCAACTTTCGACCTCGGCCACGCCGGGCACGTTGCGCGCGATCTGCTCGATCTGCTCCAGTCGATAGCTGCGCGCAAACGAGACGGTGACGTCGTACTGCCAGTATTGCAGGGCATCGTCGAGGGTCTGCGTCAACGAAGTGCGTACATTGGTCACGGAGATGAAGATGGCCCCGCCCAAGATCAACGTGAAGAGGGTGAGCGCCAACCGTCCTCGGCGGCGAAAGGTGTTGCGCAACGACAGCAGCACCGGCCGCGAAAAGAGGTGAATGCGCCCCAGCACCCGATCCAGAAACGAACGGCCAAAGTGGCCTTGCCCCACGCCGTATTCGCTGAGCGCGTCGTGCACGCTGATGCGCGTGCCCTTGATGACGGGATAGAGCGCGGCGATCAGCGGCACCACCAGGCCGATGACCAGTTCAACCAGCAGCACTTCCCAGGGCAGGCTGTAGGGCGGGAAGGTGACATTCAGAAAACCGGCCAGCAGACCGGCCGTCTGCGTGGTGGCGAAGGCGGCCAAGGGCACGGCAATCAACAACGCCAGCACGCCGAAGATGGCCACCAAAACCATGTACATGGCGATGATCTGGCCGTTGCGCGCGCCGATGGCCTTCATGATGCCGATCTGGCGCACATGCTGGCTCATGAGCGCGTTGACGGTATTGACGACCAGAAAGCCGCTGAGCAGCAACGACATCGCGCCCAGAGGGAACATCAGCCCGATGATGGCCTGAAGGATCGTGTCGCGCGGGGTCTTGCCCGGCTCGGCCACGACCTTGGCGTAGACATCGCGCCCGCTGCGTTCGATCTTGCGCTCGACCTCGGTGACGATGGCGAAGATGGCATCCGTGTCGGTGGCATCGGCGTCGGTGACGATGTTGACCTGATCGTAGGTGCGCTCGCCGCCCATCCACTCGAAGGTATCGAGGTTGACGTAGCCGATGGCGTTGCCCTGAAAGGTGGCCGGGATCGAGTTGAGATCGTGGGTCAGGCCGGCCAGGCGCAATTCTTTCCGCTTGCCCTCCTGGGTCTCGACAGTGATGGTATCGCCCACCTGTAGACCGGCCGGCACCATGCCAGGCATCAGAAAGGAGGAGCGCTCCAGGCTGATCTCGTGCTCATCGGGCGGCCAGGTTCCGCGCTCAGCGCCGACCGATTCATCGGCGGCAAAGGTGTAGACGGGGACCACACGATCGATCTCGATGGCCTCCATGTCGGGGAAGGTGCGCACAGTCAGCGCGTTCCACTCCTCGTCGCCCGACTCACCGCCCGTCCCGCGGTCGATGCGCACACGCAGCGTGATCGAACTGCGTCCGTCGGCATCGACCACGCCGTCGATGTTGCGGATGGCCAGCAGCATGTCGTCGTCCAGATCCTCGGCGTAGACCGTGGCGTGGGCGGAGCGGGCCAGCGCCATGTCCTGCTCGACCTGCTGAATGACCAGAATGGCCGTGTGCATGATCATGCCGACGGCGAAGACGCCGATGGCGATAGAGAGGACAACCAGCAGCGTGCGGGTCTTGTTGTGAGAGAGGTCGCGCACAACCTTGCGCCACCTTGGGCTCACCGGCAGTGCAAAGCGTGGGCTAGCCATCGTTGTCACTCGATGGCGTTTCGACGGACTCGTCGACGGCAGAGATCTCCGATGCTTGCTCTGTGGAAGGATCGTCGGACGGCCTGACCGTTGCCTGATTTGGAGCGGGTCTCATCGTCATGCACGTCGCGCAGCCACTCGTCGCTGACGATCACGCCGTCGGCCAACGTCACCTTGCGCATGACGCGATCGGCCAGATCGCTGTCATGGGTCACCATCAGGATGGTCTTGCCCTCGGCCACCAGATCCTCAAAGAGGGCGAAGACCGAATCGGCCGTGGCCGAATCCAGGTTGCCGGTCGGCTCATCGGCGACAACGATGGGCGGATCATTGGCCAGGGCGCGGGCGATGGCCACGCGCTGCTGCTGGCCGCCGGAGACGGCCGTGGGCAGTTTGTCGGCGTGTTCGGTCATTTCGACCTGGTCGAGCAGGTGCATGGCGCGATCGCGACGCTCTCGATTGGGGATGACGTTGCAGAAGTCCATGGGCAACATCACATTTTCCAGCACGGTCAGGGTCGGCAACAGTTGGAAGAACTGGAAGATGATGCCGACGTTCTTGCCGCGCCAGACCGCGATCTCGCCCTCTTTGAGCGCCTGAACCGCGGTATCGCCCACCAGCACCTGGCCGTCGGTCGGGCGATCGATGCCGGTGAGCATGTTGATCAGCGTCGACTTGCCGCTGCCCGATTTGCCGACCACGGCGACAAACTGGCCCCGATCCACATCGAGATCGACTGTACGAAGCGCGGTGAAGACACCGGCCGCGGTTTCGTAGTCTTTGGTCACACGACGCAACTCGATCAGTTGTTCGTTGCCATAATTGTACGCTGCGACATCGGTAGATTGGTCGTCGTTGTTACGTCGAAACAGATTACGAAACATTCACGTCTCCCGAACATCTATCCAAGTTGTACGCTGTTGTTGCGAGGCTGCCATGATACTATACGCTAAAACGGGTAATAGGTCGCGTCCAGAGCCATTATAGCAAAGATCGAAAAAGTCCGGACGTTTCGCCGATCAAGGCGGCTATGAGAAGCAGAGGCTCATGTGAGCTTGTGGGCTCACCCGATGGCCCCGTATAGAATGAGCGCTTTTGCAGTAGAGTCCTCAATTGTCTGCGATGTCGACGGACTGCGAGGAACCATCCTGGCCCAGAGAGCGACCATACAGCGCCAGTGCGGGTGTGTAGAGCAGGCCAACAGCGACCATGGCCGCCCGCAATCCGTAGCGCGTGGCCAGCGCACCAATGGGCGGTCCGCCCACCACCTGGCCGATTGCATCCATCTGGCCGATGGTCGAGAGTACGGTGGCCCGCACTTTGGAATCAATGCCGCGGTTGACCCAGGCCGAGAAGACCGGTGAGGACGTGTTTCTAGCCACATTCAATGTGATATAGGCCAGCACAGCCACGGACCACGTGTTGGCCAGACCGAAGACAAATAGCCCGGCAACCATGACGCTGTTGAGCACGATCAAGATCAGGATCGCCTTGCGATGGGCCAGATCGTCGTTGCGACGGCGGATGATCTCAGTGACAACGAGGGTCAGCAGCATGGCTGTGGCGTTGATCAGCGCAAACCAATAGATCGGCTTCAGATTGCCGAGCAGGGGAATCTCGTAGTTATCAAGCAAATGCGCTTCCCAGAGCCGATCCAACCCTTCGCTGGCCAAGCCGCCGATCAGGGCGATGCCCAAGATTGTGATCAGCAGCGGTCGCTCTCGAATGGCCGACATGCCGCTGCGAAATGTGAACACCATGGATTGCCAGGTGTTGCGCTCGCCGCGCGGCGTGGGGGTGAAGCGATTCTCGGGCATGAACAGATAGAGATAACCGGCCAACAGCACAAGCCCAAGCCCGCCTACGAGGAAGGGGATGTTCAGCCGTATGCCGGCCAGCGCCGTGCCCACAAAGATGCCTGCAAAGGATGCTATCTGAGAAAACTGGGTGGCGCGCAGATAGGTCTGCGACAGCCGCTCCTCGCCCAACTCATCGGCCAGCCATGCGTCCATGGCGCCGCTGGTGAAGGTGTAGCCCACACCCCAGATCACCTGTGCCAGCAAAATGGTCGCAAAGAAGACGAAACTCCCCTCCAGGAAGAGGCCTGCGCCGATCATGGCGTAGCCGATCAAGACGGATACACGCCTGCTACGCAGGTCGGCGACGATGCCAGTGGGTATTTCGAAAAGAAAGACGGAAAGTTCCAGGGTTGTGCCCACAAGCACCAGTTGCAGCGGCGAAAGCTGGGCCATCTGGAAACGATAGATGGCGCTGGTCGCGAAGGCGGTCGTCATCAAGAAGGCGGACGCTGTGCGGATGATCAGGTAGACGGTGTAGGCGTTCTGTCTCTTCATATATTTGCTTCGTTATGCCCGCCACACCGCGTATTCCAGACGCAGCCGTTAGCCACACATCCACACATCATCTCACCGGTTTGTAGGTAAGGATAAGCCTATGATATCCCGGAGATGCGTGGCCACAATCCCCGGCCATCATAGGGGATGGCGCTCCATAGACAAAATACTGCCCGACGGCGGATTGCCGTCGGGCAGTTTCGTCCAGCAGGTTCCCACACCCACTCACATGTGCTTGCATAACCAGTCGTGCACGATTTTCGGAAGAGCGAGATTCTTCGCCGGCATTCAACTCGACTGAGAATGGCTGCATTGACCCGCTCAATACAACAAAACGTGAACTACTGATAATCGTTTCCAGATTAGGCTGCGTAGGCCATGGCCGGCGTAGCAGCAGAAGCTTCAACACTGTCTGACAGTGTATTGAGCGGATAGACATGACCTTCAGGAATCAGCGTCAACTGTGAACGGGGCTGAAGTTTGGTCGTCATGGACAGTTCACCTTGCATGATCGAAAGGTAGAGCGCCTTGGTCTCCCGCAGTGGCGAGATGCCCAGTTCACGGCCTAACGCATCGGCGCACACTCGATATTGTTGGAGAGCCGCCGCGCGGTTGCCGGTCACAGCATAGAGTTCCATCAGGCGACAGTGCATCTCCTCGTCCAGGTGATTCATGGCCAGATACCGTTGGGCATAGCCGATGGCCTGGCCATACAGTCCGTCGGCTACATGACTTTCGACCAGAAGTTCCAGCGCACGCAAATAGTAACGTTCCCAGATGCACCGCTCCAACGTCAGCCAACTTTCGAACTCGGAAGCGTCGGGCAGAGAAAAACCGGCCATGAAGAGCCCGTGAAAGAGCAGCGTAACCCGTTCCAGTCCATAGCTACTCGGCTCCCGTCCGTAGGCAGCGATCCGACGTTCGACCGTCGAAGTGTCCGACCAAACCAACTCGGAATTGAGCGCAACCTGATCATCGCCGGTGATCAGGTCTTCATGGTCGGGCAGTGCTCGCCGCAGGTGGGTCAAGAGATGGGTCAGGTTGCGACGTGCCCGGATCTCAGATTGATTGGGCCAGAAGAGAAAACAGAGATGTTCCCGCGGCACTGGCTGCATGCGAACACCCAGTCGAAAGAGCAATGCGCGAGCCTGGCGACGCGGCACATTGATCGCTTCATCGCCACAGTAGATCGCCGGCGGGCCCAGCAGGTAAAGTCGTAGGTACGGCATCAAAGCACCTCGTTTCGGGGTATACCTACCCAAGGTTGCCACCCACGCCTGCCCTACGATTAACCAACCGGGCGCATTGATGCCTCTATCTAGGTCACTGTCCAAAATTAGCCTAGCGATTTCGCTCGTAGTAACCGCTTTAACGGTCCAGACGTCTGAAGCCGTCACTAGAACGTATTGCTGGACAGCGACTAGGCATATTCGCCGACGAGCTGCGTTACCTCTGGGCTGAGATAGACGCTGCCATCGAGCACGGTGCGAATGGCATTCACAATTTCGGCGCCGGCAGATTCCTTCAACACATAGCCATTGGCGCCGGCACGCAACGCCTGAAGCGCATGTTCACGCGAGAGGTGCATCGACAGAAGAATGACCTGGGTTTCCGGAGACACTTGACTGATCTGCTGCGCCATCTCGACATCGGTGATTCCCGGCATCGAGACATCCAATACGACGACATCGGGGCGAATCTGCGCTGTTTGTTTGACAACGTCAAACCCGTTGCCGGTCTCGCCGACAACTGTCAGATTCACCTCGGCTTCCAACAGATCATGTAGCGCTCTGCGTATCGCTGCATGATCATCGACAAGAAACACCCGAATGTCCATCTGCAATCCATCAACTTTCTACGGGGATATTGAATTTTCGACGCCACCAGAGATCCTGAAGCTGCTGTCTCCTTTCCGCCCTGCAACCACCTCAATCGAACCAATCATGACTAAGTCGTTGTCCGCAAAACTTGGCGGTTTGAACCTCCGAGAGGTTATTTGCGGACGGTTACCAAAGTTCATCGCAACTGGGCCAATCGACGAGAAGGACGCAATGCAAAAGAAAATGCGTATGTCAAAAAAGACGCGAGAGCGTGCATCTGTTAGTCTACAATCGGGCCGATACAATAGGCTAGCGGGGAAGTCTGACAGCGGTCGTGGTGGATCACGGACAAGAACCGGAACGTCGACAAAATACTATTCCAACGAGACCAGGTCGTGTCGAATGGCGAATTTGACCAGCTCGGCCAGGTTCGACATGTTCAGTTTCTGCATCATACGGCTGCGGTACGTTTCAACCGTCTTGGGTGAAAGTGCGAGCAACTCGCCGATCTCCACACTGGAGCGCCCTTCAGCAACCAATGGCAATATCTCTCGCTCGCGAACCGAGAGTTCCGCCAGCGGATCGTCATCGCCCATGCCGGAACGTTGCTGCAGGTAGTCGGCAATCAGTTCTTCGGAGATGCGCGGACTTAGATGGCGCTCGCCGGCGAACACGGAGCGAATGGCCTGGATCAGTTCCTCGCCGGCTGATTCCTTGACGACATATCCGCGTGCGCCGGCCTCCAATGCCCGATAGATGTGTTCATTGGACACATGCATGGAGAGCATGATCGAGCGACATGCCGGCAGTTCGATGTGGATCTGGCGCGCCGCCTCAATTCCACTGAGATCGGGCATCGCGATGTCCAACACCACCACGTCCGGGCGCAGGCGAAGCACATCGCGAACGGCCTCAAGCCCATTGGCCGATTCGCCCACCACGGCAATGTCCTGTTGAGATTCCAACAGCAGGCGCAATCCTTCACGGACCACGCCGTGATCGTCGGCCAGAAAAACCCGAATCGTCATAGCGGCACCTCAACAACAATTAACGTTCCCTCGCCGTCTTGGGTGCGGACTTCGAAGCGGCCATCGACGGCCTCGGCCCGCTGCTGCATGCTCAGCATGCCCCAGCCCGTACGTGCTTGAGAAATGTCGATCTCGTCCGGCGAAAAACCTCGACCATCGTCCCAGACAGTCAAGGAAATGGCGTCGTTGATGACGGCCAGGTTTACCGACACCTGGGCGGCATCGGCATGTTTGACCACGTTGGTGACCGCCTCCTGTGCGATGCGGAAGAGCGCGTTTTCGATGGGCGCCGGCAATCTGGGAATGTCCGTGGCATGGGTGACGTGGATTGTCAGTCCTGTGCGTTCATGAACTTGGGTCGCATACCAGTCCAGCGCAGCCTTCAACCCGTAGTCATCGAGCACAGGCGGGCGCAGATCCGCCATGACGGAGCGGATCTGGACCGTGGTCTGCCGAACCAGTGAGATGGTGTCGTCGATGCGCTTGCGTACCGGTTGGTCGGTCTCCCCCGGCAAGGAGAGTCCGGAGATCTGCGCCTTCACGATGTTCAGATTGAGCGCGATAGCCGTCAGGTTTTGTCCCGTCTGATCGTGCAATTCCTGGACCAGGTGTTTGCGTTCTAGTTCCTGTGTTTCGGCCAGCCGGCGATTGAGCGCACGAAGTTCCTCTCGCTGCCACGAAATTTCGGTGAGTAGACGGCGCTGTTCTTCTTCACCCGCTCTCTGCTCAGAAATATCCTGCACCGCACCGTAGATACGCACGACACGATCATGATCGGGATTCCAAATAGGACGGCTATAGCTGCGCAACCAACGAATCTCGCCGCTGCGGACTCTGACTCGATAGTCGCAGGTATGTTCCTTCCCCGTAAGCGAAACAGCGGCCCAGTTTTCAACCACCGGAATGTCTTCGGCGAAGATGAACGTCATCCATCCATCCAGAGAATGGAAGGTGCTCGGGTCAAATCCGGTGATCCGGGTGAACGCATCGGTGATCCAGGCCAGCGTCATTCCCCCATCGACATCGATGTCCAGGGCATAGGCATAATCAGAGATTAGCTCAGAAAGAATGCGATACTGCTCTTCAGAGGCTTGAAGATCGGCCTCACGCCGTTCAATCTTCCCGGCGTACCGTTGAAGCTCCTGATTGCGCTTGGACAACATCTGTTCATTTCTGCGCATACGGCGCATGATCTGGTCGAGACTGCCCGTATCCAGATAGAGGAGCACGGCCACTGTGACAAAAATAAGCGATTGGACAAGCCAGAATAGAGCAGGCGACAGGAGAAAACTCCGAACAATGAGACCATTTGCGCCGGCCCAGAGCACCAGAGAGCCGGAGGCTATACTAGCTACAGCGAAACCGATGCCATACTTTCCGCCGAGCAGCAATGCCGCAGCCAGAATGAAAACGACATAGACATTGGCCGACACCGAATAGACGCCGCCGGAAGTCACAATTGAAAGGGTGACTATGCACCACATGCTGCAAACGAGCAGCGTTGCCGCCAGGCGAACGTGGCCATTGACCATCATGTAGCGCAATAACAGCACCAGGGGCGCCACGCTCCCCACGAGTAGAAGGCGGTGCAATCTGTCGGGTTCAAGACGCGGCAACAGCAACGCATAGATCGTGGCGCCGACAAGGATCGACAGCAACATCACATTGAGCAGATGCGCTGTGCGGTTCTTGTCCTCGTCGGCAAAGACCGGCGGTCTTAAGAACTGTCGTATCGAGGAGCGCATAAGTGGGCAACCTCCTCTCCCACGCCTCGTTTGGCCTGCCGCTGCGACTCTAGCAGCCTGTCGGAGTAACAGAAAATGGGACGCGGACAACGCGGATCTTGGCGGATAAAGGCGGGTTTCTCTCGATTTCTCCGCGACAATCAGTCAGAGCAGCGTGATCCGTGTCCTATCGGCTTTCTGTCCGACAGCCCGCTAGACACCCAGGATCGACGATGATTCACAAGAGAGCCCGACAGGAAGACCAAGGCCCCCATGTTCCCTGTGGTCAAAGCATACTCGTCGCACGTTCCGAGCCGGTTACCTGTGGATTTTCGACCCGTGGAACAGGCAAAACATGCGTGCAAAAAAACACGAGTTGCGCTAGACTGCAATTCTGTGCGATTATTATACTGCAGCGCTACTTTCATTCTTGACGGACAGCAACACGGACAGCAACAACGTGGGGGGACAACGTGGTGAGATCTTCTCATCGCGGCCATTGTCCGTCGATCTTATTGTACTGCACTTCGACATCGGCACGACTCAACGAAAGGTACCAAACTATGTGTTGTTTCTTCCTGGCTCTTCTACTCGTTGGCCCGCGCATCATGGGCGCCTTCTGGTGGCTCTTCCGCCCCGGCATGTGGAATCTGGCCTTCGCAGGCTGGCCTCTGGTCTGGTGGCTATGGCCGATCCTCGGGCTTATCTTCGTGCCCTGGACCACGCTCATGTACATCATCGTCTCGCCGGGCGGCGTTACGGGATTGGACTGGCTATGGCTTGGCCTGATGTTGGCGGCGGACATCGTCTCCTACGGCGCCGGCGGCGGTCGCCGACAGATTCCCGGCTACGAAGGCTACTAAATCGCGGCATAAAAAAAGCCCATGCATCGGGCCCGATGCATGGGCTTTTTTTATGCCGACCCGCCAGACGTCGAACCGTCATTCGGCATGATCGACAGTGCTCGCTGCCAATCTTCCGGCGTATTGACATTGAAAAACGAGCGCAAGTCAGGATCAATTAGCCGCAGTTCCGGCTCATCCACATAGCGCACACGGATGGTTTCGTAGAGGTTGACGATGCGCAGATCCCTCTGCGCCAACAGCGTTTGCATAGCGGGCAAAGAGCGACGATGGTAGAGCGCATGCAACGGCTGTGGATAGCCTTCGGTCCTGGGAACGATTGCATCCCAGACCTGGTCGTCCTCCTCGCCGGCTGCGAGACAAACATCCTCCGACTCCCCGGTGAGGGCGAAAAGCGCAGCAAAAAGCTCGGGGCTAACCAGAGGCAGATCGCAGGCGACGACCATGGCCCATCCAGTACAATGGGCCATCCCGGTTGCCAGCCCGCCGAGCGAGCCAGCACCGGGATGGTGATCGGGAACCTGCACAACGGACTCCGGCAGTCTCGCCTTCAGTGAGAGCATCGGATCGTTGGCAATGACATAGGTCTGACCGCTGACCAGCCCGGATAGTCGCTCAATGACGTGCCGCAACAGTGGCGTTTCATCGGGCGGCACGGGCAACAACGCCTTCTGGACGCCCATGCGCCGGCTGTTGCCTCCGGCGTTGACGATCAGGTCACACTCGAACGGTTGCCTCATAAGTCCAGCCATCGGTCAAAACCTCAAAATAACCTTGCCTACCGTCCAAGCGAATGCGTTGGCCGGTTGCGCGATCAGCGGGGTCGTCCCAATCGCCATGCCATCGGATTCAATCATGGCGAAAGCGCCCTAAATACCGTGATGGTGCAGTGTATCACCCATACCCAACGCGCTCAAATCATTCGTGGTTTTTGCGGTAGAGTCATGTGATGGTTCAGAAATAGGTTGACATTGGTGCCTGAACCAGCCCAGATTAAGTACGCTTAATGAATCCGTTCAGCAGCCCTTGGTGATCCGACGAAGCATGATAAATTTTCGCCTTAAGGTCCGACTCATACTTTGACCCGCTATTTCATCGGTTTTGGCGCTTGAAATCACCAGAGCATCGTGATAGTCTTGCCCAGTGTCGTTCTCTATCCACAGAACCGGAATGACATGTGAAATCATCCATGACCGAATAGGACTACAGGGAGGACTATCAATCATATGAACGAAAGAGATCGTATGCGGGCAGTGCTGGTGATTCTGATCCTAGGTGCGGTGCTGGCTCTTGCCGCCTGCCAACCAACGAGCATCCCCGCGACAGTCGACAATGCGGCAGAACAGGAGAGTCCAAGCATAGAATCGTCCGGCGACGATCAGGCGCTGGTCATCTATTCCGGCCGTAACGAGAATTTGGTCGATCCACTGCTGAAACTGTATGCGGAAGAGAGCGGCGTCCAGGTAGAAGTACGCTACGGCGACACCGCGGAGATGGCAGCCACCATCCTAGAAGAAGGTCAAAATTCGCCGGCGGATGTCTTCTTCGGACAGGATGCCGGTTCGCTCGGCGCTCTGGCAGAGGTCGGTCGCTGCGCTGCCCTGCCCGCTGAGATCACGGACGGGGTTGATCCGCGCTTCGTCAGCGCGGACAACCAGTGGGTGGGCACCAGTGGACGAGCACGCGTGCTCGTCTACAACACCGAGGAAGTTGCCGTCGATGACCTGCCGGCCAGCGTCTTCGATCTGACCGACGAGCAGTGGCGCGGACGGGTAGGCTGGGCGCCGACCAACGGCAGCTTTCAGGCCTTTGTCACGGCCATGCGCGTCAATGCCGGCGAAGAGGCTGCCCGTGCATGGTTGCAGGATATGATCGCCAATGATGTCCAAGTCTATCCAAACAACGCATCGATTGTCGAAGCGACCGGCAAGGGCGAGATTACAGCCGGCCTGGTTAACCATTACTACCTTTTCCGCTTCCTGTCGGAAGATAGCGGATTTGCTGCCGCCAACTACTTCTTCCCATCCGGCGATGTAGGCGCCATGATCAACGTAGCCGGCGTCTGTGTCATCGATACCAGTGAAAACGTGGAGCAAGCCCAGGATTTCGTCCGCTTCCTGCTCTCTGATAGCGCACAGCAGTTCTTCAGCGATGAGACCAACGAATACCCGCTCACCGGCGAGAACGTAACGCCCAATCCAGCGCTGAAGCCGTTGGCCGAGATCGACACGCCCGACTTCGATCTGAGCGATCTGGATGATCTGCAGGGGACGTTGGAGATGTTGCAGGAGACGGGGGCGCTGGACTGAGGGCTGCTCCGTACGCGACATTAATTTTCTCTCGCCCCAAAATTGTGACAACCACCCCATTCCCTGCTATAATTGCTGGGTTTGAGTAGAAAAATCTCGCCGGCGCGCGTCTCGAAGTCCAGGTTCGGACAGGACGGTCGGCAATCGAGACGTTAAGGAGATGATCATGGCCAAGTGTAAACTAAGCGGCAAGTCACCAATGCACGGCAACAGCGTGCCCTGGTCAAAGAAGAAAACAAAACGTCAATGGCAGCCGAACGTGCAGAAATACACGATCTTTGTCCCGGAATTGGGTCGTTCGGTTAAGATCAAAGCATCGACCAGCGCCATGAAGAGCGTCAACAAGATGGGTCTGATGGCCTATCTGCGCAAGAATGACCTCAAGCTGAAAGATGTGACCTAGTCCGATTGGGCTGAGTCTACCCCTCGTCAGAAAAAATCGAACGCCTGGTCTTTGGACCAGGCGTTTTTGTGTTCACGTGTCATTGGGAATTTAGCGCAGATGGTTTGAACACACCCGTTTGAATTAAAGCAGTTCTACATCGTTGTCATAGCGGCAGCGATCCTGAACCGTCTGCATGAAGTAGCGCATGCGTCCGACGCCGGTGCCCGCGGCCAGCGAACCGGCAGTGGTGACGATCAATCCGCCGGTGGCGCCGGCCTTGGCAAAATCGTCGACGATTCGCTGCTCGATCTCGGCCGGACTGCCGTTGCGCAGCGTGAAGGGCGGCAACTGGCCGAGGATCATGGCGTCGGGCATCTTCTGCCGGATCAGCCCGACATCGACTTCAGGGCCGTAGTTGACCTCACGAATGCCCAGTTCATACTGCTGATCCATCAGATGGCCCATGGAACTGTCCGAATGCTGATAGCGCTTTGCATCGCCCGGCGCCAGTGCATTGAGCACCGTCTCCAGCACCGGATAGCAGAATTCGCGATAGAGCGGCGGACTGAAGAGCGCCGAGTTGTCGTCGGTGATCCACCAGCCCGGCTCGTCGTTGCCGCTGAATTCGCGCAGCACCCTGTTCAGTTCAACCATCTTCGGCCCCAGCAACGCTGTGAAGCGGCGCATGGTCTCCGGGTGATCGTACATCCAATAAAGTGCCAACTCCGGGTTCAACACCGATGTGATGATGGTCGCAGGGCCGCGGCTGCCTGTGCCGAGCTTGGGCAACGGCTTGCCTGCCTCGGCCCGCTCTTCCCACTCCACCAGGAAAGGTTCGGGCAACGCCCACTCCGTTATGTCAACTTTCCTCGACGACATCCAGCATACGCTCAAACGCATCGACATCGTCGGTCACATGTTTGAGCCAGGGCGTGCTGCCTTCCAGATAGGCGAACTCGCTGCCGAAGAGATTCTCGATGCGTTTGGGAGCTGTGCTCGAACGTATCCTCGTCAAAGAAGGCCTTGCCGACATACTGCAAAGTGACCGCGTTGACCTCGCGATGGAGTTCGTCCCGATAGGCTTTGTCATGGTAGTAGCGCACCGTTGACGGCACCTGCATGAACTCGAAGATCCAGTGGTCGTCCGGCGAGAATGTGGCGGCACAGCGCGGCTTGTCCGTCGTGAACTCGAAACAGCGCTCGTTCTCCGCCCAGAAGGCCTCGACGATCGAGGTCTTCGGTCAACTCCATAAATTCCGCTTCGATGATTGGCATGGGGATCTCCTCAATTTCGAACCAACGGAAACGCGGCAATGCGCAGATTGGTGGATCCGTAGGGAATCAGTTCCACCTCTTCCAACGGCTCGTCAGATTCATGGGGCCCGGCATCGATGTCACCGGCAGAGTTGTCGACCAGATGCCATTGAGGAAGACGACGTGCGTGGACGAACAGACGCACCGGTACGTTGTCGGGATCAAACGATGTCGCCTCGGCGGCATCAGATTCGACCCGGACGCTTGCGCCCAGATCGTTCTCATTCAACAGCAACCCATAGTTCCACGGCGTGGTCGGATAGACCTCCCAGTCGGCGTGGGGCAGGTCGCCGGCGATCTGCTGCCACTGCTCGCCCATGCGCAAGCCGAAGAGCAACGGTCCGCGGAAGATGGAAACCAGATCCTTGTGGCCCCGCTCAACGCGGACGTGCATGGGCAGGTCGAGCGTGACAATGTCGCCATCCGTCCACGAACGCTCGATGCGGTAGAAGGAAGCGGCATCGGGCGCAGCCAGTGCTTCGTCCGTTGACATCGACTGTGACGCCGCCGGCCCAGGCCGGGATACGCAGCGACAGTGGAAAAGATGCCGGCCTAGAGAGGCCGATGGTCAGCTTGATTCTGCCGTCAAATGGATATTGGGTGTCAACGGTCAACTGCACCTTGACGCCGTCGCCAATGATGGCCGCAGCGACGCAAGGCGCATAGGCGATGACGGCCAGTCCTTCGTCGGTGCCATGACCAGGCTCTTGGCCAGCTTGGGCCACGCCTGGTGCATGTTGGCCGTGCAGCAGCCGAAGTGGGGCTCCAGCCCGTAGATGTTGGAATCATCGGTGTTGTCGGTCCAGTTGCGCTTTGCCACGGTGGCCGCCACCTGATTGACCTGCTGATCATACTGGTGCGCCCACATGTCGGGTTTGAAGGTGGCCGGCAGCGCATTGTAGGCGACCCGTTCGAGCATGTCGCCGTAGGCCGGGTCGCCGCTGATGCGGATCATCTCCTCCAGCGAGAACATGTACTCGGCGACGGCGCAGAGCTCGGTGCCCGAGGTGGGACAGGTGCCGTTGAGGTGTTCGTCACCGCTCCAGATGCCGTTGGGCTGGCCGTGGTGACGCATGAGATTGTCGATGCCGGCCCTGGCGGCTTCCAGTTGTGAAGCGTCGCCATTCTGAACGTACGCAACGACCGGCGTCTTGATGCCCATGGCGTTGTTGACCACATGGGTGGCCATGTTCATGCGGTGATCGCCGATCAGCATCTCGCCCAGGCGTAGTCGCCCTGCAGGCCGGCCCAGTCCATGGTCAGCTCGGCGATCCGGTCGGCAAGTTCGAGCAGAAACGGCTCACCGGTCAGGTTGTAGAGCCATTGGATGGAGAGCAGGTTGTCGGCGCCACGCGCCTTGCCCCAATCGCTCAGCGGACGGGCATCGATCATCCGCTGTTGGAAGCGAAAATAGTCGCTCATCAGGCCAATGACGCGTTCGTCCTGGGTGGCTTCGTAGTAGCTCATCAACACCTTGAGCATGACCATACGCGGCCACCAGTCGTTGTTGTCGGGGCCGAACTGTCCATTCGATCGGACGCTGTTGAGTGTCCAATCCACATACTTCTGGCCCTTGACGATCAGCCGCGGGTCGTCCAGGATGTAGCCCAGCGGCACAAGCCCATCACAGTAGTAGGGAGCGCGTTCCCAGGCGTCGCCGTCGCCGCCCAGCCAACCGCAGTTGAGGCCGACGTCGGGCCAGAATTCGTCGAGGTGGCCGGTCAAGCCGCCGGCCTGGACGCGCAGTTGATCGTCGAGCCAGCCGCTGGGTCTCACCGCACCGACGGGGAGCGGGCGAAAGGCCGCCGGTTGGAGCGGCGCTCTGTTTTGGGGCAATGGTTCACGGTACATTGAATCGCTTCCTTATCGTCTGAGTCGCGGAGAATCCGCACTTTTTGCCACGGATGACTCTGCCGCAAGAACTGATTTCTGCCACAGATTCACACAGGTTTTGTACGGATAGGACACAGATAATTTTGCCGCCACACTGGCCTTCTACACTCTGCCGGAAGATATCTGTGAATATCAGGTGTTTATCTGTGGCCATCTGTGACGAATCTTTTGTTTTTGCAGTAGAGTCATCTGTGACGAATCTTTGTCTTTTTTCAGTGGAGTCTGCGGCAAAGAACTCACCCCTTGACCGCACCGCCCATGAGGCCCTGCATATAGTAGCGCTGGAGCAGCAGGAAGATGATCACGCAGGGCAGGATGGCGACGGTGACCCCTGCTTGCAACGCCCCCCAGTCGATGGCTCCATAGTAGCCGCTGCGCACGCTGGTAAGCATGATGGGCAACGTGAAGTGGCTCTCTTGGGTCATGAGAATCAGCGCGGCCAAAAACTCGTTCCATGCGTTGAGGAAGGCGTAGATGCCAACCGTGATGATGCCGGGACGCACGAGCACCAACATAACGCGATAGAGCAAGCTGATGGTGTTGCAACCGTCCAGCAACGCGGCCTCTTCGAGTTCACGCGGGATGGTATCGAACATGTTGCGCATCATGAAGATGCCGAAGGGAAGCTGGAAGGTGATGTAGACCAAGGCCAGTCCGGTCAGGGTGTTCTGCAACCTGAGCTTGCCAAGGATCAGAAAGAGCGGCGTCAAAATCGACTGGAACGGGATCATCAGCGTGGCCAGGATGATCACGAAAAGCACGTTTTTGCCGGGAAAATCGAAGCGAGAAAAACCGTAGCCGCCCAGCGTGCTCAGGATGATCGTACCCAGAACGGTGCCGATGGCAACCATGGCACTGTTGTAGACATATTGGAAGAGTCCCGCCCCATACTGATTGAGCTTAAAATAGTTCTCCAAGGTAAGGCTTGAGGGCAGATAGGTCGGCGGCGACGCCAGGGCCTCAGCCGGCGGCTTCAATGAGGTCATCATCGACCAGGCAACCGGAAAGAGAAATAGCAGGGCAAGCACGATACAGATCGTGTAGAGAACGGCCCGCCGAGAAACGCGCCGAGCACGTCTGCGCCCGGCGTTCATCGGCGCAGGATTGGAAGCAGCAGTAGTCATAATCGATACCTGTATGAAAACAGTCGATCAATAGCCCGTATCATCGCGTAGAATCCTCAACTGAACGACGCTGAGCATGGCCAGGATCACCAGCAGTACCAGCGAAAGCGCCGCGCCGTATCCCAGCTTGAAATAGGTGAATGAGTTGGCGAAGATCCAGTAGACGACAGTAATGGTCTGGTTCTGCGGACCGCCGCGCGTCATGATGTAGAACTGGTCAAAGGCGAGATAGGAACCGATCACGGAGATCACCAGCGCCAGTGCGAAGGTCGTCTTCAGCAGCGGCATAGTGATGTGGCGTAGCCGCGACCAGTAGCCTGCACCGTCGACCATGGCGGCCTGATAGAGTTCGTCCGGAATCGCCTGCATGCCGGCCAGCAGCAGGATCATGGAAAAACCGACCGTCTTCCAGACAATGGAGACTGTGATCGAGAACAGTGCCGTGTTCAACGAACCGAGCCAAATGATCGGCGCCTGGATCCAGCCAAGATCCATAAGGATGCCGTTGATAATGCCCACACGGTCGTTGAGCAACCAGACCCAGAGCAAACTAGATGTACCCAGCCCAATGACCACCGGCAAGAAGTAGGCCGTGCGATAGAAGCCAATACCGAACAACGGCACATTGACGAGCAGCGCCAGCGCGAAGGCCAGGACAAAAATCATCGGCGTCACCAGCAACGTGTATTTGGTGGTGAACCAGAGACTGGACCAGAACTGATCATCCTGGACGAGCGAGACATAGTTCTTCAAACCAGCGAACGACGGTGTGCCCAACAGCGGCCAGTCGTGCAATGACATCCAGATCGTCATGGCCAGCGGTATGATGAAGAAGGTCAGGGTGAAGAGGACGGCAGGCAACACGAAAAAGATGCCCATATTTTGCCGGCGCAGATTGTCAAGCGAGAACGTTTGGTACGCGTCGATTCAAGGGGTTGGCTGGTAGCGGTCATGGAGATGAATTCCTCTGTTTAGTGAACACGCCCCGTTCCGAGACCCTCAGATAGAGCCGGATGTGGACGTGCTCACTAAACGTTGGTTGGTGATGCTTGTTATGCGTTATTCAGCTTCGGCGAGAATGTCGGTGAACTTCTCCTGGGCCGTCGCAATCGCGCCTTCGACATCACCGTCGAAGATGGCGGTTTGGAACATCTCCAGCCACGGTCCGTTGGCGTCGTTGAAAAGTTGGTTGTAGACCGTGGTGTAGGGCGTACGCCCTGTGGCCATGGCATTGGCATTCGTCGTCAGGCGCGGATCCTCGGCAAAGTACTCATTGTCGGCCAGATCGGCGCGCACCGGCAAGCTGTTCACCTGCGCGTAGTGTTCGAGTTGTACATCTTCCGAAGTCAGCCAGGCCAGGAACTCGAAGGCTTCATCCACATACTCGGAACCGGCGGGAATGCCGATGCTGTCGCCGCCGGCGAAGGAGGATTCGCCGCCATCCATACCGGGCAGTGGCGCGACGCCGAAGTTAACCTCGGGGAAGTCGGTCTTGAGCATGTTGATGGCGAAAGCGCCGAGACCCTGCATGCCGATGTTGCCGCCGGGGAACGTGTTGGCGAACTCGGAACCGGAATCGACCTGTGCGCCGGCAGGCACTTGCCCTGCATCCCATAGACCCTTGTAGAACTCGAGGGCCGCCGCGACCATCGGGTCGTCCAGAGTGGCCGCGGTGCCGTCTTCGTTGAGCACGTCGCCGCCGCTGGCCCAGATCAAGGGCAGGAAGGTGAAGGCATTACAGCCGGCACAGGCGCCGGAGAAGTAGTAGCCGTAGATGTCATCGCCCAGCGCCGAGATTGCTTCCGACGCCTCGGCAATTTCAGCCCATGTCGTCGGCGGAGATTCCGGATCAAGCCCGGCCTGCTCAAAGAGATCCTTGTTGTAGAAGAGAACCGACCCTTCAGCGTTGAAGGGCAGCGCATAGATCTTGTCTTCGTACGTCGCCAGCCGCACATGCGAATGGCTGAGTTCGTCGAAATAGGGCAGCCCTTTGGCCAGATCCGTGATGTCGGTCATCTGTCCGGCAGCGGCGAAAGCGGGCACATAGATCAGGTCGATGGCGATGATGTCGGGCGCAGCGCCGCCGGCCACCGCCGTGCCGACCTTGGTCACGAACTCGCCGGCCGGGATCACCGTAACCTCGATCTGATTGTCGTGCGAGTCATTCCACGCGTCCACCAGGGTGCGCACCTGCGCCTGATTGCTGTCACGCGTCCAAAGCGACATGGTGACACCGGCCGCCTCGCCGTCACCACCATCTGCCGCCGGAGCCGCCGCTGGCGCGGCACAGCCGGCCAAGAGCAGAACAAAAACAGCGCCAAGTACAAGAAGGTAACTGAATCGTCTAGTCATGGATTTTCTCCTTTTTGAAACTCTATACGAATTGCCATATGGAACTGAGGAACTCAAACGGTGAGGGAATTGAGAGACAATGACGGTTGCCGCCGAAACGTCAACTGTCCCCAGCCCCGGCCCCACATGATTCTCGTACGATCAACCGGCCCCGGATCTTAACCTCGCCTATCGGCTCGTCTTTGTCCGCCATGCGGTCCAGCAACAGCTCAGCCGATGCCTGACCCATCTCGTAGCAGGGCAGCGTCACCGTCGTCAGACTGGGACGGAAGATGGCTGCGATTGGTCTGTCATCGTAGGCCACAATTGCGATGTCGGCCGGAACGTTGAGTCCGGCATCCCAGATCGCATAGATGGCGCCCAGCGCCATGTGATCGTTGGCCACAAAGACGGCAGTCGGCAAGGTCGATGCGGCCAGGATCTGCTGCATGGCCGCATAGCCGCTAGCGGCTTCCCAGTCGCCGCGGGCCACCAATTGCTCATCGAAGGCGATGCCCGATGGGGCGATGGCTTCCCGGTATCCTTGAAGGCGATCGGTTGAAGCGTAATAGTGGGTCGGTCCGTTGACGAAGCCAATACGGACATGGCCCAATTGCAATAGATGATCCACGGCCAGCTTAGCGCCATAGACCTCATCCGGGGCCACCGAATAGCGATAGCCGACGTCGAACTGGCGATGGACGAAGACGTAGGGTCTGCCGGCCAGATCGAGCGTCTCGTTGGCCGAGCGGTGCCAGGACTCGACGAAGATCACACCGTCGATGGAACGGCTGACCAGGTCGTGGATCGCCTCCTGCTCGATATCGGGATCCCAGTCGGCGCTGACGATGACGCACGTATAGCCTGCCTGCTTGAGACGATCTTGTATGCCACGGATGATCAAGGGCGAAAAGGGGCTGGTGATGTCGTCGGTGATGACGCCGATGGCGTGGGTGCGGTCGGTGCGCAGCCCACGCGCCATGACGTTGGGTCGATAGTCCAGTTTTTCCGCCGTCTCCAGAATGCGTGCACGTGTGGCTGCGTTGACCGGATGGCTGCTATTGTTGAGCACGCGTGAGACCGTGGCGATGGAAACACCGGCAGCTTCAGCAACATCGTGCAGCGTGGCAGGCATGGCAGTTGCGCCCCCAAGGGCATCGGTATTATCGATTTACAGGAGATTGGAGATTGGGACGCGGAAAACGTTTTCCAGCATCAAGGGATAGTATAGTGGTAAACGTTTACCTTGTCAAGAGTCTTCGCGTTATGTCGGCCGACTGACTTGCCTGGTCTGTGCTGGTATCCTATAACCAATAAGTTGGTGCAAAATTGGGGTAGCAGATCGAAAAAAAATTCTCTCCGGACTGATCCTCGATTTGAGCCATTCTCCGCGTATGTTACAATAGCCCCACTTCTTCAGAGAATGATTCCACACTCGGTAGAATTCCATGCGCAAAACAGAACGGCACTCCAGTTTCAAGGATTCATGGCTGCGTTGGGTAGTCCTATTGGCCATAATCGGCTTCACTGTCGTGGTCTTTCTGCCTAGTTTGCGCCGGATGTCCTTCAACATTTGGCTCGGGGCCATTGCCGCCGGCTTGGTCTTCTCGTTGGTTGCCCTTGGCGTCTATATCAGTTTTCGCGTACTTGACTTCCCGGACCTGACCATCGACGGCAGTTTCCCCCTCGGCGCGGCGCTTGCGGCTACGTTTATCACGTCGGGAATGAACCCTTACTTGACCCTGCCAGTCGCATTCATCGGCGGCGCGCTGGCCGGGACAGCGACGGCCCTGATCGCGACACGGCTTGAAGATCCACAGCCTGCTGGCCTCGATTCTTGTCACGACAGGCCTCATCAGCGTCAATCTGCGCATCATGGGAAAATCCAACATCCCGCTGCTCAATGTCGATACTATTTTCACACCCTTCGCAGATAGTTTCCGTGCGTTTCTGGTATCGGTCGGCGGGCCACAGATGGCTCGCATGTCGAACAACATACTCGCAATCATTATCTTTGGCGTTATCGTCATTGTCGCTAAGTTAACCCTAGACTGGTTCATGCGCACCGAGATCGGGCTGGCCGTGCGGGCCACCGGCGACAACCCGCAGATGATCCGGGCCTTGGGTGTCAACACAGACAACATGATCATCCTCGGCCTGGCGTTGAGCAACGGCTTGGTGGGCCTGGCCGGTGCGTTGATCGCCCAGTATCAGGGCTTTGCAGACATCAACATGGGGGTAGGGCTGATCATCGCCGGGCTGGCCGCCGTCATCCTCGGCGAAACTTTCTTCCGGCCCAGTCACTTTTCGACGGCCAGCACTGCTGTGATCCTCGGCATGATCATCTATCGTATTGCCATCGCGGCGGCGCTGGTCATCAGCATCCCGTTGCCCAATGGCGACAAATTCACCATCGATGCCCAAGATGTCAAATTGGTGACCGCGCTGCTGGTTCTCTCCGCCCTGGCCTTTGCCCAGTGGCAGAAGAACCGAGCCGTCGGTACGAAACAGGCGACATAGCATGCTACGCATCCAGGACCTACACCAGATTTTCCATCCCGGCGAAGTCAATCAAGTGCACGCACTGCGCGGCATCGACCTCTACCTGGCTCCAGGCGAGCTTGTGACCGTCATCGGCAGCAACGGCGCCGGCAAATCCACCTTGTTCAATGTGGTGTCCGGCGTCTACGGGCCGACCGAAGGCCGCATCCAGATCGACGGCGTCGACGTGACCAAATGGTCGGAACCGAAGCGCGCCTCCCTGATCGGACGCGTCTTTCAGGATCCGCTCAGCGGGACGGCCGCCTCCATGACCATTGCCCAGAATCTGACGCTTGCCCTGCTGCGCGACCAGCGACTGCGGTTTCGCTCCGCCGTGGACAGCGCACGGCGTCAACTGTTCATGGATCTTCTGTCGCCGCTGGGGCTGGGGCTGGAGAGCCGCCTGGACGCCCGCGTTTCGCTGCTGAGCGGCGGCCAACGCCAGGCGCTCACGCTGCTGATGGCCACCATGGCGCGCCCCAAGATCCTGCTGCTGGATGAGCACACGGCGGCGCTGGACCCGGCCACGGCGGCCACGATCCTGGACCTGACCAAAGAGATCATCGAGCATCAAGACCTGACGACGCTGATGATCACCCACAACATGCAGCAGGCGCTGACGACCGGCGACCGTACGCTCATGATGGATCGGGGACAATTTGTACTTGACCTGACCGCCGAAGAGCAGGCCGATATGACGGTACAAGATCTGGTCGACAAGTTCAAGGAAGTCCGCCAGGCGCAACTGACCGACGACGAACTGCTCTTGGCATAGAACCGGGTGCTCGGTATTGCGAACGCCTGCTTCTAGCAGTCTGCGGAGTGACGAATGGACGCATGACACGATATGACGGATTCGCTGGTTTTTCCGATTGAATCCGTGAATATCCGCAAAATCAGCGTCATCCGTGTCCTATCAGCTCTCTCCGACAAGCTGCTGCCTAAACTGAAGGCATTGCAGATCAGTAGTTTCACCAGCCTCGCTGTTTAGTGTGCACGCCCACGTGCACACGGATTATTACCAGTGATGGTCATCGATCTGACCGTGCACGTGGGCGTGCACACTAAACTGAAGCGTTTACGAAAGCCATGACCTCGTGAGAACTTCAGTTGATTCCGCATAGTCTGTACGACGTTCACCGTTTCCTACAACCTGTTCGCTAGATTTTTTCCATCAAGGAGGATCATCATGAACCAACGTTTCAAGCTACTGGCACTGCTTCTGATTTTGGCGCTGGCGTTCACCGCCTGTGCGGCGCCTGCCGCTGCACCCCCGGCCGCCGACAGTGAAGACGCGGCCGCTTCTGAGGCCGCAGAGGCGACTGAAGAACCGGCAGAAGAGCCGGCTGAGGCGGCGAGTGAAGAGGCTGCCGCCGAGCCAAGCGGCGAAATGCCCGTGGTGGGTATGATGAAGATCGTCAGCCACCCGGCGCTGGACGCCGAACAGCAGGGCGTCAAGGATGCGCTGGCCGAGGCCGGCTTCATCGACGGCGAGACCGTCACCATCCTGGAAGCCAATGCCGAAGGCGACATGGCCACCCTCTCGACCATCGCCCAGAAATATGTGGACGACGGCGTCGATGTGATTCTGGCCACCAGCACGCCCGCGCTCCAGGCGGCCTTCAACGCCACCAAGGATCTGGGGGGACCGCCCATCGTCTTCAACGCCGTGACCAGCCCCTACGCTGCCGGCATCGCAGTGGCGCCGGACGATCACCCGGCGTGGGTCATCGGCATCCAGGCGCTGGGTCCGATTGCCGACGCCATGGCGCTGATTCCACAGGCGATCCCGGGCATCCAGACTGTCGGCTACCTCTACAATCCGGCCGAAGCCAACTCGGTGGTCAACACCGGCATCGTCGAGCCGACGGCTGAAGAGATGGGCATCACATTGGAGATCGCAACGGTCAGCAACAGCAGCGAAGTGCAGACCGCGGCAGAGGCGTTGATCGCCCGCGGCGTGGAGGCTTTCTTCGTGAGCACCGACAGCACGGTGGTCTCCGGGCTGGAGGCGCTGGTCAAGGTTGCCAATGACAACGACATTCCGCTCTTCGCCAACGATCCGTCCAGCGCCGAACGCGGGGCCGCCGTGGCCCTCGGTCTCGACTACTATGTGGACGGTCTTGAATCGGGCGAGTTGGTTGTGGGCATTCTGATGGGCGAGTTGGACATCGCCTCGGCCATCATCGAGGAGCAGGACGCCGGCAGCCTGGCCGTCAACCTGGCCGCCGCGGCCGAGCAGGGCCTGGAGCTTTCCCAGGAAATGATCGACAGCGCAGCGCAGGTCTTTGAGTAGGCCTTAGGACACCGGGCTGATAGACCGCGGATTCGGCGGATGAGGCGGATTTTCGCGGATTCGATTTGCAACAGCATGATCTGATTGACAGAGGAGGGTTTTCGATTGAATCGAAAACCCTCCTCTGTTCAAGGGACGATGGGTTTGAGATGGCGATATTCCAGCATTCCGGGAAAGGGACAAAGCCTCTCTGCTTAATGGTTGGCCCAGACAGCCTCATAGCTCTCGGGCGAAAGGAGAGTAGGCTGTTCGGAAGTCCCACGATTTAAATGGGCAATGGCGTACTTGGCCATATCTTCAACATTTGAGTAGAGCATGCTGTCAGGCCCCATGTACCGGGTGTAAGGGAAGAAATCGTTCACGGTGATCTGGCCGTCTTCGTCCGGCACATGTGGCTTGGCCAACGATCCTCGCTCACGCCGAACCCCTTGGCGTAGACCAGTTCGTCGTCTAAAACAACGCCGACAGCAACACCCGGCGTCCCCAGTTCAGCCATTGATGTTTCGATCAACGATTCCAACGCGGCAGCGGTCTCAGCATCAAGCATCGGTACGTCCGACATCTCGTCCTCCTCGTCTGCCGACGGTCTCGATAGGAGGATGTTGTCGAAGTAGTAATAGCCGGTCAGCGGAGTCGCCTCTTCATCGACGGAGGCATCGTAGCTGATCACGCCGGCGATGCCGGCCAGGTCCCCGCCTCCGGAACCGGGCACGATCGCCAATTGACCGGTCAGGATCCGGTCGTTGATCTCCGCCACGGAGAAGTAGTCGAATGTACCCGTGCGGCCATCCAACTCGCCTTCAAAGCTGCCTGTATAGATCCAAGACTCATCAACTGCGCCGGGTCCGCCTTCGACGCCGCAAGGTCCGTGCAGCAAGATCTTATAGTCGGTGACAGCCGTGCCGTGAAGATTGCCTTCAATCTGCCAGGGAAAGACCAGATGGAGCAGGCATTCACCGTCGATCTCCGTCGCTTCCTCCACCATCGGCGGCCCAGCCAATACGTATTCCGAGTCGATTGGCCTGACCATCGCCTGGCAGCCCGCAAGCAATACGACGACAAGCATTGATAGAATCACCCATAGATATCTCATCATGGCTCGCTTTCCTTTCGTTATACGACCGACTGATTGACCAACAGATCTTCGTCATCGAATCTCTTCTCGATCATACGACGTCCAGCGATTGCTAAACGTCTTGGAAACCGTCTTGAAACACGGGCAAACCGTTTCAGTACCGTACCGCCAGTCGTTTTTGCAGCATTTGCCAGCATCTCGAATCAGGGTACAATCGAACAACGCACACAATTCTGACAAATGATGGATACTCAATGCCCTCACTAACCGTCCGGCTGTTCGGCCCGCCCCAAATCGAACTTGATGGCGTTGTGGTTCGCCCGGACCATCGCAAACCGGTCGCGCTGCTGGCCTATTTGGCGGTTTCGGCGAAACCGCACTCGCGCGAGGCGCTGGCGACATTCTTCTGGCCCGACTATCCCAACGGCCGCGCTTACCTGCGCAACAGCCTATCCATCATTCGCCGAGCGCTTGGCGATAGGCACGAACAATGGATCCGCATTGAACGCCAGACGATTGAATGGCTTCACGCCGGCGATGCCTGGGTAGACGTTTCCGCGTTTGAGCGCCACATCCACGCGTTCCAGTCCCATGGTCATCCCGACGGCGACCTGTGTACGTCCTGCATCGACCATCTTTCGGCGGCAGTGGCATTGGCCGGCGATGAATTCCTGGCCGGCTTCACGTTGCGCGACAGCCCACCCTTTGACGAGTGGTCCTACTTCCAGCGGGAGCGGCTGCGCACGACCACAGCGGAAGCGCTTGCCGCGCTGGCCGTCACTCACGGCAGTAGCGGCGACCTCAAACCGGCCATTGACTACGCGCGTCGCCGGCTGGCGTTGGATTCTCTGCACGAGCCGGCCCACAGACAATTGATGGAACTCTACGCGCTCGACGGTCAGTATTCGTTGGCCATGCACCAATACGAGGAATGCGTCCGGTTTCTGCATTCGGAATTGGACGTCGATCCGTCTACAGAAACCACGGCCCTCTTTGAGACAATCCGACGAAGAGAGTTTTCGGAAACCGCTGTTTTTGGTCGCAGACCTGCATCTCAAGCACAGAATTTGACGAGCGTGAAGACACAGGAAATTTCCCCGACTTCTCTCCCGCCCAACAATCTGCCTGCGCCTCTGACGTCGCTCATCGGTCGGCAACAAGATCTGGCTGAACTACGCGCCATGCTCGTCGAGGAGGAGGGTCCGGCAAACATTCGCCTGCTCACATTGACGGGACCGGGCGGCGTGGGCAAGACCCGCTTGAGCCAGGCCGTGGCGGCGGACGTCCTGCCCCACTTTGTTGACGGCGTCTATTTCGTCACGCTGGCCTCCATCCGCCGGCCGGATCTGCTGCCGTCCGTCATCGCTGAGACGCTTGGCATCTCCCTCACGCCGGAACGCTCGATCCTGGAGACGTTGACCATCGCGCTCCGCGGGAAACGGATGCTGCTGGTGTTGGACAATTTCGAACACATCCTTTCAATTGCGCCCGTCGTCACCGACCTGCTGCGCGCCTGTCCACGCTTGACAGTGCTGGCAACCAGCCGCGAAACGCTGCGCCTCAGCGGGGAACACGAGTATGTCGTCCGCCCGTTGATGACGCCCGAAAGCAATCAAGGCCAGTCCATCGACAGCCTTATCCACGCTGACGCCATCCAACTTTTTGCTCAACGCGCCCGCCAGGCGCGCCACGATTTCACCCTGGATGCCGCCGGCGCGCCGATTGCGGCGCAGATCTGTCGGCGGCTGGACGGGCTGCCGCTGGCCATCGAACTGGCTGCGGCGCGTACCAGACACTTTACGCTACCCGCGCTGTTGACCCAGTTGAACGGCGTGTCCGGCAAGGTGGGCCATGAAGCCACCGCGCTGCACCTCCTCAAAGATGCCAAGCGCGACGTGTCCGAGCGCCACCACTCGCTGCGCACGGCCATTGCCTGGAGCTATGATCTGCTGACCGTCGAGGAACAGTCGCTCTTTCGTCGGCTGTCCATCTTTGTCGGCGGCTGGACTGCCGAGACAGCCGCTGCCATTTGCGGGTACGGTTTAACGCTCGACATCTGGGATGGGCTGGCTTCGCTGTTGGACAAGCATCTGATTACGCGGGACGACGATGGATCACCCAATCCACGCTTCACCATGTTGGAGACCTTGCGCGAGTTCGGGCTTGATTGCCTGCGGACGGCGAAAACAGAGGAGGAAAACGAAGAGGAGACTGTGCGGGCGCGTATGGTCGAAACCTACGTAGCCGACGTCGAGAAGCTCAACGCCGAAATGCGCGGCCCTCGCTTTGTCGAGATGCATACGTCACTGCGCCGGGAACATGCCAATATCCGCGCCGTCTTGGATTGGGCGCTCCAGCAACAGGATGTGGACGACTGTATGCGGCTTTGCGTGGCGCTGCTCTCTTTCTGGAACAGCCATCCAGCCGAGGCCGAACAGACCATCGATGCAACCCTGGAACTTGCCCAAGGCGAACCAAGCTCGGTCGCCTACGCCGCTCTGCTGACGACGGCCGGCTATTTCACATTCCTCATGGGCAGACATAAAGTCGCCCATCAGCGCTTCCAACGCAGTCTGGCGATGAACGATCAGATCGCCGGCTCGATTTCGCCGTTTTTGAAGGGCATTGCGCTCGGCATCACAGCCTGGATCCTGTTTTATCGTGGCGAGTATGCCTCGGCAGAAACCTACTTGCGGGAGGCCATCGAGGATGCCCAATTGGCCGGCGATACGTTTTCGCTGGCCATGGCCGAAACCAATCTCGGCAAGCTATTGACGTTGCAGGGCAAGTTTGAAGAGGCCGAGGGACTGGTGGAGCAGGCGCTGCAACGACAGCGCGAAGTCGGCCAGGCGTGGGGAATTGCCAAGACGTTGAACGACCTGGGCTTGCTCTATGTTCATCTCGGCCGATATTCGGAAGCGGCTCATGCACTGGGGGAGAGTCTGGTTCTCTCCGAAACGCATCAGTTGAGCGACTTGGCGACGAGGAGCAGGGAGTATCTGGCACTGCTCGCTATGCAGCAAGCGGATTTTGCACAAGCGGCCCAACTGCTTGAGGAAGCTACCGTCACTCGGCATCGGCGGGGTGAGAGCCAATTCTTGATCGACGCACTCGAATTGGTTATGGAATTGGCTATATGTACGGGAAACTTCAGCCAGGCGCTACGTCTGGCGAGTGCAACGGCGATGCACCGCTGGCGGCTCGAAATCACCATCGCGCCCATTCCCGGTACGACGCTCAAGCGTGTGATCGTCGAAGCTGGCAGCCATCTTGGCCCTGCGGCATCTGCACAAGCCTGGGTTGAAGGAACCACATTGTCGCTGGACAACGCCACGGATCTGGCCATCCGGGTTTGCCAGTCAATCTGACCCCGGACACTCCTCAACTCACCAAGCCCATGGCGCAAAGCCAACAACGCGGCCTGGGTCCGATCGGTCACATCCAACTTGACGAAGAGGCTGCTGAGATGGTTCTGCACCGTGCCCTTGGTCAGATGCAGCCGCTCGGCGATCTCGGCATTGGTCAGCCCATTGGCCAACAGACCGAGCACTTCCAACTCCCGTTCGCTGAGATCGGCCCCGATGGTGCTGTTCTGCGGGCTTGCGCCCGGCTGGGCCAACTGCTTGAGCAGTTTTCCGGCCACGCTGGGGTCCACATAGGAGCCGCCCTCGACCGTGCCGCGGATGGCGGCAATCAGATCCTCGCGCGGCGTATCCTTGAGCAGATAGCCGTCGGCCCCGGCACGGATGGCGTCAAAGACCCAGCCGTCGTCATCGTAGGTGGTCAGCACCAGCACACGCGTCTCCGGAAAACGTTCACGGATACGGCCCGTGGCCTGGATGCCGTTCATGATGGGCATGCGCAGATCCATGAGCACCAGGTCCGGCGAAAACTCCTCGACCAGATCGACAGCCTGCGCACCGTCATGGGCCACGGCCACGACCTCGAAGCTGGGCACGGTGCCCAGGATCACCTGTAAGCCCTCGGTGACAATGGCCTGATCGTCGCAGAGTATGAGTCTGATTGTGGATGGCATGGTGGGATCCTTTGCTGCTTGAAAAAGTAATGCGTACTTCGTACTGCGTAAGGTCTCGATTACGGAAGTCTCAGGTCAACGACATCATTAATCGTTGAGCATTATCAATTCAGCATTAACCGTTTGGGCGTATCTTGAACGGGTTGAGCCAGCATTCCGGGATTAGACCAGAATCAATTGGGTGAACTGGAAAGGCAGTGGCCTAATCCCAGAATGCTTCAACTGACGCCGAACAAACCCTGACCTTTCGCATTGACTATTGCCCCCGTCGTTCCATCCCCGCCGCCTCATACGCGGCATCGATCACGCGCATATTGCGCACGCCATCAGCCGCGTCGGTTGGATAGTCAGCGCCGTCCACTGCAGCGACAAAGGCATCGAGTTGGTAGGCATAGGTCGATCGCTTGGAAAAGCGCTCCGAGCGTTTCCCCGCCGACGTCTCAACCGTCAATTTGTGGTAGACAATATGGGGCAAAATGATGTTGCCTACACGCACACTGCCCTGCTCGCCGAGAATGCGCAGATCGATGCGAAAGAGGGCACGCGAACGAAATGAACAGAAGGTGTGCGCCGTGACTCCATCGCCCAGTGAAAAATCGACATCCATCGAACGGTCGACCTGGGGCGACGACAACGTGGCGTCTGCACGAAGCACGGTCGGCTCAAGACCGCTGAAATGCCGGATCATGTTGATGGTGTAGCAGCCCAGATCCATCAGCGCGCCGCCGCCCAGATCGTAGCGCAGCCGGATGTCGTTAGGGCGCAGCATCAGCGTGCAGAACTGGGCGTCGATGTGGCGCAGCGCGCCGATCTCGCCCGTGTCGATGATCGCCTTGGTGCGCAACGCCAGCGGATGATAACGATAGTGAAAGGCCTCGAAGAGCACGAGACCGGTCTCGTCGGCGACCTTCGCCATCTCCGCCGCCTCGTCTGCATTGGACGCCATGGGCTTTTCGCAGAGCACATGCTTGCCGGCTTGCAGTGCCCGGATCGACCACTCGGCGTGCAGACTGTTGGGCAGCGGATTGTAGACGGCGTCGATCTCGGGATCGGCAATCAGCGCATCGTACGAGTCGTGCACGCGGGCTATGCCGTGCTTGCCTGCAAATGCCGCAGCCCTGTCATGATCCCGGGCGGCGACGGCAACGACCTCGACGTTGGGCTGCGAGAGCGCCGGACGGATGAGCGCTTGCGGCGCGATGCGGGCTGCGCCGAGAATGCCGATGCGGATAACCTTGTTCGTTTTGTCCGCTTCTCGTGCGAGGCTAGGCAATCAGCGCCTCCAATCGAATGCTTGTCCCTTCTCCCGGTTGGCTGACCACGGTCAGTTCTCCGTCGATCATGTTGGCCCGCTCATACAGACCACGAAGTCCGTAGTGTTCGTCATCCTCGCCGGCTTCGCTGCCGAGCTGTTCCGACACGTCAAAGCCCTTGCCGTCATCGTCGATCTGCAAGACGACGGTTCCGTTGATCTGGGCCAGCTTGACAGTGACAGTCTGAGCGCCGGCATGTTTGGCCACATTGGCCAGCGCCTCCTGGGCCGTGCGATAGATGCCCTGCTCCACCGCCGGCGACAGACCGTCGATCTCGGTACAAAGATCGGTCTGTACAAACAGTCCGGTGCGGGCCGCCGTAGCCTCGGCCAGATTGCGCACGGCCAGCACCAGCCCGAGATCGTCCAACGGCGAGGCGCGCAGTGCCTGCAAGGCCCGGCGCGTCTCGGTCAGGCCGGAGCGAGCGTTGGCCCGCGCCTTGGCCAGCAGATCGTGGGCCTGCTCGGGGGCGACACTCCAAACCGAGTCCACGGCCTCCAACTGCACCGACAACGAACTGAGCGTGTGGGCCAGCGTGTCGTGCAGTTCACGCGCCAGCCGATTGCGTTCGTGGCTGACGGCAAGTTGCTCGGCCGTGGCTGCGTAGTGGCTCAGCCGTGCGTTGGCCGCAGACAGTTTCTGGCGTTGCTCACGCTGGGCGCTGACCATGCGCGTGATCACAAAGCCGACGACCAAATAGAGAAAGAGACGCCCCATGGTCATGCCGATCACTGACACCGCTTCGCTCACCGGCGGATGCCATAGCACGGCTGCAAAGAGCAGTTCGACCGCTGTCGTTGCCATGCAGTAGAGGATGACCTCGCGCAGGCCGTACTGCCAGGCGACGAGAATCAGCGGCACGAAGAGGGCAAAAACTAGTTGCCACCCCGATGCCACGATGATCCTGTCGAAATCCATTGCCGTCGGCTCGCTCAGCCACTGGTTGATCAACAGGGTTCGCTCGATGAGGGGCAGGAGCGTGGCAATGGTTAGGCCGATAGGCAGATAGGTGACGCCCAAGCGAATCCGCAGATCGTCCCACCAGAGATACACGACCAAGAAGACCAGCCCAGGCAGCAGCCACACGGTTCCTTGATGCGGCTGTCGTCCCTCGGTCAGAAAACCGCCCACCAACCCAACGGCGGCGAAACCCAGGTAGATGCCCATCATCAGACGGAACACAGCCAATAGGCCGGGTTCTAGTTCCGCCGGGTCTTGCTTCGAGGTGGGTTGGGTCGATTGCGGTTGTTCCAACATGGTTCCATTATAGCAGCAGGAAGATGGTTCGCCCATGTGTCGCGCGCATACCGGCCCATGAGTTCAGCCATGGAGGAAGGTGAGTGGATTCATGTGGGAAGGTGGTAGAAGGCACTGGGTGGGGAGGGAAGGAAGGTGTATTATTTTGAGGGAAGGGAAATGGTCAATTGACAATTGTCAACGTTCAATTGTCAATGCGAACGGTTAACGATGAATTGATAATTCTCAACTCTTAATGATGTCGTTGACCTGTGACTCCCGCAATCGAAACCTTACGCAGTACGTAGTACGTTATCACGCAGCCAAAGCAGCAAGCAGCAAGCAGCAAGCAGCAAAAGGATATCACACCATGTGGAACAAACTCTTCACCAATCGTCAGACAGTCAACTCGAACGGGGCGGCGGCTTGGACGTCACAGAATGGCAGTTCGCTGATTGAACTGCGCTCGGTCGAGAAGGCCTATGACACGGCGGCGGGCGAGTTCCTGGCGCTGAGAGGCATCGACCTGACTGTCGATCCCGGCGAGTTTGTGGCCGTGGTCGGCAAGTCGGGCAGCGGCAAGTCGACGCTGAGCAACATGATCACGGGCATCGACCGGCCGACCGAAGGCGAGGTGCTGGTGGCGGGGACGCCGGTCCACACGCTGAAGGAAGGACAGATCGCCTCGTGGCGCGGCCTCAACATCGGCGTCGTCTTTCAGTTTTTCCAATTGCTGCCGACGCTGACCGTGCTCGAAAACGTGATGTTGCCCATGGACTTCTGCAACGTCTACAACAGCAAGGATCGACGCGGGCAGTCCATGGCTCTGTTGGAACGGGTCGACATGGCCGACCAGGCCGACAAGCTGCCGACCGCGCTGTCGGGCGGCCAGCAGCAGCGCGTGGCCATCGCCCGTGCCCTGGCCAACGACCCGCCCATCATCGTCGCCGACGAGCCGACCGGCAACCTGGATTCCAAGACGGCCGACGCGGTCTTCAAGCTCTTCGAAGAGCTGGTCGCCGGCGGCAAGACCATCCTCATGGTCACCCATGACGATGACCTGGCCCACCGGGTGACGCGCACGGTGACCATCGCCGACGGCGCGATTGTGGGCGATGAACGAACCACACCTGTGTGGCAACAGAATGGCGTAGCGGCTGCAGCCGTTCACAGCAACGGTAACGGCAGAGTGGAGACGCCGCTGATTCCGGTTCCGACTCTGTCAGTTCCCAATCCTGAGGTGCTCTATGCTTAGCCCAAGGTGGATGAAAGTCGTGCGCGACCTGTGGTCGAACCGCACGCGCACAATACTCGTCGTGGCCTCCATCGCCGTCGGCATCTTTGCCGTGGGCACTGTGCAACAGTTGAGCACCGTCGTCCTGGGCGAGATGCAGACGGTCTACAGTACGAGCAACGCATCCCACGCCACCATTCTCGCTAGCGGTCTCGACGACGACATGATCGAGTCCATCGAGCACATGCCGGAGGTGGCCGTCGCCGAAGGACGCGGCAACACCAACATCAAAGTGGAGGTGACGCCGGGCCAATGGGAGCCGCTTGCGCTCTATTCCATTCCCGACTTCGAAGAGATGCCGATCAACACGCTATCTTTGGTCGACAGCGTGGACGGCCATGAAGACTTCGGCGCGGAGGCGGGTCGCTGGCCGACCAAAGATGAGATCGTGCTCGAACGCAGTTCGCTGGACACCCAATCGTTGCCGGCCGGACTGACCGTAGGCGACAGCCTGCGCGTCGAGACGGTCGATGGCAAGATCCGCGACGTGACGGTCAGCGGCGCGGTCTACGATCCGACCGGATTCCCGGCGGCCTTCACGGGCAGCGGAACCGGTTTCGTCACCCAGGAGACGTTCGAACGATTGGGTGGACCGGCCAATTATGCTCAGGTCGATTTCGTGGCCAATGGCGCGCCTGAACAGCTTGCCGACAAAGCATATCTTGAAGGCGTCAACGACGATGTGGTCGCCAAGATCGAACGCAGTGGCCGCTCGGTCCAGATAAGTATCGTGCAGGAGCCCGGAGAGCTTCCCCTGCAGGACCTCTTCGACGCCATCACGCTGCTGCTGACGCCGCTGGGCCTGCTGGCTCTGGCGCTGAGCAGTTTCCTGGTCATCAACACCATCTCGGCGCTGATGTCGCAGCAGGTACGCCAAATTGGCGTCATGAAGTCGGTGGGTGCGCGCCGCGGTCAGATCGTGGCCATGTACCTGAGTTCGGTGTTGATCTACAGTCTGCTGGCGCTGGCCGTTGCCATCCCGCTGACAGCGGTCGTGTCAAGCGCATTGGCCCAGTTCCTGGGCGGGTTCATCAACGTGACCTTCCCGGCGCTCAGCATACCGACCAACATACTCCTGCTTGAAGTCGTCGTTGGCGTCGGCGTTCCGCTGCTGGCCGCGCTCTATCCTGTCTACAGAGGCACGTCGGTCACGGTGCGCGAAGCCATCTCCGACTATGGCCTAGGCAAAGGCCAGTTCGGCGCCGACCGCTTCACCCGACTGTTGGGCAGAATCCGCGGCATCTCGCGGCCGATGCAACTGTCGCTGCGCAACACGTTCCGCCGGCGCTCACGGCTGATCATGACGTTGATCACGCTGACGCTGGGCGGCATGCTCTTCATGACCGTGGGCAGCATCCGTCTGTCGTTGGGCAACCTGATCGACGAGGCGCTTGCCTACAATCAGTTCGATATTCAGATCCAGTTCGAACGCAACTACCGCACGGCACAGATTGAACAAGTGGTGGCAAATGTGCCTGGCGTCATCGCTGCCGAAAGTTGGGGTTCGGGCAGCGCCACCTATATCCGCGGCGACGGCAGTGACGGCGACCAGATCGCCATTACATCGCTGCCGGCAGAGAGCGAGATGGTGCAACCGACGCTGGTCGAAGGCCGCTGGCTGTTGCCCGACGACGAGAACGCCATCGTGCTGACCCAGTCGATCGTGGCCAACGAGCCGGACATTGCGTTGGGCGACACAGTCACGCTGGAGATCGACGACAAGAACCGCGAGTTCGTGGTCGTTGGCGTGGCCCAGGTCTTTGGCGGCCCCAGTGAAGCGCCGGCCTATGTGAATCTACCCTATTTCTCGAAGCTAACCGGCGATGTCGGGCGAGCCGGCAGCGTACAGGTCACCATCGAACCCGAAGGGATCCTGGAGTCCGGCTCAACGCTGGAGGCGCTGCAAACGGCGTTGGAAGAGGGAGGCATTCGCGTGGCCTCGGTCTTCACCATCGCCCAGATCCGCGCCTTCACCGGGGCCTTCTTCGACATCATTGTCTACCTGTTGCTGGCCATGGGCGTGCTGATCGCTTCCGTGGGCGCGCTGGGCTTGATGGGCACCATGAGCACCAACGTCCTCGAACGAACACGCGAGATCGGCGTCATGCGAGCCATCGGCGCATCGGACTGGGCCATCCAACGCATCGTCATCGTCGAGGGCCTGATCATCGGTCTGATCAGTTGGGGCATCGGCGCGCTGCTGGCCTATCCGGTCGGCTTGGCTCTGACCAGCGCGGTGGGCACGGCCCTCTTCCAGATCACGCCGACCTTCGTCTTCTCGGCGTCGGGTCTCTTCACCTGGCTGGGCATCGTCATCGCCCTGGCCGCGGTGGCCAGCTTCCTGCCGGCATGGAACGCGTCGCGTCTGACCGTGCGCGAGGTGCTGGCATACGAGTAGACAGAACAGGCGTTCCTCGTGGTATAATGATGGTTGACGATCGCGGAAAAATCCCCCGAAAGGAGTACGTATCATGAGCATGAACATTGATAGCCTGACCCTTCGCTTCAGTCGTGTCTTTCAGCCTGAACAGGCAACCGTGTTGGCAGAGACCATCCACGCTGCCTACAACGACCTGGTCAAGACCAGCGACTTCAACGAACTGAAGAAGATCGTGCGGGAATTGGCAGAGGCGCAGGACCGTACCGAAGCACGGGTAGGAGAACTGGCGGAGGCACAGAATCGGACCGAAGCACGGGTAGGAGAACTGGCGGAGGCGCAGAGTCGGACCGAAGCGCAGGTAGGAGAACTGGCAGAAAGCCAAAATCGGATCGAAGCGCGTATGGCGGAACTGACCCAGGCTCAGGTAGATTTGACTCAGGCGCAGAATCGAACCGAATCACGCATGGAGGAACTGGCAGAGGCGCAGAATCGGACCGAAGCGCGGATAGAGGAACTGACCCAGGCACAGTTGAGCACCGATGGTCGTCTGGAAAAGCTGATTGACGTCGTGTCCAACCTGGCGCAGGAGATGGGCGGGCTGTCGCGTAGCGTCAGCTATTCGTTGGAAAACGAGGCCTATCGACAACTGCCCGCCTATCTAAAAACCGAGCATGACATCGTGCTGGACGAGCGCATGGTGCGCACCGATGTGGAGGGTGAGGAGATCAACATCTTTGCGCTCGGACATCGTGGCGACGTACCCATCGTGCTGGTGGGCGAATCCAAGCTGCAACTGGATCGCCGACGCGGCGGGCGTGACGCGGCGGAACAGGTGATGGGCCAACTAGCGCACAAGGCCGCAGTGGTGAAGGATGCGTATCCGGACCGGGAGATTGTCCAACTATTGATCACCCACTACGCTCGGCCGGCGGTACGCGAAGTGGCGGCGGCACACGACGTCATCTTGGTCCAAAGCTTCGAATGGTAACAGCGAGGTCGCATTCCCACATGGCTGCTGACCAATTTCGCCCCCGATCATCAACGGATCGTCAATAGCTGGGACGATGGGCGTAGATAGTCTTAATCTATCAAAAATTCAAAAGGGCCACGTTGCAAGTCAACGTGGCCCTTTTGAATTGGAGGCGTAGGCGAACCCAATTGTAATCACCGCCACATAACAAAAGCTGGACAAGGCGTATATTATCTATACAAAACATTGACAAAACATTGTTTCAGATGCCAAACACTTGAATCGGAGAACAGGCCATGACCCCTCTACTCGTCATCGCATTCTGCACAATTGCCCTGATTGGATCATATCTGCCGGTTTACGAAGAACAAAAGCAGGGCTTCCAATTCGAGGATCACCCAGGATCTGAGCCACGTGAATGAGCAGACTCATGGTCGGCAGGTGGGCAAAGTCATGGTGTTGTGTTGCTGAACACACTGTAGACAAACGATATTCCGGATTAGACTGAGTACATAAACCTGGCGTCAGAGGGCAGAGCATTTTTTGAACTCTGCGGTAGCAAATTAGTAGCAGAAAGCAAAAGAAGGAGTTCCTGAACATGAAAAAAGCACTATATGGCTTGGCAATCGGTGCAATCGTGATTGGCGTCGTCGGCTATTTCGGCCGAGACAGCTATGCCCAGCCCATCTTCAACCGTGGCAACAGCACTCAGGAAGCGGCCAATGCGTCCGATCAAGGCTTCGACGACACGCTGCTTCCGGCCGTGACCGCGGCCAATGACGTCATTGTCGAAGCGATTGTCGTGCCCAATCGGCAGGCCGATTTGAGCGTGGCAACCAGCGGTATCGTCAACGATGTGCTGGTCAACGAAGGCGCGATAGTCTCGGCCGGAACGCCATTGCTCCAACTTGAGAACTCCCGTCAGCAGGCCGCCGTGGCCCAGGCAGAGGCCAATCTGCGCAACGCCGAGCTGAAGCTGGCTGAATTGACGGCCGACCCCCGCCCGGAAGAGGTTGCCCGCTACCAGGCTGCCATTACGTCGGCCCAGGCATCGCTTCAAAAGGTCTATGATGGACCCAGCGATGCCGACGTCACCGTAGCCCGAGCGGATCTGGCCAAGGCCCAGGCAGCGCTGCGTCAGGCGCAGTCTGACTACGACCAGGTTTCGTGGAGCAACGACATCAGCATGATGCCCCAGGCCACGGCGCTCGAAAAGGCGACCAACGACTATGTGGCCGCTCAGGCTCGCTACGACGATCTATTTGTAGCGCCCAACGGCAGCGACATTGCCGGCGCCCAGGCCCAGGTGACATCGGCCCAGGCCGATCTGGACAACTTCCTGGCCGGCTCCAAGGAAGAGACCATTGCTGCTGCCGAGGCATCGGTGGCCGCTTCTCAGGCCGTGCTACAGGATGCCGTTGCCGCCCTGAAACAGACTGTGTTGACCGCTCCCTTTGACGGCACAATCGCCGCCATCAATGTGGAGATGGGCGAGCAGGTTTCGCCCGGCGCCGCCGCCGTCACCCTAGCAGACTTTGGTTCCTGGCGCATCGAGACTGACGACCTGACCGAACTGAGCGTGGTCAACGTGATGCCCGGCGACAGCGTCGACATCCGCTTCGATGCCCTGCCCGACACGCAGTTGACCGGCCGCGTGGCCAGCATCAAGTCCATCGGCGAGAACAAGCAGGGCGACATCACCTACACGGTGTTGGTCGACCTGGATGAACAGGATGAACAGTTACGCTGGAACATGACTGCCGAGGCCACTATCATCCGTGATGATGTCGGGCGTGCAGCGGCCCGACCGGCTGTGAACGCACCGGTTAAGGTACAGGCCGCTCCGGTTCCGATGGAAGAGCAAAGCAATGTCGAGATGATCGAAGTCGAGGCAACAACGGATGTGAGTGAAGATCCTGAAGCCACAGCCATGCTGACCGCCATCGTGGATGCCGGCAGCGCCAACCTGAACGTCCGCTCCGGCCCTGGCGCCAACTATGCCGTCATCGGCAAGACGCCCTCAGGCACGTCGTTAACTGTCATCGGTGAAAGCGACGGCGGTGAGTGGACGCTGATTCAGACGGAGAACGGCCAGCTGGGCTGGGTGTCCAGTGACTACCTCAGAATCGACGAAGGCGGCGGTGATGTTGCCGTGACAAGCAATATCATCGCAGAAGAGTGGCAGTCGGAGAACGAGGGGCCGGCTGCCCCTTTTTTCGTTAACGAGGATGTGACCTTTGCCGGCACACCGGCGGTTGCTGCAAGCGTTGAGCGTCCGTTGGTCTTCCAGACCAGCAGCGGCGGCATGATCTACGCCTACGATTTCTCAGGCGGCGACTACTGGCCGCTGACCTATGGCATGGACCCGGCCATCAGCCCTGAAGGCCAGAGCGTGGCCTTTGTGCGTGGCGGCGGTGAGCACGGTCTCTATGTTGTCGATATCGACGGTTCGAATGAGCGGATGATCTTCAACGGCGGCGAGGGTCTGCGCGGGCCGAGTTGGAGCCCGGACGGCCAATACATCGTCTTCAGCCGCTACACCGGCGACTACGAGTGTCGCCAGGTCGGATCGAGCATCTGCCTGCCGGACAACCAATTTCTCAAGGACTTCCCGATCACGGGCAAGCCGGAAAATCAGTTGAGTCGAGTGGACATCAACGGCGAAAACTTCCGCGACATCCCGAGCCTGACCACTGCGGTCTCGCCCGAATGGACCGAAGCGGGCATCGTCTACGCCAGCAGCAGCGGCATCCAGATCACCGGTGACACGCCGGACTCGCAGGATCGGCCGGTCGTCGCCAAGTTCTCCTACGAGGACCCGGACTGGCAGGACAACGGCGGACGCATTGTCTTCCAGAGCCAAGAGGGCAACCACCGTGAGATCTTCACGGTCAACCCGGACGGCAGCGACCTGCAAGCGCTGACCCGCCCGCTGGATCTGCTGGCTGTCGAATATCCGCAGAACGTGGCCCCGGCCTGGAGCCCGGACGGCGATCAGATCGCCTTCCTGAGCAACCGCGGCGAGGACAACTCGGCCGGCGACTGGGCCATCTGGATCATGGACGCGGACGGCGGCAACCAGCAGCCGCTTGCCCATCGCCCTGGACTTCGAGTACGCCTTCGGCGGCGAGCAGGTGTTGAGTTGGTAGGGGAAAAGGGATTGGGGAACGGTGATCGGGGACAGGAATAAGGCTTTCGACGCCCGATCACCAGTCCCCAAATCCCTAGTCACCAATCCCCATCCACTCAGAACGTCAATTCCTCACGCTCTTCAATCTTCCCTTCATCCAACTCCATACCCAGGCCGGGCGTGGTCGGCAGCGTGACAACGCCGTTGACCGGCTTGAGCGGCGTGGCCAGGAAGAACTGGTGGATCTCGTTCCACTTGACCAGGTATTCCAGCAGTGGGCAGGTCGTCTGGGGCCAGGCCGCGATGAAGTGGGCCGAGGCCGGCGTTGAGTGTCCGTGGGGAATGATGGGCACGTCGTAGGCCGAGGCCAGCGCCGTGATCTTCATCATCTCGGAGATGCCGCCGGCCCAGTAGATGTCCGGCTGATAGACATCACAGGCGCCGGCGTCGAAGAGCATCTTCATGCCCCAGCGTGTGTACTCATGTTCGCCGCCCGAAATGGGGATGCGCACGTTTCGACGAATTTCGGCGTACTGGTCGATCTTGTCCGGCAGCACCGGTTCCTCGATCCAGCGGGGCATGTACTCTTCCAGGCGCGCCGCCATCTGCACCGTGTAGGCCACATCCCAGCTCATCCAGGCATCGAGCATGATATCCACATCCGGACCGACCGCGTCCCGAAGTGAGCGCACCAGACGCAGGTTGCGCTGGATGCCTGCGATGCCGTCGGTGGGACCATCTCGGAAGAACCACTTGGTGGCCCTGAAGCCATCATCGACAAACTGCCGGGCACGTTCCTGCACCAGTTCCGGATCCAGCGAGTAGCCCAGGGCGCTGGCGTAGGCTGGAATCTCTGTCCGCGTCGGTCCGCCGAGCAGTTGATAGACCGGTGCATCGAACCACTTGCCCTTCAGATCCCACAGAGCGCAGTCGACCGCGCTCAACGCCATCATTGGCGTGCCTTTGCGCCCATGGACCTGGAAGCGGTACATGCGATCCCAGAGGCGTTCGATGGCCAGTGGATCGTGGCCGATGAGCAAGGGCGCCAACTGCTTGCCGATGATGTAGGCCAGTTCCTCGGGAATCGGGCCACCGATACCGCTCACGCCCTGGTCGGTCTCGATCTCGACAAAGTGGGCCACATTGCGATAGATGCCGGGTCCAAGCGACTCCAGCCCGGGCCCTCCTTCAGCCTTGTGTTCGGGATAGATGTCGACCGGCCGCACCAGCCGTTCTTCCCAGAACTCGCCCTCATGTTCCAGCGTGCCGGTCACACGATAGAGTCGTACTCGGGTAATCTCCATGTAAACCTCCTGAAATGGTTGATTGGCACATGACGATTCATCTATTCTATGGTAAAAAGGAAGCGTTGTCAGGTCGCTCAAATCAATAAGCACTTCACCTAGGCCAATATGAAACCATCACCCACCCTCACAATTCCCAAGGACGCACCGCCGGCCTTCCATATGCTGGCCAAGCCGACCGGCGCCATCTGCAACCTGGATTGCGCCTACTGTTTCTTCCTGGACAAAGAGGTATTCTACCCCGACAGCCCCTTTCGCATGAGCGATTCGACGCTGGAAGCTTACATCAAGCAGCTTATCGAAGGGCACCAGGTTGACGAAGTGACCATCGCCTGGCAGGGCGGCGAGCCGACTATCATGGGGCTGGACTTCTACCGCAGGGCCATGGGTTTGGTCGAGAAATATGGGCGTCCGGGCATCCGCTTTCTGCACACCATGCAGACCAATGGCACGCTGCTGGACGACGAATGGGCGGCCTTCTTCAAAGAACACAACTTCCTCATCGGCATCAGCCTGGATGGCCCGGCCAAACTGCACGACATCTATCGGGTCGACAAAGGCGGCAGGCAGACCTTCGACAAGGTGATGCGCGGCATTCGGCTCTTGCAACAGTACGACATCGAATACAACGTGCTGACCACGGTCAATCGCGTCAACGCCGACTATCCGCTGGAAGTCTACCGCTTTCTGCGCGACGAGGTCGGCACGACGTGGATGCAGTTCATCCCGGTGGTCGAGCGCATCAACGAGGACGGTCTCACGCTCTTCCAGCAGGGCGATACGGTCTCAGATCGGTCGGTGGGGCCCGAGCAGTTCGGGCGCTTCCTCAGCACCATCTTCGACGAGTGGGTGCGTTACGATGTCGGCAGCGTCTACGTGCAGACCTTTGAGGCAGCGCTGCGCAATTGGCTGGGTTTGGAGTCGTCGGGCATGTGTGTCTTCAATGAGACCTGCGGCACGGGTCTGGCCATTGAGCACAACGGCGATGTCTATTCGTGCGATCATTTTGTGGAACCCAATTACCTGCTCGGCAACATCCACGACGAGCACATGATCGAGTTGGTGGCCTCGCCCAAGCAACAGGCCTTTGGCCAGGACAAACTGGACGCACTGCCCCGCTACTGCATGGAGTGCAGCGTGCGCTTTGCCTGCCATGGCGAATGCCCAAAAAACCGCTTCATCACCACACCGGACGGCGAGCCGGGCCTCAACTACCTCTGCGCCGGGTTCAAATATTTCTTCGAGCACGCCGACTTCGCCATGAAGCTCATGGTCGGCCTCTATCGTCGGCAGCGGGAGATACCCGAAGTCATGGCCATCCTGGATCGCGCCTTCGACGGCATCGGGCGCAACGATCCGTGTCCGTGCAACAGCGGACGCAAGTTCAAACAGTGCCATGGCCGGCAGCATCAGGCGACCCGCATCGGACTGCCCGACATAGCGTCGTTGTCGCGGTCGCAGATCTTACTCGATTCGCAACACTGAAACCGGTAGGTATTCGATACAGACAGAAGACGGGCTTCCTGAGGAAGCCCGTCTTCTGTCTGTATCGAATAACCTGTTTGACTGCGCAGAATTTTCTCTATGCAGTGTCTGCTCAGACGGCGATGCCAAGCAGGCTAAGCAGCCAGGCGACGAGCCAGCTCACGACGCCGATCGAGATGGCAGCGATGATGGCGCCGCCAAAACCGCCGACCGTAAGCCCCGGAAGGAATCGAGCGCTGAGCATCAAGACGACGGCAGCGACGATCAAGTAGACGATCGCGCCCAGGAAACCGCCGCCCATGGTGATGCCGAGAATCCCAAGCAGCCAGATAACGATACCTCCGATGACGGCGATAACGATTGCAGCAATAATGGCGCTGCCAAAACCGTCGACGGAGAGGCCAAGATTGAGCTTGTCGACGATCAGCAATACAACCGCTGCGACGACGACGGCGATAATCATGCTAAGTAGAACGCCCATTGCAATGCTCCTTTGTGGTGAAGTGGTGCACGATGAAAAGGTATCGGAGTGCTAGTGTAGCCCGCCGCCTGCGGCTTCCTTCATCTGTTGCAATACGTTGTCCAGATTGAAGGACGCCGGCTCTTGACGTGGCGGGAACTTGAGGAAAGACTGGATCTGGTTGGCCACAATACGCTGGGCAGGGTAGAGCATATAGACATGATCCAAATGCCAGTCCCAATATGTGTTGGAATTCTCATCGGCCCGCTCGAACGGATCGCGTCGCAGGTTGAAGATCTTGGGCACCCGCAGTTCAACAAACGGTTCCGCCCAGAGTTGCATTGTCCTGGCCCGCTGTTCCTGAAATACAATCTTCCAATCGCCACCCCGCAACGCGACAAGCGCGCCATCGTCATTGACATAGGCGAAGAAGTTGCGGGGACATTCATCTGTTTCGCCCATCAGGTAGGGCAGCAGGTTGATGCCATCGATGTAGACGTTGAACTCTTTGTCGCCAAATTGGCCACCCTCAAGCAGGCGCTCCTTGACGTCCGCATCGCCGGCAGCGGCCAGAAGTGTGGGCAGCCAATCCTGGTGGCACGTGATGCCATTGAGCGTTCTGCCGGCTTCGAACTTGCCGGGCCAGCGAGCAAACGAGGGCACGCGAAACGCGCCTTCCCAGTTGGTGTTCTTTTCGCTGCGCCATGGCGTAATGGCGGCATCCGGCCAGGTGTTGTAGTGGGGTCCGTTGTCGGTGGAGTAGAGAACAATGGTGTCCTCTGCGATCCCTAGTTCATCAAGCTTGTCCAGCAGCCGGCCCACGGCCTGGTCATGCAATACCATGGCGTCATTGTAGAAGCCCTGACCGCTGATGCCCTTGGCTTCTTCCGGAATGTGGGTGCGAAAATGCATGTGGGTTGAATTCCACCAAACGAAAAAGGGCTGGTCGTCGTCGACTGCATTTTCGATGAAGGCGATGGTGCGGTCAGTGACATCGTCGTCGATGGTCTGCATGCGCTTTTTGGTCAATGGACCCGTGTCCTCGATGCGGCCATCGGCAAACGAGTGGATCACGCCACGCGGACGGGGCAGCAGATCCTCGGACATGTCGTGGGGATAGTCCGGATTTTCCGGCTCTTCCTCGGCGTTGAGATGGTAGAGGTTGCCGTAGAACTCATCAAAGCCGTGATTTGAAGGCAAAAACTCATCTCGATCGCCCAGATGGTTCTTGCCGAACTGTCCGGTGGCATAGCCCAAGGGTTTGAGCAACTCGGCGATGGTAGGGTCCTCGGCCTGAAGCCCCAGATCCGATCCCGGAATGCCGACCTTGGTCAGACCCGTACGCAGCGGATTCTGGCCGGTGATGAAGGCTGCCCGGCCTGCCGTGCAGCTCTGCTGACCGTAATAGTCGGTAAACTCGATGCCTTCTTTGGCGATTCGATCGATGTTGGGCGTGCGATAGCCCATGGCGCCGCGATTGTTGTGACTGATGTTGTACCAACCAATATCATCGCCCCAAAGGACGAGGATATTGGGCTTCTTGTCGGCCATGCTGTTTTCTCCTTGATTGTCGGAACTGCCGAGGCGAATCGGGACAAATAGATAGGTGGGATGTACGGTACATCATACAGACTGAAGTCTAAAGGCAGTTGAGCATTTCGTCAACATGAATTTTGGGAGCAGCCAATTGCCAGGAAACAATGTCCAACGCATTTCGCTTGACCCTCCTAAATGTAAATGCCCGGAACCATAATTGGCTCCGGGCATCTACATGAAGATTCATATAGACCGAAAAATCGCTCCGACTCGATCAGGCAGCAGCGGCCTGGAGTTCTTCCTCGGTCATCAATCCGAATTCTTCCAGCACCCAATAGGTCCAGTTGACCACGCGCTGTTCTGTCTGTTCGGGCTGGTTGTCATTGTCGACGGGCAAACCCATGAAGACCTTTTCGAAGGCTCCGCGCGAGTACTCATATTCGTACTCACTGTCGGGCCACCATGCGACGATGCTGGCGCCACGCGCCACGATCTTTTCAGCGATGATGCCAATGGCGTCAATGAAGCTGTTGGAATAGCCATACTGATCGCCACAGCCGTAGAGCGCTACCTTGCGACCGGCAAAGTTCACGCTGTCAAGCTCAGGCAGTTTGATCGCCCAATCGTCCTGAAGCTCGCCGATGTTCCAGGTGGAACAGCCGAAGATGAGCAGATCATAGTTCTCCATGACCTTGGTGCTGTCGGCAGAGACGACCTGAACATCCACCTCAGCCTTACCTGTACCCGCCACGATCTGCTTGATCAGATTCGCTACGCCTTCACCACAGCCGGTGCTGCTGCCAAAAAACAGACCAATCTTGGGAGCCATTTCTCTCTCCTAAACCATATAAGCTGTTGCAAAAAATTTCTCGTATCATACCCCATCAACGGGTTTGTGCAAGTTGGCGCAAGTACAAAGTGACTTTCAGTCCGGCGGCCGGATTACGTGCCGTAGAACGGGGCAACGGCAACGGCCAAGTTGACCGTTGTCTCGGCCAATTCCGTCACGCGAGAGCGAATTGCCTCCGAGCCAATGGACATGGTCGGCTGGCGGTCGTCGGCGAAGTCATTCCCAGTGGCGTAGACAAAGCGCGGCACAATCAGACAGCGGAAGTCAAGCATCAAACTGTTGGCCAGCCCCATGACCGACATATAGCTGGATTGGCCGCCGGCCACACACATGAAGCCCACGACCTTGTGATCCCACGCTCGCGAACTGACTTCCAACAGATTCTTGGCCGCGGCGTTGACATCCCAATTGTAGATGGGCGCGGCGAGCAAGACAGCCGAAGACTCACGGATGACGCCGGCGATCTTCTTGGCATCCGGCACATCCCATGCAGTCGAACTGCCGGCAAATTCGATGCTGTGATCGCGCAGATCGATCAGCGCAACGTCAACACCCAGGCCGGCCAGGTCCTCCTGGGCTGCGCGTGCCAGAATAAACGAACGACTCTGGGGGTGGAGCGAGCAACTGATAACAGCGATATTCATGGCAATCCTGTTTGAATTTCAGGTCCGTGGTTTTCAACAAATGAAGCGACGATTTCAGCCCGCCAACCCCATCCATTAAATCATATTTGACTAGGCTTGCCCAAATACCGGGGCGAGAGGCCTCGGTTTTGCTCAACCACCGAGCTTTCCAGACATTTGACCGGATCGAGTCCTGGCATGACAATAGTCGCTGCGAACAAAACAGGCGATGCTGCTCCGGCATCGCATCAAAGAGAATAGCGTGTGTTCAAGACGAGTTGAGTGTGCAGACATTCCGTGTTGCCGCAACCGCGTCACGACGGGCGTGGCCTGCGCGGCCGCCCGACATGATGCTCAGACTCAAATCAATACACCCAAATGAATAGAATGCAGTTGAGGAAGCGTGGAATGGCCGAACTGAAATCGATGGTAAACCTGTTCAACGGGATCGAAATTGACACAGACTCGCTGCCGGAATCGAGTGACGATTTCCGGACAGCGTTGACCGAATCGTTGGCGTTATGGTCGGGCAACGGAAACGTACTTGCCTGGTTGAATCTGCCCATCGACAAGGCCGGCTTCGTACCCATCGCCGTCGATGCCGGTTTCACCTATCACCACAGCGGCGAAGACTATCTCCAACTCGTGCGCACGCTGACGCCGGATGCCTACGTGCCCAGCTACGCCACCCACTACATCGGCGCAGGCGGCGTGGTCATCAATGAGCGCAACGAGTTGCTGGTAGTTTGCGAACGATATCGGCGCGACCGCTCCCGCCCCTACTACAAGCTGCCGGGCGGCGCCCTCCATCCCAGCGAACACATTGCCGACGCCGTGGTGCGCGAGATCTACGAGGAGACCGGCATTCACGCCGAGTTCGAAGCAGTTGTCTGCTTCCGCCACTGGCACGGCTATCGCCACGGCAAGTCCGACATCTACTTCGTCTGCCGGCTCCATCCCACCAGCCACGAGATCACCATCCACGACGGCGAGATCGACGAGGCCCACTGGATGCCGGTCGAGGAATACCTGGTCAGCGACTATGTGGGCGAATTCAACCGCGAGATCGTGCGTGCGGCCATCCAGTCGCCCGGCTTGCAGCACCGCGACGTAGACGGCTACAGCGGCGGGCGTCCGCGTGAGATGCTCTTTCCGCCGGCAGAACCATCGGATGCAACATCATGAAACGTCCCAATGCTGCGGGCAGTGCCACAGTTCCAGCCAAAGCCCCTGAGACCTTGATGGGCAGGATAGGCGCCGTGCTCAAACCGACCGAACATGGCGGCTGGGGCCTGACCCTGGAGCCGATTCTGCTCGGCCTGTTGGTGGCCCCGACCTGGGCGGGCGCGCTGCTTTCGCTGGCCGTTTTCATCGCTTTCCTGGCCCGCCAGCCGGCCAAGACAGTGGCCATCGACCGGCGACGCAAACTGAACAACGCACGCACCATTCTCTCTCGTCGTGTGGCCATCGCTCTGGCGCTGGCTGCTGCCGCGTTGTTCGCCCTCTCCTGGTAGATTGCAGACGATTCGACGTTTCTGCTGCCGCTGCTGTTGGCGCTGCCGTTTGGACTGGTCTTCGCCTACTACGACATGGCTCGCCCAGGCCGGACAGTTCAGGCCGAGCTGAGCGGCCCTGTGGCGACGGCGGCGGTCGCATCGTCGCTCGCCATGCTGGGCGGCTGGTCGATCTGGCTGGCGCTGCCGCTCTGGATCGTGCTGGTCGCACGTGCGCTGCCGGCCGTGCTCTACGTGCGTACACGTCTGCGACTGGACCATGGCCGCGCGGTCAACACGTTGACGCCGACGCTCTGGCATCTGCTGGCCCTGGCCGTGGTGACGGCGCTGGCCTGGGCGGATCTGCTGCCGTGGACAGCCGTGTTGGCCATGGTTCTGCTGCTCGTGCGCTGTATCGTCATGTTGTTGCCGCAGCGGCCAAGGGTTGCCATCAAGACCCTCGGTTTCTCCGAAATGGGCCTGGGCATCATGACAGTCCTTCTGGTAGCACTTGGATATTGGCTACAGTAATTCTACTGGGTGTGGAGTAGGCTGATAGTGCGTCCGCGTTGGTTTGGCGGACAAGAATTCGGGCTGCTGGCGGCAGAAAGCGGAATTCTAATCATCCGTCATGTATGGTTGTCGCACTGCCTGTTGAAATAGGATTTCCAACATGTTGTTTGACGATGACATCGATGACGAGCTAGACAACGAAGCCAGTATGCTTCCGGAATCCCGCGCGCATGTCTTGATTTCGGGTCGGGTGCAGGGCGTCAGCTTTCGGGTCTACACGCGACGCTACGCCCAACAGATCGGCGTGACCGGTTGGGTGCGCAACTGTTGGGACGGACGCGTCGAGGCGATTTTCGAAGGATCGGATTACGCAGTGAAGCGAGCGATTGCCTGGTGCCACGGCGGCTCTCCCGATGCCCACGTCGACAGCGTGGAAGTCAAGATCGAAGCGCCCAGCGGCGAATTTCGCAGCTTCAATATCCGATAGAACGCGATAGAGATCATGAAAAAGAACGTCCCCCTGTTTGTCATCGTATTCGTCCTGCTCTTTCTGGCTGCTTGGCTGCCACGCATGTCCGGGCTGGATCAGTTGGTGACCGTCGATGAGCCAAAATGGCTGACCCGCTCGGCCAACTTCTACCAGGCCATCGCCAATGGGCAGGCCGACGACACCTACCAGAGCGAACACCCCGGCGTCACCATCATGTGGGCGGGCACGCTCGGTTTCCTCACCCGGTTCCCGGCCTACGCCGCGGAAACGCCCGGTCAATTTAGCTGGGAAACACCTCAATTGGAGCGCTGGCTGGCGGAAGCAGGCGGTCCCACGCCGCTTGAACTGCTCCAGTCAGCTCGCTGGTGGATCGTCTTTGCCGTCGCCGCCATCATCGCAGCCGGGTTCTTCCCACTGCGCACGCTCTTTGGCTTCTGGCCGGCCATCCTGATCACGCTATTCGTGGCCTGGGATCCATTCTACATCGCCCTCTCTCGCCAGCTTCACCCGGACGGCCTGCTGGCAAGCTTGGCCTATCTTTCACTGCTCTCCTTTCTGGCCTGGCTACACGGCGGCCGGCGGCGTCGATATCTTCTGCTCTCCGCCATCACCATGGGGCTGGCCTGGATGACGAAGACACCGGCCATCCTGCTGACCGTTTCCATCGGACTTCTGGCGGGCATCGACCTGTTGCGCAGACAGGGCGGTCGCAAGCGGTTTGTCCTTGAAATGGCTGGCTGGGCAGCCGTGGCCGTCGTCACGGCCTTGATGATCTGGCCCGTGCTTTGGACAGGTCCGGTCAACACTTGGAACCAAGTGGTCGAGGCCATGGGCGGGTACATGCGCGGCCACGAAAACCCGACCTATTTTCTCGGGCAAGTGACCAGTGATCCCGGCATTATCTTCTACCCCATCGCTCTGACGCTTCGTTCGACACCGGCGTCCCTGGTCGGGCTGCTGTTGGCGGCCGGTGCTGGCGATCCGCTTCGTGCTGGCCGTTCACCCATCGGCGAACACGCCGGGCTGCGGGCGGCATTCTGCTCTTTGCCGTCGTCTACGGAGCGGGCATGAGCCTGGGCAACAAACAATTTGATCGCTACATGCTGCCGGCCTTTGTTGCCCTGGACGTGCTCGCCGCCCTGGGGTTGATGGGCACGGCCCAGGCCGTTGCTGAATGGATACGTCGCAAACCGGTCTCCGTCGACGATCCGGGCTCGCTGGCGCTGCCCAGCCGGATGGCCATCGGCATCACCGTGGCGCTGGTTGTGCTGGCCCACGCCTTGCCCGGCCTTCTCCACGCGCCCTACTATCTAACCTACTACAACCCGATGTTCGGCGGGATTCGCGCGGCTGAAAAGATCCTCATGGTCGGCTGGGGCGAGGGGCTGAAGGAGGCGGCCGATTGGATCAACGACCAGCCGGATGCCGAGTCCGCCAGCGTCGTCTCCTGGTATCGCGACGGCTCGCTCTCCTACTTCTTGGACAGTCGCACTCCCGTGCTCGACTACGGCCAGATCGAGTTCTGGGCCGACGCCGATTACGCCGTGGTCTACGTCAACCAACGCCAACGACGCCTGCCGACGGATCGTATGCTCGACACCATCGAGGCGGGCGATCCGGCCTATGTGGTTGAGCGGGACGGCGTCGAACTGGTGCGCGTCTATGATCGACATGACATGGCTCCACCGGACTGGTCGGGCGTATCAGTGACCAGCGCGGCTGACTTTGATGGCAAGATCGAATTGATCGGCCATTCGCTGGGAGATCAGGCCTACCTGGCCGGCGACTCACTGCTTGTTCGCCTGTATCTCAGGTTGCTCGATCCGATTGGAAAGACCTACACTCGGCTTGCCCGTCTGGTCGACGCCAACGGCGCCGAGATCTGGCGGGACGAGCGCATCGTAGGATCGATTTTCATGGGCGCAGCGCCCAACGAGATCGTCTATGATCACCTGGAGATCCAACTGCCCGTTGACGTAACAGCCGGGGAAGCTCTCTTGACCGTTGATTTCTACGATGCAAGCCAGGCAGAGCCGCTGCCGCCAGACGACGCGCACCTGGTCACCGCCATCGACGTGCGCAATGCCGTGGACATCGTCCTAAACGCAGATTGGGGAATCCTCCAGATCACCGAACTCTGTCACGAGCCTGAGCTTGCACGGGAAGTGCCTTTCGTGGTCTGCTTCTACGCCGACGGCCTGGTTGACGGCACCGTCAAAGCATCCATGCGGCTGGTCGACGCGACCGGCACGACCATGGCCCAGGCAGACATGCCCATCCTTGCTGAGACGCAGGTCGCGCTGGAACTGCCGGCAGACGCCGACACCGGCGCGTATACGTTGGCCATCGTGGTCTACGACGCCGAAACCTTGGCGCCCTATCCCGACCAACGCGGTGATTTCGTGACGACGCTTTCGACGCTGATTGTACGGTGATAATCAGAACTGTGATGATCAGAACAGTGACGGTCAAGCGGAAATATCAACGAAGATCCTGGCTGCGATCTCGCGGCCCAAGGCGTGGGGTTGGTCGCCGACGGTGACCATCAGCGGTCCGTTGAAGGGGGCGACCTCGTCAAAAGCGATCGACTCGCCCGGTCTGATGCAGTGGGTGGCCAGGTAGTCAAGCAGTAATGTGCTCTCTGGAAAAACACGCGTGATCCGGCCACAATCGCCAGGGCGTAGTTCGCTAAGCCGGTGGTCAGCAGGCAGCGAGACTTGCCCATTGGAAGCGGGGATGGGGTTCCCATGGGGACAGGCGTTTGGCTCGCCCAAAAACTCCGCCAGCGCTTCCACCACGTCGCGGCCGCCGACGTGTTCAAGCTGGCAGGCGCTGTCATGCACGGCCTGCCAGGGCAAGTCCAACTTCTCGAAGAGAAAGCACTCCCACAGGCGATGGCGGCGGATGACGCGCAACGCCCGCTGCTTGCCATCCGGCGTGAGCGCAACGCCTTTGTAGGGCGTGTGTTCGAGCAGGCCACGCTCACACAACCGATGCACCATTTCCGTGGCAGAGACCGTGGAGACTGACAGCCGTTTGGCCAAGGCCGAGATCGGCACGAGATCCTCGCCGCCGGCCGCCAGTTCGCAGACCGTCTTGAGGTACATCTCCACGCTTTCGTCGAACGATTCATGTATCATAATCAGTCGGGCATGTGGAGTTTCAGCGAATAAGTCTGGGGCATCTTCATGGTGAAGGGACAGCCCTGCGGACCGCCGCATCCGGGGCAGTCGCCGACCGCGCAGACGGCATCGGCCGCGTCCAGATCGTCGACCAGCCGGCCTTTGCGCACCCAAAACTGGATCATCCCATCCAGCGTGCCGCGCGACACACCCAGCCGCCGACTCAATTCATTCAAATCCAGCGGCCCCTGTGCCGCCTCAACTTCATGGAGTACCTGCCAGAGCATTTTTCGATACGACCTCTTCTTTTTTGCCACAGATGAACGCAGATTTTCACAGATAGGTCACAGATGTCTTCGGATAGAACGGAGCCAAACCAGAGAAAATCTGTGTCTCATCTGAGTCCATCCGTGTTCATCTGTGGCAATTTTCTTCTCCACCCTACCCCAACAACAACTTCCCGCCCTGAAACACGATGAACGCCAACAACCAGGCGATGGCCAACTGCCCAATGATACTGGTCCACATCCACTTCGTCCCCAGTTCGTGGCGTTCGGCCGCGACGGCGACCATGCAGGGCGTGTAGAGCAACACAAAGACCATGAAGGCCAGCCCGGCCAGCGCGCCGTGGCCGCCGCTGGCCTGCTCGAAGTCGTCCTGAATCGCGCTCATGAGTGCAGTCGGCTCGGGCGCTTGCTCATCGGCAAACAGATTGATGCCGAAGATCAGCGGAATCGACTTGATGGTGTCGATGGTGGCCTGGACAAAACTGGTGACAATGCCGACCACGTCCTGAATAAATGTAGTCGGCGGCGCTGTCTCCTCGGCCGGCAGATCGACGCCATAGACCTGGGCCATGGTGGCGATGACCACTTCCTTGGCCACAAACCCTGTCACCAACGAGCCGCTGGCCTGCCAGGTGCCGAAGCCGAGCGGCTCGAAAAGCGGTGCGATGGCCCCGGCCGTGGCCCCAAAGATGCTTTCGTCCACGTCGACGTCGGCGAAGGAGCCGCTGCTGCCCAGCGTCGGAATGGCCAGCAGGAACCAGAGGATCACGCTGACCAGCAGAATGAGTGTCCAGGCATTGTGCACGAATGACGAAGTGCGTTCCCACATCTGACGCCAGACATTGCGCAGCGTGGGCATCCGGTAGGGCGGCAGTTCCATGAGGAAGGCGGCCTGTTCATCGGTTTTGAAGAGCGTGCTCTTGAGGATCAACCCGACCGTTACGGCCACGGCAATGCCCAGCAGATACATGGCGAAAATGATGACGCCCGCGTACTGTGGGAAAAAGATGGCGGCAAAGAGCACATAGACAGGCAGACGGGCGCTGCAACTCATGAAAGGCACCAACAGCCCGGTAAGGATGCGGTCGCGCCGGTTCTCCAGTGTGCGCGTCGCATAGAGCGCCGGGACCGTGCAGCCGAAGCCGACCACCATGGGCAGGAAGCTTTTGCCGTGCAGGCCGAGCTTGCCCATGAGCCGATCCATGACCATGGCGGCGCGTGACATGTAGCCGGAATCCTCCAGCAGCGCCAGCACCAGATAGAGCGACATCAAGACCGGCACGAAGACCAGCACGCCGCCGACCCCAGCAATCGCGCCGTTGACGACCAGGCTCTCGAACCAGGCGCCGCCCAGGCCGACCATGGTCAGCAGCGACACGGCCCAGTTGGTGATGGGGCCGCTGATCACGGCATCGATCCAGTCCAGATAGGGCGCAGAGACGTCGGCCGTCGTCTTGAAGACGACCCACATCAGGGCCAGGAAGATGGGAATGCCGTAGACCGGATGGGTGACAAAGCGGTCGATCTTGTCGGAGAGGTTGACACGGCGATTGTCGGGCTGTACGACCGCGTGTCTGACCAGGTCGTGGACAAAGCCGTAGCGACGGTCGGCCAGGGCCACGTCCACGTTGTCGCCGTAGATCGGCTGCAAACGACGGTTGCAGGCAGCAAGTTCGTCAAGGACCTGTTGACCTGTGGCCGGGCCATCGGTCTGGCCGGCGACCAGGGCGATCAGCGACTCGTCGCCTTCAAGCAGTTGGACTGCCAACCAACGGGGATTATAGATCTCAGCCAGCGCCGGCATGCGACAAATGGCCGCGCCCAAGCGAGCGATCTCGTCTTCGATCTTCGGGTCATATTCGAAGTAGACGATACTCGTATTTTTTGTGCCGGCAGCGACCGCATTCGGCTCGACGTTGACATCTTCCCCGCGGTCTGAATCGTCCGTGTTGCGAGGGGACTTGTTGGCGGTTGGGGCAACGAGAGCGACCGTCATTGGATAACACCACCCCCTGACAGGTCGGCCAGTTGATTGACAATGACCTGTTTGAGATCGTCGATCCCCTGCCCGCGGCGGGCCACCATCTCGATCACCGGTGTGCCGTTCAGTTTGGCCGAAAGCCGTCCGGGGTCGATCTCCACCCCTCGCGAGGCGGCCTGATCCTGCATGTTGAGCACGATGATCAGCGGAATGCCGGTCTCAAGCATCTGCGCGGTGAGGTAGAGGTTGCGCTCAATGTTGGAGGCATCGACCACGTTGACGACCAGTCCGGGCCGCTCAATGACAATGAAATCGCGGGTGATCTCTTCTTCCATGGAGTAGGCCGAGAGGCTGTAGGTGCCGGGCAGATCCACGACTGTAACCTGATGGCCGCCGACGCGAAATTCGCCGGTCTTCTTCTCGACAGTCTTTCCCGGCCAATTGCCCACATGTTGGTGGGAGCCGGTCAGGGCGTTGAAAACGGTGCTCTTGCCGACGTTCGGGTTCCCGGCAAGAGCAATAACCATGTCGTCCATGCAAAGACTTCCCTCAGAATGACTTCCCCGAAAGATTTTCGGAGAGACGAGAGATAGACTGCGGATTTAGCGGATTAGGCGGATCCAAGCGGATCAAACCCAGAGAAAAATCTGGCTGTTTCCGCCTAATCTGCCAAATCCGCGGTCTATTCAACTGCTCCGAAATCCTCAGGCCGCTTCGACGAGGATCTTGCTGGCCATGCCACGCCCCAGCGCCAGCCGTGAGTCTCGCACGGCCAGCAGCAGCGGGCCGCCGTGATCCTGCATCACCTCAAAACTCACGCCGGGCGTCAGGCCCAGTTCGGTGAGGCGGTGACACAGTTGACGGCCTGCCGTGATCTTGACCAACTTAACCGGCCGGCCGATACCGACCATGGTGAGGGGAAGATGTGCGCTTTGGGGAGACTGTGGACTGGACGATTTCATTGGTATCCTCGACAACCCATCCGATTGTGATTTCCGGAACAATCTGATGCCGTAAAAAGAGGTGAACCTTTCACACTTTGGGGAGAGGTATAAGGTTCACCTAAAACTTTGAATTTAAGGTTGCCATCAGTATATCGGACCGGACACCCTAATTCAAGGGCCTATTTGAGGGAATATTTGCCGTTGTGTCTAGGTGACACTTGATCGAGAAATTAACCACGGTTAACTGATCCGCTTCGGACCACGGCATCGGCCATGCTCGCCGCGCGTGCCACGGCTTTCACGTCATGCACGCGTAGGACATCGACGCCGCGGTCGATGGCCAGCACACAGGTGGCGATGGTCCCTTCCAAGCGTTCCTCTGGCGGCAGTCCGCCCAGCGTTTTGCCGATGAAGCCCTTGCGTGAGGGACCGAAGAGCAGCGGATAGCCGAGCCAGCGCAGCTCGCCCAGCCGATTTATCAACGTCAAATTCTGCGCCAGATCCTTGCCGAAGCCGATGCCCGGGTCGGCGATCAAGTGCCAGCGCGGTATGCCGGCGGCCAACGCCGTCTCCAGCGACCAGGTCAGTTCGTGGGTTATGTCCTGGATGATGTCCACATGATCGTAGGCGCCGCCGGCCGGCGGGACGGCGAATTGATCGAGGTAGTCGACGGACAGCCGGCTGTGCATCAGCATCAGCGGTACGGCATATTCCGCAGCGACGTCGGCCATGGTCGGGTCGAAGCGCAGGCCCCACACATCGTTGATGGCGTGTGCGCCGGCCTCGATGGCGGCGCGGGCAACTTCGGCCCGGAAGGTATCGACCGAAATGGGCAGATCGACAGCTTCGGCCAACGCCTCGATCACGGGCACGACGCGGGCGATCTCCTCCGACGCGGGCAGCAAACCGTGGCCGGGACGGGTGGAGTGGCCGCCCACGTCGAGACAGTCGGCCCCTTCGTCGGCGAACCGTCGCGCCTGAGCCACAGATCGTTTCACGAGAGCGTCACCAACCTCACCCAGCCCGTCGCCCGAAAACGAATCCGGCGTGACGTTGATGATGCCTTGGATATAGGTCTTTGCGCCCCAAGTCCACAGTCGATTGCCGATGGGCGCCACTCTTGCCAGATCGGATCGGCCCAGCTTGCGCCAGAGTGTTTCGACCGACTCGTTCAAGGTAGGATGCGCCCAGATCCGGCACGATGTCGCGCAGCGGTCCCAGCACAAAGTCTCGCTCGGCCAGGCGCGGATGGGGGATGATGAGATCGTCGCTTTCCAGTTGGAGATCGGCGTAGAAGAGGATGTCGATATCGATGAGCCGCGGCCCGTAGCGGACCGTCCGCTGCCGCCCCAGGTCTGCCATGACGCGCTCGATGGCTTGCAGCAACGCATGCGGCGACAGCCTTGTGCGAATCCGGCAGGCGGCGTTGAGGAAATCGGGTTGGTCGGTGACGTAGGCTGCGGCGGTTTCGTAGAGAAACGACGTCGCTTCGACGGTGGCAAAGGATGCCAGGGCACGCAGCGCTGCATTCACATTGCCCGCCCGGTCGCCCAGATTGCTGCCCAGGGCGAGAAAGGCTGTGATCCCCGTGGTCATCATTTCCGTGGTCGTCAGTTCCGCGTCCATCTAGGACTCCGATGCAAGAGCAAAAAATCGGTCACAGAGGACTCCACCGCAAGAAGGTGTTCAGCCACGAATTTCACGAATGGACACGAATTTCCTCTCTGGAACCGGCAGAGCAATTCGTGCTAATTCGTGATATTCGTGGCAAAGAGGGCTTTTTGCAGCAGAGTCATCTGTGACTAGTTCACTTTATTGTGACAGCGTCATCTATGTACCGGAGACATAGATCTTGTGCTTTCGCGGCAGATCGATGCGCTCTTTGAAGAGCAAGAGCACGGCCGGGCCATCGAAGGGCGCACGCAAGGCCGCGCGCTGAAAGACGGCGTGGGGCGAATCTGACTTGGCCGGCAGCGGCTCACCCGCAACGCTCACACCGGTGACCGGATTGAACCATTCGACCTGAAACTCGCCGTCCAAGCCGGTCAAGTCCAGCCCTTCGTAGCCGCCCGCCGGGAAGAAGCAGACGTACTGCTGATTGGGGTTGGCCAGGCAATAGGTCGACGTGCAGAAGTCCGGATCGGGCGCACAGCGGTTGAGGTCGAAGGATCGGGCGACATTGCGCGTGTAGCCCAGGCTGCGGCGCACGCCGTCCCAGGCATAGTAGTTGCGCTGGTTGCGCGTGATGTCCCCATCCTGCCACCAGTCCAGATCGCCGGGAATCGGTTCCCAGGCATCCATGAAGAGCACGTTGAGGCCACGCGTGAAGCTCTTCCAAACCCACTGGATGTCGCCGCCGTGGCCCCAGAGATGATCGCTGTCGTTGAAGAGCACCTTCTCGCCGGTGGCGGCCGGCGGATTGTAGCGATATTCAAAGCCGCGGCCATTGGCCGGCGAGATCCAGTCGGCCGATGTTTGCAACAACTCCTCATTGACCTGCTCGCCGCCCTCGGCCGTGATCCCGATCATGTGGCGCTTGCCCTTGGACTGCTCGTACTGGCGCACGTATTGGCAGAGGTGCTCCTGCCACTGCAACGCCTGCGGCGTGTTGGGGATCTCGTTGCAGATCTCGTAGAGCACGTTGTCGAGATCGCCCACCGCATCAACGACGGCACGCACAAACGCCTGTTGGTAGGCCAGAATCTGCGGGCAGTCGAGCGAATAGACGCCGACATAGTTGCCGGCGTACTTCCCCTCGGTCGCCAGCGGATCGTCAGTGATGCCGTTGACGTTGTTCTGCGGGTTGAACACATGGTGTTCCCAGGGCTGCTGGTCGGGCGTGGCCCACTTGATCGCCCACGCTTCGAACAGCATGATGCTGACGTAGATGCCGTGGGACGCCGCCTCTTCGACGCTGTGCGCGCAGCCGGTCAAAGTAGGCGCTCGAAGGTCTGTCCAGATCGAACTTGGGCAGGCCGTCGTTGGCTAAGCCGGGGCCGGTGCGCTCAAAGGGCATGGGATCGAAGCGGGTGGGCGTCACATTCCACGGACAGTTCTTGGTGTAGAGCGCAAACTGCCAGAAACGCAGAAAGTTGTGATTGTGGCCGGCCATCATACGCAGGAAGCCGGCATAGTCCATACTGTGGCGCGGCTCGTTTTCCAGCCACATATCCTGCATCACGGCCCAGGTGTGCGAGCCGGTCAGGTAGATGGCCTGGCCGGATTCATCGGTGAAATAGCGCGGATTGGTTGGATTCGGGCGTAGCGGACCGTTGAAGTTCATTTTGACCTTTCTGTAATATGAATCGCTATCGAACCTCGACCTCACCGACCGGCACCGCCTGCCCGCCGACACGTTCACCGCTCTCGCCGTCATAGAGACCGACAAGGACCTGGTAGCGGCCCGCCGGCATGTCATCCGGCAGGCGGACCAGCGTGTGATCACGGAACGGCTCGCCCACGGGCCACTGGCTGGTGCGCTGGGTGTTCATGCCGGGCAGACCGTCCCATTGGGCCAGCGGGCGTCCATCGGCATCGGCGATGTGAACAAAGAGTTTGTAGTCGCGGTCGAGCACTTCTTCCGGACGCCAGATCGTCAACAAGTGCAGCACATCATTGGCGGCCACTGTTGCCGGCTCAACACCGGCCTGTACGAGCGTTAGCCGTTTGTCCAGAGGAAAATCGTTCACCTGTGCCGGCGGATCGGGCCATTCACGAAAGGTAGGCGCTTGGCCGTCGAAGATGTCGTCGAAAGTCTCGGCGTCGTAGGTAAGGTAGCCGGCGGCCGGTGTGGTGGTCGACCAGATGGCGATGCGCGGTTCGCCACGCACGCGCACTTCGCCGACCTGGGCGTAGCCGTCCAGCCAGTCATCGTCGAAGCGGGGCTCTGGTTCCTGAAGATGCCGGGCCACGAAGATATAGTCGGGGACGTCTTCAATGGCCTTGTGCTCAAAATCGCCCAGATACCAGCGCAGATGGCGCGAGCGCTCGTTGGTGGTGTAGGTCCCGTCCAGATAGCCCCACTCGGAGAGCACGCCCAGGGTCTTCCAGCCCTCCCAGATGGGGAAACCAAAGCGCGGCTTTTCGGGAATGCGGTCGCCGTAGGGCGCCCAGTAGAGTGGCGACTGTTCCTGCTGGAAGTTGACTACATATTCAGGATTCTGGCGGAAGAAGAGCAGATGCAAATAGTTGGCCGAAAGCGCCAACCAGAACACGATCAGCAGTCCTGCCGGATAGCGAACCCAGCGTGACACAGAAGGTCCGGTGATTGCGGCCAGCGGCAGCGCAGCCAGAATCGACCAACTGGGCATCAACAGGTAGAAGTGGGTGCCGGGGTATTGAACGATGAAGAGATAGAGCAGCAGGTAGGGGATAAACCAGAGAGTAAGCAGCCACGTCGCCTGGGACCCGTCGGGACGTCGCCAGCCGATCACCAGCCCGATAATCACGAGCAGGACCAGCCCGCCGAAGAAGTAGATCGAGTTGTAGAAGGTCCCCATTTCCACAAAAAAGGCCAGGTTGAAGGTCTGCCCCAGCCCACCCAAACGGTCGGTCAGATAGTACTGGGTGGTGGCAAAATAGGGATGAAAGTAGGAGGGCAGATAGGTGGCAGCGAACAGCAGTGTGCCGAACAGACCCACGCCGATCAGAGAGAGGATCAGCGACCGCTGTCGCTGACAGCGAGACCAGCCGAGCCAGAGCAACCAGAACAACGCCAGAGCAACCAGGCCAAACTCGTAGTGCAACACCAGGCCGAATGCGCCCAGAAAGCCGGCCAGGGCGATCCAGCTCACCTCGCCGCGCCGGGCGAACATCCACGCTGCGTAGACCGCGGTGACCATGAGCAGAAGCACGACGGCCTGATACTGAACGATGCGCGTCAGGCCGATGACAAAGCCGTTCATGGCAAAGAGAACGCCCGCCCAGAAGCCCGCTTCGTCGCCGAAGAGCCGGCGAGCCAGCAGCGCCACGCCCAGGACCGCAACCACGCTGGTGATGGCAAACAACATGCGCGCGGTCGACTCGTTGGCCGTGCCCAGCGTGCGATAGACAACCGTGGCCAACGCCAGTTCGCCCGGCCCCTTGGTGTGGCGGGCAAAGGCGTCGTCTTCACCGCGGATGGCGTCGCGGGCGCGGGCCAACACGATGGTCTCGTCGTAGTGGAATTCGTGGTAGCCCAGGCCGGGCAGGCGCAGGAACGTCGCCAGCATCAGCAGGGCGAGCAGCCAGGCCCAGGTTGCGGATGGCGTGGGGCGAGGGGCGTGGGGCGGTCGCCAGAGCAGTCCTACCGTCAACGCCAATGATCCCAGCGCATAGACAAACGTCATGGGCCAGAACTCAATGCGCCCCGGCCACCAGTGGATGATCAGCGAGAGCAGCAGCAGCCAGCAGAGACCGGCCGCCACAGCCAGCACGACAGCCATAGGCAGATCCAGATCTCGCAGGCGCCAATGGGCCACCAGCAGCGCTCCCGGCAGCCACCAGGCCATCAGCATGATGGCGATCCAGCGCGGCCACATCACCCCGGCTGATGGGATCTGGGTCAAGGCGAGCGTGGCCATCGCGCCGGCCAGCAGAAGCAGAGCGATGGCCGGGATCAGCCAGGCGCGGCTGATGGGCTGCGGGGCATTGGCGCTGGATAACGGGATGTTCGTTTGAACGCTTGTTTCGGCGGCCAGAGACGGACTTGTCATGTCGTCATTGTAACGAGCGGCGGAGAAAATGGTCAATTGTCGATGGTCAACGTTCAGTTTTCAATTGACGATTTCCCTACCCCTCAATCTCTCCGCGCACCCGCTTCACCCCCGCCACCATATTCTGCAGCTTGCAGTTTCGCCGCCCAGCGCGCCGTCTGGCTGAGGCCGCAATCCGGGGCGAAGGCCAGGCGCTCGGGCGGGGCGTATTGGAGACAGAGACGCACGCGCTCGGCCACATCATCGACTGTCTCGATGTAGTAGCTCTTGACGTCGATGATGCCCACGGCCACGTCGCGCTCGGCCGCAATCATCTCGATGATCTCGATCTCGGCGAACTCGCGGCTGGCCATCTCGACGTGGATCTCGTCGACGGCCATATTGAGGAAGGCCGGGAACATGGGCGCATAGCGGCGCAGGCCCACGGCACGGCCCTTGAAGTTGCCGAAGCAGAGGTGGGTCGAGAGGCGGCACTTGCCGACCACCGGCTCGACGGTGCGGTTGAAGATCTCGACGAAGCGTTCCGGGTCTTCGCGATAGGCGTAACAGCTCATGGACGGCTCGTCGACGGTGATCTCGGTGCAGCCGGCCGCGACCAGATCCTCCAGTTCTCGCGCACGATCGGCAGCAGCGCCTCGGTGACCGCGTAGCGATCCGGGTAGTCGGCGTTGGGCAGCAGGCGCCCGCTCAGCGTGTAGGGGCCGGGGATGCTGGCCTTGAGCGTGGGCCCTGCCGGAGCCAGCCGTTGCAGGCGCTGGAACTCGGCCACTGCGCCGAGGCCATTGGGCGCGGTCAGTTCGCCGGCGATGGCGTGCTTGCCGCGCTGGTCGTGGGCCGGCGGGCCGAAGATACCGCGGCGACTTCTGCTCGTGCTCGATGCCGTCGATGAAGCCGTAGAACGACAGATTGAAGTCGAGCCGGGTCTGCTCGCCGTCGGTGATCACATCGAGCCCGGCCGTCACCTGGTCGTGGACGGCGGCGATGACCGCATCCTCGACCATCTCCTCGATCTCGGCGCTGCCGAAGGCGTCCAGGTTGGCGCTGCAATATTCGAGCCACGACGGAAAAGGGTAGCTGCCGATGACGGTGGTGCGTAGTGGGTTGGGTTGCATTTCGATGAATTCTCCTGATTTTTATAGACCGCGGATTTGGCGAATTTGGCAGATTTCCGCGGATTCCTATCAGAAAAAAAATCCGCGCTTATCTGCCTAATCCGCCAAATCCGCAGTCTATCAGCTTTCGCTCTTCCACCAACGTTTCGGTTTCATACGTTGACCATAGCCCAGCTTCACATCGAGCCAGAGCATGAACTTGCGCAGGCGGGTGCCGGCCAGGCGTCGTCCCAGCCGGTGCTGCCACTTGCTGAAGTCTTTGTTGTAGGGGCAGACGCGGATGCAGATGGAGCAGTCGCTGTTCTGGGCCACCCAGTAGCTGAAGCACTTCTCGGCGTCGGTGGTCCACTTGCGCACGCCCTTGATGTTGGACTGGCTGAAGACCTCGGCCGTCGGCGGACCCGAGGCGATGGCCTTGACCGGGCAGCCGTCGGAGCAGCGACGGCAGACGTCGCAGAACTGCTTGACGCCGAAGCTGATGGGCTGATCGTGGGCCAGGGGCATGTCGGTGTAGATCTTGCCCAGACGCACGCGCGGGCCGAACGGCTCGGTGATGAGCAGGCCGTGTCGCCCATATTCGCCCAGCCCGGCCTTGACCGCGTAGGGAATGGCCAGCGACGTGTCGTTCATGCTGGCGATGGCGTTGTAGCCCAGGTTGCGGATGTACTGCGAGATGGAGAGCAGGACCATGGCGTCGTGGGAATAGCCGAGACCGGTGGCCGCGCCGCTGAGCGCAGACGGCACGGTGCGGATCAGATCGTAGTCCATGGACTGGGCGATGACGATGACGTGGGGCAGATCGGCGGGCACTTCCTGGGGCTTGGACGTGGCGCTCAGATCGCTGAACTTCTCGGTGTAGTCCCAGCGTTCGTCGCGGCCGGTGATGCCCATGAGATCGGCGCCGAACTGCTCGCCCACATGCTTGATCTCGGCTGCGGCCTCCTCAGGCGTGCCCACGTCCAGCTTGTTGGCGGACGGCTCGCGGTAGAGCGAAAACTCGTCGGTGAAGCCCTCGCGCCGATCCTGGTCTTCCTTCAACTCGGTGAAGAGATCGCTGACGTGCCAGGCCGCATTGCGCAGGGCAAAGTCCTTCTGGGTGAAACCGTCGGCCTTGCGCCAGGTCTTGAGCGGCTCGCGATAGGTGGCGTAGAAGAGCTTGGCCTTGTCGCTGCGAATCCGCTCATCCCACCAGGAGCGGCGAAAGATATCGTCCTTCTGGTTGAAGCGCTCGAAGTCATCGAGGATCTCGAAGCCGGCGGCTTGGTCGTCTGGGCGCGGGGTATGGGTTTGGTCGGGCACGTTTTTCTCCTGTAGGGCAGTTGGGTTGTGGGGAAGTGGGGGGAGCGATGATCAGTCACACGCTTACCCAGATCCCGACAGCCCCACAACCCTACCACCCCACGGCCCTACAGCACAAGTGACCTGTTCACGCATGTTGCAGTTCCAGCCTTTACACGGTACCATTCAGAACAAGTGTTCCAGCGATTCCCTGAATTTGCCACCGCTGTGACACTGGTTCCGATGTGGCGCCAGAGCACCCTCCTGAAAGGAGCAGCTATCGATGATCGAACATATTCCTGAACAGGTCAACGCCGCCTTCCTCTATTTTCATTCGGCCGGCACATCATCCGATGAGTTTGCACCGTTTCTGCCCCATCTAATCGAGCAGCTACCCAACACCTACATCTGGGCGGGCGACGGTGTCATCGGCGGCTCACCGCTGATGCATCAGGGATCTCACTATGCGAATGACACCAGGCGCTATTGGTTCACCTTTCCCATGCAGGATGCCAGTTCGCCCGAGAGCTTTGCCGCCAATGCCGAAGCCATGGGCGCGGTGTTGACCTGCGCCGGCTGCTATGTCAACGCTCTCACCGATCAGGTCATGGCTCGCTTCCAGTTACCGGCCGAACGAGTCGTATTGAGCGGATTCCAGCACGGCTCCTGCGTTGCCCTGGCCGCAGCCATGGTGCGCAGGGATGATCCGTACGCGCTGGCGGTTATCTTCGAGCCGTACATCCTCGAAGGCTACTACCTGAAGGACGAACAGTCCCTGCCGGCCACGACCGTTGTTTGTATCGACAACCAGCACATTCGCCAACGTACGTTTAAGTGGCTGCAATTCGACACTGTCGAAGCGTTCCAATCCTATGGCATGAACACGCAACACCTTACTCTGGATGGCGGCGGTGATAGTCTGGACGAGGAAATGTTCGGTGCGGCCATTAAGACCATGAACGCAGCGACGACGAACTGAGTGCTGTGGTGTGAGAACAGACTCTACTGCATCGGCGGAACGATGGGCAGCGTGCTACGTCGGAGCACCGTACAACCCAAGGGCACGAGTTCATGGTCGCCCAAGCGGATGCGCACCGGGGGCTGATCCCAGGGCCGGTCGCCGGCTTCAGCGACCCGCTCGAAAGTACATCCATGCCCATCCTCGGCTTCGGATAGCAGAGGAACCTGGTAGGCCTCCGCTACATCCCGTGGGACGATATCGTAGTCGTGGAAATCGGGCAGCGGGTAATCTTTGATTGGCTTTATATGATGGCCAATGGGCATGGCGTATTGCAGCGGTCCACGACGTACCGTATATTCGCCATTGGCGTTCTCAACGATATGCGTGGATGCAATGAAGGAAACGGATACCTCGTCGCCTTCTTGCCACGCTTTGCGTAGAACCAGATAGCCTGCATCTGCGCGTAAATTGGCGCCTTCGGATATGACTTGCACATTGGTCGCCCACGCGGGCTTGCGCAGGTAGAGATCAAACTCGACCGTTCGGTCAGGATGTATGGTCAACTCCACGCTTTCGGTGAAGGGATAGTCGGTGCGCATTTCTACGGTCACGGCCACATCGTTTATCGTCGTCGAAACGCTGGACGGGCCGTAGAGAACCACGGCCAATCCTTGGCCATCGACCGTGCGCATCCACATGCGGCTGACGAAGTGGGGCATGAGCCGTACGGCGTTAGGATTGCAGCAGACGGCTACATCCTCGTGGGTGGGCGAGTACTTGTGGCGTCCAGCCTGCTGCCAGTGGTATTTCGGCTCACCTCGCCACAGTCCCTTCAAGGTCGGATCAAACTGGTAACGATCGGCGCTGTAGGCGTCAAGGGTCGAGGCCAGAGCTTTCATCCGGTTTTCGGTCGAGACATAACAGACGGCCGTACCGTCGGGCAGGCGCGCGCCCTGAGCGGCATTGAAGGCCAGATTCTCTGCCCAGTCGGCGAAGCCCGGTTTGCCGAACTTCTCGGCCGCGCTCAACACGCTGTTCATCAGCTCGAAGATCACACAATATTCGTAGCCGACGTCGGGCATGGGCAAGCCGTGAATGTCCTCATCGCCGATGAGCGCTCCACTGGGCGTTAGGTAGCGCACCAGTTTCGCAAAGGCGTTGCCGACGCCCGACTCCATGGTCTCGTCACCAGACATGACCGATGCCCAGACCAGCACACGAAGATGCTCGGCCGGGTGTGCGGCGTGCCCTCGCATGGGCAGCATGTGGTTGGCCAGATGTTCGAGCTTGAGATCATCGTTATTGAAAAACCCGGGTGCGTTGCAGAAATCCTGATAGAGCCAGACACCAAATTCTCGATAGGCTTCATCACCGGTGATAATGTACAGCCACTCCATCACGTCTACGTACATCAGGCCGTGGGTCAGCCCGGTGAGAATGCTGACCTGGTTGACCAAAAAGTATGGCTGATCGGGACCATATTGGCTCATGGTCAACTTGGCCGCCCGTTCCACCGCGCGCAGATAGTCCTCGTCGCCCGTCAACTCGTAGTAGGAGAGTAGCGCCAGCATTGCCCGGCTCTGGCTCCACAGTTCTCCGTTCTCTCCCCGCTTGTGGCTGAAACGCGTCTCGCGGTCATAGATGCCGATATAGCCATCCGGATCCTGGGTGGCCTTGAGATCGGCCAGCGCCTGGTCAACGATGGCCTTGCCTCGAGCATGATTGGCAAGATAGGCCATCTGCGTCAGGCCGATCAGCCAGTTGCCCCTGGTCTCGCTGTCCCACCACTGGAGTTGGAAGTCGCCGGCGCTGACTCGATCCTTGAAGAGATCGTTGGAAGCGTGTTCGGTCAGTTCGTCTAGATGGCCGGCGAAACCGCCATTAAGGTCGCGATGCATCTGTTCAAGAATCCAGCCACGGGGTCGAACTTCGCCAAATCGCAGCGGGCGGAATTGTGGTTGTATCGGATTGTTCATGTTTGCCTCCAAGGTTGAAATTAGGTAGGGTGCTTCAGAAGAATACTGGCCCACGCCAGGCGACGTGTAGGTTCCAGAATGGCATTCCACCCTACATGACGCCAACCGTAGGTCATGCTCGAAAACGGGAACTTGTTTCTAGACGAACCCTTAGCGTGAATCCCAAACCACCTGTATCATGGCGAAGTAGTTGGGCAGTGGCACATAGGACGGCACGCTGTTGCCCGTGCCTAGCGCGTAGCCGCCGCGATCGGCGCAGCGCTCCAGCATGGCGTGCGCACGGCTATAGACCTCCCGCGGCTGGCTGCGGCAGATGAAATCGACGTCCAGCCCGCCCATGATGGCGATGCGCCCGTGATATCGCTCATAGGCGTCCTCCACCGGCAGGATGTTGTCTTCGTACGAGTGACGACCGTCAAAACCGATGTCGACAATATCATTGATGATGTGTTCGAAGTAGCCGCATGAATGAAGCACGACAGGCTTGCCTGCCTGGTGAGCCGCTTCGACGATCTGACGGTACCAGGGGAAGATCAAACGGCGCATGTCCCTGGGTGCGAGCAGCGAGTTGGTGTTGAAGCCCCAGTCATCGTTGGCGACGATCGCGCCGACAATATCGTAAGGGAGGATGCGCTGGTAATAGCGCAGCAGGCGTGAGCCAACCTCGGCAAAGACATCTTCCAGCAACTGCGGATCGTCGACCAGCAGATAGCAGAGCGACTCATAGCCCAGTAGATTGATCGTGTTTTCCAGCACGCCGTTGTTGGAGAACGCAATCAGTTTCATGCCTTCGGGCAGATCATCAGCCACATCATCGAGGATGGCGTAGTTTGCTGCGTCCGGGTCAGGCCATTCAAAGCGATTGAAGTCCTGTCGGTTGTGGATGAGCGCGCCCTCGTTTTGTGACACCGTGTGGCCCTTGCGTCGCTCAACGCCGGTTTGGAAGGTGAACCCCGGCGCCTGCATGGTGGCATGTTCATAGCCTAAGGCATGATAGGCTCGGATCACCCGTCGCAGGCTCGAGGCCGGATCCGTCGGTTCTGGGCCTGGAACGACCTGTCGGTAGAGGTCTTCATTGAGGATGAACTCGAACAAGGTTGGGCCGCGACGGAACCTGCCGCTGCAACACGGCAAGCAGGTTGTCAAAATTCGCCGGATCGCGGCGCTGAGGCGGTTTTGTCCAGAGGGTTTCTGTCATTGTGATCCGTCCCGGGTTGTGTGATTGGAAGCGATTTTTGTCACAGACTTCATGAATAGGATACACCCCGAGGGATGAAAATGAAGTTTGTGACAAAATCCTCATTCTCTCGCCAAAATCATCGCCTATCGACGACCGAAATCAACCAGCGCCTGGGACTGCGCATGCAGGTTCTCGTCGCGCGTCCACATAGGGATCTCGCAGCCTGCGCCGCTGATCGCGCGTGAACCGCCGATCTCCATGCAGTGGGTGGCGGCAGCGTAGACGTCTTCGGGCGTGCCGTCGCAGCATGACCGACGACGGATCAAAGTTCCCGCAGAAAGAGACCCGATCGCCATAGTTCGCCACCGCCGCCTCCATGTCGACCATGTAATCGAGGTCGATGATGTCGGCGCCGGTCTCGACCATGGCGTCGACGATGTTGTTGGTGTCGCCGCAGATGTGCAGGCGGGCCAGCGCGCCCATCTCGTGGACGGCGTCGAAGATGCGCTTCTCGTAGGGCAGGGCAAAGCGGCGATACATTTGCGGACTGACCAGCGAGCCGACGGCGTCGCCCAGGCCGATGATGTCGGCCCCGGCTTCGACCTGGGCCTTGGCAAATGCGATGGCGACCTCGACGCAGATCTCGCAGAGTCTCCTCAACAAACTCCGGCTGGAGGGCGACGTCGAGCATGATGTTGTTGATGTTGCGCAGATCGGTGGCTTCGGCCAGCGCCCCCTCCACCCAACCCATGATCGGCACCTCGCCGCCCACCCGTTCGCGGAAGAGGCGGATCGCCTCCAGGCGGTCGCTCATGCGCTTGCCGGTGTAGGGGCTGGGCATGACGATCTTGCCGATGTCTTCCGGTTCCTGGATCAACGGTGTCAGGCTCAAGGGCATGTCGTTCTCGGGAAACTCGACCTCGGCGCCAAAGTCAGCGGTCTCGCGGTACGGGTCGGAGATGGCCTGAGCGATGTCGATGTCGAAATTGTCGATCATGTACAGGTTGGCGTCGACCAACACACGGTGATCGAGGTAGTACTCGCTGCAGCGGCTTGCCCGTGCGCCGGGCAGCGAAGGTCATGAAGATATCGAAATTGGGCGGGCGATCCACAGGTTCGCCGGCAAGCCTTGCGCTCAATCGTTCAGTTGGGTTCATGCGATTCCTCACAGGTTGAGTTTCTGCACCAGCGCGGCTGCCTCATCCTCGCTGGGTTGGAAAGAAATATTGGGATGTAACGTCCAGATCTCACGATGAGAGACCGACTCGCCGGGATTTAACGTTGTACGCGGCCCCATGGTCTCCAGTTCGATAAACTCGGGCATACAGAAGATCTGGCTGGAACTGCCTCGGTCAAAATAGGTCGCGGCCGGATCATAGTCGGCTCGCTTGACGAAGAGCGTATCATCAACATGGTAGGCCAGCCAGCCGACCGGGTTGGGGAAGCCGAATTTGAGCATTGACCCCGTCATGTCATCATTCATGTCGGCAGTGACGAAGATGAAGCGATCTCCCCAGCGAATTTGCGGGCTGTCGAAGCGGGTGAAGGGCCAGAGCGCGACGCTGCGATTGGGCTGGACGCCATCGACGTCGTCAAGCTGGTCGGTCTGCGGGCAGATGGCGACACCGCCGTCGCGCAGTTCGGTGATGCCCCACGGCGCCGTCTCCACCGGCCACAGCCCGTGGTTGGTCAGGATGTGATCGACCACCACGGTGGGGCTGTCGTCGGGCAAGGAAACCTCCAACGTCTTCTGCATGCCGGTCTGGCGCTCGGTCGCTTGAATGAGACGCACGCCGGAGGGGAGAGCTTCTGCCGTGAGCGGCTGGTTGTCGGGCAGTTGCGTGCGCGCCGTCGCTTGCGGTGCATGCCAGAAGCGATGACCGCCGTAGGCGATAAACTTCTCATCCGTGCCGGGGCAGTCGAGTTTCACATGGGGCAGTTCGGCCAGGATGTTCTCCTCACCGAGCAGGCTCAGGCGAATGATGCGCGGCCCCACCGACACGGTGACGAGCAGTTCCAGACTGGCATTGCGCAGTGCAATACAGTCAAGATCGAGAAATCGAGTCTGTTCCATGGTCAGTTCCTAGCCGTCTGTTGAGAAAACGATGGGACGCGGATGACGCTGATTTGGCGAATTCTCGCGGATTTTTCTTGCCCTATCCGCGGTTATCAGGTGAATCCCCGTCATCCGCAGTCCTATTGGATGTCACTCGAATCAGCTCCTAGCGAATCTCCTCGCGCTCCCAATGATCGCCCATGGCCCGACGCCCCACGGCCAATCCCTCGCCTTCGCTGATGCGGCGGATGAGATTGGCGTCTGCCAGTGCCTCCGGCTTGAAGTTGACGCCAAGACCGGGACCCTCCGGCAGCGAAAAGTGGCCATCGACCGGAATCGGCGTGTAATCGGTCAGCTCGCCGAATGTACTTCGATAGAGCGCTCGCGACGATTCGACGAAGAACAGATTGGGGATATGCGCGCCCACATGCATGCAGACCGCATGGCAGATCGGGCCGGACAGGTTGTGCAGCACCAGCGGAATGCCGAACGTCTCGGCCAGGTTGGCGATCTTGCGCGTCTCGCCCACTCCGCCGTTCCAGAGCGGATCGGTCATCAGGATGGGGCTGACCTGCTCGGCCAGCCATTCGCGCACCTGCCAGCGCGTCATCAACGTCTCGGAGCCGACGATGGGGATCGACGTGCGCTGCGACAGCAGTCGGATCTCGTCCACCAACACGGCCGGCAGCGGGTCTTCCATGAAAAGAATATCGTACGGTTCGAGGGCGCGGGCGATGCGCTCGGCAGAGACCCGGTTCCAGCGAAAATGGCACTCGATCCCGATCTCCATGGCCGACCCGACCGTCTCCCGGATGCGCCGGATGGGCGCAAGCCCTTGCTCGATCTGGGCGGGGCTGATGTACTGGCCATGGGATCGCTCGCTGAACGGATCAAAGGGCCAGATCTTCATGGCGGGAATGCCGTCGGCCAGCAGGCTTTGGGCCAGCGCGCCGGCGTCGCCGTCATGCCAGGCCTGGTAGTCCCGGTTCTCGCCGTGGCCGATGCAGGTGTTGTAGGTGGGAATGCGCTCACGGGTCTTGCCGCCCAGGAGCTGGTAGACGGGTGCGTCGTAGACCTTGCCCATCAGGTCCCACAAGGCGATCTCAACTGCGGACAGCGCACGCAGTTCGGCCCCGCTGTAACCGTGGTAGAGCAGGTTGTCGAAGACAAAACGCCACAGCCCTTCGATGTCGAGGGGATCCTGGCCCAGGAGCAGCGGTGCGATCGTGCCGTGCAGCGCACCCTTCGATCCTTCCACCTTCTCGACCGTCTCGCCAATGCCGATGAGGCCCGCGTCGGTGTAGACGCGCACATAGAGCGTGCGCGGATGGTCCGGCCATTGCAGGCTTTCGATGGCAGTGATTTTCATGGCTTTCTATTCCAGTGATTTAACCCTTGACGCTGCCCATGGTGATGCCTTCGATGAAGTGCTTCTGGGCGATGGCAAAGACGACCAGGATCGGAATGATCGTCATCACCGTGGCCGCCATCACCACGTTCCAGCGTGCGATACCGAAGCCTTCGCTGAATAGCGCCAAACCCAGCGGCAGCGTCCGTTTGGGCGCGTCTTCGATAATGACCAGCGGCCAGAGAAAATCGTTCCAGTAGTACATGAAGATGAAGACGCCCAGCGCGGCCAGGCTTGGCTTGGAGATGGGCAGCACAATGCGCAGGAAGATCGACATCTCTGAGGCGCCGTCGATGCGGGCCGCGTGCAACATCTCCGACGGGATGGTCTGCATGCTCTGGCGCATGAGGAAAATGCCCCACGCCGTCACCAGTCCGGGGATGATCAACGCCCAGAGCGAATTGTAGATGCCCATGGCCCGCACGATCAGAAAGATGGGAATCAAGATGACCTGGAAGGGAACCATCATCGTGGCCACGATGATGAAAAAGATCTGGTCCCGGCCCTTGAAGGTGAACTTGGCAAAGATGTAGCCGGCCAGTGAACTGGTAAACAGCGCGCCAATCGTGACCACCACGGAGACGGTGACGCTGTTGCGCAGGTAGGCGAAAAAATCGATGCGGCTGATGACTTCAATATAGTTGGCAAGGCCCTGCGGATCAACCGGAAAGAGCGTGGGCGGATAGGCATTGGTCTCGGCCACCGTCTTCAACGAGGTGATGAAGATGTAGTAGAAGGGAAAGACGATGACGAGCAGCAAGAAGAGTGCGAAGGCGTTCTTCAACAGCACAAACAGGAAGGAACCGACCTGTCCGGACGGCCGCTGTTTACGATAGGTCTTGGTCTGCTCTGCCGTTGCCATAGGAATCCTTGCTAAAGTTTAACTGTACAGGCTGCGGTGCAAATGGGCCGCGGATTAGGCGAATTAGGCGGACGAAACCGGATTGATTCGGATTTTATCCGCGAGAATCAGCCTAATTCGCCTAATCCGCGGTCTATCAGGGTGCGACCAAGATAGATACGCTGAAACAGAGACTAGAACTCAAAACTATCACGCAGATAGCGCATTTGAAAGAAAGCGACAATTGAGATGATCAGGAAGAGATAGACCGCCAGTGCTGAGGCTGTCCCCATCTGGAAGAAGCGAAAGCCCTGGTCGAAGACCTCCAACATGAGCACGCGGCTGGCCGTCCCCGGTCCGCCGCCGGACATGAGCCACGGCTCCACGAAGACCTGGAAGCCGTTGATGGTCGTCGTGACGAACATGAAGAGCATGGTCGGCTTGAGCAACGGCAACGTGACATGGCGGAAGGTCAGCCAGCGGCCGGCCCCATCGACCGACGATGCGTCGTAGAGCACCACGGGAATGCTCAACAGACCGGCCGTGAAAATGACCATGCTGTAGCCCACAGACCGCCAGACCGCAGTTGCGATCAGCGCTGGCATGACCATGGTTGTCGAACGCAACCACAGGAACGGGCCCACATTGATGAACGAAAGCAGGTAGTTGAGGACGCCCGTGCGAGGCTCATACAGCCAGGTGAACATGAGCGCCACGGCCACCACGGATGTGACCTGTGGTGCGAAGTAGATTGGCCGAAGATCATGCGCATCTTGCTGCCCAGAGAGTTCACCAACATGGCCATCGACAGCCCAAAGAGGATCACCAGCACCATGTAGGCGACGGCGAAATAGGTGGTGTTCTTCAGGCTGTTCCAGAAGCGCGGATCCTGGATGATGTCAACGTAATGGGTCGCGCCGACAAAGGTGCGCTCGCCGCCCATCAGCGGCCAGTCGTGCAGGCTGATCCAGAAGGCGGCGATGATGGGAATCACGGAGAAGACCATAAAATAGATCAGGATCGGCGTCAGACCGCCCCAGACAAAGATCAGCCGGCGCGCCTTCACCGTTCCCATGCGCTGCCGCAGGCCCGGCTTTTCGTTTGTTCTCGATTGGATCGGTTCGGCGTTGGCCAGTTCTGTCACGATGTCACCAGTTGTTCTCAGATCGAATCAAAAGGTGGAGAGATAGAACGCGGATCGGGCGGATGTTGCGGAAAAGAGCCTGATTTTTCACGGTTTTACCCGCAATCGATCCGCGTTCTATTCAATCAGCTATCATTGCGAAGCCAGGATTTCGTTGACACGCTCTTCAGCGGATGTCAGGAACTCCTCGGCGGTGATCTCGTCGACGCTCAGGCGTTCAAGCTCTTCGCCGATGGCCACGTCGATCTGTTCCCAGACCGTATTCTTGGCGTAGTAGATGTTGGCGAATTCAAGACCTTCATTGAAGGCCTGCACCCACTCGTCGTCCTGCAACGCTTCGGGCAGTTCGTTGGTGATGGGAATCAGACCCACATCGTTGTAGATGGCCTCATACTGATCGGCGGCGGAGATCCAGGAGAGGAACTTCCACGCTTCCTCCTGCTCTTCCGGCGTGGCAGCAGCGCTCACGGCCCAGAACCAGACATAGGCGGGGGCCGCACGTCCGGCCGGGCCTTCCAACGGAAGAATGGCCTTGTACTGCAAGTCAGGATTGGACTCAGACAGGTTGCTCTTCTGCCAGGGACCATTCCACATCATGGCCGTCTGCTCGGTGATGAAGGCGTTGTCATGCGCGCCCAGTTCGGGATGAACCAGTTGGCGATAGACTTCGGTCGCTTCCAGACCTTCAGGCGTATTGAAGGCGACTTCTGTGCCGTCTTCGCTGAGGATTGCGCCACCGTAGGCATCCAGAATGGCCGACCAGTGCAACACGTTCCAACTGCCGTCCTTGGTCTCAGCCAGCGCAACGCCAAATTCCATGCCGTCACCGGAATCGAGCGCTTCGTTGGCGGCAAAGAGTTCGTCGTAGGTGGTGGGCGGCTCAATGCCGGCGGCCTCATACTTGGCCACATTGATCACCGGCAGGTGAATGCCGATATGCTGCACATAGCCGTAGACCTCACCGTCGTAGGTGGCCGATTCCTTCATGACCGGCGGGTAGTTGGCGTCCAGGTCTTCGATGACCCACTCCGGAGCCGGGGCAAGGTTGCCGCCTGCAATGAGTTGGGGCATCCAGGGGCCATAGACGCCCAGAATGGTGGCCGGTTCGCCGGCGGCAATCGATGTGGCGATCTTGGTGTTCAGATCGGCGTGGGGCACCTGGCTGTAGACGATTTCGACGCCTGGGTTGTCGGCCATATACTGATCGGCCTGAGCGGACAGGGCATTGTTCCAGGGATCATAGGTGTGGCTGAGCCAGCTAATCTGGACTGCCTCAGCTTCGGAAGAAGCGGCATCTTCAGCGGCGCTGCGTCGCATCGGCGGCAGGAGCCGATGACGGCGCTGCACAGGCGGCCAGTGAAAGCGCCAGAACCAGGACGATAAGCACCAGCAGCATCCGCACACTGGGTCGAAGGTTGGAAAGGTTCATTTGCACGTCTCCTAAGGTATTGAGTAGAATCAAAGAGCGATTTGTGTGGAAACCGGGTCTGTCCGCTCATTGTACCAACCCCACCCGCCAATTGATAGCGGTTTTGTCTCATCTTAGTCTCCAACGAGTCTCACATTCTATGCCAGGAACTGTGTCCCGACCCAACAGAGAGGACTTTGACCAGTGGGTTCGCGGTGCGCTGAGCAACCTGTACGACAGCGCCTATCTGCAAACACATCCCCTGGCCGATCTGTTGAGCGACAGAGAGACGTCTGTCGAGAAGAGCCAGCACCTTAGAGAACTGCTGCTGGAAGCGATTGAAGCCATGCGTCCGCCCGCAGGTGTTCGAGCCCATTCGAGCGGATGGCGGGCCTATCGTATACTCGAACTTCGCTACATCGACGGCCTGAACCCAAACGAGACCATGTCCGCCCTGGCCCTGGGACGCAGTCAGTTCTTCAAAGCGCAGGCGCGGGTTCTTGAGGCAGTCAGCACTCGGCTGTGGCAACAGTTCGAAGCAATGCCCGGCCCCGAGGCGACGACGGGCGACGACGAAGAACCCGGCGTCGATGGCCCATCTCGCAAAGATACAGCCATGGCCGAGATGGAACGTCTGCGTGTCTGCAGACCGCAGAGGCTACCGTCGATCTCGTTCAGATACTCGATGACCTACGTCCCCTGACCGATTCACTGGCCGCGACCCGAGGAACGCAAGTACGCTACACATCGATGCAAGGACTCAGCATCGCCCACGCCGACCGTGTCATGACCCGCCAGGCCGTCCTCAATGCCATCACCTACGCCTTGGACCTGGTTCCAGGCGGTGTGGTCGAAGTGATGAGCTTCCAACAAGGCAGTGAAGTCGGCATCTGGTTGATGGCCATGAAGAGCCAGACGCCCACCGAATCCGGTCCTGCTGTTGAACGGCAAGGGGTCGGGCTTGAGGTCGGTCAGAAGCTGATGAGCGCCATGCGCGGCGAGCTGAGGGTTTCGGAGACGGAACGGGGGCGTTGGGTTGCCCACCTGATCTGGAAGACGTCTGACACGCCGACGATACTGGTAGTCGATGACAACCAAAGCTTTGCCGATCTGATTTCGCGCTTCCTTGTCGGCTTCAACTGCCGAATTCTGAGTGCGTCGGGCGTAGCGGAAGCAAAGAGGCTCATGACAGAGGCGACACCCGCCGCTATCATCTCCGACATCATGATGCCGGAGGAGGATGGATGGGAGTTTCTGGCCTCGATCAAGGCGGCGCCGGAAAGCGCCAATATTCCCTTTTTCACCTGCTCGGCACTCTCCGAGCCCCAGCTTGCCGCCATGCTGGGTGCAACGGGCCACCTCACAAAACCCCTCACCCAGCAGGATCTGATCCAGGCGCTTGCTCCGTGGCTATGAGATGATGCCAGTCCGGCGTCATGGCATCGAGCGTCGACTGCAACATGCGCACAAGATCACCGAGTTCAAAGCCCTGCGGTTGGGTGATCTCAATGGGCCCGGATAGCCGCAGATCATATTGATCTCGCCCGGTTCCCGAAGCCAGAATCACCGGAATCTGCGCCAGTTTTGGATCCAGCGCCATCCGCTCCATTACGGTCTGTCCGTCGACTTCGGGCATGGCCAGGTCAAGGATGACAAGGTCGGGCGGATCGGCCTGCATCAGTTCAAGGGCCTCTTCTCCGCCAAATGCCTCCTGACAGTTTTGGAGCGCCACGCGTCCGCTCAGCATCCTGCGAAAGAGTCTGACCACCGATGGTTCATCGTCCACGATCAACACGCGGTTGACCTCGCAATCGAGACTGTCGACGGCGGCCAACAGTTCGTGACGAGCAACTGGCTTGACCAATAGCGTCTTCTCGCCAAAGCTCTCATCACTGATGGTGATGTCGGGCAACAAACAGCGGATCTGGGGCAGCATCAGATCCGTCGGCGGCGCAGCCATGTTTCTGTCGAATATCAACGCCACCGGCATCAGTTCATCGACGAGATCGTGTGCGTCGTGCCAACTGTCGACGCCGACAATCTCACAGCGTTCAAGATGGCGATTGAGCAGCTTGGCCACCGGCTCCGGCCTTTTTGCGACAACGATCGCCGTCCGACCGCTCCCCGAAACCTGCGCCAGCGGCTCCGTCCGTCTGTGCCGCGAGCGTGACACCCGTTCGTCGAGGAGGTCTCGGGAGGCCGGCAACGTGAACCAGAAACAACTCCCTTGACCTACTTCGCTTTCCACGCCCATCAGACCGTCATGCAACTCCACAAACTTTTTGCTGATGGGCAGGCCCAGCCCCGTGCCGCTGTGCCAGTCGCCGACCGGTTGCTCAGTGGTCTCGAACTGCTGAAAGAGACGCCCAATCTCTTGAGGCGTGATGCCGGGTCCGGTGTCGCACACCTTGACGACAATCTGTTCGCCCTCCTGACAGGCAACGATCGTGATCGCACCCTGCTTGGTGTGCCGGACGGCGTTGGTCAGCAGATTGAGCAGCACCTGTCGGATGCGCAGCCGGTCAATCCAAACGAGCGGCAGATCTTCGCTGATTTCAAGCGTCAGCGCCAGGCCCTTAGAGATGATGTAGTCGCGGACAATCGAGGCCGATTCGTGCAACAACGCGCCCAGATCGACCTCGTATCTGACCATGGCGATCTTGCCTGCATCGATACGCGCCATGTCGATGACATCATCGACCAGGGCCAGCAAATGCTGTGAACTGCGATAGACGGTGTTCAGATCGCTGCGGTAGGCGGCGGGCAGCGGCGTGTTCCCATAGCTCTCGGGCGCCGTCGCCATCATGTGGGTAAACCCACTGATCAGGTTGAGAGGCGTGCGCATCTCGTGGCTGATGTTGGTCACAAACTCGGCCTTGAAGCGCTCCGCCTGGTCGGCGGCCTTCCATGCAGACAACAACACGGCGTTCATCCTGTCCAACTGATGGTTGGCGCGGTCCATCTGGATGTTGAGATGCATCAGTTCGGCCCGATGCTCCCGCGCGATCTGTGTGCTCTTGCGCGCCTCCTCCCAACCGTTGAGCGACCATTGCAGTACCGTGAGCAACGTCCTTGTCGATATCCAGCCCACGACGCCCAGGACAATGCTGCAAACCACGATCATCATCGCAAAAAACGGGGTCAGATCGGGGACGACACTGTTTTGAATCAGACTCCACAGAAGCAGGATCACCAGGCACTCGACAGCCAGCGCAGCAGGCCAGCCCATGGCGATGATGGCGATGATCGGCAGTAGGGCGTAGAAGAATGCCACTTCCGACCATTGATAGAGCACGAGCATGGCCGTAATCGTTGCGGCCATGCCAGATAACCAGATCAACTGCGCCAATGAATACCGTTTGCGGACAAGGAGATAGGCCAGAATCGCTGTCGGCAGAAAGATAGCCGTCGGCAACCAAGTCAACTTGCCGATGCCGTCCGGCCAAGTTGCAGCAGCGATGAAATGCCATCCGGTGTAGATCAAACTGATGGCCACGATCAGGCTGCGCGAACTGGATTCAAAGAGTTCGTCGGCAAATCCGGCCGGATACTCTTCGTTGACGATCCGCTGAAGTTGCCACATATGCCGCTCCGATAGTAGTCCGAAATAGTCGACGAGAACCGCCGGATTCGTGTCAACCGAATTCTATTTCATCTCGTGGTTCATCCAGAAGCAATTGCCCGGTTTCGAGTTCGACCTGCGAATGATGTCATGTGGGCGGAATGGCATTCCGCCTGGCCAAGCTGAGCCCGGCTGGTCGGATTCCCAACCCGACCAATGGTTCGGACCCGACTGTCATATCTGCATGGTTCAAACCGATCTGGGTCTAGAGATGGGGATTGCGTGGGCGGAACCGCTCCACCAGCGCCTCGTTGTGAGCCATAGCGCCCGGCATGTTGGCGCTGATGTAGATGGGCGGCGTCTGGCCCGCTGCCGCCAACCGCCAGGTCGCCTCGGTCAGCACGGCGTTGAGGATGAAGGCCCCGGTCACCGTTGAAGCCGGACCGGTACGCAGGCCAGACTCGCCCACCTCGACCAGCGAATCGCCCGGCACGCCCTTGTTGTCGATGACGATGTCGGCGACATCGGCCAGCTTCTTGCCATCAATGCGGGCAGACACGGTGGCAGCGTAGTCGACAGAGATGATGGCGATGACAGTTGCTCCAGTCTCCCGCGCAGCCATGGCCGTCTCCACCGGCGCAGCGTTGACGCCGCTGTTGGAGAAGATGAAGATCGTATCGCGTTGGCTCAGGTCATAGCGGGAGAGCACAGCCGGACCCAAACCACGGGTGCGTTCGATGGCCGTGCTGGCCGCCGCGCCCTCGTGCAACATCAGCCCGCTGCTCAGGATCGGGCAGACCGCACCCAGCCCGCCGGCCCGGTAGTGCCCCTCCTCGGCCATCATGTGCGAATGGCCGGTCCCGAAGAGATAGACCAGTCCGTCCTGTGCGATGGTTTTGACAACGGCGGTCGCTGCAGCGTCGATGGCGCTGGTTTGCGTGGCGGCGATCTGGTCCAGGATGGCTCGGACCGCGTCCATGTAGGTTGTCGCGCCTGGTATGTTCTGTTGTTGTGTCATGGTTCCCTGCTTTGTGATAGTGTGTGGGCAATATTGTCGGACCTACATAACTGGGAACTCTGGTACGTACGTCGAGGCACTAAGTTCCGTGAGCATCGATCGCTCTACCGGTTGGCCTGCCGAATCTCGCTTGGCGACCGGTGCACTGCACCTACGTGTGCGCCATTATCGGGAAGCGCTTCTGTCACCCGCGAATGGCGTCGGCCGCGGCGGCAAAGCGATCGTAGACATCGCCCACGATGTCCATGTCCAGCACCTGATTGATCACCTGCGACCAGCCGTGTAGAAAATAGACCCAACCGTCCTCAACGCGCAGATTGCGGGCGGCCTGCTGGGCCAGTGCCTGATGCAGAAAGTCCAGCTCGCCCCGATAGTTCAACTCCCAGGCGATGCCATTGCGCGGAAAGCGGGCAGCCTCGCTGATCGGCGAGCCGGGCCGGTCCTTGCCCAGGCCGGTGGCGTTGATGACCATGCTGCCGTCGGGCAACGTCTCCATCAGTCGATCATTGACCGCTTCTTCGTGGCAAAGCAGATCCCGGCTGAGCACATACTCAAAGTCGATGTCTGTCTGCTGACGCTCGACCATTGCGCGCAGCTTGTCGAGACGAGATTGGAGCAGATCGGTGACGATGATCCGCTGCGGACGGTCGGCAGCGTCCAGGCGGGTCAGGAAGTGCAGGCTGATGGCCGAGGCGGCCCCGCCCGCGCCCAGGCAGAGCAGATGCCCGCCGCTTCGTTCGAAGTATCCTTGGCCCAACATAGCGTCCAGCGTGTAGCGACTGGCAATGGGATCCGTGGCATCGCCCACCAGGCGTCCGTCCCGTTTGGCGATACTGGAGACCTCGTTCAAGGTCCGGGCATACGCGCCCAGTTCGTCGAACAGATCGCGGGTGGCGTCCAGCAGATCGATCTTGTGGGTGGTCACCAGTGCGCCAAGCGCCAGCGGCTCGCGTTTGATGAACTCGACCACCTGTCGATAGGCGGCAGGCTGGGCATGCAACGGCAGATCGATGCCCTCGAAGGCGACATCGGGCCGCCCCAGCACCGCCATCCAGTGGGGCCAGACAGTGCGCGCCGAGGATTGCCCGGTCGTTACGCCCACAAAATAGAAGGTCGGCGTGCTGGGGGATGTCAACTCAGGCATAGTAAGCCATTCCCAGGGATTTTTGATCCACGAAGAGCACGAAAAAAACACGAAGGAAAGATCTGTTTTGTGCACCTTCGTGTGACTTCGTGCATCTTCGTGGAGCGCTGTTTTTCGTCATCAGCCCTATCCATAGACCTTGCGCATACGCCGTCGATAGTCGTCGTAGGAATCATCGAACTGGCGTTTGGAGGCCTGATCGCCGATGAAGTAGCTGCTGGTAAGCACGATGGGCGGCTTGCCGAGGCGGGTCAGGCCGTCGGCGATGAGACACTTGAGCGCGTTGGTGACCGCAGCCGCGCCAATCGTCGAGCCGGGTCCGATGGGATCGGCCAGGCCGTCGATGGAAACCAGCGCGTCGCCTGCCGGCGTGCAGTTGTCGATGGTCACGTCGGCCAGATCGGGCAGGCGATGGCCGGAGCTGTGCTTGGCCGCGGATGCCAGGCAGTGGTCCAGCGAGACCACGGCGATGACCGGCAGCCCGCGGCTTTTGGCCTCCAGCGCCACGTCGATAATCACCTCATTGACGCCGCTGTTGGAAAAGATGATGAAGCTGTCGGCTTGGTCAAAGACAAAGTTGCGCAGGATGACCTGCCCGAAGCCTTCCACATGTTCCAAAAACATGGCCTGACGCTGGCCGTTGGCCCCCACCACGTCGTTGTGATAGGTCAACGAAAGCTCGACGATGGGGTGGAAGCCGGGGAAACTGCCGTGGCGCGGGTACATCTCCTCGATGAACATGCGCGAGTGGCCGGTGCCGAAGAGGTGAACCAGGCTGTCGTTGGCAATGGAGCGGGTGCAGATCTCGGCCGCCGCGGCCAGGTTTTCCAGTTGTGTATCTTCGATCTTGTCGATGATCGTGCGAGCGGCCTTCAGATAGGCGATGGCAGGGTTCATGTAGTCTCCAGAGTGCTAGCCGCCGGTCACAGAACTGGCCCGGCGGAAGATGGCTCGTAATTTCTCTACAACGTCCGCCGGAAGCGGCGGACGGCGAGAGCGAATCGATATTGGCCTGGAGATGCGCGGGGTTACCCGTGCCGGACAGCACGACATCCACGCCCGGCTCGTAGCGGCAGAAGCGATAGGCGGCATCGACCAGCGAAGTGGCGTCCGACTCGTCCAGGACGAAGCCGAGCGGGTTGTCCATGTCGATGTCCCCAGGATCAAGCTCGCCGAGATCGATCAGTTCCTGAAGCGTCGTCACCAACTTTTCAGGTCGACTGAGGGCACGGCGGACAGCGAACATGATCTGCACGGCTACATTCTGCGCCATGGTCTGGGGAAAGACGGCTTCGCGTGCGGTCTGGTTCAGAATGTTGAAACCGACCATGACCACATCCCACAGATCATCGGGCAGGGAAAGGCGCAACATCTGATGGGTCGTGTCCTCGCCGAACATCTCGGAGACGCCGATGAAGCGAATCTTGCCCTCGTCGCGTAGGTCGAAGAATGTGGGCAGAATCTGCTCGCGCAGCATTGGATAGTCCGCCGCCGAAACACCGTGCAAATTGTAGATGTCGATGTAGTCGGTGTTCAGACGGGTGAGGCTGGCTTCCACGCCCTCGCGCACCAGCGCCGGGCTGATCTCGCGGCGATAGCTCTTTTTGGTCGAAATGACGATCGTGGCTGCGGTCAACGCCGCGCAGGGCTTGGCCAACCAACGCTTCGGTCTGATAGGCCTCGGCCGTGTCGAAATAGTTGACGCCGGCGTCCAATGCCTGGCGCACGATGGCGATGGAATCGGCGTCGGTGCGCTCGGTGCTCTGGCCAATGCGACTGGGTCCGCCGCATCCAAGCCCCATGACGCTGACACGCAGGCCGGTGCGGCCAAATGTTGTGTAGTCCATGTGTTTTCCCTTTGTCTTTGTCGATAAACTGGGCGCCAACTCAGCGTCAACTGCGCATAAAAATGAACCGGTCAATTTCTTGGAGCACTATGCTGATGTCGGGCGGTTGAGATGGTTCTATTGTTGAGCCAACATGCTTGTGATGGGGATGCGTTGAGACGGTGGGATGGTGAGGTGCGTTATCGTTTGGCTATCTCCTGCTTGGCCTCAAGGTACGATTCATACTGACCTGCCCACATAATGAAAGGCAAATCGTCGCCCATCTCACCGCGCATAAATCGGGCATAGAAGATGTCGCTGCCCATATCGTACTCATTTTCATAGGCAACCAGGTCTCGCAGCGAGCTCAACACGTCGTCTAGGCTGGAGCTTCGCTCGGTCATCTGTTCCAGCAAAACTCGAAGTTCATCTTGGCTGAGCAGATTTTCCTTTGTGATGATTACTTTTGCCATACACTGCTTCCCTAATCCCTTCGAATGTCCAATACAGACGCGCCTATGGTCTGCTAGGATTGCTGACAATCGCATTATATCATAGCCGCTCACCACAATATGTAGCGCCTATCTGTACTTGCCATACTCTTGCGCCGCATCGTACAACGCAAACAGGTTCTCCGGCGGAACGTCAACCTGAAGATGATTGGCCGGGGCCAGAATGTAGCCGCCGCCCGGCGCGAGCTGGCCGAATGCGCTCCTTGACCTCGTCGACGATTCCCTGCGGTCGATCCCTGCATGGTCGTGCGGATGTCGATGCCGCCCAGGAAGGTCAGTCGGTCGCCGACATTGGCCTTGATGGCGGCCATGTCGGTGGCCGGCAGCGGCTCCAGCGGATGGAAGACGTCGGCGCCCATATCGGCGTAGCGAGAGAGCAGCGGGGCCATGGCTCCATCGGAATGACAGACGACCTTGATGTGTGGGCACTGGGCCTTGATCTTGGCGATCAACCGGGTGTACGGTTCAAGGAAAAATTGGTCAAACATGGAGGTGGAGATGATGAGGCCGTTGTTGCCGGCGAAATCGTCGCCGGGCAGTTCCAGCAGATCCAGGTCATCGCCGGCGATCTCCAGGAAGCGTGCGATCAGTGCGGCATAGCAATCGACCAGGCGCCCGATCAACGTGTGCACCAGGTCTGGATCGAGCACCATGTCCATGAGCAGTTGCTCATGCTTGCGCAGCGACTGAGCCATCTCGAAGAGGCCATAGGAGGCCACGGCCCGACCGGCGACGGCGTAGGGCCGATCCAGCGCTTTGATGGCGGCCAGGCGGCTGCGGATCGTTTCGGCGTCAACGTATTCATCGGGCGTCGGCAGTGCGAATTCAGCGATCTCATCCGCTGTTGCCGACTCCAGCGGGAAATAGGCGGCGGTTCGATAGAGACCGGCCTTGCGCCATTGCAGCCCCCAGCGGTCGAAGCCGTCGTCGTCGACGTGAGCCGTCAGTGCCGTCACGCCCGGATCGACGTGGCGGATATCGACGCCCAGCCGTTCCAGCAGTCGATCATCGTAGTAGTTGACCGAGTGCAGCAGATCGGGGCGGAATGGTGCGACAGGCTCCCACCCAAGCGTCTCCAAGCACATTGAAGTAGAGCTTGTCGGTCACCCCATACCAACTGCCCCAGAGAGCCAGCGGCACGCGATCCGGTTCTTCGTGGGCAATGGCGGCCAAGCACGCGTTCACGCGGTGAGAATGACATGGCGATTCCTGTAGAGATCTTTGATATCCAACCGGGAACTCTATACAGGCCGCTATACCAATGGACCGCGGATTAGGCGGACAAGACGGATTCCCGCGGATAAAATCCGAAAGAATCCGGTTTCGTTCGCCTAATCCGCCTAATCCGCGGTCTATCTTCGTGTGACTGTACAGTTACCCCAACCGGTAGAAGACAACAGTCGCCAGCGTAATCCAAGAGGGGTCCGCCGTCAAATGGTAAATCAATGGCAAATGTCAATTGTAAGACAGGGCACATAATTGACGAGAATTTACGCGTGTGATACCCTATCCTTGTTGTTGAAGCGTATAGACAAGACGCAGCACTTCACTCCCCAAATTGCCGGCAATGTTGTGTCGCAACACAATCGACTGTACAACCGACCGTGATCGACGAAAACGTTCTTGCCCTCACAGATCGTCGTTCAGGTTCCATCAGCGAGTGAATTCAGCCATGGGCGTCCGGTCCCAAGAGAAACGGATAACGCAGAAGGATGTCGCTCGGCACGCGGATGTCTCAACTGCTGTTGTCTCGTATGTGATCAACAACGGCCCACGATCCGTCTCGGCAGAGACACGCGCACGCGTCCTGCAGGCCATTGAAGAGTTGGACTACCGGCCCAACAAATACGCCCAGATGCTCATGCGCAGCCAGTCTGAACCCGAGCGCGCAGTTCGCCAGATCGGCGTTGTCGTCGGCGGCGATTCGTCGATGTTCACCCGGCCTTTCTACGCGGCCATCCTCTCCGGCATCTACGCCGAAGCCCATCGTCTGCAGATCCGCGTGCGTTTTCTCCAGTTCCTAGACGATCTGACCGATCCGGTCCTCTTCAACGAGCTGATCCATCCGGAGGAAGTCTCGGGGATCCTGCTCTTTGCATTCGAAGGCGACTTTTCCAGTGAACCCGAAAAGGTCGCTGTCCGTGAGACAACGCTGCTCAAGATCGTCGCCAGGATCGACAATGTGATCTGTTTGGAACGCAAGTGGGGCAACTTGCCCGCCGTCATCTTCGACCGTGAAAAGGCGGCCTACGTGGCGGTCTCCCACCTCATCTCGCTGGGCCACAGCCGTATCGGATTCCTGGGCGCCCCCGACGACCGCCTGAGCGGCTATCGCAACGCGCTGCTCGAACATGGACTGCCCTACGACGCCAACCTTGTGGCGGATCTGTGCGGCCACAATTCGCCGGAAGACGGTTCTCGTCAGGCCACCAAAGCCATGGGCGGGCAAACGCAGCCGACGGCCTTCTTTGCCTGCAGCGACGAGGTTGCTGTGGGAGCCATTGGGGCGCTGAAGGAAATGGGCCTGCACGTGCCCGAAGATGTGGCCATTGCCAGTGTGGATGACATCGAATTCGCCGATCTCTACGATCCACGTCTGACCTCGGTCTACGTGCCCAAAGCCCAGATGGGGGCATACGCAGTACGCATGTTGCACGACCAGAGCGGGCAGCCCTCAGACCCGGCGGTCTCGGTCGTATTGCCGACCGAGTTGATCGTGCGCGAATCATGCGGCGCCCATCTGGCTGAAGCCGTGCGTGGAAATGCGGACATCTAGCTGATCTTGCCGGCAGTCAGGCATCGGAACGCTCTAGCGCCGACACGACTGCCTAAAGATATATTCATCAACAGAAGTATTCCGTAACCGTAGTCTGTACCCATAGCTCCGTAATTCTAACGAGAGGAGACCGTAATGCAAGAGAATCGTAGTAGTGGCCTGAGTCGACGTAATTTCCTGAAGGCTTCGTCGATGTTGGCAGTCGGCGGCGTGTTGGCCGCCTGTGCGCCGGCCGCCCAGCGGCGACACGGCGGCCGAAGGCGGCGACGCCGGCACAACTGAGTCGGATGTCATTAGCTTCTGGTATGCTTGGGGCAACCTGGACCCGGCCATGGCGCAGATCGTAGAGACCGATGAGTGGAAGGAACACAGCGGCGGCGCGACCCTTGAGTATCGTGGTGCGGTGGAAAGCGAAGCGCTGCTGACGGCGATCGCGGCCGGCACGCCGCCCGACGGCGGGTCCAACTTCGACTATCCGAACCTCTATGCCCGCGGCGCGGCCATCAATGTACAGGATATGGCCGAGACCAGTGAGATTGTCAATCGAGACAACATTCTGGATTGGGTCTATGAGTACGCTTTCTTCGGCGGCGAGATGATTGGCGTTCCCGGCATTGAAAGCTACGTTCAATATGGCCTGAACTACAACAGCAAGGCCGTTGAAGAGGCCGGTCTCGATCCTACGTCCCCGCCCGAGACCTGGAAAGAGGCATTGGAGTGGCACAAGGCACTGACCATTCACGACGATGCAGGCAACCTGCAACAGATCGGTCTGGATCCTTACGACGCCATGGGTGGCGATGTCGACTTCGGACCACTATCTTACGGCGTTACCTGGTTTGACGAAGAGACACGCGAGTTTGACCTCGACAACGAGCGCATTGAAGATCTGCTGAACGTGACGGCCGAGTTCTATCGGATCGCCGGTCCAGACCAGTTTGCCGGCATGCGTCAGGTTCAGGGACAGGGCACCTGGGGCGCGTCCTTCAGCGCCGGCGTCCAGAACATGATCATCGAGGGCTACTGGCATCCGGGCGAGACCCAGATCGAAAAGCCCGAAATCGCCCAGTACAACATGGCCTCCTGGGCCCCGAGATCGGATGACCTCAAGGACACGAGAATGCAGGGCATTAACGCCCACCTGATTCAGATCTACAAGGACGCCAAGAATCAGACCGGCGCCTTCAAGCTGGGTGAGTTCTTCAACACAGTCAAGGCCGCCGACATTATCTTCAACGAGGTGGGTTGGATTCACGGCGTGAACGACTTCCTGCCGACCATCGATGCTGAAGCCTATCCGGGCCTGGCATTCTATATCGATACCATTCCTGAGGTGGAGGAGTATCACCTGCTGCGACGCTGCCCCGATCCACTGGTTCATGTACGACCAGCAGTCCGAAATTCGCGAGCAAGTCTATCGCGATCTCATGACGCCGGCCGAAGGTGCTGCTGAATTGCAGCGTCGTGCCGAAGCCGAGTGGGCGGCCCAGGGCTTGAGTTAACGACAGGCAACCGAGTTCACCTTCAAACCTAGGCGGTGAACTCGGTTCGGAACGGCAGATGGTGAAGTCGGGCTTTTCAGAAGCCCGACTTCTAATCATCAGATCTTGCTCAGTTACAACAGCGGCAGATTTATCTGTTCATGATTGGACTAGGTACCAGGAGGTCACAATATGGCTGCAGTGACGGCACCGCCCCAACCGACCCCGCGGATGACAAAACGAGAAAGGCGCAATCAGTTCCTCGGCCTGGCCTTTATCTCACCTTGGCTGATCGGATTTGTCCTCTTTTCAGTCTTTCCGTTGATCGCGTCACTTTACTACAGTATGACCAACTACGATTTCATTCGCGAAGAAGAATTTATCGGCTTAACGAATTACGTTAATCTGTTTACGATTGACCCCGATTTTTGGAATGTGCTCTACAACACCTTTTACTACGTGCTCATCGGCGTACCGCTCGGCGTTGGCGTTGCCTTTCTGATTGCCAATCTGCTCAACACCAATATCAAAGGGCGAGCGGGATTTCGCTCAATCATCTACATTCCGTCGATTGTGCCCGCCGTGTGTACGGCCATGGTCTGGCTCTTTCTCCTCAACACGCAATATGGAGCCATCAACGGTGTGCTGAAGGCGTTTGGGTTCTCAACCATCCCCTTTCTTTCCAACCCGACGCTGGCCAAACCGTCCCTGATCGTGATCTTCATTTGGGCGCAGGGAGCCGCAGTTGTTATCTTTCTGGCGGCTCTGCAGGATGTGCCTCGCACGCTCTACGAGGCAGCCGAACTGGACGGAGCCAACGCCTTTCAGAAGTTCTTCAACGTGACCTTCCCGCTGACGACGCCGGTCATCCTCTTCAACCTGATCATGGGCTTCATTACTGCCTTTCAGGAGTTTACCTTGCCCTGGATTCTGACCCAGGGCGGCCCCATGAAATCGACTGAATTTTACGTCGTCAGTCTCTATCGAAATGCGTTCATTCAACTCAGCATGGGCAAAGCCTCGGCCATGGCCTGGATTCTCTTCCTGATCATCATGGCTTTTGCCGGCATTCTCTTTGCCACTTCGGCGAAATGGGTCTACTACGGGGGTGACAAATGACCACTGTTAGTCAAACGCGTACCGCCCAAAGTTCAGACACAGACCAAGGTTCGTTCTCAGTCAACGACGAACGATGATAGGGAGCGTTGCCAAGTACAGCGCACTGCTCTTTCTTTCCTTCACCTGGCTCTTCCCGCTCTACTGGATGATCAGCACCGCATTGAAGGACGATCCACAGGTCTATACCGTGCCGCCGGTCTGGATTCCCAACCCGGCCCACTGGAATAACTTTATCGACGGCTGGAATCGATTGCCTTTTACGACGGCCGCCTTCAATTCGATCTTCCGCTATTCGATTCCCGTGACCTTCTTTACGGTCGTCTCATCGCTGATTGTCGCCTACGGGTTCGCCAAGATTCCCTGGCGTGGGCGCAATGCCATGTTTGGTATCTGCTTGGCAACAATGATGCTGCCCTGGCAGGTGACGATGGTGCCGCTCTTTATCATCTTCAAGAACCTGGGCTGGATCAACAATCCGCTCTATCTGCCGCTGGTGCTGCCGAATATGTTCGGCGTAGCCTACTTCATCTTTCTGATGCGCCAGTTCCTGATGTCCATCCCCGAAGAACTGTCCGAGGCTGCGCGAATCGAAGGCGCCAGCGAATGGACGATCCTGTGGCGAATCATTGACACCGCTGACCAAACCGGCATTGGCCGTCGTGATCCTCTTTCGCTTCCTCTGGTCATGGAACGACTATCTGGGGCCGCTGATCTACCTCTATGATGAGAAGTTGTATCCGCTGGCGCTGATGATCTATCGCCTGCAGCGAACCGCGACCAGCATGGGCAACTCAGAGTTGGCCTATCCTCATCTGATGGCGGTCAGCACCATCGTCGCCCTGCCGGTCATCGTAGCCTTTATCTTTGCCCAGCGCACGTTTATCGAAGGCATCTAGCCTGAGCGGATTGAAAGGCTAAGAGCCGAAGAATCGATCAATGATAACCGAATCGCATCATCTTTCTATGTCCGGCCCTGCTGCGTCCTTGCCGGGCATGGTCGCTGACAGCCATGACGTCGCAGGTGGTAAATGCCCAGACGCGCTGCCCTGGCCAGACACCTGTCGGCACGCTCGACGTGACTCAGTAGCAAGAGAACTGCACTTCGAAACGCCGAGCGTTGCTCGGGCGCGTTCGTGGCCCATGATCTGGACTTCGTCACCGGCACACGCGTGCGCGACATCAGCACCTATCTCAGCAACGGCGCCGGCGTGGCCGCCAACGATCTGGACGGCGACGGCGATCTCGATCTGGTCTTCGCCAGCGTCGACCGCGAGAGCGAGATCCTCTGGAATCTGGGCGATCTGGACTTTGAGGCCGAGACGCTGGACGATCCCTTCACGCGCGGCGTCGCCATCGTCGACGTGGACGGCGACGGCCTGCTCGACATCACCTTCACCCATCGCGGGCTGGAGGGTCTCTCCTACTGGCGCAACCAGCGGCTCCGTCGATGAGTCAGCGACCCAGCTTTGCCCGCCAGCCCGCTGCCCGGCGTCGACGCCTATGCCTACGCCATGGCCTGGGGCGATCTCAACGACGACGGCTTGCTTGACCTGGTGACCGGCTCCTATGCGGCCGAACTCAAGCAGCGAGGCATCGAAGAGCCGATGGACGACGGCTCAACCGGCATCGTCGTCCACACACAGCAGCCTGACGGATCGTTTACGCCCCACGTGCTCGACCCTGTGGCCGAGACGCTCTCGATCGGGCTGGTCGACATGACCGGCGACGGTCTGCCGGAGATCTGGGTCGCCAACGACTTCGCCATGCACGATCAGGTCTGGCAACGGGACGGCGACGAGTGGTCGCTGATCGAGCCGTTCACGCAGACGTCGCACAGCACAATGAGCTTGGCCTGGGGCGACCTGCGCAATCGCGGAGAACGAGCCTACTTCACCACAGACATGGCCCCCTACGACACCTCGCCGGAAGTGATGGCTCAGTGGCAGCCGCTGATGGAATCCATGGGCATGGGTTCGATGGATATGGACGCTATGGATGGGCATCACGAAGAGGGCGATCCCCAGGTTATGGCCAATGTCCTGCAGATGCCCTCGCTGCGCAGCGGTCCTCACAACCAGGCCTACTGGCGCGGCGTGGAGGCCACAGGCTGGAGTTGGGCGTCCCGCTTCGGCGATCTCGATTCCGACGGCTTCCTGGATCTCTACGTCGTCAACGGCGTGATCGCCAGCGACATGTTCGGCCATCTGCACAACGATGAACTGATCGAAGAGAACCAGGCCTTCCGCAACCGCGGCAGCGGCAGCTTTGCCAAAGCGCCTGAGTGGAATTTGGCCTCGACCGCCAGCGGACGCGGCATGACCATGGCCGACATGGACGGAGACGGCGATCTGGACATCGTCGTCAACAACATGCGCAGCTATGCACAGCTTCACGAAAATCAACTATGCGAAGGGGCCAACCTGCTGGTCGATCTGCACTGGGACGGCGCACCCAACAGCCGTGCCATCGGTGCGCTGCTGCGGCTGGACACCAGCATCGGCACGCTCACCGCGAAGTAAACGCATCCGGCGGCTACCTCTCCGGCGACCCGGCGCAGGTCCACTTCGGTCTTCCCGCCGACGCCGAAATCGAATCGCTGGCCATCGATTGGCCGGACGGCGCAATTTCGCACGTGGACCTGTCGACAAAGGACCGTCATGTTGTGATCACCAGGGATCAGGTCGAAGACTGATTTGGGTACGTTCAAAGCAAATTGAGGAGCCTACTGCTCGGTGCTTCGCAGGGATGGCCAGTACGCAACAGCAGAAGTTCGGTTTTCACACAAGCCGAACTTCTTTTTGTGTAGAACAGTCCGGAATCAGCAGCGCTCGATTAGAATTCAGGAGAATCATCCTAGGAATCAGGTAGAGTCAAAACTACCATGCGGGTATGATGGCGCAGCCTATCGACGATCGTTCCCATATTTTTCTATCTGATGAACAAGGAGACTGAACCCATGGAACCACGCAAGCCCAGCGCGCTCGACGATTTCCTCTTCGATCTCAACGGCTATCTGATCCTGAAGAACGCCGTCGATTCCGATCTGCTGGCCGAATTGAACGCGGCCTTCGACGCATTTCCGCCGCTGGAGAGCGGCGAATGGTGGGGCAATGCCCAGCGCCGTGACTACAACGCAGCCACCGGCTTTGAACTGCACAACTGTGTCGAGGCCGGCGCGCCCTTCGAGGCCCTGATCGACCACCCGAGTTGGATCGACTATGTGCGCCACTACTGCGGCGAAGAGAAATCCTACGTCGAAGGTCTCTTCATCGACGAAGCCATCGCGTCGATCCGGCGCTCCGGCGGCCATCATCCGGTCCATTCGGGCGGCTATCAGTCGGCGCTGCGCAACAAATATCTCTACGAACACGGCGTCTTCCGCTGCGGCCAGGTCAACATCATCCTGGCTCTGACCGATGTCGGACCCGGCGACGGCCCCACCATGGCGATCCCCGGCAGCCACAAGTCAAACTTGCCCCACCCCAACGCCGGCGACTATGCAAAACTAGATCGCATGGACGCGCTGGACGGCGCCATCCCGCTCTATCTGGAGGCCGGCGACGCCCTGCTCTTCGTGGACGGCATCATGCACGGCGGCAGCAGCCGCACCAACGAGGGCGGCGAACGACGCGTCACCATCTACCGCTACGGCGTCAGTTGGGGATCGACACGCTACGGTTTCACCTACTCCCAGGCGCTGCTCGATCGACTGACGCCGGAGCGTCGCAAGCTGCTCCAGCCGGTTGCGCCCAACCTGCCGCCGGCGGCGTAACAGCTCGTTTCGTTCGTAGTAACCGCTTTAGGCCGTTTAAAGAAAAGGAGAAAAAGTCGTGAAAAAAGGTATCCTATTCGTTCTATTGATCGTGCTTATGCTGGCGTTCGCCGCCTGTGCGCCTGTCCAGGCGCCGGAAGACGCCGGTATGTCGCAGGAGTATGTGCTGGGCGTCGCCCAGCCGTTCACCGGGCCGCTCGGCTCATTTGGGACCGATTTCGGCAAGGGCATTGACCTTGCCGTGGCCCAGATGAATGAAGAACTAGCCGCGTCCGGATCGAACATCCAGTTCACCGTGGCCAGCGCCGACACCGAAGGCACGCCCGACGGTGCGGCCAAGGCCGTGCAGACCATTCACCAGACCAGCGGCGCCAACGTGGTGGTCGGCCCGCTGACCACCGGCGAGGTCCTCGGGGCCAAGCAGTACGCCGACGACAACCAGATCGTGATTGTCGCCCCGGCCTCCAGCGCCCCGGCCGGCGCCATTCCGGATGACTATGTCTTCCGCGTCATGTACCCGCCGGACACCTTTGCCGCCAACGCCTTCCAGCAGATCGCGCTCAACAAAGGCTATGAGAACATCGCCGTCCTGCAGGTCGATGATCCGTTCGGCAACGGCATGGTCGAGGCCTTCACCGAGGGCTTCCAGGCCAATGGCGGCGGCGAAGTGGCTGTGGTCACCTTTGCACCGGAACCGGCCGACCTCTCCGGCGAAATGTCCAAGCTGAGCAGCGAAGTGACACGGCTGAGCGAAGCCGGCGACACCGCAGTCTTCATCGTCGGTTTCCTGGGCGACGGACAGAAGGCGCTGCAGCTTGCCGTCACCGATCCGGCCCTGGGTTCGGTCGAGTGGCTGGGCGTCGAGAACCTGGCCAACGCCGAGATTCTGGAAGATCCGGCCCACGCCCAATTCTTGAAAGACGCCAACTTCACGTCGGTCTCGTTTGCCGAGCGGCAGACGCCCAACACCCAGCCCTTCATCGACGCCTTCGTGGCCGCCAACGAGACCGAGCCGGGTCCCTTCACCAACTACGCCTATGACGCGGCCAACGTCGCCATGCTCTCCATGCTGGCCGCAGACAACAGCGGCCCCGGCGTGCAGTCGATCCTGCCCTTCATCGCCAATCACTACATCGGCACCGCTGTCCAGACCTATCTGGACGAAAACGGCGATCAGGCCATTGTCAACTACGGCGTCTACGCCGTCAATGAGGATGCGACGGACTTTGTGCAGATCGGTTCGTATGACGGATCGACAAACGAAGTGGTGATGGACGAGTAGCCACCTAGCTCAGAGAAACAACGCGCCGCAAAACGCCTGCGTCGCAAACAAAACGAGATGAGGATGAGTCTCCGGCGCACTCTGAAAGTGTCGGGGACTCATCCTCATCTCGTCTTGAACACACCGTTTGCCCGCCATGACTACTGGAATGGCAGTGGATAGAGTATCCCGCCGTTGGTATAGAGTGCATTGAGTCCGCGCGGCAGATCGTAGGGTGTGTCCGGGCCAAGATGGCGCTCGTAGATGTCGGCATAGCTGCCGACTTGCGCCACAACTTGATAGCAGAAGTCGTTGTTGAGGCCGAGCCCCTGGCCCAATTGATCGACTTCACCCAGCAGTCGCTGTATGCGTACATCCTCGGAACCTAAGGACCGTTTCACATTGCGCTGATTCACGCCCAGATACTCCGCGTTCAGCGTACACTGGAAGACCCAGTTGACGATGTCCGACCAATCGCTGTCGTCATAGCGCACGGCCGGCGCCAGCGGTTCACGGCTCATCTCCTCGTTGAGGATGATGTGGCTTTGCGGGTCGGCCAGCAGCAGCCGCTGGCCGATCAGGCTTGTTTTGTCGCCCGCCAGACCGGCGCACCCCCCGTTTTCGTAGGCGGCGCGTGCGGAATCCTCATCCGTGAAGTGTTCAACCTGTACGGTGTCGCCAATCAACGCGTAGTAGCCGGTCACGGCAGATTCGGTCGTACTCTCAGCGACGACGCAGACGGTCCGCTCCTCCAACGCTTCCAGCGTGGCGATGTCGCTGTCTTCACGCACCATCATACCGACCCCGTCATAGAGGGTTGGCCCGACAAAATTGATGCCCAGCGTTGCATCTCGGCCGAGCGTCCAGGTGGTGTTGCGGAGCAGCACATCGACATCCCCCGCCTGTAGGATCGGGAAACGACTTCGATTGGTCACCGCGGTCAACTCAACTGCATCGGCCCCGCCATCGCCGAAGATGGCGGCTGCGATGGCGCGACAGAAGTCGATGTCGAAACCGGTGATCTGGTTGGTTGTCGTGTTCAAATAGCCCAGGCCCGGCGCGTTGATATTGACGCCGCAGTGCAGTCTGCCGCGGGTCAGGATATTCTCCAACGTTTCACCCCCCTGGGCGAAGGTAGCAGCTTCGACAATCACCTGAGGCTCTAGAAATCCGCTGGTCTTGAGCGAAGCATCGATCTCTTCAAGTTGCGCACGCACCCGCGCATACGCCTCCTGGAGTTGCTGATTTTCTTCGGTGAGGGCGGCAACCTGTGTATTGGTGGTCGCAGTCGGGGTCAACGGACCGCAGCCGCCCAGAAAGGCCATCAACAAGACAAGCAGCAAGACAATCAAGTTCATCGGGCTGTATCTCATTTGGCTTCTCCATGAATGGCGAGTGTACGGCCATTGGTCGGGAGCGGCGCTATGTCCGGGGGGGCTGACTCGGTTGGCATTCGCTATACGCTCCACCGCCAGGCGTCGCCGGTTGACAAATTCATTGACGGCTGCTGCAAATTGTGGATAGCGATTGATGACTGCTGTGATGGCTGCATAGTCGATTTGAATGAGTTCGACATCCTCTTCCGCCGTCACCATCACCGCGCTGACGGCCCGCCCGAACAATCCTGCCTCGCCAAATCCTCCGCCGGGACCGATCTCTTCCACCAATTGCCAGGCGCCGCTATCGTCCGGAACCGCGATATGCGCACGCCCGCGGATGATGACAGAGATGCCTGTGTCCACCGCCCCCACGTTCGTGATGGATTCCGATTGGGCATACTCCTGATGTCTTGCCGAATGGGCCAGCGATTCCACCTCGTCTTTCGGCAGCATGGCGAAGGTCGCCACGGATTCCAGCATCTCTGTGATCTTATCGGGCGTAACCTCCGCATCCCGTTTGACCGTCGGGCCATCGTAGTGGTAAAGGTCAAATGCAGGACTGGGCAGGGCCACATCGAAACGTCTGGCCGCGTACCAGACACGGGTCATGAAAGCATTGTGGATGGCGGGCTCTGTCTGCGTAGTCCTCGATCCAAAAACGCACCTCGTACCCCATCAGCGGGTCATCGATTGAGGTCACAGCGACGACCGGTTGCGGCTCAGTGAGGATGCCCGGCGTTTCCAGCATGGTCGTCATCAACATCTGCTTTACTTTGTTGGGCGGATTGACATAGGCCACCACGATAGGCTGGACAATCCGTGTGCGTTTCACCGGCTCGCTGTGATTGGTGATCGATCCCTGGGCAATCGAGCCATTGGGGACGACGACCAGATCGCCGTTGCGGGTTTCGATACGCGTATAGCGCCAGGTCACGGTCAATACACGACCTTCCATGTCGCCGATGTGGATCCATTCTCCTTCGGAAAAGGGCCGATTGAAGATAATGAAAAGACCCGAAACCAGGTTGCTGATCGTATCTTGCAGGGCGAAGGCAATGGCAATCGACCCCAACCCAAGCGCTGCCACATATTCGCCGAGCGGGAGGCTCCAGACGTTTTGCAAGACATAGGAGAAAACAGCAGCGGCAAAGATGAGCGCGGGCAATCGTTTGACAAGTCGGGGGATGTTATGATGCCAGGTCGCTTCGCCGCGCTCTTGAAAGACCACATTCGAGAGCCGAAAGATGACGATGACGGCAAAGAGCCACATGGCCGTGGCAACCACCCGGACAGGGAGAGAGAGATACGTGAGGCCCATGACCATGCGCTGCATAAAGAAGACAGCCACCAGCACCAACATCACATTGCGTACGATCTGGACGATCGGGGCAAAGGAGCTGTTGGCGCGTTTGAGCCGGTCGATTATCTCGGTGAGCGCCACAATCGCCAGGGCGACGCCGGCAACGATGGCGATTCCCCATAGAAAGGCCGGATTCTGAAAGATGCTCATGCCTCTCCTCCTTCTCCAGCAGTACCATCCCCGACCGTACCATCCCCGACCGTGCTTTTTCCGACCGTGCTTTTTCCGGCGGTGTCCGGCTCCAAAGCGGCAGTCTCCTCAACATCAGTGGTCGGCCCGACATACTCATAGATCGGCTTGTCTATGTCGATATCGACAGAAGGACTCAACAGTTTGAAGCTGCTCTGTCTGTCGATACGTTGGTAGACGCTTTCGGTGATCAGAAGTCCATTGGGTTTGGCCGTTGTGTGAAGAAGGTCGGCGGTCTCCACCGTTTCACCCCACAGTTCATAATTGAAGCGCGCGGTTCCCACCACGCCCGATATCACCGGGCCGGCGTTCACGCCGATCTGCAATGCCAACTGCTCTTCATGCTCCTGATCCAACTGCCGCGAAATGCTGAGCGCGCGAACGGCAAAGGCAACGCACTGGTTGGCATGGTCGAGGCGAGCGGTGGTGAGACCACAGGCGGCAATATAGGTTTCACCGACCGTTTTGACACGTTCCACGTCGTAGGCTCCAGCCGCCTCATCCAACATGTCGATCAGTTGTTCGAGCACCGCGGCAGATTCGGCAGCCGTCCAATGTTTGGACAGCTTGCTGAAACCCAACATATGGATAAAGACGACCGACACCTGCTGAAGCGTATCGGCAACGCGTTCACCGGCTCGCAGTCGTTCGGCAATGGCGGCCGGCAGAATGTTGAGCAAGAGACGCTCGTTTTCGGCATTCGTCGCAGCGATGGCAGCCTTTTGATGGTGGATGCTGTCAGCCATGCTGTTGAAATTGCGCGCCAGGTCGCCGAATTCATCGTCGCTGGCGATCTCAACATGGACCTCGTCCTCCCCGGCAGCGATGCGATTGGCCGCAGCCGCCAGCTTGTCGATGGGCTGCACAAAGTATTGGGCCAGCAGAATGGCCAGAAAGGCCACGACCAGCATCAACCCAACGCTCCAAATCAGCATGGTGCGTTCCAGTTCATGAATGGGCGCAAATGCCTCGGAGACGTCGATCTCGGTGAGGATTGCCCAGGACTGACCGCCCAGGACCAACGGTGCAAAGGATGTGAGACTCTCGAAGCCACGATAATCTTTGATGATCGCTGTGCCTGATTCACCGGCAAGCGCTCGCCGCGTAGCTTCGGTGTCGACCGGTTGGAGCAATACGGTCGAGTAATTGCGCATGGCCTCGACTGTCTTTTCGGGCAAGCCGCTGGCCCGCGCGTTCTCCAGGTACGCCTCCTTATCCTCCAGGTAGAAGCGTGAGACGGAGCGCATGAGCCGATCCTGGGCGACCAGGTAGCTCTCCCCGGTCGCACCCAGTCCATCTTCCACCCATGCACCGCCGCCGGTCATCACATCATCGATCTGATCCGAGGGTAGTTGGATGGCCAATATGCCGAATGCTTCGTTGTCGCTGAAGAGGGGAACGCCGAAAAAGGCGGTCGGCTCGTTCAACGCCGGCTCATAGGGGCGATAGTCGATGGACTGGAGTACGCCCCGCTTCGGGTCGTCGCGAATGCGTGCGGCCAGCACGGCCAATCCGCTGTTGCGATATGGTCCCTCGTAGAGGCTCGTGGCAAAATCGGGATTCTTCCTGGTGCTATAGACGATATTGCCCGATTCGATGTCGATCAGAAAGAGATCGCCGAAGCCAAATTCATCCTGCAGTTTCAGAAAACCCGGATGACTTGCTTGATGCAGCCGCTTGTAGGTGGTAATATCTGCATCAGCGACAAGCAACTCAGACTTCTCATCCGATGGATATGGATTGTTCACGATGTAGTGGTACTGAAAATAGTTGGCCGCCGGCGTGCGCGGTCGATAGAGGAAGGTCAGCGGTCGCTCGTCGCTGTTCTCTGCCAATTGCGGCAGGTATTCCCGTTCGTAGTAGTCGGTTACCTGTTGCTGTTGCTCTGGCGTTAGTGACTGTTCCGCGCCCTCGCGATAGGCAAATATGAGGTTCCTTGCCGAGTTGGTAATGCCGCTGCCTTCGCCCAGCGTACGCGTGAGGCCGGCAAAGCTGTCGAAATAGGTTGTAATCTGATCAGCCTTGATCGATCGAATACTCGTCATCCGGTCTTCGATCGACTGTTGCAGCGCCCTGTCAGCAGTCCGCAAGGCGAGGAAACCAACGAGCAAGATCGAGGTAAGGCTGACTCCAAGCAACATCAGCAACAATTTGGACTTGATGCTGATCTTCGATAGAAATGACATCGGCCCTGGTTCCTTATGGATTCTATGTAGGTTTTGCTGGCTCGAAAGGATGTGCTCTCGTGGACAATCGCATGTGGCTGCAAATTAAGTCCATAATGACATAGATTCGGCTCTCCTTCAAGTGCGGAAGATCGCCGATCATTGTTAAAGGAAGCTCACTTCGGGGATCTTCGTGGACCATTTATCCTTGAAACAGCCTGGTTCTTGGACGGAAGGCAAGCCGGCGAGCGGACAGTGAAATTCCTGTCAGTTCCTTGACGAATCGGAGCTTGAGATCTACAATCCCATCGCTGCCCACGCTCGTTCGCTCGATGCAGTTTTGGTCACCCGCAATACCGGCGAATTTGGGCGGGTGTCGGGTTTACGGGTAGAAGACTGGGAGGAGCAATAGCCGCCATGGAAACAGACGAATTCCAACTCTATGATCTGCACGTGGTGGTCGAGGCCATCGAAGGCAACTGCACGTGCAATATGGCCGTCGGCGACTCGTTCGCCATGCGCGGCGGCAAAATCTCCCTGCCCGACGGCGCCGACTTCTGCCTCTACGCGCTCCAGGCCGTGATCCCGCTACTGCCCGCCAAGCAACGCCTCAACCACCCCGCCGACTGGATGGAGACCGACAGCCGCGTCATCTGCCCCGATCCCGCCTGCCGCCTGATCATGCGCATCGACCGCCTGGATACGCGGACGTTGAAGCATGATGATGTGAGTCCTATCGTATGGGCAAAATTGGAGAAAAAGTAACGATTGGCGGGGAAAGACTAACGGTTAATGGTGAACGATTAACGCTCAATTGCTAATGGTCCGACTACACCAGAACGCGCATTAAGAATTGAGCATTATCAATTCACCATTAACCGTTGCCTTTGAAATGCCCAATCACCGCCCCCAACAACCGCACCGCCTCTTCCGGATCCGGTCCCAGCGGCGGGCCGAAGCTGAGATGGCGGGCGCCGGCCGCGACCAGCGGCTCCAGCCGTTCGATGACGTCGGACGGCTGACCGACGATGCCGATGCGCAGCATCTGCTCATCGACCAGACCGATGGCCTTCTCCTCGTTCCGTTCGACCATCATCGCCTGCTCAATTGGCACGAATGCCTCGCGTGTCAGTCCCAGCCGTTCCAGGATCAGCGGACTCAACGCATGACCGTAGTAGGCGATCTTCTGGGCCAGCACGCGGCGAGCGGCCTCCATATCCTCGGAAAGCGAGACCCAGATGCAGGCGGCAAAGTCCAGTCCCGGCAAGTCCGGATCGCGTAGGGCGACGCCTTCATCCACCAGCGGTCGGACGCCAAAGTAGTGCTCCGGCGGAAAGAGCAGCGGCAGCACGCCGTCGGCCAGTTCGCCGGCCAGCCTGAGCATCTTCGGTCCCATGGCCCCCACGTAGATGGGCGTCACTCGCGGGGCGGTAAAGCGCAGATAGGCCTCCCGGTTCCAGGTCAACACCTTACCGTCGATCTCGGCGTGCTCGCCGGCCAGCAGCGCACGGATGGCCACGATGCTCTCGCGCATGGCCGCCAGCGGGCTGCGTTGCTCCAGCCCGATCCAGTTGAGGAAATCGCCGGCCCCGGCCGCCATGCCCAGGTTGAAGCGATTGCCGCTCAACTCGTCCAGTGTGGCCGCCATCATGGCGATCTCGGCCGGATCGATGGTGTAGGGATTGAGGATGCCCGTGCCGATCTGGATGCGTGTGGTCGCCTGGGCCACGGCCGACAGGATCACCGGCGCGCTGCGCAGGAAGAGGTCGTTGGAAACCCAGAACTGGTCGAAGCCTACCGCCTCGGCCGTTTGGGCCATGGCGACGTATTCGGGGAGCGTTAGGTCGTTGTTGAGCCGTAAACTGAACCGCATTGTCTGTCCCTATGTGGATGGTTGCGCAGGTCGCCGGATTCGCACCTTCTGTTCGGTCAGGATCAGGAAACATCCTTCCCAGGGCGTATCCTCGTTCATTGTGAACAATCGCATGATGTGAGCGATCAGGGCTTGTTTTCCTGGCTGTCTAAGGCGAACCAGCAAGATGCCGCAATGGTTGCCCGGCTGAAACTGCCTCACGTCCGAGAAATCGAGATCCTGCGTGATGAAGAACCGCTGCTCTTGTTGAGCCGCTTCCCAGAGGCGATCATCGGTGGAGCCGGCCAGGTCTTCGTCAAAGACAGTGTCCGTATCATGACCGATACGAGATAATCGGGTTGCCAGGCTCTTGGGGAGATTCTCATCCAGCTTGATCCTCATGCGTAATCGGGCATGGGCGGTAGGGGGATGTCATCGACCGTCGATGCTGCGGCAAAGGAGATCACCGCCTGGATATCAGCGGTTGTGATCGATGGAAAGTCAAGCAAGATCTCCTCAATTGTGGCTCCTTCAGCCAAGCTGGCCAGGATGGTACGCACCGTTACGCGTGTGCCAACGACAACCGTCTCACCGCCACAGATGTTCGGATCTCGGACAAATACATGGTCGTAGTTCATAGACACCCCTCCCAAAAACGAGTGACTCGATCCATTCACGAGTTGCAGAGCAATCGTACCAATCGAAGGCGAATTTGTCTATCCCCAGCGATCTGTAAGCTATTCGCCACCTGCGCCCACGACGGCCTCCGCTTCCATCTCGACCAGATATTCCTCGCCGATCAGGCGCGCTTCGACCAACGTATTGGCCGGTCGAATGTCGGCGAAGCGTTCGCCGTGTTTGCGCGCCACCGGTTCCCAATTTTCGACCTTGCTGATGAAGATGCGCGTGCGTACCACATCTTCCAGCCGGCCGCCCAGTTGTTCGATGGCATGCGCGATCTTGTCGATGATGAAGTCGGTCTGCGCACCCGGATCATCGCCGCCGACCAGCCCGTCCGGCCCGGTGGCCGTCGTGCCGGAGACCAGGATGCGGTCGCCGACGCGCACGGCCCGCGAGTAGCCGGCCATGCCTTCCCAAACGGTGCCGCTGTCGTAAGTCTGTTTTGTCATGGTATCTCGCCTTCAACGCAAATGGATTGTAGCGCGACATTCTTGTCGTAGCAGTTTGGTTCGACCGACAGAGAAATGCTACGACATGAATGTCGTGCTACAAAGTCGGTCAACCGCCTATCCAACCACGCACAGGGCCTGATAGCGCCCCGTCAACGGCTCGCCGCCGTCCTCACGCACGACGACAACGTCCTCGATGCGCGCACCAAGATGGCGCGGCATGAAGATGCTCGGCTCGGCCGTGAAGCACATGCCCGGCTCCAGCACGGTGACGTCGCCGGTAGTCAGGAAGGGCGTTTCGTGGACATCCAGGCCGATGGCGTGGCCCAGGCGATGGCGGAAGGCGTGGCCGTAGCCGCCGTCGACGATGACGGCACGGGCGGCCGCGTCGGCCTGCTCGCAGGTGTTGCCGGCCTTGAGCGCAGCAATGCCCGCAGCCTGCGACTGGATGACCAGGTCGTAGCAACGGCGATACTCCTCGTCCGGTTCGCCGAAGAAGACCGAGCGGCCAAAGTCGTAGCAGTAGCCCTCGTAGACCGCGCCGAAGTCGAATGAGATCGAGACCGGCGGCTCCAGCGGCACAAGCAACACCTCCTCTCGATTGGTGAAATCGAACGGATAGTTGACGCCCATGTTGTAGAACGAGGTGACGAACGAGTTGGTGAAGGCGCCGTAGCGCTTGAGCTGGAAGTTGACCTCGGTGATCAGGTCCAGGTTGGTCATGCCGTGGTGCAGCTTGTCCAGCGTGGCGGCGTAGGCGGCCTCGGTGATCTCGCCGGCCTTGCGCATGATGTCGATCTCGTCCTCATCCTTGATGCGGCGCAGCGGCATGATCAGCGGCGAGGCCTGGCTGAAGCGAGCCTCAGGCCGCAGCTTCTGTAGGTTGAGCAGGGCCTCGGCCCACGCGCGGTCGCCGGTCGCGATCGAGGCTGAGGTTCCGATGGAGAGCGCTTTGAGCACATCGGCCACCAGCCCGAGCGGATCGGCGGCATCGGCCAGAATGCGGATATCGAAGCCGGTGACCGCGCCCATGTGGAACTCGGCCATCATGCGCGGCAGCGTCAGGATCGGCGCGCCGCTCTGCGGGAATCCAGGCGCCGGTCAGCCACTCGCCGGGATACATGGTGTTGCCGAAGTTGGGTTCCTCGCGGCCGATACCGGTCAGATAGCGCAGATCGGCCGAGATCGGCAGGAAGATCAGGTCGACGGCCTGTTCGGCCATCGAAGACTGTACGGCTTGCAAACGTTTTGAATAGTCGGGCATTTGGATCTGCTCCTCACGGATATCTCAATTGATCTTCCTGGGCGCTGCCAGCTTCTAGGAAGTTTGACGTGTCATGTTCTTTATACGGTCAGACCGACTTTCGCGTGCGCGGATCGAGCGCATCGCGGATGCCGTCGCCGATGAAGTTGAAGGCCATGACGACGGTGAAGATGGCCATGCCGGGAAAGGCCGACATCCACAATTGATCGAAATACTCAATGCCGTCGGCGACCATGCGTCCCCACTCCGGCGAAGACGGCTCGGGTCCCAGGCCAAGGAAGCTGAGCCCGGCAAAGACCAGGATGGCGTTGCCCAGATCGATGGTGGCCAGCACCACGGCCGGAGCCACACAATTGGGCAGCACCGTGCGCCAGAGGACGCGGCGTCCCGGTGTGCCGATGGACTGGGATGCTTCTACATATTCCTGGGACTTGACGCTGATCACCAGCGAACGCACCACGCGTGCGTAGTTGGGCCACCAGACCACCACCATGGCAATGATGGCATTGATCAGGCTGGGGCCCAGCGCGGCGGCGATGGCCATGGCCAGAATGATGGTCGGGAAGGCCATGAAGACTTCGGTCAGACGCATGGTCAACTCTTCGAACCAGCCGCCGACGAAGCCGGCCAGCGCGCCGACGACGGTGCCGATAACGCCGGCGACGACCACCACCATGATGCCGGCGGGCAGCGAAAGACGACCGCCGTAGAGCACACGGCTAAAGACGTCGCGGCCCAGTTGATCGGTGCCGAACCAGTGGGCCGACGAAGGCGGTTGCAGTCGGTTGACAATGTCCTGCTCCAGCGGTCCGTAGGGCGCGATCCAGGTGGCCGTCACGCTGACGAAGACCCAGAACGTGAAGATGACCACGCCGATCAGTGCGAGCGGGTTGTGGCGCAGAAAGCGCGTGACAACCGTGAGCCTGCCGGGCTGGCTGCGCAGGGTGACCGTTGGTTCGTTGTCGGCGGCAAGAGCGGAAACTGTCATGTCTGTAAAATGGATCCGATCAGGAGGCGCGCAGGCGCGGGTCGAGAATGAAGTAGAGCACATCCACGACCAAGTTGGTGAAGATGAAGATGATGGCGATGACCATGCTGACGCCCATGATGGCCGGAAAATCGAGCGAGGTCGAGGCGCGATAGGCGTATTGGCCGATGCCCGGCCAGGCAAAGATGCTCTCGGTCAGCACGGTGCCGGCCAGCAGGTTGCCGAAGGAAAAGCCGATCACGGTGATGACCGGGATCATGGCATTGCGGAAGGCGTGGCGCGAGATGACCCTGTGGGGCCGCAACCCCTTGGCAGCGCGCCGTGCGAATGTAGTCCTCGCCCAGCACCTCCAGCAGCGCCGAGCGCGTAACGCGCGTGATCAGCCCGGTGGTGTAGCTGCCCAGCACCAGCGCCGGCAGGATCAGATGCGAGACTGCATTGCGAAAGACATCCCACTGGCCTGCCAAAATGGCATCCACCGTGAAGAGGCCGGTGACGTGCGGCGGTGGCAGCCATGCCCGCATCGAGCCGTCCGGGGCCTGCCGCCCAGCCCAGCTCGGCATAGAAAAGGTAGAGCGCCAGCAGCGCCAGCCAAAAGACAGGGAGACTGACGCCCAGGAGTGAGATGATACGCGCAACGTGATCGATCCAGCTATTGCGCATCAGCGCAGAGGTCAAGCCCAGGATCAGTCCAATGGTCGCGCCGAATAGAATGGCCGTCGTCGCCAATTCAATGGTGGCCGGCAGATAGGCACGCAGATCTTCGACAACGGCGCGGCGGCTCTTGATGGAACGCCCCAGATCACCGCGCAACAGGTTCTTCAGATAGATCAGATATTGCTCGGTGATTGGCTTGTCCAGCCCCCATTCAGCCCGAAACGCGGCCACGATCTCCGGGTCGGACATGGCCTTCTGGCCCAGGTTGGCGGTGATGGGATCGGCCGGAACGGCATGGGAGATGATGAACGCGATCAGTGTCACGCCAAAGATCAGCGGAACGGAGAGGGCGAGACGGCGTAGGATGTATTGGTAGATGGGCATAGGAGTGACAAGGTGATGGGGTGAGGGGGTGACAAGGTGACGAGGGTGACAAGGTGACGATGAGAGAGTGCATCTCCCAAGTCACCCCCTCACCCCATCACCCTGTCACCTTGTCATCGTTATTTGCTCAACAAAGCCAGGTCCACCCGCCACTGCGGGTTGTAGACAAAGCCTTCGACCGCACTGTTCAGACCGATCTGGATGCCGGGCTGAAGAAGCGGCGCATAGGGACCCTGTTCCATCAGGTAGTCCTGCATCTCGACAAACATGGCGGCACGCGCCTCGTCGTCAGTCTCGACCTTGAGCGCATCGCGTAGGGCCAGGATATCGGCGTCAGCATTGTCGTCCATCCAGCGAACGCGCTCACCGACCACGCCCTCGGGCAGGAATTCGACGTAATCGAGTGAATCGCGGTAGTCGGGCAGCCAGAGCCAGAGACCGAACGGCTCGGTTCCCTGGCGGTAGGCTTCCAGCGCAACCTGGACATCGGCCGGGGCCAGCGTGACGTTGAATCCGGCTTCGTTCAGATCCGCCTGGACCTTCTGGGCGAAGGTGCCGAAGTTGACGCCGGCGAAGGTGAAGTCAGGATAGGCCAGATCGACGTCGAGGCCGTCCGGATATCCGGCTTCCGCCAGCAGTTCCTTGGACTTCTCGATGTCGCGGGCGAGGCCGGCATTGGCCTCGTACGCGCCCAGGAAGCCGATGGGCAGCATGGATGCCGGCGTGGCAGCCTGGCCGCCGGAGAGCAGACGAATGCCCTCGTAGTCCAGGGCGTAGCGCACGGCCGCCTGAACCAGCGGATCGCTCATGGGACCGCCGACTTCGGGATCCTGGTTGCCCTTGAGGAAGATCAGCGTATCGCTCAGGCCTTCGTAGATGGACACATCCGGATTGTCCTGCAAGCGAGGGAATCTGATCCGAGCTGAGGTCGAAGGCGAGGTCGATGTCGCCGGCCTCAAGCTGGATCTTCTGGGTGGCGGCCTCCGGGATGTTGCGGATGATGACTCGCTCGATGGCCGGCGCTTCGCCCCAGTAGTTCTCGTTGCGGACCAACACGGTCTCGACGCCCCGATCCCAGCTTTCCAGCACGTAGGGCCCGCTGCCGGCTGAGTTGGAGTTCAGCCACTCTTCGGCAGTGTCGGCGGTGGCTGCATCCTCGGCATCGGTGCCGCCATTGGCCATAACCTCGTCCATATTCATGACGCTGTAGCCGCCGAAGACCAGCTTGGCCAGAATCGACGGATCGGGCTGGGTCAAGGTCAGGACCACGGTACTGTCATCGGGCGCTTCGACGGAGGCGACAGTCTCGGCCAGGAACGACGGGTTGCCGGTCACATTCTTGAGGCGGTTGAACGAGAAGACGACATCGGCGGCTGTCACAGGTGAGCCGTCGGAGAAGGTGGCGCCGTCTGCCAGGGTGAAGGTGTAGACGGTGCCGTCGTCGGAGATCTCCCACGATTCGGCCAGCGACGGAATGACCTGGTCGACCGAATCGGGCGGGAAGCTCACCAACGTGTCGTAGGTGGCCTTGTGGATGATGGTCGGCAGCGTCTCGAAGGCGCGAGCCGGATCGAGCGAGGCCGTGTCCTCGGCAATGGCCATGACCAATGTATTGGCTGCGTCGCCATCGGTCGGTTCGGCTGCGGCATCGGCGGTCTCAGGCGCGGGCGCCTCGGCAGCCGATTCACCGGCAGGGGCGCCGGCGGGGGCGCAACCGGACAGCATGATGGCAAACACAGCGATCAGGCTTGCCAGCAGAATGAAGGTCTTGCGATTTTGCATGTGGGTGCTCCTTCAAGCATAGGTGGTGGATAGAACGCGGGGGCGATTGTCGATTGATTTACACAAGACGGAACTCTACTATGGATTGCTGGATGGTGCAAGCATTTGGGGGGCCGACGAGTTTCAGGAGGAATTGTCAATTCTCAATTGTCGACGTTCAATTGTCAATGCGTGTGTGAGACGAACGGTTAATGGTGAATTGATGATTGTGAACGCTTACGGTCGCAGCGCTCAGGATCTCACCGCACTTTACGCATTACGTTTTACGCAGTATTCTGTTCTAGCAGCAGCGCAGCCAATCTCCATCCTCTCACTAACACGGAGGCCCCATGTCCAACACTCTCATCTCGCCAACGTGTCGAGCATGCCATCCATCGCAAACCGACCGATGTCGTGGCGGCCATGCCCTATATGTACGACATCGCAGCGGTCACGGCCGGTGTCTCGTTGCTCGACTTCTACACCGATCCCGAGGTCATGGTGCAGGCGCAGCTTGCCCTGATTGAAGAAGTCGGCCAGGACGTGATCGCCATCGGCTCGGACAATTTCTACATCGCCGAGGGCTTCGGCTGCCAGACGACGCGGTCCGAGGACGAGGTGCCGGCGTTGCTCGTTCCGCCGTGCGAGACTCTGGCTCAAGTCTACGATCTTGAAGTGCCCGATCCGGCCAGCGACGGACGCATGCCGGTCATGCTGGAGGCGCTTCGGCTGGCGCGCAAGGCCGTGGGCGACCAGGTGGCCTTGCGGTCGCCCGGCACCGGACCCTTTGCACTGGCCTCGTATTTCATCGGCACCCAGGAGTGGCTGATGGAGGTCGCCATGGTCGAGGCCGGCCTGGACGGAGCCAACGAGCCGGCCATGCACCATGCGCTGGATCTGGCCGTCCGATGCGCTGATCCGCTTCGGCATCGCCTGCTGGGACGCTGGAGCCGACATCCTGCACTGCGGCGATTCGCTGGCCTCGTGCGATGTCATCTCGCCCAAGACCTTCGAGCGCTTTTCGTATCCCTACCTGAAAAAGGTCTTCGCGGCCTGGGCCGATCACGGCGTCGACGCCAAGCTGCTGCACATCTGCGGCAACAGCACCAACGTGCTCGATCTCTACGCCGACACCGGGGCCGACCTGATCGAGATCGACCATGCCGTGGATCTGCGTGTGGCCAAAGAGCGCATCGGCGACCGGGTGGCCATCGTCGGCAACGTGCACACGGTGACCGAACTGCTCCAGGGCACGCCGGAGATGGTGCGCGCCTCGGCCCAGCGCTGCATCGATCAAGCGGGCGCGGGCGGCGGCTTCCTTCTCGGCTCCGGCTGCATCGTGCCCCGCTACACACCGCTGGAGAATGTGCGGGCCATGGTTGAGGTGGCGCATGGTCAGGGGTATCCGGTGGGGTGAGTGGGAGGTGGGGATGCAGGGATTGGAGATGGGTGATTGGAGATTGATAGAGATTGATGGGGATTGAGCGGAGACAATCTCCCAATCTCTATGAATCTCCCGATCTCTCGGACATCGCGTGCATGTCACTCTATTCAGAATCACCATCCTCTTCCAATTTCAACGTGTACGACAAAAATTGGTTGCGTTCCGTATCGCGCACGAAGAGCACCATCTGGCGCGTGGTGACGGCGCGCTCGATATTGGACCTGGAAATCGCGCTGCGATTGCGGATCGAGCAGTTGCTTGAACTCGGCCGGCGGAAAGGCGTGAAGGTCGCCCGTCTGAATTTCCAGCAGCATGACAGGTCGCTCTTCGGCATACTCATTGTAGCCCTGAGATATCGCTTCCCAATAGGTCTGGATGATCTCGAGGTAGGGATCGCTCATTGTGTGTCCTTTCTTGCGTGTATTGACCTGCCTGCATTGACTCGCCTGAGGTGAGGGGATGAATAACAGTTTACGGTGAATTGCTGATGCTCATGTGCCAATGGCGAGTTCATTTAACCGTTGAAAATTAACCATTCACCATTCACCATTAAGCCCTTCTCACCCTGTCACCCCTTCACCCACTCCCCCACGCGCCTCAATATACTCCAGCGACTGATGTCGGAAATACATGTTGTACAGATCCGCGTAGTGGCCGCCGGCGACCATCAACTCGTCGTGGCTGCCCTCCTCGATGATTCGGCCTGCTTCCAGCACCAGAATGCGGTCGGCGGCCTTGACCGTCGAGAGTCGATGTGCGATGACGATCGATGTCCGGTTCTTGAGAATCAGATCGAGCGCCGATTGGATCTGGGATTCGGTGAAGGGATCGACGCTGGCCGTGGCCTCGTCCAGGATGAAGATGGCCGGGTCCTGGGCCAACATGCGCGAGAGCACGACAAGCTGGCGCTGGCCCATGCTCAGCCGGCTGCCGCGCTCGCCCACGTCGGTCTGCAGACCCTCGGGCAGCGTCTCCATCCAGTCGCCCTGGCCGATCTGGCGGGCGATGGTCTCGACCTCGGCGTCGGTCATGTCGTGATTGGCGTAGCGAATGTTGTCGGCCACGCTGCCGTCGAAGAGAAAGGGCGTCTGGCTGACGATGCCGAGCTGCTCGCGATACGCATGCAGGTCGAAGGTGCGGATGTCCTGGTCGTCGATGAGCAGATCGCCGCCCTGGTATTCATAGAAGCGAGTCACCAGCTTGGCGATGCTCGATTTGCCCGCGCCGGTGTGGCCGACCAGCGCCACGCTCTCGCCGGGGCGAATGTGCAGATTGAAGTCGTCGAGCACCTGCTCCTTTTCGCTGTAGCGAAAGTCTACCTGCTCGAACTTGATGTCGCCGCGCAGGCGCGGCACCGGACGAGTCGCACGCTGGATGACCGCCGGCTGGGCGTCGATGAGGGCAAAGACGCGTTCGGTGGCGCTCAGGGCGCTCTGGAACTGGCTCCAGAAGGCGGCCAGGTTGATCATGGGAAACCAGAACTGGCCCACGCTGTTCATGAAGAGAAACCAGGCGCCGGCGGTGATGGTCGCTGTATAGACGCTGAGCCCGCCGACATAGAGCAGAATGGCCGTGCCCAGACCGCTGAAGAATTGCAGCGTCGGGAAGAGGTTGGCCAGCACGAATCCGCGCTTGACGTGGATGTCGTAGCTCATGTCGTTGACGGCCAGGAATTCGTCGAAGATGCCCTGTTCGCGGCGGAAGTTTTTGGCCACGCTGATGCCGGTCACCGCTTCCTGGATGCTGACATTGACGTCGGCCATGGCCTGCTGGCTGCGGCGGGTGACACGGCGGGCGATGCGCTGAAAGGCGATGGCGATGATGAAGGCGATCGGCGCCACCAGCATGAGCACCGTGGTCAACCGCACGTCGATCTGGAAGAGGTAGAAGACCAGGATGAAGACGAGCAGAAGCTGGGTGAAGATCTCGGTGACCAGCACGGCCACGCGCCCGAACTCGTCGGTGTCCGAGGTGATGCGGCTGACGATGCGCCCGGACTGGTAGCGGTCGAAGAAGCTCATGTCATGGCCCATGACGGCCTGAAAGGCATCCACGCGCATGGCGAGGATCACGTCGCCGATGAGCTTGGACGTCTGCAAGCGGCGCACCCAGTTGACGCCCCAGGTCGCCACGCCGATGGCCAGCACGGCCAGCACGAGCCCGGCCGCGATGGATGCCGAGCCGACCTGCGGATCGGCCATCAGCTCCACGCCGCGCGAGACCAGAATGGGCACGGCCGCGCCCATCAGCGCCAACAACGAGACCATTGTGATGATCAGCAGCAGTCGCAGCCACCATGGTTTGAAGTAGGCGGCAATGCGCGTGACCAACTGGCGATTTGTGTAGTCACGATCATAATTTTCGTTGGTGAGGCCGGCACGCAAAATGCCCATGGTGCTCCGTGTTTTGCTTGCTTATGTGGCCGTGAACTTCGATAGAACTATCGCACGCCATTCATCTGCGTTCACTCGCGTGCATCTGCGGCCAATTCCTGGCTTTCCGCCGGTGTCTGCTCGCCGTTGCCATTTGTGGCCAGGCTCAAGAGCGTCCAGCCGGGCTGCGGTTCCATATCAAACTCTTCGGTGGCAACAGTCACAACGTTGTCGTTGATCGCCATTAGCAACATGAAGGAGTCGCCGTATTGTTCACGGTAGTCCTCGAACGTGAACTGCTGGGTGAGTACAGTCTGCTTCACGACCGCGCCGGCAGCCAACAGTTCGGCCAGCCGATCATAGGTGGCCGTCGAATCGAAGAGAATGCGCCCCAATTGGAAGCGGCTCGGTTGGTCGTCGCTGCGGACCGAGTCCCTGGGCTGCAACTGGTAGACTTCGGACGAACCGAATTCGTCCTCCATGTGTTTGCAGGCCAACGAGTTGGCTTCATCGTTGCGCGTCAGCGCCAGGAAGCGTCCGATACCGCTCAGGTTCAGACTCTCCTCGGTCGCCTCGGAAAGCACGTTGCCGTGGTAAGCGTCCAGACCCATCAGCCGGGCCTTGACGACGTTTTCATAGTTGGTGTCCACCAGGCGCACGACGAATCCGGCCTCTTTCAGCGCGTCGGCCAGTTCGTGGGCGAAATTGAACCCGCCCATGAGCAGGAAACCCTGCGGGTCCGCTTCACTCACGCCCAGCCACTTGGCAAAGGGTTTGGCCGTTCCGCCCTCGATCAGCACTGTGCCGACGATGATCAGGAAGACCAGCGGGGCCAGGATTTCAGCATCCAGCGTATCCGATCTCGTGTAATTCAAAAGCAAAGAGGGATGAGACGGCTGCCGCTACGATGCCACGCGGCGCGATCCATGAGAGGAAGATGCGCTCGTTGCGTTTCAGTGTGCTGCCCAGTGCGCTCAACTGTACGCCGACCGGCCGCAACACAAACATGACGACCAGCAGCACCATGACCGCCCGCCAGTCGAGCAACCCCAATGATTCCGGTGTGATATTGGCCGCCAACAGGATAAAGAGCGACGATATCAGCAGGATGGTCAGCCGTTCCTTGAAATACCAGATCTCGCGCAATTGCTTGAGATCGGTGTTGGCAAGGAAAATGCCCATGACCGTCACTGCCAGCAGACCCGATTCGGTGGCAAAGGAATTGGACAGGGCGAAGATCCCGGTGACCGTGGCCAGAATGGCGAAATCGCGCAGATAGTCGGGAATCAGATAGCGATTCAACAGCTCGTAGATCACATAGCCGCTGGAAATGCCGAACGCTGTACCGATGACGATGATGCGTATGAATTCGATGATCGTATGCTCGACACCGGCAGCGTCGAGCGCAATGAAGTCGAAGACCAGAACCGCCAGCAGGGCGCCCAGCGGATCGATCAGGATGCCTTCCCATTTTAGCACCGATGCAATGGCAGCCGTGGGTCGCACATTGCGGATCAACGGTGCAATTACCGTCGGTCCGGTGACGACGATCAAGGCGCCGAAGAGCAAACTGAGGGCCCAGGGCATACCCATGAAGTAGTGGGCCGCCGCCGCGCCGCCCAACCACGAAACGAGCGCGCCGACCAGAAGCAAGTTGCGCACCACACTGGCCACATTGCGCACCTCGCGGAAATTGAGTGTCAGCGACCCTTCAAATAGAATGACCGCAACAGACAACGAGACAATAGGGAAGTATAATTCCCCCAACTGCTCTTGAGGATGCAGGATGCCCAGACCAATCGGCCCGGCCAACAGACCGGCGGCAATCGAGCGGCAGAATTGCAGGGATTTTGACTCGCCAGGCGATCCACTGGCAGGCGAATCCGGCCGCAATCACGGCCGATATCGTCAACATCACACGGTTGTCCAAGATGTCTCTCCATTCTGTCAGTCACCGGATATCAGGAATCCAGGAATATCGTAACATGAAAAAACAAGGACTCTCAATCTGGCTACACTTGTTGTTGATGGGCATGGTTGTCTTGGGCGCTACATGGCTGACTGGATGTACGAACAGTCGCCAGGCGCCGCCTCCCATCGTGTCCGCCCCTGTCCCGACACAAAGTACATCAGTCTCGTCAGAAACTCCACAGATAACCATATCAGACGGCGACAACGATGCCGTAACGTTCAATCCCGATGAGATCAAGTTTGGCTTGCAACCAACCGTCTCCGGCCTAGACAATCCGCTCTTCGTCACCCACGCCGGTGACGGATCGGATCGTTTGTTCGTCGTCGAAAAACCGGGTCTGATTCAGATTGTCAAGGATGGAGAAGTGCTCGAAGCGCCGTTCCTGGATATCTCGGACCGCGTCAATGACAGCAAAAGCGAGCAGGGCCTACTCGGTCTTGCTTTTGCACCGAACTACGCGGAAAACGGTCTCTTTTTTGTCAACTACACCGATTCGGCCGGAGACACCACTGTGGCGCGCTATCAGGTCTCAGATGACGATCTGAACAGAGCCGACGCCGATACGGAAACGATCGTCCTTCAGATCGAACAACCGGCAGGCAACCACAATGGCGGAATGATAGCTTTTGGCCCGGATGGGATGCTCTACGTGGGCACGGGCGATGGCGGCGGGGCCAATGATCGCTACGGAAACGGCCAGAACCCGGAATCGCTGCTTGGGCAAACTGTTGCGGATCGATGTGTTGGCTGAGTCTGATTCGCCCTACGAAATCCCGCCGGACAACCCCTGGGTGATGACGGATTGGGAGGGAACGGACGTACGCGATGAAGTGCTGGGCTGTTGGATTGCGCAATCCGTGGCGCTTCAGTTTCGACCGCCAGACCGGGGATCTCTGGATCGGCGACGTGGGACAGAATCAGTATGAGGAAATCAACTTCGTGCCGGCCGCGACGAGTCCGCCGCTCAATTTCGGATGGCCAATCATGGAGGCTTCCCACTGCTTCAACGCTCAAGATTGCGACCAGAGCGGCCTGTGGATGCCGACGGTCGAGATCGACCATGCCGGCAACTGTTCGGTCACCGGCGGCTACGTCTATCGCGGCCAACAACAGCCTGCGCTGAACGGCGTCTATCTGTTCAGCGACTACTGCAGCGGCAAGATCTGGGCGACGCTGCCCGATCCTGACACCGATCTTTCCCAGGCGGTCGGCACGACGACGCTGGCTTCCGAAGGGTCCGGAGTTACCTTGCGCACGGTCGAACTCCTCGACACCGATTTCTCCATCAGCTCGTTCGGCGAAGATGAGGCGGGCGAACTCTATGTAACCGACCTCAGTGGCGGGACTGTTTCACGCCTGGTGATTGAGGAGTAGTTCTATCCGTCGAAGCCGCCATCCTGCTCGCCGCCGATGAACTGGAAGCGTCGTTCCCGCGGCTGTGGCCAAGCCTGTTGAGTCGCGGCCTGCCCCTGACCTGCATGCGGGTCTGCAAACGTCTGCTGCGGGTGCATGCTCGGCGCGGCCAACACGATGACAGGGGCCTGGTGTCCATAGGCCATTTGCCCGTTCGGCTGCTGACGACGGCCGTTTCCTTCGTGATCGCGCCGTCGATTGCTTGCCAACACCAACAGCGCAGTTGGCAAGCCCGCCAACACGCCAAAGACCACACCAATGGCCAGCCCCAGCGCGTCACTGCTGATGGACTCGGTGATGCGCCACCCAACAAAGGCCACGAAGGCCACCAACAATATCAGTATCAACCGTTTCATCTAGTTCCCCTTCCAATAGGTTCGGTCGAGATCAGACCTGGCAGATATCAATGTTTCTTCACATCGGCACCACGCCGGGTTCGTTCATCCACAGTTCATTCACCATCCGTTTCAGATCTTCGTTCTCGAGCCATGCCGCCTGGAAACGGATGGCATCGCCGCGCGCCACCAGAAGAAAATCGCCCTTGCCTTCCAGCTTCTCCGCTCCGCTGTCCGAGATGCCAGTGGCATAGCGGGCTTCGTCCTTGCCGGCCACTGCACCGACAAGGCGGACTGGGAAGTTGGCCTTCATGCCGCTCCCGATCAGCGCTGCCGACGGCTTCTGTGTGCAGGCGACGATGTGGATTCCGGCCTCTCGGCCACGCTGCGAGAGGCGTGTAATTGCCTGCTCGACTCCCTTTCCGCCGGTCTGGATCAGGTCGGCCAACTCGTCGATGGCCACGACGAGAATCGGCCGGCTGATGTGGGCACGGTCACGCGATTCCATCTCTTCGATGACCATCTGCAATTTGGCCTGTGCATCGTCGGGCCGGCTGGCCAACTGACCCCAGACGTTGGGCAACGCAGTCAGCGCCGCAAAGCCCCGCTCCTTGGGATCGATGAGGACCAGGCGCAGATCATCGGCCCGGTTGTTGGCGGCCAGCGAGGCCAGCAGCGTGCGCGCAAGCGCTGTCTTCCCGCTGCCCGTGGTACCCGCAATGAGGACGTGGGTCACATCAGGCGAGGTGATGCGCAACAGCAGGGGAATACCCGAACTGTCTGTGCCGAGCACGGCCGTGAACGCAGGCACTTCGCCGACCTGGTCGATCAGTGACTGCAAACCCACCTTGCTGTCGGAACGGCGCGCCATTTCGATGTGGATCTCGCCTGCGCTGCGGAAGATACGCACTTCTCTACAGCCAAGCGCCATGGCAATCTCTTCGTTCAAGGCCGAAACCTTGCGCACCTTGGTGCCAAGTGCGGTCTCCAAATGAAAGCGGACCAACCTTGGCGTCACCAGCCCGCCGGTGACGCGCCCGACAACGCTGTGTTGATCCAGCACTTCTTCAATTTGGTCGGCCAATAGGCCCAGGGTCTGCGAGTTGAGTGACATGATGTGCATCTTTCCCAAGCAAAGTTGGAACAATGTTCGTCTGTTCTATGTGATGCACTCATTATACGAACATTTGTTCTAAAATGTCAATAGGCTGTTCTACTGATCTTCGACTTCTTGGGAATTCTATATTGGGGGAACGGTTCGGCAGAGGTCAGCGCCATGGCCGCCACATGGCGCGACGAAACCGGCATTGGAGGCAATCAATAGGTCGAAAGGTGTTTGGGTGTATGCGAAGAGTGGATCGGACAGGATTCGAACCTGTAACCAAAGAGTTATGAGCCCTCTGCTCTGCCGTTGAGCTACCGATCCAAATAGTGAATGACTGTCAGAAAGAGCGGGTAGCGGGAATCGAACCCGCGTGACAAGCTTGGAAGGCTAGTGCTTTACCATTAAGCTATACCCGCGAAGAAAATGGTCAATTGACGAATTGTCAACTGTTCAATTGTCAATGGGTCTGTCAACCGACTCTTCATTGACAATTCACAATTGAAAGTTAACAATTGACCATTACTATCTGGTCGGGGAGAGAGGATTTGAACCTCCGACCCCAGCGTCCCAAACGCTGTGCGCTGCCAAGCTGCGCTACTCCCCGATGGTGTTTCGAATCGTGATCTTCAGAAATCACGACGCGTTCACTATTCTACTATCAGCGTCGGTGTCGCGTCAAGGATGAGGGGCAAGTGTTTCCAGTTGACCAACCGCGTTTCTGTCCTCTTGCAGGACTTAGTTCTACCGCTCAACTCCGTAGCCATCTTGTAGCCATCGATTTGCGACAATTTCCCATGCGATACCGACACTTGAATTCGATCCGACTCGTGAAAGGAACCAATCATGGATTCGGCAAAAAGGTGGTGTAGGGAAGGTCGGCTTGCGTTGCGACTTTGTATCCCGGCAAGATTGATTCTTCTGGCTGTAGTCTTGCATCTAGTCTTCTGCCTCACCTCCGTAGCTGACGCGGCTGCCACAGCGCCTGATTGGACCATCGACTGTGCCGATTGCCCGCCCTATTTTGCAGACGTATCGCCGCGCAGTCTTCAATTCGATGGCAACGATATTTTGCACATTGTTTATGGTGCGGAGCATCTGTATCACGCCTGGAATGAAGCCGGCAAATGGCGCTCGGAGATGGTAGACAGCACGCTGGATGTCGGCCATCCTGCCGTTCTGGCGGTCGATGGCTTAGACAATTTGCATGTCATCTACTACGGCCGCGGTGATCGGACCCTTCGCTATGCCCACCGTACGAATGAGGGCTGGCAACTCGAAGAGGTCGTCGATGACCTGACACTGGCTGAGTTTCCGGCAGCGGCTGTTGACGGTTTGGGGCGGGCCCATGTCGCCTACTTCGATGCCGGAAGCGACCAACTCACCTACGCCTACCGGGCGGGAGGTGGCTGGCGCTTCGAGCCTATTGAACAGAACGGTATCGGACGCGGGGTGTCGTTGGCGGTCGATGCGGACGGCGTTCCCCATGTTAGCTATGGCTGTGAGGGCACGTGCTATGCCGTCAGAGACGAGACGGGCTGGCGCTCTGAAATCGTCGTGTCGGGTGACATTGTACCGCCGCCTGTCGGTGAATTCGATCTCCATTACCTTACATCGCTAACGTTGGATGATGACGGACATCCGCACATTGTATTCGCCGGTGGCGGCTATGAATTCGCGTACGCTACCCGCGAAGACAATGGTTGGGTCCTCGAATCAGTCAGCGCAGAGAATTGGTGGTATTCATTGGGCGGCTCATATTATACACTTGCTCTTGATGAGGATGGCGAGGCGCACGTTAGCTACGCAGCTCAAATGTACCCACCCAAGGGCGGTCTATACTTTGGCGCATTTTATGCGACCCGCGGAGATGGCGGATGGGCGATAGAACATATCGGAGAGAAAGCGCTGCCGACACTGGCGCTAAACGGCTTGGGCGAGCCACACATTGAATATGTGTCGGAGATGATACTGTACGATGTTGTCAAGCAAGGATCGGCTTGGCAGACAGATATCATTTTGAGCGGTGGAGATGCGGGCGGGCAGGCAACGCTGGCGCTGGATCCTTTGGGTGATCCACGTGTCGTCTCGCTGGATGAGATCAGTGGTATAGTGCGGCAGGCTGTTGGAGACGGCGACGAGTGGCATACCGAACGAATGATCTCGCTTTTTAGCGGCATCCCCATCAGAGCAGCCATTGCTTATACCCTTGATGAAAGCGGAGTTGAGCATCTCTTCGCCCTACTCAATACGGGGATCTCCCACGAGTGGGACCCCGTCGGCTATGCGTTTCGGGATGACAGTGGTTGGCAAAGTAGCCTGTTTTGGCCGATTGACGTTCGAGGGTTCTATGCGGGTCCATCGATGGCCTTGGACGGCATGGGCATGCCTCATGTTAGTATCGGCCGCCAAACCTGGGATGCCGAGCGATCACTGCTCTACGGCGGTCTTGATCAGTCCGGCGATTGGCTTTTTGAGACGGTTAAGGCATTGACCAGCGGTCAGAGTGTCGAGCAGACATCGTTGGCGTTGACCGGTGCAGGCTATCCACGGATTGCATTCACAACGGTTGACCTTGACGGCGACCATGATCTCAACTATGCCTTCAAGGATGAAATTGGCTGGCATATCGAGTCGGTGGATAGCCGTGGCGACGTGGGCCAATATCTCTTCCTGGCTTTGGACAGCGAAGACCGACCCCGCGTTAGCTTCTACGACGCCACTAATGGCGACCTTAGCGTTGCAGCGTGGGAGGACGATGATTGGCATGTCGAATTGGTGGATCGGGAGGGAGATGTGGGTCGTTTCACCTCCCTTGCAGTCGATGAACAGGGGTTCGCTCACATCAGCTACTACGACGCGACCAATGGTGATCTCAAATACGCACGCCAAGATGAGGCTGGGTGGTCAATCGAAGTCGTGGATGCCGAAGGTGACGTTGGCCGGCATTCATCGCTGGCGCTCTACCTGGGAAAGCCAATGATTGCCTACGAGGATACCCCGCGCCATGATTTGAAGGTGGCTCGATCGTGGACCCTACCGCCGGATCGAAACTATCTGCCATTGCTGCACATGGCCGACCTTGATTGACGAGGGTCAATTCACCCACTGGATCTGCTGATCCAGCCAATTCCCCACCTGACCGGCGATGTCGCCCAACACCACGGCCTCGCCGCCGCTGATGGGGACGCCCCAGATCTGCCAGCGGCCGCCACGGTCGCTGAGGAAGGCGACCCACGTGCCGTCCGGGCTGACCGCTGGGATGCCGTCGTTGGCCGGGTGATCGGTCAGACGGGTCACGTCGCGGGTGGCCGTGTTGAGGGCATAGACCTCATAGTTTCCGTGACGTCCGTTGCTGGTGAAGACGATCGTGCGTCCATCGGGCGACCAGGTCGGCGTGATGTCAGCCGGCTGCGAAGTGAGCGTCCCGCGGTCGCCGCCGCTGCTATTGACGCGCCAAAGCCCGCATCCGTTGCCGCTTTCGTCGCAGCCGTGGTAAGCAATCTGGTTGTTCACAGGGTTCCAGGCCGCCGAGTCGCCGAAGCCGAGGTTGGTGGCGGCGCCTTCGGTTTCGGCCCAGGCCGCATAGATGCGCCAACGGCGGTCGCCCTCGCGATTGCTGGCGAAGGCGATCTGGTTGCCGTCGGGGCTCCACGAAGGGCGAGAATCCTCGGCAAAGGTTGTGAATCGCAGCGTCAACCCGGAGCCTGGATCGTAGGCGGTCAGGCCGGCCATGTCGCCGCGTGTATTGTAATAGACGATGCGCGCGGCGTCGCTGCGCAGGGCCGGCTGTGCGCCGTCCTCCACGAAGACAGCCGGTGGACCAGCGCCGCCCACGCTCTGGGCGAAAATGCGGCTGCGGCCGTCATCGATGTTGGTTGCAGCATAGAGAATTCGTCCGCCCGGCGGCGTGCCTGCAATGACTGAAGGTTGTTCCTCGGCCAGAGGTTCCTCGGTCGCTGCGGCAGCGATATCCGGATCTTCATCGACAGCGGTAGACGCGGACGTGCTTGTGCGGGTGACAACGGTTGACGGGGTCGATATTTGAGCAGCCCGTGTTGCAACGACTGATGTCGGTGTCGCCGTTGTTCTGGCCGATCCGACGCGTGGGGTCGGTGTCACAGTGGGCGCCGTGCGTGCGGGCCGGGTCGGCGCGGTTCGGGCGACGGCATCGCTCAACGGACAGAGTCTGCGTGCCTCGTTGCGTTTTTCAAACAGTCCCGGCGTGACGTCTAATTCGATGGCGGCCAGATACTGCTCCAGCGCACCACACCAGGCATTCTGATTCGCCAACGCATCGCCGTTGGCAACGTATGCGCTCTGGAGCTGTTTCTCTACATCGCGGTAGCCGACATCCTGGGCGTAAAGCTCCTCCAGCAGGACAATGGCCTGCTCCCAGTCTTCGCCCAAATAGGCGCGCATCTCCAGGTAGGTTGCAGCCATGGTACGCGCCTTGCGCAAGGGCAGTGAATCGGGCTGCACTGCCAACGCCTGGTCGACGTAGGCGAGCGCTTCTTCGAGCCGGCCGTCCTGATCGCTCTCAGCCGCCAAATTCACGTAGCTGTTGAACAGCAGGTCCTCGGCGCGGTCGCCGCCGTAGCCGGCCTCAGCCTCCTCCAGTTCGAGCAAGATGTCTACAGCCCCCTGCCAGTCGCCGGCAGCATAGAGCGCCTGGGCCTTTTCCCAGAGTGCAACGGCCGGGCTGCTGGTTGGTTTTGCAGGGACCGTCGGCAAGGCTGTCGCTGCCGATGCCGCCGCCGATGCCGCCGCTGATGCCGCCGACTGATGCGGGCGCAGAGACGACGCTCGCCGCAGCGACCGGCTGCGCGTCGGGTGCGCTCAGTGGACTTTCGACCAGGTTCGACACCGAAAGCGCCTGAGACGGATTGACAGGCTGGATTCCGCTCGACTGGCCGCTCGATGCGATCTGAAGTAGGTTCTCGATGCCCTGGATGGCCCCTGCGTTGGTGGGGTCCAACACCAGCACCTGTTGGTATTCGGCCAACGACCCCGGCAGATTGCCCTCGGTTCGCAGATCAATGGCGCGTTGCAAGTGAATGCCGACCTGTTGCCGTGTCTGGATCTCCAATTGCTGTTGGCCTGCGCGAACACCGAGCACCACGGCCAGCAACAGCATTGCCGCCGCCAACAGCGTTACCGCACCGGCCAGCCAGGCAAGCCAGTGGGGCAATCGGCTATCCTCCGAACGATTGTTCGCCATACTCAGATCGGTTCCATTTCACAGGTCGTTCGATTCCAATTCCCAATGCCGACCAAACACCTACGGGACAACGTCTATTATGTCGGTAAAGTTTCGTAGATAAAAATCGTCACCACAGCGTGATGCACCAAATAGACCGAGCGATACAACGATGGACTCGCTGAACCAAACGCGGTTCCATACCCAGCCAGAGCACATTGCCGTCCGGATCCTCGGGTAATTTCTGAACTGCGGTAGGTCGTCCCCGGAAAAATTCCTAGTTCTGTCAGATTTGGTGTGACAAGACAATCACCTTTGAATTGGAGGTGGAAATCAACAGGTTGTGCAACCAGTTGTGATGATAAACGTGCCGATTCAACTTGTGAGCCGGTGAAGACCACTGGGTTCGGGCATCAGACCGTGGAGAATAGGGTGTGAAATTGTGAACCAAAGCCCAAGCCCGAATTGAGAGTTCAATCGTCTCCGACCGTTGTCGGGATGTAGCATTTCTCACCCTGCAAACGGCTGTGTTTTTCATCCGCTAACAGATCTTTCGGAATATCCTCCGGCTGTTGAACCGTTGTTTCAACCAGACTGTATCGACCCAAATGGGTCGTTTGGCGATACCAGTATGAGTCGCTGCGACCGAATACATAGGTCAATGCAGAATATGGAACCCCATATTGACGCAAGAAGTGCGCTTTCTCGACTTCATCCGTATAACCTGTCATATAGGGCATGACAGTACTCGGTTTGATACTCAGGACGATGGTTTTGCCGTTCGCATCTCGTTCATTCAGCTTGATTCGTTGCATCTCGAAGCCATCCAGCTTCTTCGAGCCTCGTTTGCCATGTAGTTGGTAGCCGGAGCGAATTTCTGCTGGAAACAGTTCCGGCCACTGTTCAATGTAGCGGTCGATTTCAGCCCGGAATATTCTGGAATCCGACATCATCTCTTGGTATGTCGATTCCTCGATCGGGAGAATCGTTGTCCGGCCTGACTTGAGTTTTTTTCTTGACTGAGGGTACACTCTCGTTGAGACATAGTGGTTAAATTGCGTGATGGCTTTTTTACCACTATTGTCTCAACTTCTTTGCTCCCCACCAAATCTGACAGAACCAGAAAAAACACATTTCAACCGTATCAGGATCGGTTAGAATCGATAGCCATGACCAACAGTGACATTCAAGCCCTCATCTTTGACTTTGACGGAACCATCCTCGAAACCGAGGCGCCCGACTATCGTTCCTGGCAGGAGATATACGCGGAGTACGGCGGCGCCTTGCCGCTGGAAACGTGGCTGGAATGTGTGGGCGGCGGGTCCGGGATCTTTGACCCGTATGCCTACTTGGAGGGACAGATCGGCGTCTCGGTGGATCGCCAGGCGATTCGCGAGCGAAGGGCGCCGCGCTATCACGCGTTGGTGGCCGAAGAGCCGATCCGTGCAGGGGTTCTGCCGCTGCTGGCCGAATGCCAGGCGAAGAGTCTTCGGCTGGGCATCGCCTCCAGTTCAAACCGTTCCTGGGTCGAGGGCTACTTGGCTGAACGAGACCTGATGCATTATTTTGACGTGATCCGCACTTCGGATGACGTCGACAAGGTCAAGCCGGACCCTGCGCTCTATCGCACGGCTGCGGAAAAGCTCGGCGTCTCACCTGAGATGGCCGTCGCTATCGAAGACTCGCACAACGGCATGTTGGGGGCCAAACGAGCCGGACTCAAATGCGTGGTGGTGCCGAATCCGGTGACCGAGTCCCAGGATTTCAGTCTGGCCGATCTGCGGTTGGAGACGCTGGACGGGGTGACGTTGGACAGCCTTCTAAAACGGATTTTTGAGGCTTCTGCCTAGCATAGCCGGCGGAGTTCACCGGCCAAAAAGCACACCCAACGGTCAATAGTTCAGTTCGCACGTGGACGTGCAAACTGAACTATTGACCGTTGCTCTTGAGTCATCGCCATCTTCGACGCTGACGGCGTCGAAGATGGCGATGACTCAATTTGATTCTACTTCTCACCGGTCGCCAGCTTGACCAAACCGGCAAACAACCCGTGGGCCGCCACATCCTCAGCGAGAAGTTCGTTGGACAGCTTGAACGTCGTCACCGTGGCCTGTCCTCGTCCATAGGGGAAGGTCGACAGCAGCGAGACCACCTGGTGGATCCAGCCCAGGGCCAGGGCCGCCCATGTGGCGCTCTGCATGCTCAGCCGGGAGACGTTGGCGATCACCACATCCGGCATCAGCTTGGCATACTCCATCTCCATCAGCGGCCCGCCGGGCAGATGCTCGAACGGTCCCTCCTTGCGCAGCCAACTGAACGAAGTCGCCCAGTCGCCCTGCCACTGGGTGCCCTCACGCGGAACCATCGTGGCGAAGGGCAGGCTGATGGCGTTCGGCTGACCAAGCATCTCGACACCGGCGATCAGCAGGGCATTGGCCCCGCCCTGCACAGCGGCGATCACCTCGGGCGTCACGCTGCGCGTGACCAGCAGCGCGGCCTCTTCCATTGAATCGACCAGTTGATAGCCCAAGGCTGAGAGCGTCGTTGCCAATTCGGCATCGTCGACCACACAGAGCGGCTTCGCCGAGACCGGCGGCTCAAGATAGGCGACCTCGACCGAGCCGGCGGCGATCTGCTGCCCGTCATCGGAGATCCAGCGTGCCGAGATGGTCGCCAAACCGCTCTCGCCGCCGGCTCCGCCCGGCAGCGGCATTTCGACCATTCCGCCCGGCGCAGCGATTTCCCCCTCGGCCTCGCCGATCTGCCATTGCAGAACGCCGTTGCTGCCCTCGCCGTCCACACCCATGGCGCGAAGCTCAACCGGCAACGATGCTGCCTGGGCGTCCGCTCCACACCTGCGGGCGGATGGCCACCACGTTGTCCTGGTTGAGGTCGACGAAGTAGGTGTCCAGCCCCTGCTTGACAGTTGCGCTGCATGTCCATGAGGCCGTTGCATTCCCAGTGCAGATCGGTGAACTCGGTGATGACGTAGCCGGCGATCTCAGGCTTCAGACGCATGCTCGTGATCTCGTAGGCGAGGCTGCGCGCCATGTGCTCCTGGCTGGCCGTGACGAAGTTCTCGAAGCTGCCGAAGACACGGTCCAGTTCGTAGGAATCATAGCGGTTGCGCATGGCATGGGGATAGACAATGCCGAGCCCTGAGTCGTGGCCGGTCTCGAACCACCATGGATCTTTCCCATGCTCCTTCAACAGATCGGGATCTGGCAAGCCCCAGTTGCCGAACTCGCTGACGATCAGCGGCAGATCCGGGCGGCGATTGTCGGCATAGTCGTCGGCCCAGGCCCAGTCGGCCCGGCTTAGCGAAGTCCGCCACCCATTCGTCCCAGTCGTCGGCGTGATCGGGGATGGCGCGATAGTGGTGGTAGTCCTCGATGTCGCCGGCCACATGCAGATTGGCGTGACAGGCCGAGTTGTCGACGATCAGCCGCGTCGGGTCGATCTGCTTGGCCTTGGCCGTGAAGTCGGCCAGCCAGCGACGATGCTCGGCGTTGTTGACCAGGTCCGTGCCCCAGTCCTCGTTGATCAGCGTCCAGGCAAAGATCGACGGATGGTTCCAGTCGCGCTCGACCATACCGCGGAAGGTCTCCTCGCCTCGCTGGGCCGCAGCAGACGAGAGGTGGATCCAGTTGGGAATCTCGGTCCAGATCAGCAGGCCCAGCCGGTCGGCGACCTCGTAATAGCGAGGATCGCCGACCTTGATGTGGATACGCAGACAGTTGAGGCCCAGCGCCTTGGCCTTGTGCGCCTGATCCTCCAGGTATTCGAGACTGGGCGGCGTGTAGATGGTCTCGGGGTAGTAGGCCTGATCGAGCGCGCCGCGCAGGTAGATCGGCTCGCCGTTCAGGTAGATGCGGCCATCGCGTGATTCAATGGTGCGGAAGCCGCATGTCTCACGTGTCTGGTCGACGACAGCGCCGCCAACAAAAAGCTGCGCAGTGACCGAGTAGAGCGCCGGCGAATCCGGACTCCAGAGGCGAATCTCGCCCGGATCAATGACCAATGCATCCGTCGTGATCACGCCCGCAGCCGGAACAACAACATCATCAGCCGCCACTTCGACACCGTCGGGGTCGTGGACCGTGAGGCGCAGGATGGCGTCATTCTCCAGAGCGCCGATGACGGTTGCCTCGACGGCAAGGATGCTGGTTGCCGCGTCAGGCGTCAGGCGCAGGCGGTCTATGTGGGCCGCCGGGCGCTCTTCCAACCAGACACTCTGCCAGAGACCACCGATGGGTCCGTACCAACTCTGCTTGCCGTGGGGAATCTCGGTGAAGGGGTAGTCGGGCCAACGAGAAGCGTCGGTGTCCGGATCGACGACCTTGACCACCAGGCTGTTCTCGCCGACCGCCAAATTGGCTGTCACATCAAACTCGAACGGCAAGTAGCCGCCCTCGTGCTCGCCGATCAGCACGTCGTTGAGCCAAACGGTGGCATGGTAGTCGGCGGCGCCGAAGTGAAGAATGGCCGCGCCGTCGATCGGCGCCTCCACAGTGATCGAGCGGCGATACCAACCAACGCCCGAGGCGAGACGCAGGTCGTCGAACTGGGCCTGCCAGGGCATCGGTACGATGGCCTGGCGCCAACCGGCCGCGCTATCCGTCTGCCCAACAGCAAGTTCGCCCACGGCATCGTAGAGGAAATCCCATGTACCGTCCAAGGAAATACGTTTTCGGAATGTCATTCTGATTTGCTCCGTTTATTCTGGGTGATGTCTGAAACCGTGAGGACAGGTCTAGGACCTGTCCTCACGTTGCCCAGTCCAAAAACACCGACCGGCCATTGGTGTAGATTCGTGTCCACATCAAAGCATGCCTTTGAATGGACGTGGCGAGGACAGGTCTGAGACCTGTCCCTACGCATTACGCAATTTCAGTAGGTCACGATTTGTCATTCTGAGCGGGTCGATCTGGGGCCTTCAGTCTGGCACAAGACCAGCGAAGAATCTCGTTTTTCTCCACATCGTGAACTACTGAATCTCGATCAACAACGTCGGATCGATGGGCAGGCTGCCACGGGTTGCGCCGTAGAAGGCCAGGCCGCCCGGATATTCTGCATCGGCCGCCACTTCAAAACGCAGCACGACTTCACTGCCGCCGCCTGCAATGCTCGCCAGAGCCTCGCCGTCCACCGGCACCTCGACTAGATAGCCGTAGGCCCCCGGATCGACGCCTGCGTGATGGCTGAGCACGCCTCGTGCATCGGCCGGATCGTCGGGCAGGCGCACTGTATCGACGGCGATGCCGTTGACGCTGACAGTCATGTCACTGGGCGTCTTGCGGTCGACTTCGGTCTGTGGATAGTTGTGTCCGAACGTCTTCTGCGGCCAGTCGACCTTGGCGAAACCGGCCCGTGCGCCGGCCTCCATCAGCAAACGCAAGGAAGCGATCTGCGACGTGTCGATCTCCGCCGGCAATGCAACACGATACTCTACCCAACCCGAACCGGTGGCCGAGAAACGCGCTTCGGCCTCATCGCTGAAAGTGCGCGGCCAGCTTGTACGGGCAAAGGCGCCCGGTGCAAAACGCACGGCCCAGCCCTGCTCGGTCGGCTCCGCCATGATCGGCTCTTCTGGCCGCACCTCAAGGTTGACGTAGTTGCGGGCACGGATGACGCCGGACTCGTCGGCCAACACGAGGGCCAGCGTCGCCAGGCCCGGCTCATCGGGCATGGTCAAGGCCAGAGTCCCTGCGTCTGACACCCCAAAGCGCTTGGGCTGCAAACTAACCGTGCCGCTATCTTCAGTGCGTTTGGTGCCGAAACGGTCGGTGAAGTCTAGCTGCCACTTCATCTGGGCGGAAGCCATCGGCTCGCCCCAGTGGCTGACAAAAGTCGGCAGGTTGACGTTTGCGCCGGGCCGCACAGTCTGGCATGGGGCGCATCGATGCCGACGAAGTCCGCGCCGTTGAGATCGGCCACGGTCATGTCGGGCACAAAGGCATCGTAGCCGAACTCCTTGGCGCTGCGGTCGTAGTTGACGAAGCCGTTGTGCTCCCACTCGATGTCGTCCAGCTCGGTGTAGACGTAGCCGCAGATCTTGTCGTGCTTGCGCAGTTCGGAGGTCTGATATTTGAAACACCAGGCGATGTCCTGGTCGCCGCTATTGGCCGCAATGCCGCCATACTCGCTGTTCATCAGCGGCGCTTCGCTCTGCACGAAGCCACCCACGTAGTTGAAGGAGAGCCGGGATAGGTCTCATCGACCACCATCTGGATGTGCTTGCGCACCTGGGTGTAGTCGTTGATGTAGTAGTGCCACGAGTTGATGTCCGATCTCGACGTGGTTGTAGTGGCAGGGCGAATTGTCCTCGACCAGGCGCGTGGGATCGAGGCTGCGGGCCAATGCCACCATCTCCTGAACCCAGCGATGGCTGTGGTCCATGCGGTGCTCGGTCAGCCCCCAGGTCTCGTTGAAGAGCACCCAGGCGAAGATCGAGGGCGAGTTGAAGTCGCGGGCGATGGCACGCGGCAGCGCGGCCTCGTACATGCGACGCATGGTCGGCGTGTCCAGATCGGCGCAGGGGATGTCGTACATGATCAGCAGGCCCAGGCGGTCGGCCCAGTAGTAGTAGCGCGGGTCGTTGATCTTGATGTGGCAGCGCAACATGTTGAGGCCCAGATCCTTGGCCAACTGGATGTCGCCGCGGATGACGTCGTCGGACGGATAGCTGTGCAGTCCATCGGGATGGAAGGCCTGATCCAGCGCGCCGCGCAGATAGACCGGTTCGCCGTTGAGCAGGATGTACTCGTAGGCCTTGCCGTCCCACTTGGCGCGCCCGACGGTGCGCATGCCGAAGTAGCTCTCGACTGAATCCGCCGTGCCATCCGCGGCCTGCAGCTCGGCTACGAAATCGTAGAGGAAGGGCGTCTCGGGACTCCAGAGTTGGGGATTGGGCACCGGAACGGTCATTTCGACCTGTTGGTCGCCGGCGGGCAGATCGACCGGGAAACTGACTGCTGGAAAAGCGCCGTCCTTGGCGGTGACGGCCAGCGTGAAGGCGCCGGCCTCGGCGATGCTCAGGTCGAAGCGCATCTGCGCCTGCTCGCCGGCCACATCGGGCGTCACGCGCACGTTTTTGATGTGGCTTTCCGCTCTGGCCTCCAGCCAGACCGAGCCCCAGATGCCGCTGCTGTAGGTGTACCAACGCGGCACCTGCTTGCCGACCATGGTGCTGGCGTCGGCCACATCGTAGGCGCGCACGACGACGTTGGCGGTTTCGCCTGGCTCGACAAAGCGGGAGAGATCGATGGAGAAGGGCAGGTAGCCGTTGTCGTTCTCGCCGGCAAAGATGCCGTTGACCCAGACACGCGCCTGCCAGTCGACCGCTTCGAAGTTGAGATAGACGCGTTTGCCCGCCCACTCGCCCGGCACAAAGACCTCTCGTTCGTACCAGGCTGCGCCTTTGTAGTCGGTGCGTTCGACGCCGGACAGCTTGCTCTCCCACGGGAAGGGCACGTTGATCGTCAGGTTCTTGGCCCCGCCCCGCCGCGGCGGTCCGTAGAGGTTGACGATCTCACCGGTCGAGGGCAGGTACCAGCGCATCTGCTCGCCGATGAGATCCGGGTCGAAGGCAAAGTGCCATGGACCGTTGAGGCTTTGCCAATCGGCGCGCTGGAAATAGGGTCGAGGGTGTTCGGGACGTAAGTTGGCGGTCATGGATATCTCCTTCAATCAGATCATAGGCCGCCCCTGTCCGGATCGGTGCTGTGGCTGACACAGACAATCCAGTTCAGAGCGCAGGCAAATAGGGCGAACTGTCGCGCTCTGCCCCAACTTGGGAAGTCTCCGGTTCATGTTGCAATGCAAGACTGGATCGCCGAAGTATCATGTTCGAAGTCACGTCCAGTGACAGTCTCCACGCAGTTCATTCGGTGTCGTGTGTCAGATTAGCGGATGCTAGCGCGGTCCAGGTTCAAAGCGTCAACGCGGCCACCGAAAGCGGCGGCAGTTCAAACGTCGCCTTGCCGTCGACAACCTCAACGGCGTCGTACGAGACCGCCTTGACGCGGTCCGGTGCGTCATAGTCGTTGAAGGCATCGGCCGACGGTCCGGTCAGCAGTTCGCCGTCGACAAGCCCGGCGATGGCCACATCGGCCAGGTCTACCTGCACCGTCATCGACTCTGTCCAGATCGCGGTTGACGGCAAAGACGTGCAACTGACCGTCGCCGAGAATGGCGCTGGCGTCGACGGTCGTGACCTCGCCGTAGCTCTGGCTGGTGTAGCCCGGTCCATCGACCTGGACCTGGAGCGCAACACCGTTACGTCGCTTGGTGTACATCTCAAACGGGTAGAAGATCGACTGGATCAGCAGATCGTCGCCCTTGGTCAGGATGGGCGCGATGACGTTGACGATCTGGGCGATGTTGGCGATCTTGAGCACGTCGGCGTGGCGGATGAAGCTGTTGAAGAAACCGGCGACGACCAGCGCGTCTTCCAGATTGTAGACCTCTTCCAACAGCGGCGGCGCAAACTTGCCGGCGCCGTCCACATGGCTGCCGCTGCGCGCCCGATACCAGACGTTCCACTCGTCGAAACAGAGGTAGACGCGCTTGTCGCTGCGCTGCTTGGCCTGCACAAATTTGCAGACCGCGTCCATCTCCTCGATCTGCTGGTCGATGCTGTTGGTCACGGCCAGGTAGTCGGCCGTGTCTCCGTCCTCGTTGCCGACGTAGCGATGCAGGCTGACGTAGTCGGTCCAGTCGCCCAGATATTCGAGCACCTCGCGATCCCACTGCATGTAGGTGGGCAGGCCGATGGTGCAGGAGCCGCAGGCCACCAGTTCGATGGACGGATCCACATCCTTCATCATCTTGGCGGCCTGCTGGGCGCGGATGGCGTACTGGTCGGCGGGCACGTGGCCGAGCTGCCAGGGACCGTCCATCTCATTGCCCAGGCACCAGAGCTTGATGCCATAGGGTTCAGCGCTGCCATTGGCGGCGCGCATGTTCGAATACTTGGTGCCGGCCGGCGCGTTGCAATATTCGACCCAGTTGCGCGCCTCTTCCGGCGTGCCCGTGCCCAGATTGACCGCGAACATGGGCGTCCAGTCCATCTTGCGGCTGAGTCCCATAAACTCGTCGGTGCCGAAGAGATTGGGCTCGCTGCTCTGCCAGGCCAGATCGCGCATGGTGGGGCGTTCTTCCTTGGGGCCGACGCCGTCCTCCCAGTGGTAGCCGGAGACGAAATTGCCGCCGGGATAGCGCATGGCCGTCATTTGCAGACGGTCGAGCGCGGCCATCACGTCGGTGCGCAGGCCATCTTCGTCGGCGTGGGCCGAATCGGGGTCGTAGACGCCTTCGTAGACGGCGCGGCCCAGATGTTCCAGAAAGCCGCCGTAGATGCGTTCGTCGACTTCGCCGATCTGAAATTGGGTGTGTAGAGAAAGTGTTGTCTTTTTCATTGGATGCCTCCCGGGCCATCGCAAGTACTACTCTTCAAGAATTCATCGACAATTGAAAGTTAACCATTCCTCTACCGCCCCAACGCTGCCCACAGAACATCATCCGCCCGCTCAGCGATCAGGAAACAGCGTTCCCCGTCCCGCCCAACGCCGGTGATCACGTAGTGGCCCTCCTGGCGACCGATGTAGTGGGAGAAGATGCGATCCGTCGCCTCGCGCCACTGCTGGGCTTCGGCCACCGAGTTCGCCTGAAGCTTGGTCCAATTGGCATGGGACCTCGATGGCGATCAATGCACTGTCGAGTGTGAAGTTGACATTCGGCCCAGCCGTGATTGACCTGCTCGATCTCCGGAGATTTTGCCAGATTCATCACATGGGCGCGCACATCGTAGAGCGGCACATCGAGCACCCGCTGAGAGCCGGGCAGCCAGGTGACGGCAAAACGCGAGGCATGCACCTGATTGAGTTCGTTGCGGATCGGGTAGAGATCGGGGTAGAAGTTGAAGGCCACGGCGCGCAGCAGGCCGAAATTGAGCACGGCGTTGGGAAACTGCAGCGGATCGACCGTCCAGTGCACGATGCCGATGCCCTCGTCCAATGCCTGCCGGCCTTGCACCCGTTTGAGCAGATAGCCGATGTGGCGTCCGCGATAGTCGGGCAACACGCCCATGGACTGAGACTCGACACGTACTTCACCGGAGAAGCGTTTTTGCCAATCGACCGGCAGGCCCGGCCCGCCGAACTTGTACATGCCGTACAGAAAACCGGCAGGTTCGCCCTCAGCCCGCGCGATCAGCGATGTGGCCAGCCCGAAGTCCACGCTGTGCATGTCGGTCGGATAGAGGAATTCGGATGCCGCCCCCCAGATCTGCTGCTGCAGACGGCGCACGCGCTCAGCCTCCAACGGATCAGGGCGACCGATGTCGAGATCGCCGTAGCGGGCATAGGTCGGTGCGTACTCCTGGGCAACGGTCGGATCGTAGGGCACGATTTCGCTGCCGCCCAGCGTGGTCGAAATCATGGCGGCCAGATCGGTCAGATCGATGCCATCGCGCTCAAAAATGCGATGATAGCGCAGCGTATAGGCGTCGCCGGCCTTGAAATCGGGGCGCGCATGATAGCGGGGAAAAAGAAAACCGGCGCCCAGACGGACGCCGTCATGCTCAACAAGCGCTATCTGGCCGCCGATCCGCTGGAGCACGACCGAAAGATAGTGATAGGGAAAGAGCGTCGGGTTGTCGGGCGCGCCCAGTTGCAAACCCAGCAGATCGACTTCTCGCTCCCAGGCCGGATGTCCAGGCGGCAGCAGCGTGATATTCATGTTTGGATCGCCTGTTGAAGCTCCTTCAGCACAAGTTCGTCGGTCGGGAAGGCCAACGGCGGAAACGGTTCGTCAAGGGGGAAATAGTCGACTGCGTCCAGATCGTCGCCTGCCAGCAGATCACCATGCTCGACGAAGCCCTCGAACCAGATGCCGACGGTATGCTGCTCGTGGGTTGTGAACGTTGGAGTGCACGGCAACCACGTCGCCCAGACGTACATGCAGGCCGGTCTCTTCGGCAAACTCGCGGATTGCGGCCTCACGCACATCCTCGTCCCACTCGACGTGGCCGCACGGCAGACACCAGCGGCCCGCATACGAACTGCCGGGCGACCGGCGTCCGAGCAGGACAGTCATGCCCTCTGCGCACGACGACGGCGACACCCACGGTGGGGTTGCGATAGTGGATGTAACCACAGTTCGGGCAGACGGGAGCGTAGCCGTCCGCCGCTGATCGCGTCTGCCAACTCGGCAGCGCAACAGAGGGCAGTAGCGAAAGATCATCGACTGCGAGCCCGGCGCGCGGCATAGAGCACGATGCTGCCGGCGACCGCGGCGTTGAGGCTGTCGATCTCGCCGACCATGGGCAAACGCAGCAGAAAGTCGCACTTCTCACGCGTCAGCTGGCTCAGTCCTGCGCCCTCGCTGCCGACCACGATCAGCATGGCCCCATTCAGGTCGACATCTTCCAGTGGCGGAACATCGTCGCCGCCCTCCAGCCCGGCCACCCAGATATTCAGTTTTTTCAGTGTGTCGATGGTGCGGTTTAGATTGTTGACCTGGACAACGCCCATATGCTCCACCGCGCCGGCGCTGGCATTGCTGACCGCCGCTGTGATGCCGGCTGCACGCCGATCCGGGATGATGATGCCGTGGACGCCCATCGCTTCGGCGGTGCGCATCAGCGTGCCCAGGTTCTGCGGATCCTGCAGGTGATCGAGCATGAGCAGCAGCGGCGGCTCACCTGCCGCATCGGCGCGATCCAGGCAGTCATCCAGCGAGATGTAGGGGTAGTCGCCGGCCTCCAGCGCAACGCCTTGCGTGCGCACACCCTCGCGCATGAGCTTGTCGAACAGGCCGCCCTTGATGCTGCGCGTGGGCACATTGCCGTTCTTCGGCCAATGCCACGATCTCGGCAAGGCTGCTGCCCTCCTTGGGCGGGTGGTCGCCCTCGAGCCAGAGCCGAAACAGATGGCGGCGATTGGCCTTCAGCGTTTCCAACACGGCACGTCGGCCGTAGATCAACTCACTCATGCGGGACTCTTTTCTCGGAAGACGATAACAATCTATTCTTCAAACCGCCAGCGGTCGTGCCCTCACGCGACTGTCCTCTCCAGCACAATACCCATTTCCTGGAGTTGGTCGCGAATCTTGTCGGCCAAGGCCCACTGTTTGATGGCTCGCACCTCGGTACGGACGTCAACCAGCAGATCGACAAAGGGCTTGACGTCCACAGACGACACGGCTGCGGCAACCGGCGCCGTCAAGGTGACGCCGAGCACGCCGGCCAACTCGCCAAGCGTCCGCTGCGCGGCCTCGTAGAATGGCCCGGCCACGCCCTGGTCGCGTGCCGTGTTGATGGCCTTGCACCAGTTCGAAAAGCACTGCCAAGGCGCTGCTGGTGTTGAAGTCATCGTCCATGGCCGCGATGAAGCGTTCACGCGCGTCTTCGCTGGCCTGGCGCAGCACGTCGGCCTCTTCGCCGGTGCTTTTGTTGCCCTTGGACGGGCGCAGCCCGCCGCGCAGCCGGGAAAGACCGCGCTCAGCCGCATCCAGCGTTTCATCGTTGAAGACCACGGGTTTGCGATAGTGGCCGGCATAGATCAGCATACGCAGGGTATCTGCGCTGCGTTTCTGCAGAAACGTCGTCGATGGTGACCAGATTGCCCAGCGATTTGCTCATCTTTTCGCCGGACAACTGCATCATGCCGTTGTGCATCCAGTAGTTGGCCAGGGCATGACCGGTCAGGCTTTCGCTCTGGGCGATCTCGTTTTCATGGTGCGGGAAGATCAGATCGTTGCCGCCGCCATGGATGTCGATGGTCTCGCCCAGGTGGTGCAGACACATGGCCGAGCATTCGATATGCCAGCCCGGCCGCCCCGGTCCCCAAGGACTCTCCCAAGAAGGCTCGCCCGGCTTGGCCGACTTCCAGAGGGCGAAATCGGCGACCTGCTCCTTGCGCTCATCTTCGCCGACGCGTGTGCCGCTCAGCGCTTCGTCCAGCTTGCGACGGCTCAGCCGGCCATAGTCGTCATCGGCATCCACGCGGAAATAGACATCGCCGTCGACCTCATAGGCGTAGCCCGCTTCGCCCAATTCCCGGATCACGTCGATGATGTTGCCGATCTCTTCGCTGACCCGTGGGTAGATATCGGCGCGCATGCACGTTGAGATCGGCCAGGTGTTCGAGATATTTCTCCGCGAAAAAGTTGGCCATTTCGACCGGATCTTCGCCGGTCTGGTTGGCGCGTGCGATGATCTTGTCATCGACATCGGTGAAGTTGGTGACGTAGGTCACGTCGTAGCCGCGGTAGATGAGATAGCGCCGCACCATGTCAAAGACGACCGCGGCCATGGCGTGGCCCACATGGGCATCCGCATAGACCGTCGGCCCGCAGACATACATGCTGACCTTGCCCTCTTGCAAGGGCGACAAATTCCTCTTTGCGGCGACTGAGCGTGTTGTAGATTTGAAGAGTCATGCGATTTTTCCCGATTAGAATGCGTGCTACATGAACGTGCTACTGCGTAAATCGTACTGCGTAAGGGTGTGGTTGACGAATCCAGGGCGTGATACAGCCATTAACCGTTAACAATCATCAATTCACCATTAACCATTGCATCACCAATCCAGCCATTGACAATTGCCTACCCCTCCGGCGTGGCAAAGATCAGCCGCCCGGCATTGGTCTGCAAGACCTTGGTCACCTGCACCATCACCTCTTGATTCAGGTAGCGACGACCATTTTCCACCACGACCATGGTACCGTCATCCAGATAGCCGACGCCCTGGTTGTGCTCCTTGCCCTCCTGAATGATCTTGAGCGGCATCTCTTCGCCGGGCAGCAGCACCGACTTGACCGCGTTGGCAAGCTCGTTGATGTTCAGAATCTGGACGCCCTGCAACTGGGCCACGCGATTCAGGTTGTAGTCGTTGGTGAGAATCGCGCCGCCGCTGATGCGTGCCAGGCTGATCAGCTTGTCATCGACCTGCTGTGCATCCTGCGGGTCGTCGTCGATGAACTCGATCTCGACCGCAGACTCGTTCTGAAGCCGATCCAGGATCTCCAGGCCACGCCGCCCGCGGTTGCGCCGCAATGCATCCGACGAATCAGCGATGTATTGTAGCTCATTGAGCACAAATCGGGGCACTTTGATCACGCCGAGAAGAAATCCGGTCTCGGCGATGTCGGCAATCCGGCCATCGATGATGACGCTGGTATCCAAGCAGCATGACCGGTTTGCCCGCATCTTCATCGATTGCGGGCGACCACGGCTTCGTCGGTTGGCCGCCTCAGATTGAAGAACGCGAAGAAGTCTTCCTGGCGCAGAACCAGGACTGCCGCCCCCAGGTAACCAAAGATAATCACGGTCACGAAGGGCAAGATCGACCCAAAGGGGGGAGGGAGGCGAGAGATCGGATAGGCCAACAGCGCGGCGATCATCAGACCGACCGCCAGGCCAATGGTGCCCGACACCAGGTCACTCATCGGCACGTTGCGCAGCCCATTGCGTGCCGCCTTTGCCGGGGCGATGATCAGCCATGGCGCCAGCAAGAAACCAAGAAGAGCACCGCCCAGCGTCGCTCCCCAGACGATGGGCGCGGACTCAGCGGTCAGCTCAAAGGAGCCAACCAGTGCAATACCGAGTTCGTACCCGATGAATCCGTAGAGGAGCGCTCCGAGCACTCGGAAGATCGGACCGAGGCGCATAAAGATAATCTCCTGCAATGACTGGTATAAATGCGAAATAATGCCTACGCGGACCTGTCTGAATCTGGGCAAATGCCGACCACGGCGACGCCAATCGGAGTCGCTCACAGCCACATGCATCGGCCAGATTCAGATATCCTGCCAAAAAAATGATGATACGAAACATGGTCCGCCTTTTCCATCGAAATCTCATCTTTTCATAATACACAAGAATTCGCTGTACGGCAATCTACTTTTTTGAGTCCTGAACACCTCCGCTGAGGAGCGTGCCGGAGCGGCGGATATCATTCCCCGTGGCCAGTTCACGGTAGAGAGCAAGCACCTGCTTCGCAGTGGCGGCCGCAGACCATTGACGGCTCAACCATTGGGCGGAGCGCCCCATTCTCTGCCTGATTTGCGGCGCCACGTCGATCATCTCCCGGAGTCGGTCCACAAACTCACTGTCGTTGTCGGCCAGCAGACCGCAGTGGCGATGGCGGACAATATCGCAGACGCCCGGCGAGCGAATGCCCATCAACGGCAACCCGGCCGCGGCCGCCTCCATGAACGAGAGCGGATGCACCTCTGAAACGCTGGCCGACACGAAAAAGTCGCCCATGGCCAGGTAGTCCGGGATTCGACCATAGTCGACTTCGCCGGCAAAGGTCACGCGGTTCGCCACGCCCAGTTCGCCGGCCAGGCGACGGCACTCAGCCGATTGCGGCCCATCGCCGACGATCAGCAAGTGGGCCATGGGCTGGGTGTCGGCCACTGTTGCGAAGACCTTCAACAGATACGTGACACGTTTTTCAGCACTCACCCTCCCCACGAAGACCCCGACAACGGCGTGTTCCTTCAGGCCCAGCGCCTGTCGGGTGACTGACCGGGTCTGGGCGGCGAATCGATCGAGCTTCGATGCCGTTTGGGATGACCCGGATCGGGCCGTCGACACCCCAGCCGCGCATACAATCGACCACGCCGGGACTCGGGGCGATCTGTGCAGCGCAGCGGGAACTAAAGCGGCGAAAATAGGATTGCAGCGCCGATTCCACAGCAGATTGCGGAACGAAGGGCAGATAGGCGCCGGCATATTGGCGGACGTAGAGATCGTAGCGTGTGTGGCTGGTGAAGACCAGGGGAATGTTGTGGCGTCTGGCTGCGATCAGAGCCCAGCAAGCCGCTGACAAACGGATGGTGGGCGTGGATCACGTCCATCGAGGCCAGTGCCCGGTGAACACGTCGATTGAGCGGTAGGCTCAAGTGGTAGCCTGTTCCAGCCAACGGAATACCAGGATAGCGAACGAGATGCTGTTCGCCGGACGATGGGACTGACAGATCGTTCGATTGACCAGATTCGCCGGGAACGAAGAGCCAGACCGATTGCCCCAACTGCTCCAAATATCGTTTCAACAAGGCCACATGGTGGACGACGCCGTTGACGACCGGGTGATAGACATCGCAAAGCAGCGCTATCCGCATTTGAGTGAACCGCCTGACCGTGTGAGAATGGAGCAAGCATACGTAAGGGAATGCCTGGTTGACGTATCCTTGAGCATAATCAAAGACGGTTGCGATACGCAAATAACGGTGCACAGAATTATGTCACATGAAAGAAAGGCCGCAAGGCATGTCTAAAAAACCGGCACTACTCGGCGTTTTCGCCCATCCGGACGATGAGAGCTTTGGGCCGGGCGGCACGCTGGCCCGCTACGCCGCCGAGGGCGTAGATGTCCACGTGATCATCGCCACTGACGGCATCGCCGGGTCGGTCGAGGATCCGGCGCACCTGGAAAGCCACGGCACGCTGGCCCAACGGCGCTCGACTGAGCTGTCCAACGCGGTCGTCGCTCTGGGCGTGGCCAGCATCTGGTCGTTGCCCTATCGGGACAGCGGCATGCGCGATACGCCGGCCAACGATCACCCGGATGCGCTGGTTCGGCAGCCGATTGAGCAGGTCACCATTGAACTCGCCGGCTACTTTCGACGCCTGCAGCCCGACGTCGTCATCACACACGATCCGTTCGGCGGCTACGGCCATCCCGACCACATCCACGTCTGTGAGGCGACGACGTCGGCATTTCACCTGACCCGTTTTCAGCCCAGCCTAAACGGTCGCCAACCTGAACGCTGGCCAGGACCGGCGAAACTCTACTACACAGCCTTTGACAAACGTCTACTCAAGCTGATCACCCGGATCATGCCCCTGATTGGCCAAGATCCACGTGCGATTGGGCGCAACAAAGATATCGATCTGGTTGAAATCAGCAGTTGGCAGACGCCGGTCAACGCCAAAATTGATATCTCCCGCTATCTGCCGGCCAAGATGGCGGCCAGCCAGGCCCACGTCAGCCAATACAGCGGCGGACCCGGGTTCGTTCGGTTCCTGCCGCCGTTTCTGCGCCAACGGGCGGCCGGCGTCGAAACGTTCACAACGGCCTTCCCGCCGGCCGGCGACGGCGTCGAAGTTGACTTGATGGCCGGGCTGCGCTAACGCTTGCGTTCCCCCGTCCAAAACGGTACACTGGTAGCGTGAAAATTCGTGGTCCGTTGCTGCCGCTCCACAAGCAGTGGCGCGCAGCCATTTCATGCAGCGACGAATCCCCGACAGACCGTACTACAGACAACAGTGTAGCCAAAGAGGCGAATAACCGGAGGACGACGATGAAACCCATCTTCAATCCGTTGACTTACCCCGCTCCGTCACGTCATCGACGACGCCCGAGCCTGCGACTTACGGCCCTACTCGCCTTTCTGCTTGCCATCGTCTTCCTATTTGCCATAGCCGGGGCCGGCTCTGTCAACGCAGCCGAATTCGCCGAGGGCGAAGTCTATCGCCTGAAGGCCGGCGAAACCATCGACGACGATCTGTACGTATTTGGGCGCGAGATCATCATCGACGGCACAGTCGACGGCGATGTGATCGCTTTCGGCGGCATCATCGAGATCAACGGCGTCGTCACCGGCGATCTGATGGCGGCCGGCGCAGGCATCACTGTCAACGGCGAGGTGCTGGACGATGTACGTGCGGCGGGCAGCGGCATCGTCATCGCCGGCGCTGTGGGCGACGATCTGATCGTGGCCGGCGGCGGCGGTCTTCCAGGCATGCCGATTCAGATCGGCAATCGCTCGGTCGAAAGCGGCATCCGTGTGACACAGGACGCAACCGTGGGCGGCGATGCGATCATCGCCGGCGACCGTGGCCTGATCAACGGCGAAATCGCACGCAATCTCTTTGCCGGCATGAATTCACTCGACATTCAACGGACGTGTGGGCGGCAATGCCCAACTGCATGCCCAAACACTGGTCATTGGCAACGGGGCTGAGGTCGGCGGCACGCTTGTCCTACAGCAGCGCCGGCGATGTGCCAATGCCCACCGATGTGGCCGACGCAGTTGTGGTTCAGCCCTGGCAGAGAAGCGGACGTCGCTGAGGAGGCGCCGGGCGATAGAGGCCGCGACCTGACCACCCAGTTCGGCTGGTGGCTCCTGCGCACAATCCTGGTTGCCACGGGCCTTGCACTGGCCGGCTGGCTGATGCTTGAGCTTTGCTTCCGACACTGATTCAAAAACCGGCGGCGGCGCTCGACGCCAAACCGGCAGAGGCCGTGATCTTCGGCTTCCTGGCCATCGCAATTTCGTTCCCAATTGTGGCCGCGCTTGTGTTCATGGGCGGCATCTTCTGGGGATTCCCCGGCGGCGTGGCCATGTTCGCCCTGTCATTCGGGGTATTGACCACCATCTGGTTGCTCAGCCCGCTGGTGACCGGCCTGTGGCTGGGGCGCAAGGCGCTGTCCGGTTTCGACAAAGAGTGGGGCACGCTGGCCGCCATGCTGATTGGCGCACTGACCATCGTGATTGTCGGCAGGGTGTTCCTGCTGGTTCCCTGTGCCGGGCCGATTGCCTTCGGACTCATCTTCCTACTGAGCTTCGCATTTGCGCTGGGCGGGGGCTTGCTCAGCCTGACATCACGAGCAGGCAAGGCGCCGCTCCAGATCGCGACCACAGAACCGGTCGTCGTCGAAAGCGCTGATCCCGGTGCGGTCGAGGATGCCGGTACGATCAAGGAAGTAGGCAGCGGTCAAGGACGAGGGTGAGACTGACTGAACCTATGGAAATCTACGAGACCCTCTACGTCGGCGATGTGGTGCGCATGCGCAAGCAGCATCCTTGCGGCGGTCATGAATGGGAGATCGTGCGCGTCGGCGCGGACATCGGCTTGGTGTGCCAGACTTGCGGCCGACGCGTCCTGTTGACGCGCCGAAAATTCGCCAAGCAGGCCAAGGGTTTTGTACGGCGAGGCGTACCGGCTCAAGAGCAAGCCGACGAGAAAGCCGACGACAAAACGAGCAGCGCACCGGGAGGCCGGAAAGCGAGCGATCAAGATCAAGGGAGCAGCGTGAGATGAAGCGGGAAGAACTGACCCACTACCTGGACGAATACCTGCGCATCGGCGAGATCAGCGACTATGGTCCGCAGGGTTTGCAGATCGAAGGACGCCAGGAGATCAACCGTATTGTCGGCATGGTCGATGCCCATCTGCCCTGTGCGGCTGCCGCCATCGAGCACGACGCCGACATGCTGCTGGTCCACCACGGCATCTTTTGGGGCGGCCCCAAGCTGTTGTCCGGGAGCTATGGACGGCTGGTGCGCACGTACATGCAGGCGAACCTAAATCTCTACGCCGCACATCTGGCGCTGGACGCCCATCCGGTCGTGGGCAACAACGCCGAACTGGCGCGCCGGCTCGGGCTGGAGATCATCGACTGGTGGGCCAACGTCAAGGGCACCGATCTGGCCGTCCTGGCCATCGCACCCGACGGCATGAAGTTCAGCTACCTGATCGATCACTTCGAGCAGAATGTCGGCGCAATCAAGCTGGCACAGGCCAATGGGCCGCGCATCGTGCATCGGGTCGGCATCCTCAGCGGCTTTGGCGCCAATGAAATCGAAGAGGCCGCGGCGTTGGGCTGCGACGCCTTCATCACCGGCGAGACCAGCCATGCCCAGTACTATGATGCCCTGAACGCCGGCATCAACGTCATCTACGGCGGCCACTACACCACCGAGACCGTCGGCGTGCAGGCACTGGGCGAACATCTGCGCGATCAGTTCGGCCTCGGCTTTGAGTTCATCGATCTGCCGACGGGATTGTAGGCAAACAGCAAGCCAACGCGTGAAGGGCCGGTTTCCCAGATCGGGGAAACCGGCCCTTACTGCGTTGGCTTGCGGCGAATCTATTCTCGCGGCATCGGCTCGACGCCTGCCGCCGCTTCAAACAGTCCGGCGACCTCGCCCTCTTCAGCATGACGGCCAATGGCCTTTTTGCTGAAGATCAGTTCGCCATCCATCACAACCTCAAACCGACCCTGTGACGATGGAATCAAGGTGAGCGATTCAATGGCGGGTGTGTAGTTCAACAACAGTTCGTCCGTCAAACTGACGGCTCTGGGCGTGTAGTTTCACTGTACGCAGTATTCGATGCTGAGTTTGCGCTTCTGCATAGATCCCTCCTGAGGACATTCGTGAAAATCGACGGAGCCGCAAGTGTAAATTTGCCGGACAATTGCGGCGTTCAGGGGAGGTGGTCATGCCGTACTCGACACTCGACCACCCAGTGACTTACCTTAGCATCTCAGGCGGATTTGCTCAAATCGCAGAATGACTCACCGGAAACGATACGGCCGCACAGCGCCAAATCCTGTGGATGACGCCGGCTGAGCCGGAACTTATGGCAAGTTGAACTCGTCTACAGATCTGACTTCGGTTCCAGGGCGTCGAGCAGATGTCAGGTGCATTTCAGATTTGGGAGCAATACGTGCCGGGACGATCCACGAATGCTTCGTCATGACCGAATTGGACTGGACTCGTCTTCGGACCTGGATTCTGCCCCAGCTGAATCGCACCGAAGATGTCAGGCAACTTGAGCAAGCGATTCCAGAGTGCTATAGTAGAGACCATGGATTCTATGCAGACCTCGTCGACCGATCCAAATGAGCAGAGCCGGCAGCAAGAGAGCGGCCATCCTGATACGGATAACGCACTGTTTGCCGAAGGATCAGATACCGGCTCCGCCCCGGATCAAGCCGGCGGAACCGAGCGTACCCAGACTGATGGTCGTCGGTCCAGACGTGGATTTCTGCGCTCACTCGGACATCAGCGCCATGGCGCTCGGCGTCGCGGCCTGTGGCGGAGCGACCGCCACACCGCCGGCGACTGCCACCCGACGGCTGTTGCGGGCGACGTCAACACCCGAACCCTTCCGGCTCTATTTCCCGAATATCCACCATGCCGAATTGCAGGCCGCGCTTGCCCAAGAGCCGACGCTGACGCCGACACCGCCCAAACCGACGGCCACCGCCACGCCGGAGCCGCCGACACCGACGCCGACGCCGATGGCCACGCCCTTTCCGCCTGGTCCGCCGAGCAAGCTTGGCCTGCATATTGAGCGCAAAACCAACCAATTGTTTGACTTGCTCGCCACCGGGGCGGTCTCGGCCGTCACAACCCTGGAATATGACGCCGGATTGGCCGAAGAGATCAAGACCGCTGCGCCCAACACCAAACTGATCGGACGGCTGGGCTCGCTGCCGCAGGCCAACCTGAGCAGCCATGGATCCCATCGCCTCGGCCCGCGCCTTCGTCGATCAGTTGATGCCCATCGCGGGCGATGATCGACGCCGGGCCACATTTGACGGCTGGATCGCCTACAACGAGCCGGTGGCCAACAACGCCGAAGAGATGACGCGCCTTGCCCAATTCGAGTCGGAGCGCACCCGCCTGCTGGCCGATCAGGGCATCCGCAGCGTGATTGCCAACTTCGGCACCGGGCAGCCGCCGCTGGAACTGTGGGAGTACTTTTTGCCTGCCGTCCAGACGGCCAAGGAGACCGGCGGCTGGTTGGGACTACACGAATACTCGGCCCCGACCATATACTACCTGACCACACGCGAGAACCAGGGACGCTATCCCGGCGTCTCGCCCGAAGACACCGGCTGGTTGACGTTGCGCTATCGCCATGTCTACAATCAATTCCTGAAACCGGCCAATCTGGCCATTCCGCTGGTCTTCACCGAACTGGGCGTCGATGGTCTGGTCGCCGATCGACCAGGCCCGCCGGATGCGCGGGGCTGGCAGGACTTCCAGAGCTACTGGGCTGAAACCGGCTATGGACTCTGGGGACCGGGCGCCTACGTCGAGCAGCTTGTCTGGTACGACGAGGCCATGCGCCAGGACGACTATGTGATCGGCGGCTGCATCTACGGGCTCGGCACCAGCAATCAGTGGCTCAGCTACGATATTCAAGGCCCGGCGGCCGCAGTCCTACAACAATACCTGAGCGTACACGCTCCCAGCTAACAAAGGGAAGCCAATGCCCCTGACGGTAATCCACGATCGTCTGGCCGACACGTCCTCGCTTTTCGTCGCAGCGCTCGGCATCTGGGCGCTCTTTCTCCGCTTTCGGTCGCGGCCGTTGGACAGCAATTGGTCCGGCGCCGCGGTGATTGCCGAACTGCTGCTGATCGCGCAGTTTGCGCTGGGCGCCTACCTCTACTATTTCCAGGGGCTTGACGTGGTGCTGCCGCGCCCGTTCATGCACATTCTCTACGGCGTCGTCGCCATCCTGACCATCCCTGCGTCGTATGCCTACTTCGGCAACGTTGAGGACGACAACGTCCAGACGCTGGCCATGGCCTTTGTCTACCTCTTTCTGTGGGGAATCATCCAGCGGGCCGGCTCGGTGGCCGTCTATTTGCCGCCCGATCTCTGATGCCTGATTCTGTTGAGACGGAGAGGGTCCAGACAACGGGGTTTGCTGGGACGTTCTCACCACCCAGGATGCACTCCACGGCCAGATCAGGCTTGTTTTCGTCTGGCGTTGCTGATAAAATAGAGCCATTCGTGAACGAAGTCGTTGCGTGTCCCTTTAACAAACGACTTGCTTGTACTGATGTTCTGAAGTGATCTCATGTCGAAACAAGTCTTGGTTCTAAATGCCAGCTACGAGCCGCTCAGCTTGGTCTCTGTTCAACGGGCAGTTGTCCTGCTGTTGCGGGAGAAGGCCGAAATGATCGAAGCCACGCAGCAGATGTTGCGCAGCACCAGCCGAGCCATTCCGGTGCCGCTCGTGATCCGTCTGGTCAAGTACGTGCGCTTACCCCACCGGCGCGTGCCCGCCACGCGTTCGGCTATCATGCTGCGCGACGCCTACACCTGCCAATACTGCGGCACAACGCCCGGTCGGCTCCAACTGACCGTCGACCATGTGATTCCCCGCAGTCGGGGCGGCGATCACTCCTGGCAAAATCTGGTGACAGCCTGCAAGCGCTGCAACCAGAAAAAGGCATCCAACACGCCCGAAGAAGCCCAGATGGCGCTGCTCAGCAAGCCGTTTGAACCGACCTACGTTGCGCTGGTTCTTCTGAGCAATCCCGACAGCGACAGCACGCTGGGAAAACCTGATGGACAATGTGTCACATCAGGGACTGATGCCGTATGCGGAGATGTCCATCTAGCAGCCTGTCTGAGAGAAGGCCGATAGGACGCGGATGACGCTGATCTGACTGATTTCCGCGGATAAATCGAGAGAAATCCGCCAAGATCCGCGTTATCCGCGTCCCATTTTCTGTCACTCGGACAGCCTGCTAGAGACGGGCCTTCCGATTTCAACGATATCCAACGAAACAAGGCGATTCGGCATGGAATTCTCATGGTAAACTTCGACGCACGCAGAGCGACCATCGATGCCATCGAGCGGCGCATCTCCGATCTCAGCGAACAATCGCTCACCCAACTCTCCCAATACATCGGCTACCTCAAGTGGCAGGAAGAGCTCTGGCAGAGCTTGCTCGACGAGGAGAGCAAGCCCGATCCGGGCAAGGTACTGCGTTGGCAGTTCGACTTCCTGGAAGGGTTTCCCGCGGCCACGCTGGCCGCCACCCGCTCGCCCGACATGATGGAGATCAAGGTCGCCGTCGCCAGTTGTAACATGGTACAACAACAGGCGATCTGGGAACACCCGCCCGTAACCGGCAACGCCGTCTGCGAATACTCGCTGCGCGTGCCGTCCGAAGTCGACAGTCTGCGCCTACGCTTCGCCGTGGGCATCCGCGACGGAGCGCTGATGCAAGGCGATAATCTCTGCGCGTTTCGAGTTTATGTCAACGGGATGCGCATCTGGAGCACCACCAAACAGACCAATGACTGGGAACGCTTTGTGGTGGATCTGCCCAGCCTGGGCGGCCAGGATGTCGTGATCCAGTTCGTGACCGATGCGCTTGGCGACAGCCGCTGGAACTGGGCGGCCTGGGGCGAGCCGCTGCTGCTCGGCTACGGTCCAGGCATCGCGGGGCGCTGAGCAATGCATTACCACAGCCCTCAAGCACCACAGCCCTCAATCACCACCGCCATCCACCAGCCACATCAAAGGATCACCCTATGGCCCGCTTTGACCTGTCACCCGAAGAACTGGAAATCTATCTTCCCCAACGCACAGAACCGTCCGACTTCGACAGTTTCTGGGCTGAAACGCTGGACGAGGCGCGCCAACACGATCTGGACGCCCGCTTCGAGCCGGTCGACTACGGCTTGCAGACCGTAGACACCTACGACGTCACCTTCAGCGGCTATGGCGGCCAACCCATCAAGGGCTGGTTCACGCTGCCGCGCCATGGATCCGATCCGTTACCCTGCATTGTCGAGTACATCGGCTACGGCGGCGGCCGCGCCTTCCCCATCGACCACCTGATCTGGTCAGCGGCAGGCTACGCCCACCTGATCATGGACACCCGCGGCCAGGGCAGCAACTGGTCCACTGGCGACACCCCCGATCCGGAGGTGGACGGCGGCAACGCCCAATACCCCGGCTTCATGACCCGCGGCATTCTGGACAAGAAGACCTACTACTACCGCAGAGTCTTCACCGATGCGGTGCGCGCCGTCGAAGCGGCCATGAGCAACGACGCAGTCGACGTCTCGCGCATTGGCGTGACCGGCATCAGCCAGGGCGGCGGCGTCACGCTGGCCGTGGCCGGCCTGGCCCCGGCTCTGCTCTACGATGCCGTCGTGCTCTGCATGCCCAACGTGCCGTTCCTCTGCCACTACCGCCGTGCCACCGAGATAGTCGACAGCCACCCGTACGGCGAGATCGCCAGCTACTGCAAAGCCCATCGAGACAAGATCGAGACCGTCTTCGAGACGCTGTCCTACTTCGACGGCGTCAACTTCGCCCCGCGGGCTACGGCGCCGGCGCTCTTCTCGACGGCGCTGATGGACACCATCTGCCCACCCTCCACGGTCTACGCCGCCTACAATTATTACGGCGGCAGACAAAACGATCCGTGTCTGGCCCTACAACAATCACGAAGGCGGCCAGAGCTTCCAGATGATTGAGCAACTGGCCTTCGTGCGTGAGACCTGGGGCTGATCTGTATACTGGGCCCCAGTCCTGGCAGGTTGCCTCGTACATGTTTGGCCGACCGGGCGTTCCCCTATTGTCGATCATCTCATTTCTTTGGCTCAACCACATGAGATTCCAATAAGCCCCGACGGCGAGCGGTCGGTCGCACCATTAGTTTGAATGGAAATAACGTCTATGGAAATACCACTGCTCAAAGATGTGGTAATTATTTTGGTGTTGGCCATGGGGGTCGTCTACATCTCCCATCGGCTCAAACTGCCTGTGGTGGTCGGTCTGTTGGCCACTGGCGTGTTGGCCGGGCCCTATGCACTGGGGCTGGTTCAGGCCATCGACGAGGTCGATCAACTGGCCAAGATCGGCGTCATCCTATTGCTCTTTACCATCGGTATCGAGTTCTCTCTGCGCAAACTGCTGAAAATCCGGCGCATCGTTCTTGTCGGCGGGACGCTCCAAGTCGGTGCGACCACTGCCGTCACCTACGCGGCGATGCGCTACGGTCTTGACTGGTCATTTGGCTCAGCCCTGTTCATGGGCTTTCTGATCTCGTTGAGCAGCACCGCGATTGTGCTCAAGGTGTTGCAAGATCGGGCCGAGATGGAATCGGCCCACGGTCGCATTTCCCTGGGCATCCTGATCTTCCAGGATGTGATCGTGGTCTTTTTCATCATTCTGACGCCCTTTTTGGCGGGCCAGACCGGCGGCGAGGGCAGCCCGTCGGTGTTGCGCTTGACCCTGACCGCGGCGGCGCTGCTGCTCTTTGTGTTCGTGGGCGCTCGCTATCTGGTTCCGGCGATTCTGCACCAGGCCGTGCGCACGCGTAGCCGCGAACTCTTCTTGCTGACGGTTGGCGGCATCTGTTTTGCCGTGGCATTTGTGGCCGCTGAACTGTCGCTGGCGTTGGGTGCGTTTCTGGCCGGCTTGACCATCTCCGAGTCGGAATACAGCCACGACGCCTTTGAACTGGTTCGCCCCTTCCGCGACATCTTCACCAGTTTCTTCTTCGTCTCCATCGGCATGTTGCTCGACCTGGGCTACGTCCTGGAGCAGCCGTTTCTGATCCTGGCGATCACGCTGGCGGTCTTGGCGGCCAAGAGCCTGATTGTGGGCGGGGCCAGCGTCTTGTTGGGCTATCCGCTGCGCACAGCCGTGATCAGCGGCCTGACCCTGAGCCAGGTGGGCGAGTTCGCCTTCATCCTGGCCACGGTCGGCAGCAACTATGCGCTGCTCTCCGCCAGCGCCGAGCAGATGTTTCTGGCCGTTTCCGTCCTGACCATGGCCGGCACCAGCTTCCTGATCGACGGCGCTCCCCGCGTGGCCGATTGGGTGATGCGCGGCCCGGTCCCCGCCCGATTGGAGCGGGGGCTCTATCCGGTGAAGGGCGTTGCGCCGCCGCCAACCGACGACCTGCAAGATCATGTGGTGATCATCGGCTACGGCATCAACGGGCGCAACGTTGCCCATGCAGCCCAGTACGCCGGTATTCCCTATGCCATCATCGAGATGAACGCCGACACGGTCCGCACCGAACGAGCGTACAACGAGCCGATCTTCTACGGCGACGCCACCCAGGAAGCCGTGCTGAAGCAGGTCAAACTGAGCCAGGCGCGCACCGTCGTCATCGTTATCGCCGACGCCGCGGCCACCCGCCGCATCACCGGGCTGGCGCGCCAGATCAATCCGGCAGCGCACATCATTGCACGCACGCGCTTCGTGAGTGAGATGGAGGCGTTGCACAGGCTGGGCGCCAATGAAGTGATCCCGGAGGAGTTTGAAACGTCTGTAGCGATCTTCACGCGGGTGTTGGCCAAATATCTGGTGCCAAGAAATGAGATCGCCCATCTGGTGGCCGAAGTGCGGGGAGATGATTACCAACTGTTTCGCAGCGACGCCGACGGCCCCAGTCTGTCAGTGGCTGATCTGCACCTGCACCTGCACGATATGCAGATCTCCCCTATCATCGTGCCGCCCGCTTCTTCGGCGGCCGGCAAGACCTTGGCGGAGATCGATCTGCGCAACAAGACCGGCTTGACCCTGCTCGCCATCCTGCGCGAAACGCAGTTGATCACCGATCTGGATGCACAGACCGTAATCTGTGCCGACGATGAACTGTTCGTCATCGGTGCGCCGGCCAAGGTCGCGCAGGCATGGGATCATCTGACTTGACCGCGAGCCACAAACGAACAACCCTATTCCACTCGACTTTGTCCAAACTAGGCGGAGGGGGTAGAAAGAAAGAGGCAGGTAGTGTAAGCTGGATTTCTCAGACCAAGGAGGAATCCAAATGCTTACACTACCCAACGAGATTATGACAGTTCTAGCCCCCTTTGGGCAAGCTTTCAGTTATCGGATCTGGGACATGGTCCAGATTTTGACGATTGGCGCCATTCTGACACCGGGAAAACGGACAGTGTCGGCGGTGTTGCGCACCATGGGTCTGCAAGATGACCGGCAATTTCAGAACTATCATCGAGTGCTGAGTCGAGCCAAGTGGTCAGGGTTGGTGGTAAGCGAGATTCTGTTGGGTCTACTGATTGCGACGTTCGGTGCGGTTGGCGTGCCGCTGGTGATTGGCGCCGATGAGACACTGGAACGGCGCAAGGGCAACAAGATCAAGGCCAAAGGTGTTTTTCGAGATGGCGTGCGTTCCAGCCACAAGTACACGGTGCATGCGTTCGGATTACGCTGGGTGAGCATGATGCTGATCGTGCCCGTGCCTTGGAGTAGCCGAGTGGGTAACACCACAAGGAATCGTGGAGTTACTCCAAAGCGGGACGAAAGCGCAAAAGTTGGTCGATGGACCAAGGTGAGTCGGTAATGCCTGCGGCAACAGCAGGGGCAGTTTGAAGGGATTCATGGATGCGGCAGAAATTGTAGACCGCAGCGGCCCAGAAGAAGGCGGCTTCGAGGCGGCGCCGTCGAGCGGCCGGCGTGCGAGAACGGCGGGTGGTTGCTCGTACCCAGGTGCGAATCGTGGCATTGAGGCGTTCAACATAGGCTGTGTTGAAGCGACCGATGTCAGATTGGGAAGCAAAGAGAATATCTTCGGCGGCGGCCTGTAGACCATGGGCCAAACGGCGCTCAACGGACACAATCTGCTTGGCAACTCGCCGTTTGATGACTTGGACAATATGGAGTTCCGGCCAGATGACCAGTCTGGGACGACCCGGTTTGCCCGTGCGCAGCGGCTCTCGAAAGACGTCGAGGATGGCTCCTTTCCAAGCTGAGTACCCGTCGGTTGCCCACAGAATCGGCTGTAACGCAACGGCTGATTCCTTCACTTTTTCGACCACCTGGGTGATCAGCAAGCTGTTTCTCTCTGGTGAGACCGCTCCCCAAATCAGGAGCCGGGAGAAAACGCTGATGGCCGTAGCCAGCCAGACCGTTCCGTACTGAGTCTTGATATACATCTCGTCGCCTTGCACCTGTCCTATTTCGATCTGCCTTTGGCAAACCAGTCGTTCTTGGACCGCCTTTGCATGCCGGCCTGCTCTCTCGTGCCAATCGCTCACCGTTCGTTCATCCAGACCAAATGCGGCCACCACCGCTTGAATCGGACAACCATAGGCCAGCAAGGTCAGAACTACTATCACTACCCAGTGGGGATACTTCAACCCATACAACGCCGTCCCCGTTGTATCGCTGAACGTCTTCCCACATTCGTGACATTTGTATCGTCTTTCTTTGTGGCTATGGACACCTATTCGTCCCTTTGCGTTACTCTCGCACTTGGGACATACTGCTTGTTCGGGACAGAGTGGCGGTAGTGTGTATTTGGTCATACTTACTATTTGCCGCTTCTGTCCCTTTTCGTCAAATCCTACTCCACGCTATTCTGTGGTGGTACCAGGAAGTGATTACCCACGGAGAACATAGCCCACACTCAAGAGCGACAGCACCGGGAACACCACATAGAGCACCACCCATGTCAGCACGATCGCGCCCAGAGACCGCCACATACTAAACTCGTGGGTGACGCTCAGCGACTTCAGCAGGATGGCGACGGCCCAGGTGACGGCCACGATGGCCAGAATGCGGCCAAAGAGCGGGAAGGCCAGGTTGTAGCTTATATGCATGGCCGGCGTGACCTGGGGCACGTAGTTGAAGAAGAGCAGGAAGAGCGGCGCGGCGGCCAATAGCAGGGCGATGATGTGCTGTCTCACGGTGCCGGTGCCGCCGATCAGCTTGGCCACGACGAGCAGCAGGAGGCCGAAGAAGGCCCACTGTGCGAGGATGGCAAACGGCGTGGAGAGCCACTTGCCGAACACATGGAAAAAGCGGCTGAACCCTACGCCCAACGGCGGATGAAACTGTTCGACGTTCGTGCGAAGCTGCTCCAGCACGCCGATGGTTTCGTCTGGCCCAGCGTCGATCTCGGCCTGGAGGGTGTCGATCTGTTCCTGCGTCAGCCCAAGACGCAGCGTAACATCGCTGAGTCGGTCCGGTGAGAGAGCGATGCGGGCCAGTAGCGCCTGGAACTGCTGGAACGACAGCGGGATCTGGGCCAGCAGTTCCTCGAGTTGCGGAGTTCCTTGAGCGGCCTGGGCGCGCAGGAGGTTCAGATCTGTCCCGGAAACAGAGGCGCGGGCCAACAGGTCGGCGATCTGTTCGCCGGTAAGCGTCGACTGTAGCAGCACTTGGTCGACTTGTTCAGGCGTGACCATATTTAGGTCTTCAGCCGCTTGCCGCAAGGACTCCGCCTGTTGCTCAAGTTGGGCGCGGGATTCGCCACCCAACACGCCGGCCTGTTCGATGAGTATATCGGCGAATTCGTCAGTCGTCATGCCGGCCTGATTTACGAGGTCGCTGATTGAGTCTGATGTAATTTCGCCGCCCGCTGCGAGCAATTCATGGAGCGCAGCGTTGAGATTCTCCTGGCTTACGGACTCCAACGACTCGTTGATGGAGGGCACGACCTCGCGGTCGAAGCGATTGACGGCAGCGGACGCCTGGTCGATGCGCTCTACAATGAGGGGCTTCTGCAGCACGGCGGGCAAGCCGATCCAGATACCAGCGCCAGCTACGAGCGTGACGATAAAGAACATGACGGCGGCGTAGCGCATGCCGCCGCGAGTCCACTTCAGAGCAAGGAACACTTCTGTGCGTAGCTGCAAAATGTCGGAGTAGATGCGAATGGCACTTTTCACGGTCGTTCTCCCGTTGGGTTCTGATGCGAACATTTGGTGCGACTGTCTGATCTGATGGTCGCGTCAAGAGTCAGCCGGCGGCTAGAACATGCCGATGAACTGCAGGACGCGGATGACTGGTTCCAGGTACGGGATCTGTGATAGACCGTAGGCCGCACCAAAGATGGCGAGTCCCACCATGAGCAGCGTGATGAGCAGATATGGAATCAAGATGGCCGCCAAACCGGCGAACGGCGCCAAACCGTAGGTCGCCTTGACGGCCTGGTACTTGGCGACAAGCAGGGCCAAGAAGATGAAGGGAATGGCGACGGAGGCGCCGGGGACGAGCAGCACTACGGTCAACAGCAGCGGCGCATAGGAAAGCGCCAAGGGACCGAAAAACTGGGAAAGGCTAGCCTGGCCGCGAAACCAACGCGCGGTCAAGTGCGTCAGTAAACCGAAGACGAGCCAATTCAAGTACGCGCCGGCAACGGCACCCACCGCCGCGGCCACCGTACCGGTCCAAGACGGATAGCCGCCGGCAAGGCGGACCGCCTGCCAAGTTCCCTCGTAAATCAGGCGAAATTGTTGTGCGAACTCCGGCACAGTGGCGACACGCCGCGTGTATAGGCCCATCTGCGTGATGAATTCGTAGAGCGAACTCTGCAGGATGTCGATGCGCGGGAAGGTGAGCAGGCCAAAAGCCAGGCCAATGGCCCGGGCGATAACGACAAACGCGAGAATGATTAGCAGTAGGAGTGCACCGCGACCAAGCGGTGACGCGTGGCTGCGCAGCGTGCGGTACGCTTCTTCGTTAAGAAGCAACGCTTCGCGAATCAGAACCAGTGGCTTGTCCGGCAGCGGTTCTTCCGGGCGTGACAGATAGCCGGCGCCTGGGTAAGTATCATACGGGATGGCCAATACTTCATCCATCTGTTCGGTCACGATAACCTCCTATTGCGCCTAACAGTCACGTGTGACAAAAAAAACGTGCGAATACTATGATTCAGCGGTCATGCCTTCTATCTGGCGGCCGGCTGTGGCTGTGTCGACAGCAGATCGGCGCTCCTGAACTCTGCGAATGACATAGTTGACGTGCTCGCGCAGGTCGTACAAATTGGGCATATATTCGTTGGATACTGAGATCTCATGGGTAAGCATGGCATCGATTCGTTCCAGATCGGCAATGGCCATACCGATCTCGGCCGAATTCAGTCCGTCTGCTTGCATTTCGATTCTGCGGATCTCCTTGTACCAGCGATTAACCTTTCTGCGCATATAGAATTGGTAAAGCAACGGACTGTCGCTAAGCATTGGCAGAAAGATCAGCATGAGCGGAAGGACAAAGAGCAGGTAGCGATCGAACAAGGCAGCCGCCCAGAAGGGTAAGTAATTGTCCAACATAAAATCGTTGTTCATGATGCGCTGCAGATAGGCCTCACCTTCCGCACTAATAGGCAGATCGGCATTGAGCGTACTGGGGAACTCCTTGCGGGCGGCGAAGAATCCGCCGGGGCTGCTCAGTTCAAATGACGCAAACGCAAGTAGACGCACGATATCTGGATGCAGATCGTTGCGTACTACTAGATTGATCGAAGGCGCAACCAGCTTCACGTCATCGCGCGGAAATGCATCCACCAAATCAAACGTACCTTTCGGCAGGTTCAGCGTGGACAGAAACCGATGCCTTCGGGCCAGAGCCTCGGCATCCGCCAGGCTCATCAGCTCCAGTCTGCGGTCGCGTACGGCCTCTTGCAGCAGTGGTGACAAGGGATTTAACACCAGGATCGCAGCATCCAGTTCGCCCGAGCGCAGCTTGTCCAAGGCTTCTTGGGCGGGCAGTTCTGAGAGAGTGACCTCGTTATCCGTGATACCATAGTCTCCGAGCAATAATCTCGCCAGCGGATTCGTGCCACTGCCTGCCTCGCCGATATTGACTCTCATCCCCTTGAGTTGTAGCGGCGTATTTAGCGGTTCATCTGGAGCCAGTTCACGTCGATAGAAGATCCAGACTGGTTCGTACGCCACCGTTGCAAGCGCGCTGAGAATTTCCGGATCGCCCTCTGCGGCGACACCGCCCTGAATAAAGGCAACGTCTCCCTTGTCCTCTTCCAGCAGCCTTAGTGCTTCTGCTGAACCGGCCGATTCGATGATATCCATGGTGAAATCTTTTTCGCTTGCGTATTGCTGGTAGAACTGCGCTCCCTGGTAATAAGCGCCGCCTTGTCGCCCGCTTACGAAGGTGAACTGGCGCGGCGGCAATGAGGTGAAGACGGCGACAATCGCGCCAACCAGCAACAATACGCCCAGGCCAGCCATTATCCAGAGTAGATTTCGCTCAATCCATGCCATTATTTTTGGGTTCACCTTCTGGTTAGCATAACGCCCCTGAACCGTTTGCCTAGGATACCGGGCCAGTGGTGTGGTCGATAGCCGCTCGCATATATTCTTTCGCTACTCGCCGAACCACCTACTATAGATCCGATCGTAAGTACCGTCTTCGCGCAACTGGAGTAGCGCGCGGTTGATCTCCTCGCGAAGCGGGCTGCCAGTGGGAAGCGCAATGCCGTAATCTTCTTGGTTGAACGGGCTGCCAACGACCTCTGCGCGGCCGTCGCCCGAATTCAGCGCATAGTAGCGCAGCACTGGAAAGTCATAGACGACTGCCTGCACGTCATTCGCTTCAAGCATCGCGTACGCCTCGTCCACCAACTCCACGGTGCGGTGCGGAATACGGTTTTCCGTCAGCCAGGTGTCGGCTGTGCTATCCTCCACCGTGACGACGACCTTGCCTGACAGATCCTGGGGTCCGTTGATGACGCCCTGAATCTGCTGTACGGTGAGTCTCGTCGTCACACCGGCCGTGAAGTTAGCGATGATGAAGAGCCCGGCGAACATCCATAATAAGGCGAAAACGCGACCGGCCCGTCCCAGTGGTGTTCTGTCCCCGTAGCCAACCGTCGTCACTGTCACGGCAGCCCACCAGATGCCTTCCCAGACGCCAGGCAGATAGCTCGTGGGAAATTGAGCATTTCTCCTGCGCTCCAGCAGCCAAATAACGTGACCAGCGACAATGATAACTAGCAAGAGTAGACCGAACAAGCGCAGCAGCGGCCATGTCAGCTCGCCACTACGCAGAGCTGAAATCATCGGCGAATTGCTGGTCCCATGAGCAAGGATGCCGAGACCAGAACTGAAGTACGAAAAGGAGAAGTCTACTTCCTCTTCGCGTTGTTGGGTGACACTGATCGCAGCTATCGCCACATCGACTTCGTTGCTGGCGACTGCATCAAGCTGATCAGCGACGGAATCGACGATGACGAAATCGTATTCAAGGTCTGCTACCCGCGCGAGTTCCTGCCAAAGGTCAATACTGAAGCCGTTCAGATCTTCACCTATGAAGACGAACGGTTCGATCTCTTTCGTCGCGACACGCAGAGCTGCGGTCTGGTTGCCACTTGCATTGGTTTCGTCTTGGGCACGGACATTCGTAGCCCCCGCTCCCAAGGCAACTGCCAACATCAGGATGAAAGGCAAGAAACAGCGACTGATAGCACTACTCGCCTTGCCCAAGGATTGATTTGCCATCATGATCGAGTCTCCCCGAGACTAAGCCTTACATTCTGTGAAGTGACCTCGATCACTTTTACGCTTATCCATACGGATCGTAGCCAATGGTCAGTAAGCACTGTCAAACCTGCTGACTCTGCGCCTTGAGCAGGTCACGGATCTCGGCCAGCAACTCCTCTTCGGCGCTTGGTTCTGGAGCCAATTCGGATTCTTCCTTTTTCTCGCCAAAAGCTATCTCCTGAGCCTTGTTGATTGCCTTAATCACGAGGAAGATGACGACCGCAATGATCAGGAACGTGATCACGGCCTGAACAAACTTGCCGTACGCGATCGAAGCATCGCCAATCGTCTGCCGACCTCCACATGACCAGTGCTCACGTACTCAGTCAGGGTACTCCCTACGGTAACGCCATTCCACTATGCAGGACCCTCTAACCCGTTTTCAGGATGGATTCCCTCAGTCTTGCTGGCTATCTGCAGACATCCGTACATCATGCTGTGTGACCGCCGGTTCGATTCCAGCCTCTAACAGGCGCTGCGTAATCAGTTGTAAGAAGCTGAATTTCACCGGATCATAATCGTCGTAGCGTACAAATGATCGTGCCTGCATTTCCAGGCCGTTGTCACCCATGTGTATGGGCACGACGGCAGGCGGCGGATGCTTCAGAACACGCGGATCGGACATCAGGATGTTCATAATGACGCTGCGTGCCTTGTCCATGTCAGCATGGTATCTGAGTGTGAAAGGCAGGTCTACCCGACGGATGCCAAGCCGTGAGTAGTTCGTCAGCCCGCTCTTCTGAATGTCGCCGTTGGGCAGGATGGCCAAGCTGCGGTCGGACTGCCGCACCACGGTATTGAACAGCTGAATCTCCTTGACGATTCCTCGATGGCCCATGGTTTCTATCTCCTCACCCAGATAGAAGGGCTGATAGATCATGAAAATCACGGCCGCAGCGAAGTTCGATAGAGATTCACGTAGGGCCACGGCCAATATCACTAGCGTGACGCTGCTAACTGATAGGATGGCGCCTGCAGGCACACCGAGAATGACCAGCGCAAAGATCGTAGTGACTAGCAACGTACCGTAGTAGGAAACGCGTACGAGGATGCTCTCGACCGAACTGCTTAGCGCCTCGTCTACTTCCGGACGTTTCAGCGTTTTCTTTGTTAGGTCGCGCGCCTTGCCGGCGAGGTAGCGGCCGACAAGCACTGCGGCGATTGCCACCACAACACGTAGCGCAAATACGCTGACAAACTGAACGAAGGGCACTTGCATCTGATGACTCATCTACGCGCATACTGTACGCGCACGATCACCTCGTGTCGCCCAGAAAAGCAAAAAACAGCCATTCCATACAATGGACCGAATCCAGCAAGGACTTCACCGTTACTCTGTCTCAACATCATCGTCCGTGACATTGCTTGAACTTGCGACCGCTGCCGCACGGACACGGATCGTTACGCCCGCGCTTGGCGTCCTCCGCCTGCACGTACTCCATTACGCGTGAGGCCGGCTGGTTGCGCTGTACCAACTGCGCCATTATGTTCATGGTGGGCCGCACATGGTTAAAGAAGCTATATAATCCTTCGCACAGGTAGTTGTGGCCCGGTTCGCCATCGCGTGACATCACAAAGCGATCTTTGGGACATCCGCCATTGCACAACATGCGCACGTCGCACGCCTGGCACTGTTGCGTCAGCTTGTCGCGCTTGTTGTCGCCGAACTCGCGCATCTGCGGCGATGCCACCAGCTCCAGCATGTGCTCCTCGTTGATGTTGCCCAGCAGGAAATCCGGTTCCACAAAGTGATCGCACGTGTAGAGGTCGCCATTGTGCTCCAGCGCCGGACCATAGCCACACGTTGGCGCGTGGATGCAAAGCAAATGCTGGCCGAAGAACGCGTGCAGCGATACGTCAAACAGCTGCACGTGCACCGTGCCCACATCCCCACGCAGCCACTCCTCGTAGATGTCTACCAGAAAGCGGCCGTACTGCTTGCCGCCCACGGAGCGCTCGGTCACCAGGCTGCCCGTCTGCGTGTAGAGCAGGCGGCTCTCGCCAGGCTGCTCGCTCCAACCCTGGTTGGCGATGGGCAATGTCTCTGCCGTGGCCCGCTCCACGATGGGGATGAACTGCATCCACTCTGCGCCCAACTCGTCGCGGAAGAAGCGGTAGACCGTGCGGCCGTGATGCTGGTTGGCCGCATTGACAGTGCAGAGGATGTTGAACTCCACCTCGTTGCGGCGCAACGCTTCCCAGCCGCGCATCACCTGCTTGAAGGTACCGTCGCCGCCGCGGTTAACGCGGTAGGTGTCGTGAATCTCCTGCGGCCCGTCCACGCTCAGGCCCACGAGGAAGTTGTTGGCCTGGAGGAACTGGCACCAGTTGTCGTCGAGCAGCACGCCGTTGGTCTGGAAGGTGAACTCGACTTCCTGATCGGGTCGCTTGTACTGCTCCACTAACTCCACGGATCGCTTGAAGAAGTCCAGTCCCATCAACGTGGGTTCGCCGCCCTGCCAGGCCACGGTGACCGTGGGCGTGGTGTGCGACTCCAGAAGCTGGCGAATGTAGTTTTCCAGCGTCCGTTCAGACATGCGGCTCTTGGAGTTGGGGTAGAGCGCCTCCTTGGACAAGAAGAAACAGTACGTGCAGTCCAGGTTGCACGTGCTGCCGCTGGGCTTCGTCAGCACGTGGAAGCGCGGCGGTGCGTGTTCTAGCGCCGGCATGGCCGGCGACGCCATTGGTTGCATAGCCATGTCCCACCTCAACACATACTCAGCCGGAGGAGGCCGGCTTCATCATACTTGGCCTCCTCCGGACAACGTGCGTACCGATACTCCTAATGACCGCTCGTCGCTGCCTCAGTGATTGCACTGTCGGCCTGCTCAATGCTAAAGCTGGCCGCCTTCTGTCGCGGTGGGAATTCGGCAAATGTGCTCATGAACTTCCGCGTGATTGCCTGCGCCGGCACCAGCATGTAGATGTGGTCAAATAGCCACTTCTGATAGCCCCAAGACTCGTGAATCGCCTTCTCAAGCGGGTCCGAGCGTAGGTTGAAGATGCGCGGCACGCGCAACGGGACAAACGGCTCCGCCCACACCTCGAATCCGTGTGCGCGCTGTTCCAGGAACATCACCTTCCAGTCTCCGACGCGTATGGCAGCCACGTTGCCATCATCGGTGAAATAGATGAATCCGGGCCGCGGCCACTTGTCTTCCTCTTCTTTGAGGAACGGGACGAAGTTGTAACCGTCCAGATGCACCTTGTAGGTGGTACCATTGACCTCGTAGCCTTCCTTGAGTTTCTCCGCAATGTCCGGCTCGCCCAGCGCACCCATGATCGTGGGCACAAAGTCCTCCAGCGATACGATTCCGTTGCTGACGGTGCCGGGCTCTATTACGCCCGGCGCGCGCATGACCAGCGGGATGCGATAACCGCCTTCCCACGGCGTGTTCTTCTCGCCGTGGAAGATAGTCGTTCCGCCGTCGGGCCAGCTCATCACCTCTGCGCCGTTATCGGTCGTGTAGACGACAATGGTGTCCTCGGCGATGCCCAGTTCATCCAGTTTGTCCAACAACTGACCAATGTGGCCGTCGTGCTCCACCATGCCGTCCGCGTAGATCCCCTTGCCGGTCGCGCCCTTCGACTCCGGCTTCAGGTGCGTGTTGACGTGCATGCGCGTGGTGTTGAACCACGTGAACCACGGGGTGCCCTCGCTTGTGTTCTCCTCAATGAAGCGCAGTGCATGGTCCAGGACTTCCTCGTCCATCGTCTCCATGCGCTTCTTGGTCAGCGGGCCCGTGTCTTCGATCTTCTGGCCCCCGTCCGCCTGCGCCCAACTGTGCATCACGCCGCGCGGGCCGAACTTCTCCTTGAAACGGGGGTCCTTGGGATAGTCCTCGTTCTCGGGTTCCTCTTCGGCGTTCAGGTGATAGAGATTGCCGAAGAATTCGTCAAAGCCGTGTGCTGTCGGCAGATGCTCGTCCAGGTCGCCCAGGTGGTTTTTGCCAAACTGACCGCACTTATACCCAAACGGTTTGAGCAGCTCGGCCAGCGTCGGGTCTTCGTTCTGCAGACCTTCTTTCGCGCCAGGTAGCCCGACTTTGGTCAGGCCGGTACGGTACGGGCTCTGCCCCGTCAAGAACGCGGCGCGACCTGCGGTACAACTCTGCTGTCCATAGGCGTCGGTGAACATGACGCCTTCCTTCGCAATGCGGTCGATGTTGGGCGTTTTGTACCCCATCAGCCCATGGTTGTATGCGCTGATGTTGAACCACCCGATGTCGTCGCCGAACATTACCAGAATATTAGGTTTCTTCTCTGCCATGACTTTCCTCCTGTGATGCAATGTTAGAATATTGGCCTCACTGCCGTCTTCGTCCTGCTCAAACGGATTCTTCAGCCCTTCTCTACCTGATTGATAGAACGTCTTCTGCAACGCGCCGATTTCCTGCCACTCTTCCCCGGCGACGGAATCAGTTAATACTTTTCGAATTTCGCTACGCAAATATTTGTTTCCAGTCCTTGCGCATGCTCACGACAATCCACTCCCGAACTCCCGCCTCGGCAAGCCCTCTGTCCAACGCTCCGACGTGCGCGCCTCGATCGTACGCGTATTCCCTGTCGGCATCGTCATGGTGGATGTACACACCCAGGCCCGGCCTGTCGCCCGTGGTCGCATACTGCAACATCTCCAGATCGCCGTCAGAATTGCCCACAGCGATTACGGGGCGGCGACCGATGTACTTGTTGATGCCGACCGGCTTGCCGGGACCGTCATCCACCAGATCGATCTCCGGCAACTGCACAAGGACGCCGCATCCGTCCCGCAACTCATAGACCGTCTTCACACTCGTACCTACTACCTGCTCGGGCGGGATGCCGTAGACGTCCTCCACCCAGGCGCGCAAGAATTCCACACCGCCGCCCGACACGATATAGACGCGGTAACCGTGCGCGCCCAAGAAGTCTATGAGCTGCAACTGCGGCCGGTAGATAAGCTCAGTGTACTGTCGGCCGAAGCGCGGGTGGCACGCCGTGGCGATCCAGTCGCGCATCGTTACAGCCAGTTCCTCCGTTGTCACACCCGTATGGGTGACCGCCAAGATCTGCGCTAGTCCTTCCAGGCCGCATGCTTCGATCCCTGCGATATCCTCTGCGATGGCAGCGCTCAACGCCACTTCGTCATTCCACTCCGGATGGTCCGAAGCCATTGCCTGCACCCGATCGAGAGCGAAGCGCAACTGCGTATAGATTGGTTGCTCTACCCACAGCGTGCCGTCGTTGTCAAAGACGGCAATGCGGTCCATGGGTGCGATATACTGCTCGCTGCCTTCCAACGTCGTTTCCAGGACAAAACGCAGGATGCGCTCTTTTGCTTTACCCCGATTCCACAGTGACAGCGCATCCTGGTTCATCCGACTACCCTGTTTGCCTAATGCTCTATGACAGTCGAGATGACGCCGAGATCGACAAGGCCGTCAACCATCAGTGTGACGGCCAGGGCTGCCAATAACACGCCAAATACTGCCTCAGTAACAGCCATCTTCGATGGGTCCATGAACTTGGACACAGTCCTGATATTGCGGAAGAGCAACAGGTCAATCAGCCCAACCAGCAAGACAAGGCCGACAAGGATCAAGATATCTGCCATACTGGAAATCTGGCTTGAGAAAATAACCAGAACGGCTATACCTACCGGATTCAGGATATATGGAACGCCCAGAGGGTACAGGGCCAGCACCATTGGATCTTTATGGTGATGTTCTTCCGGCTCTGCTTTATGACCGCCCGCGACTAACATGTGCAGCGAAAGCAGCAGTAACACGATACCGCCAGCCACGAGGACCGAGCCGGTGCTGAAGTGCAACAAGCGCATCAAGAACCAGCCAAGCACGGCCAGGATAAGCGCCCAGCCGACGGCAGTGCGCACCGACTTGTTGGCCACGGCACGGATTGTCGACGAATCCAGATCAGCTGTGATCTCGATAAAAGGGACTAGTGCGATCTTGGGCCCTATGCCAATGAGAAGCAACATGAAGAGGTCAAATACCTCCCACCATACGATTTCATTGAATCCCAACACGGGTCACCTCCTGGTAGCCCCTCTGAGAGCGTTGCACTCCAGTCCCACGGTGTCGAAGCAGCGTGGGACATGTTAGTGTTCCACCGATCTATTTGGCCGGATGCGCCATCATGTCGATTGCTACGCTCGTGGCCAGCAGGATGATATCATTCTGGCCGGGCTCGATTTGGACGCCGTAACTATCACGGATTCGGAACCATTTCTTGGAAATTTCTGCAATCTTGTCTCGACCTTCGCCGATGCTGTACTCGTGATCGAGAATGTTTCCCTGCACGTCGAGATCGGGGCCATCTCCCACCTTGACTACCCAGCGTTCGCGAAGCGGGGTGATGAGCGCCTTCTTGACCATCGCCATGCGCTTTCCATCCGGGCCAACGATCGTCATGCTGTCCTTGACGCGGCGACTTTGGTTTGGATCTTGCAAAGTTCCTTACCGTTAGCATCCTCGAAGAACAAGGTGTCACGCACGCGTAACATCTTGCCGTCAACCTTAAAGACCTTCTGACCGCTGGAGTTTTCTATCCAAAAGTCGTCGCCGAATGAAACCATACGTTGCTTCATCTGGTAACGTTCTGCGCTCCCGCCCACACCGAATTGTCGGCGGTCTTCTCGGCGTTGGTCTCGTCGATCTGCTCCTCTACCTGGCATAGTATTTTCTCCTTTGTCCTGTTAGACGTAGATATTTAGTCGCTATTCGTTGCAGAGAGTTAATTCTTCTGCGATGGCAAGATCCTCACCGATGCGCAGAAGTGTTTCTGGACTTAGAAAGTCCTGGGCCAAGACAACGCCCCCCCTGAGCCCAAACCGAATTGCGCAGCGGAATTAACCACGTGTGCTCGACAAGCATCAATAGAGCACCACCGCACCGGAATCTGATCTGAGATAGACATGACGTGTTTAGCCTTTGACATTGGTGTCCAAAGCAACTTCCTTGCTTGTATCTTGGGCAGCCTCGGTTATGTCGGCTGAGACATCTACTATGTCGCGGACCGGTTCGCTAGGCTGCTGCTCGTCAACCTCTAACTGTGTAGAAGTAGCTGACACATCGGCCGGCGAGCCTTCTGAAGTTGATCGTCGATAGAACGCCAAAGCAATAAGCCCGACGCCAGCTACTAGCGCCAGCCACGCAATGATACGGATGGCCCCGCCGATTGTGTCCGTACCGCCTAGCTGGGCATACAGCATGAGCACGCCGACGAGTGTGAAGAAAATCATCTCAACGATGGCCGTTCTTCGCCCCGCGCCACTCCACTTGAATACCAGCAGCAGACCGAGTAGGCCGTAGATCAGACTGGCAAGTCCAACCACGATTAGGCCAACCTCCACCGTCAAGAATCCCCGGATATATAGCAGAATTACAACCAGGCCAGTGAAGACAGCAATAGATGCGCGCCCACTCACGACACTGTCAATGGTATCAGGTACCCGGCTGCGAAACACGGACCAAAGCTGAAGCAGGCCGGCCACCGCCAACGCAGCTGTGAAAATGAGCGCAAGATTGCGATTGGCGCCCTCTGGATTGAAAAGTGTCAGCAGGCCGATGGCGGCCAGGACGATGCCCTCAACCAATATGATCCACCAGGCAAGATTTGCACGCCACGGCGCCAACTCTTTGGCCGTATCGAGTGGACTGCTGCTACTCGTTGTCGTCATTTTTCATCTCCAGCGTTGCTACATATGCCGTGTGAACGGACTCTGCCGCAGGTCTCGAAGCGCTTTCGGACAGATTCGAGCCCAGGGTAAAGGCGTACAGAGTCCGGGAGCGCGGCACTACGTACAACCACGGAGCTCCCGAACTCTCAAAGAAGGTCCAATTAACCTTTGCCGAACAACTTGCCGATGCCGCGCTGGATGTCGTCGCCGATCCCGGGTGTGTTGTCCAGGATATAGTCCATACCCATGTCCGAAAGCCCGTCGGCATTCTGGTCAACGAGGTCGATCACGCCCTGCGCATCTAACCCCTTCTCCTTGGCCATTCCACCAAGCTGATTGATGACTGCCGGCGCCATCACACCCAACATACCAGCGAGGGCCTTCGGATCGACACCGAGCTTGCCCGCCAGATTACCGGTCACGTTTTCAACGGAATTGCCACCTGTGAGGGCGTCGAGTGCCTCGGCAGTTTTGGCTGGATCGGCCTCCTTAACAAAGCTATCAAGATCACGATCGCCGACACGTTGCGCATTCTGGTCCATCATGGCGGAGAGCTTCTGCGCTCCGTCAGGCTGCGATCCGAGGCGCTTGACGCCTGCGACAACGAAACCCACGATCATGGGCGTTGCCATCTTGACCATCTGCGGCGGGATGTTGAAGCGTGAGCCTACATCCTCCATAACGGGCCCACCAAAGGACTCAATCATACTAGAAATCATGTCTGCCATGGGTGTTCTCCTTGTCTTGTGCCGAAAGTTAAAACGATGGAAAATCCGACTGAACAACAGTGAATAACGCAAACAGGTGTTGGGCACAGATGGGCTACTGGGCGCTTCGATTCGCGTCGCATTTCCCATCACATTGACGCCGGCAACAACCGTACGATCGCAGCCGACGCCCCCCTATCAGCGGTGCTAAGAGGCCCTAACAACAGTTTGAGTATACGGTACGACAGAAAGTTCGATCGCGAAAGGGACCAGATGGTCCCTAAATGGTTACCCTGGCCTGGGATTAGGATGGTTTTGTTGCGTAACAGACGGAATGGCTGCCGGGCCGCGTGGCTGCGTGCAAGAAGCGCTGCCGCATTGGAGTATGGATACATTTCAGATTTGGGGCAAAACGTGCCGGGGGCGGGCCAGGCCGATTGGAGGGCATACGCTGACTCCATGGCCCGTCCCCGGCATGTCGAAAGCTGCCCCCATTCTGAAATGCACCCTTGGGAAATTCAGCGCTGGAATCTCGTGCAATTTTGTGGTAATATTGCGGTTGGGTAACTGAAGAAAGAGGTGGCACAATCCGTCTGCGTGATTGCATTGAAATTGACATCGGAGCCCGATGTTGCCCACAGAAGAACAGCCCTTTCACCTAGTAACGAAAATTTTCCCGCCTCGACTGGCGGGGATTGCGATTCCACGCGACGCAATAAAGGCGCGTCTAGCGTCGTTCGCCACTCGTCGGTTGACACTTGTTTCAGCGTCTGCGGGCTATGGCAAGACGACGTCTATTTGCCTTTGGCTGAGTACGCTTGACCGATCTCATGCTTGGTTGTCCTTGGATAAACACGACAATAACCTGCGTCCGTTTGTCAGATACCTGCTGGCCGCCATTCAGAGTACCCGTCCAAACTCCTGCCTAACGACGGCGGCATACCTGGAGTCAGTTCCACTTGCGGAGCCGTACCAACTGGCGGATGTCCTGCTCAATGACCTGGCTGAATTGACTGCCCCCCTGGTCATCGTACTGGATGACTATCACGCTATCGAGGATCATCACATTCACGCCTTCATGTCACGTGTGGTGACTCATCTCGTTCCTGAAGTGCATTTTGTCATCATCACACGGGCAGATCCGCCGTTTCCGTTGGCTCGCATGCGCCTTGAGGGTCAACTGGCGGAAATCCGTAGCAAAGATCTTCGCTTCACTGAGTCAGAAGCAAGTCAACTGCTGCGGGATAGCGTCGATCTGCCCCTACAGTCCGATGTCGTCGAGAAAATTGATCAGTTAGCGGAAGGTTGGCCGGTTGGCCTGAAGCTGGCGGCGATTTCTCTTCAACAGAAGAGAAATCCGGAAGCGGTGATCAGCCAACTGTCAATGCAGCCGGATCGTGTGTTCGCTGACTACCTGTTCGCGGAACTATTGCAACATCTCGATCCGCCGTTGCAGGTTCTGTTGGCGAGAACTGCAATTTTCGAACGACTATCTGAACCGTTGGTCGAGTTGGTTCGGCCGGCGGATCTAGCGGTGTCGATAAGTGCCGAATTCATCAGTTCGTTGTGGACGTCCAGTTTTTTCTTGTCGGCACTGGATCTCGATGGGACTTGGTATCGATTTCATCACCTGGTTCGCAAATTTCTGCTGCAGCAATTGGCACTGATTGAGTCTCCAGAGACGGTGCGTAATCTGCATCTGCAGGCAAGCGTGTGGTTCTTGGAGCATGGCTTGCTCAAAGAAGCAGTCGAACACGCTTGCCTATGTGGCGATGAGAGCTACATGGTCCGCAGTGCGGAAGCAGGCGTCTACGATGCGATTATTGACAATAACTGGCGGCTGTTGGAACTGTGGCTGGATGCATTGCCCAACTCGATGAAGTCGCGCCCGTTGTTTATGGTGGCGGAGGCCTATCTTCAGCATTTTCTGAACAATTTCGACGCAGTTCCCACGATGTTGGTTGCCGCAGCGGCCAGACTTGCAGAAGATACCTCTGGGTACTCAAACGATGAATTGCGCAAACTTGATGGGTTGATTCAGGCACTGCATGCGATGGCGGCCGCAATCCTAGGCGAGTATGAAGAGGCTATTAATCATGCGGAACAAGCGGAGCTCAAATTGCCGGAATCAATCGTGTCGATTCTTAGCTTTGCCCAATTCGCTCGATACAGTGCCATGATTGAGCTCGGTCACGGCGAGGCCATGCTTACGAACGTTCGGACTCAGTTGCGCTCCGAGGCTAATGCGATGGATGCGCGTCTTTTGCGTAAGCTTCTGGCCTTTGCGCAGGAATACTATTTCAGCGCCAATCTTGCACTGCTGAACGAAATCGCCCTATACATAGAGTATGTTGCCCAGAGAATCGATCAACCGTTCTTCAAGGGCTGGTCCAACTTTTGTCTTGGCTGGTTCCATTATCAGTGCAACGAGCTTGATGTTTCAGCAGAGTACTTCACCCAGACCATTGAGGCAAGAGACTCAGTTCATTTGCGCGCATATGCTGACTGCATTTGCGGACTGGCGTTGTCACTGTATGGTCTGGGGAAACCGCAGGAGACCAAACAGCATGTCGCTAATCTGTACGAATTTGCCCGAAAACGAGGAATAGTCAAGTTGATGCTTGTCGCTGAGTCGCTCGAAACGCGCCTTGTCATACGAGGCGCTCCACGTGGATACAGTTCAAAAGCGAAGTCGACCATCAGCCTGTTACCTACCGACGGAATGAATATCGAGGTGTGGGAGTGGCCGGTTCTGACAGTGATACGCGAACACCTGTGGCGTCAGTCCAGTGGAGCGCTGAAGGAAGCGGATACACGTTTGCGGGTCTGCGGCGAACTGCTGCAGACGAGGAGAATCACTCGCCACAGTGTTGAGGTGGCTGTGCTCAACAGTAAATTGAACCATCTACGCGGCAATTCACAAGCGGCGCTGGAGGCGCTGCGCGTTGCGGTGGATTTGGCAGCGCCTGGCGGAGCATTGCGGCTCGTTGCAGATGATGCCGGTGACCTCGAACCGTATTTGGTCGCGTTGCGTGATGCTGACCATGCATCTGGCTATGTTGATGAGGTGCTTGCCGTAGTGGCCAGTGATACTCAACTCTATCGTACGACTTCCGCGACGCCTACAGGCAGGGCGGAAAGCAATGGCCTCATTGCAATCAACGGTGACACACTGACCAACAGAGAACTTGAGGTGCTGGATCTTGTCAAGCAAGGTCTGACAAACAAGGAGATCGCCAGTTCTCTTTCGCTGTCACCCAGTACCGTCCGCAAATACACAATTAGCATCTATGATAAACTGCAGGTCTCCAATCGCACCCAAGCGGCGGCCAAAGCGCGGCAGCTTAACTTGGGCCCGTTGCACAATTGATCGCGGAAGTGGACGTTATCCTCAACTTCCTCGCATAGCAATAATCTTCCCGCCGCAGTTCCGTAAATCCAGTAGTTCACGATTTCGGCGATCATTGTCATTCCTCGTCGTTTCACTCCGCGGAATCTCTCCAGCGCGAACCGGAGATTCCTCTTCCCTTCGGTCATCGGAATGACAATTCGTGAACTGCTGAAATCCACATCTTCACTCGGTTAAGTGAGCGTCCGAAAATAAGTTCGTAGTGACGGCTTCAGCCGTCCAGACCGCTAAAGCGGTTACTACAAACGAAACCGGGAACTTGTTTCTGGACGCTCACTAAGTGACCATTTTTGGACCATTTGGTGCCAGCGCCAAATGGTCAATTGCCCTATGCTTAACTCTGCAGCGAGCGGTGCCATCGTTGTAACGGCCAACCATTGCGTCGATATTTGGCTGTGTTCAGAGCGAATACTCGAGGAGCGGAGGCCATGCTTGGGGAGGAGCGATCATCAGACCTTCGAAGAAGTGATCAATCTGCCATTTATCGTATTCTGCTCCAGGGCGCGTTGCCGGCTGTTTGGCGTGATGCTGTAAACGACATGCAAGTGGAATACAGCGAATCCGGAGGTCGGCTATTTACGACATTGACGGGTCTAGTCGCCGATCAAGCCGCGCTTGCCGGAGTCTTGAACCTCGCATTCATGCTGCGCATGCCCGTGATTTCCATAGAGTGTTTGAGCGTATCTGATCCCGATCGGGAAGATGGCCAGTAAGTATCATGTGGGCCGGAGTTCATTTACACGGAAATGTAGCTGACTTGGTTATTTGTGCAAGGCCGTAGGCTCGTAGACGTGACTGATTCCCGGCACGCCGAATTCCAGCATCATCTGAGAAGCCCGCTTAGGCTTGTTCGTAGATTCTCTGTTTCGAACAGAATGCATCGACCCGGTTTGGGAGGCGCAATCGCATTGTCGAATTGGTGCTAGGTTGACTGACGTCTCCGGGAAAGGTTGACCGCATGGAGAACCGGCAAAAACCGGAATGCGGCAAATAACAGGAGGCAAACAATGAAAGCCTTATTCAAGTGGTCCCGTTACCTTGTCCTAATCGCAATAATCGGTTTATTGGTCGGTGCAGCGGCCGCCTTGATATTTGGCGGCATCACGACGGCCACAGTGATTATCGAGGCTTTCGGCCAGGCAGATTACAGCGCCGAGGGCGCGCGAATGTTTAGCGTTTCGTTGATTGAATTGATCGACCTATTTCTACTCGGCACTATCTTGTTGATAACGTCGCTGGGTCTGTACCAACTATTTGTCGAACCGGCCATGGACCTACCGGAATGGTTGGCTGTAAGTAACCTTGAACAACTTAAATTCAATCTGCTTGCAGTAGTCGTGGTCATGCTCGGCATACTTTTCCTTGGGCAGGCGGCAGGTGAAATGGGCGAGCAGGTCAACCTGATGCAGTATGGCATCGCCGTGGCCGCAGTCGTGGCGTCCTTCAGCCTGGCAGTTTGGACCTTCCAGCGTGTTGTCTCTGCCAAGGATGCGGTTGTTCGTGCCGCACATCTACAGGCGGACGAAGAGCGAACAGAGCGGGATTTGCACAACGCGGCTGACATAAAGTCGTCCATTGAAAGCCGCTGGAGAATCAGACTCCGTTAGAAAGCATCGTTGCTTCTGTGAGCAAGAAATAGGGAGGCAAACCTCCCAAAGCGCAGCAATTACGCAAGACGCCCACACGAGGGCAAAACGTCGATACAGTTGAAAGGAGCAACATATCATGCCGGGTAGAGGACAGGATCGTCGTGGACAACGGCAAGAAGACCGCCAGGAGTTTGGACGGGGTGGTACGGCTGAGCGCTACCAGATGAAGCAACGTATGGTCTCGTTCGGCGATGACTTCTGGATCGAGAACGAGCGCGGCGAACAGTGCTTCAAGGTCGACGGCAAGATGGTGCGCGTGCGCGACACCCTCATCTTCCGGGATCGCAGCGGCCAGGAACACTGCAAGATCCAGGAGAAAGTTGCGCGCGTCAAGGACAGCATGGAGATCGAGGATTCAAACGGCCGCCGCATGGCCATGGTCAAAAAGGCGCTGATCACACCGCTGCGCGAGCGCTGGGTGGTCAAGATCGGCGACGGGCCGGACCTGGATGCCCAGGGTAATATTCTGGATCACGAGTATACCATCGGCGAAGGCCGCGATAAGATCGCCGAGGTTTCCAAGAAGTGGTTTCGCCTCCGCGACAGCTACGGCGTGCAAATCGAACAGGGACAGGATGATCTGCTGATCCTCGCCGTAAGTGTGGCCATTGACATGATGGCGCATCCTGAAAGCTAACTATCCAGTTTCCAAGAAATGCTATCTCGTTGTTTGCGGTGTTGCATCGCAAACAAATTCAACAAGGCGCGCTGGACCCAATGACTTCACCAACATTTACGTTGCCGGACCGATGCGCCGCCCGCCTTTCACGTCATGGCCAAGCCGAGCGGGGCCGCCTGCAACCTCGACTGCGCCTACTGCTTCTTCCTGGAGAAAGAGGCTTCTACCCCGGCAGCGAGTTCCGCATGAGCGAGCGAGGTCCTGGAGGAGTATATACGCCAGTACATCCAGGCCCAGCAGGTCCGCGAGGCTGACGTGGCCTGGCAGGGCGGCGAGCCCACCCTCATGGGCCTGGATTTCTTCCGCCGTGCGGTAGCGCTGGCGGGCGAACACGCCCCCGCCGGCATGCGCGTGTCCACATACCATGCAGACCAACGGCACCCTGCTGGACGACGAATGGTGCGAGTTCCTGCGCGAGAGCGGGTTCCTGGTCGGGCTCGTCCATGGACGGGCCGCGCGAGCTGCACGACGTCTATCGCGTGGACAAGGGCGGCGGGGCACTTTCGAAAGGTGGAGCGCGCCGCGCGGCTCATGCAGGAGCGCGGCAGTCGACTTCAACATCCTGTGCACGGTGCAAGCCGCGCAACGCCGGCTATCCCCTGGAGGTATACCGTTTCTTCCGGGACGAGCTGGGGGCGAGTGGATACAGTTCATCCCCATCGTGGAGCGCGTCAACCACGACGGCTCTACCCTGCTGCAGCAGGGGACCGGTGACCGACCGTTCGGTGGGCGCAGAACAGTGGGGTCGCTTTCTCAGCACCATCTTTGACGAGTGGATTGCGCCATGACGTGGGCAGCATCTTCGTGCAGACCTTCGAGGCCGCGCTGCGCAACTGGCTGGGCATGGATGCGTCGGGCATGTGCGTCTTCAACCAGACGTGCGGGTCGGGGCTGGCCATCGAGCACAACGGCGACGTCTACTCGTGCGACCATTTCGTGGAACCGGACTACCTGTTGGGCAACATCCACGACGAGCACATGATCGAACTGGTGGCCTCGCCCAAGCAGCATCGTTTCGGTCAGGACAAGCACGATACGCTGCCCCGCTACTGCCGCGAATGCGACGTGCGCTTTGCCTGCCACGGCGAATGCCCCAAGAACCGGTTCATCATCTCCCCCGATGATGAACCGAGACTCAACTATCTCTGCGCCGGTTTCAAGTACTTCTTCCACCACGCCGACTTCGGGATGAAGCTCATGGTCGGACTCTACCATCGCCAGCGTGAGATCCGTGAGGTGATGCCGATTTTGCAGCGCTCCTTCGCCGGCGTGGGTCGCAATGACCCCTGTCCGTGCAACAGCGGGCGCAAGTTCAAGCAGTGCCACGATCGGCAGCACCAACTCAGTCGGGTCGAGCTACCCGAATTGCAGCCGCAGTCGCGTTCGCAACTGGCAGCGGAGGTACAGTAAACGGGCGAACTGGGGGCGTTCGCACCGCTCCGACAATGGTAGAGAAGCCGGTTTCCCACCGTGGCATTTGCCATTGTCTGAGATAGCCTTCACCACCTAGGCATACGCGCAATAACGCTTCAACATTTCGCCATTGTGCATTGGCTTGCGTCGCTTGTAGGGCGCGGCTTCTGTGATAAGAGCGGTACATACGTGTGCCGCCGCAAGTGTTCTAAGAGGGAGAATCTAACCATGGCTACAATCACGAAAGAGCAAGCGAAGGCGGCGTTTCAGGCATTTGTGAAGGAACTTAACCTCACTGATGCACAGAAGGGACAGTTCCAGACGGCAGTTGACCAGACCATTACCAAGCTCAATGACATGGCGGCCAAGGGCGAAACGGTCGATGGACCGACGGCCAAGAAGGCGATGCGCAGCGCCGTCGAAAAGTGGCTAACCCCTGAGCAATTGGGCGTCTGGGATGACGGCTGGAACAAGGTACGGTCGGCCCTGGGTCTGTAAACGCACAAACACCGCGAGTCTTCTTGCGGGAAGACAATGTAACCGAGCCGGTGCAGCCGCACTCTCTTGGCTGTACCGACTCGACAATCCCGGCCCGCATACACCATCGTTGGTGTTGGCGCCCGGTTAAACTTGCGCTTGGCGACATTCGGCAATCGCATTGACAGTTCATGACGTTCACTCAGAAGCACTCCGCACGATCGCTCATAGAAAGGAACAGAATCATGGCAGCTAAGAAGCCCAATATCCTCGTCCTGTGGGGCGACGACATCGGCTGGTGGAACATCAGCTACAACAGCCGGGGCCAGATGGGCTACCGGACCCCGAATATCGACCGGGTGGGCAACGAAGGCGTGGCGTTCACCGACTACTACGCCCAGCAGAGTTGCACGGCCGGCCGCGCCGCCTTCATCACCGGCCAGAACCCGATCCGCACCGGGCTTGACCAAGGTCGGCATGCCGGGCGCGGATGTCGGCCTACAGGCGGAAGACCCGACCATCGCCGAACTGCTCAAGCCGCTGGGCTACGTCACCGGCCAGTTCGGCAAGAACCACCTGGGTGACAAGGACGAATTCCTGCCGACCATGCACGGCTTCGACGAGTTCTTCGGCAACCTCTATCACCTCAACGCCGAAGAAGAACCGGAAGACGACGACTATCCCAAGGATCCGGCCTTTAAGGAACGCTTCGGCCCGCGTGGCGTGCTGCACTGCTGGGCGGACGGCAAGGGCGGGCAGAAGATTGAAGACACGGGTCCGCTCACCAAGAAGCGCATGGAGACCATCGACGACGAAGTGACCGAGCACGCCCTGCGCTTCATCGACGAGGCGCACGAAGCTGACAAGCCTTTCTTCGTCTGGTACAACACGACGGCCATGCACTTCAGAACCCACGTCGCCGAGAAGCACGAGGGCAAGAGCGGTCAGGGTTTCTACAACGATGCCATGGTCGCCCACGACGAGAACATCGGCGAGATGCTGGACAAGCTCGACGAGCTGGGCATCGCCGAGGACACCATCGTCATGTACTCGACCGACAACGGCCCGCACTACAACACCTGGCCGGATGCCGGCATCACCCCGTTCCGTTCCGAGAAGAACACCAACTGGGAAGGCGGCTGGCGCGTGCCGGCCTTTGTGCGCTGGCCGGGCAAGTTCAAGGCCGGCACGGTGCTCAACGGCATCGTCACCCACCAGGACTGGCTGGCCACGTTCCTGGCCGCCGCGGGAGTGCCGGACATCAAGGAGAAGTTGCTGGAAGGCCATCAGGCTCGGCGACAAGACACTTCAAGGTCCATATCGACGGCTACAATCTGCTCCCGTATCTGACGGGTGAGGTCGAGGAAAGCCCGCGCAAGAACTTCTTCTACATCAGCGACGACGGCGATATCCTGGCCATCCGCATGGACGACTGGAAGGTGGTGTTGATGGAGCAGCGGGCCAAGACGCTGGCTTGCTGGTTCGAGCCGTTTGTGCCGTTGCGCGTGCCGAAGATCTTCAACCTGCGCCGCGACCCGTTCGAGCGGGCCGACGAGAACTCGAACACCTACTGGGACTGGGTGATCTCGCACGCCTACCTGATCTACGGGATGCAGGCGGTCGTAGCCGAGCAGATTGAGGCGTTCGTCAAGTTCCCGCCACGCCAGAAAGCCGGCCTCCTTCAACCTGGATGCGGTGCTGCGGCAATTGCAGGAAGCGACGAGCAGCAAGTCGCACTAGTTCAGTTCGGCACGAATACCCCGATAGAAATCCAGCCAGTCCGCCTGTGGCAGCAACTGTAAAGGGATTTCTGGCGGGGTTCATCCGGTTCTCGAAATGCTCGACGCAAACGAACGATTTTGACCTAGATGCGACTGACGGGACGCGTTGCAACAGCGGTCATACCCGACCCCGGCAACTGCATCAAATCCGTCACGCAGTCGAGAACCATACCCGAAGTAGGCTGTGACCGCTACAGCCTCTGGCGTGTAGAACATTGACCGGGAATAGACTCGGCAGCAAAGGGTCTACACGCATCGTCTTGCTTGTCCAGCTTAATTACTACCCCAGGGAGGGGGAAAAATCATGCCATTCGGACCTATTCAGTTAATCGTGATCGGCTTTGACCATCCAGAGCCCGACGGCTCGATTCTCGCTGAACTGAACGCTGTGCGTGACCAGGGACTCATCCGCTTGGTCCACGCTCTGGCCGTCTACAAGGATGAGGAGGGTTCAGTATGGTCAGCGGAAGTCAGCGATCTGACTGAGGACGAAGCGGTGCTGACCGGTGCAGCCATTGGCGGTCTCATCGCCGCCGGTGTTGCAGGCACGCGGGCAGCACTCAACGCAGATGATGAGATCGATGTAGACGATGCGACGGACGTTGTGGCCGAGGGCGTGGCGGCGTGCTGCTCGCTATCTGCCGAGAGGTATGAGTATGGACTGTCTGCGGAAAACCTTCTCGCCATCTCCGATCAGATTCCGGTCGGTGGGGGTGCGCTACTGATGATGATAGAGCATACGTGGTTGACTCCGCTGCGCAGCGTGATCCGGCGCAATCAGGGCGGCATCGGATCGGCCCAGGAGTTCCTAAGTCCAGAAGCGCTCCTTGCCATAGGGGAAGATCTCGCTGCTGTGGAAGAGCTACAAGCCGGTGCGACTCTCCGAAGAGAGACATCTTTCGGTGGCGAACCTTTTTCGACGGCATGGCGCCGGCCTCGGCCATCGCCATGCCGTTGGAAGGCAAAGACGTTCCGGTAGAGATCGATCTGGACGAACGGAGGCCGAATGGTGATTTCGGAGCCTGATAACTCGCGGACCGCCGGTCTGATCGGAAACGAAGATACCGATCGTCGGCAACCACAGCGGTCCCTGCGACGCGCAGCCCAATTGACTGCTGCCTTGGTATTGCGCACGCAGTACTGTATTTTCTTTCCTATTTCCTGCTTCAGCAGACGCCAAGCGGAACGCATCGGATGCCGAGATCATTCGATTCTACAGCAGTGGAGAGGGCCGACGCCTGATTCTGGCTCGGTCTCTACGTCATGCCCTTCGCAGGGATTGCGTTTCTTTGGTTTATCGTGGCCCTACGCATGTGGATTGCGGTCTCGACGAAACAGATCAATGTGTTACTTTCAAACGTACAATCGGTCAGCGGGATCATCTTCATCGGGTTATTGTTCACGGCAGGAGGGGCCTCGGCAGCCACCGCCGCCAGCATGGAGTTTGTCCGTGGACCGATCGATCCTATGATGGCGCGCCAGTTACCTCAGTTGAGTAGCACGATCTTGCTCGTCTTTGCCCTGCGTATGGCTGCATGTTTGTCTTACAACCTCCAACATTGGCCGGGAATCGGGCATCCTACCCAAGTGGTTCGTGTTCGTGGGTTTTGCCGTGGGGCTATTTCTACTACTGAGCGCCTCCTTCAGCAAGGTGCTGGCATTGGTCTTTCCGGTGTGGGTGTTGGTACTATGTGTGATCTTACTGGAGCGGCGCAAAGGTCAAATCCGGATGTTTGGGATCAACCACAGCAATACGAAATCTAGAAGATTATTCGGAAAATATGACATGGACGCCGGTAATGGCGCCCTGTGATGATTTGCATGCTCGTGGCTCGTTCAGCGCCCTGGGCATGCAACCATCGACAAAGGAGGAGCGGGAATGAAAAAGTATGCGGCAGAATTCGTTGGTACCTTTTGGCTGGTCCTCGGTGGCTGCGGCAGCGCGGTGCTGGCTGCTTCCGTCCCTGACGTGGGCATTGGCTGGCTCGGCGTAGCGCTGGCCTTCGGGCTCACGGTTCTCACCATGGCTTATGCCATCGGACACATCTCTGGCTGTCACCTCAATCCTGCCGTCTCGCTGGGACTCTGGGCAGGCGGGCGTTTTCCGGCTGGCCGAACTCGTGCCCTATATCGTGGTCCAGGTGATCGGCGCCATTGCAGCTGGTGGCGTGCTGTTCGTGATTGCCAGTGGTACAGCCGGCTTCAATGTCGCCGACGGGTTTGCCGCCAACGGATACGGTGACCATTCTCCGGGTGGGTACAGCCTTCTGGCAAGCCTCGTTACCGAGATCGTCATGACCATGGCCTTCCTGCTGATCATTCTTGGCGCCACCGACAAGCGTGCGCCCAAGGGGTTCGCGCCGATTGCAATCGGTCTGGGACTGACGCTCATTCACTTGGTCTCCGTCCCGGTGACCAACGCTTCGGTCAACCCGGCCCGCAGCACCGGTGTGGCGGTATATGTCGGCGGCTGGGCGATTGCACAGCTTTGGCTCTTCTGGGTAGCCCCAATCGTCGGCGGAATTTCGGTGCCGTGATCTATCGTTACATAGCGAGCGAATCCAGTCAATAGGATGCCCAGATTTGGTAGGGTCGTCTCGAAAGCTGGAACCAATTTACTACAAGGAAAATCTACAATGGCAAGTGTAATCGATGTGGAAGGTATCGGTCAGGTCTTTGGACAGAAGCCGCGCGATGCGAGAATTAAGACGACAACTACTCTCTTGAAGGAAGGCGCAAGCCCGCAGGGACGTCGCCGAATTGAAGAAGTGACAGGAATCAGTCACTCCCAGATCCTTCGGTGGGTCAATCACGTAGATCTGTTCCGCATCCGTGGCGTGGCGACACAATATGCCGAGCTACTGGAGGCGACAGGGGTGGATACAGTGCCGGAACTGGCCCAACGTAATCCCGACAATCTGTATGAGGCGTTGGCAAATACCAACGCCGAGAAGAAGCTTGTTCGGCGTATACCGCCGCGCTCATCTGTGGCAGACTGGGTTCAGCAGGCCAAAACGCTGCCGCGCATGGTCACCTATTGAGTCCGTTTGTTTCGGGATGGTTCATTTCCCCTATCGTAAGTTTTGTGCAAATAGCGTTCATTTTGGCAGAAAAGTAAAAAAAGGGGAATGTCGGTCTCTACGTCATTCCCTTCCCAGGAAGGACGTGTCTTTGGTTTATCGTGGCCCTACGCATGCGGGCCGATAAATCCCATGATGGCGCGCCAGCTTCCTCAGTTGAGTAGCACGATCTTGCTCGTCTTTGCCCTGCGCATGGCTTCAATGTTTGTCTTTACAACATCCAACATTGGCCGGGAATCGGGCATCCTACCCAAGGGGTTCGTTATAGCGGGTTGCGCATTGTGTACGAGACAATGAGTCCTACCCCTACGCGCGTGCCTGCGTGAAGAACCGCAAAGGGACGCAATCGACCAAGAGCGTCCTTCCCCCTTCGACCAGCCGATTATCTGGTAACTCAACGAAGAATGGATGGAGGCCGGCAAGAGTCAGTATTCAATAATGACACCCTGCCGACGTAGTTGGTCCTGCAATTCCGGCACGGACAACGCGGCCAAACTCGGCTCCGCCTGCTCGGCCAGCAGGGCCGCGGCCGTGCCCGCGGCCTCGCCGGTGACCGCGCAGCCGGGCAGCGCACGGGTCACGTCCCAGGCCGTGGTGTCGGCGGACATGCAGCGACCCGCGGCCAGCAGGTTGTCGTTGGCGACGCCGGCCAGCGAACGCAGCGGAAAGGCGTAGACCGGGCCGCGCTTGCGCCAGTCGCCGGTCAAGCCGACGGTGTCATCGAAGCGATGATGATCGTGGCGCTCGCCCAGCGAGATGGCGCCGACCAGACGACGTGTCATGCGAAAGGTGGGGATGGTCGGCGGGGTGATGATCTGCACGGACTGGTCGGGGTGACGCGCCCGATAGTCGGCCAACTTCTCCAGCATCCAGGCGCGCGACTGGAGCAGATGTTGGGTGACCTGATCGGCGTCGTCGCCGCGGAAGAAGGGGCCTTCGGCGCCCTCGCGGTCGGCGTAGGGGCTGTAGGGGTTGGAGGCGGCGTGCAGGTGCAGACCCTCGTCGTCCAGATGGTAGAACCAGCCGCAGAGCACGTTGGTGTCGAGCGACTCGGTCTGCTCGCCGGCCAGGAAACAGATGTCGGCATCGCCGGTGGCGTCGACCACGGCCCGGCAGGCAATGGCGCACCGCCCGCTCTTGTTCTCGACGATCAGATGGCTGATATGATTATCAACGCGCTGCACGGCGCAGATTCGCGTGTCGTACAGGATCGTGACCCCGCTCTCGACGGCCCAACGCTCCAGCGCCAGCAGATAGGACGATGGGTTGAACTGCACCCGATAGCGCTTCTCTATGCGTTTCTCAGTGCGCTGTTCGAGATCCCCGCCCGGCAGCCAGGCGTCCGGGATGCCGATGAAGCGGGCCTGGCGGTTATCCTGCGCCAGATCGGCCACCGACAGCTTGAGCATCTCCTCGGCCAGACCGGCGCTCACCTGGCGACCCATGCCGTCGCAGAGCGGCAGCCAGACGGTGACGTTGCCCAACGTCGCCAGCCCGCCCAGCGCACACGCCTTCTCCAGCAGACAGACCGAGCGTCCAAGCCGAGCCGCGGCCACCGCAGCCGCCACGCCAGCGATGCCGCCGCCGGCGACCAGCACATCATAGCTTGCATCGACCGGCAGTTGGCGAGCCGGTTCCTCGATCGTGGTGGGCCTCGGGTCAGTCATGGTGCAGTCTCCTTTGATGGGTTGATCTCTTCGGCCCGACCGGACCTTTGAGACAATTGAAGAGGGTGTTGCCGCCGGCATTCCCGCTTTCGCGGTCAGTGTCCGGATCCGGCGTCCTGTCTGGCCGCCAATCGTCTCGCATACTTTTCCAGCACACGGGACAGGCTCTGCTCCAGATCGACGTTGGTGGCGTTGGCCACACAGATCAGAGAGAAGAACAGATCGCCCAACTCCTCGGACCAACTGTCCGCCAAATCGTCGACCCGCAAGTCGCTGCGACCGTAGTCGGTTGCCTTGAGAAGCTCTTTTGACACCTCGCCAAGTTCAGAGACCAGATCGAGCAGACGGTATTCGACATCGGTGACGAGATCGTGTCGTTCGACAAACTCGCTGACTTGATTCTGTAGATAGTTGTTCATCTATGTCCGCCTCAACTGACCATGCCCCTGTGCATTTTTTCATTCGCCTTCTCAGTATAGCCAACGACGGCTGCTGTCTCAAATGCAGTTTTGAAACAACAGCCCTACGATCATCCTTGGGTTTGAAATCGCGCACCGTATTGTCGGGACGTTGGGGCTCAGAGCCACGCATTGAAGGCGGCTGGAGATTGTGCTACACTGGCAGCAGGTCTTCCTCATGTTCGTCCCGCTCTCGGCTGATTCCTGTTTGCATTTTTAGTAGTTCACGATTTGGCGAAAAGCGAGATTCTTCACTGGTCACTTGCCAGAGTGAAGTGTTCGGAAATACCCGCTCAGAATGACAAATCGAGAACTACTGATATTGGGAGTACAAAATGAAATCGAAAACTCAAAAGCCGCGCAGGCGACGTTTCTGGTTATGGCTGATGGTAGCCGGTCTGTTCCTCCTCTTGATCAGACGTCGTTCATCCTCAGGGAAAGGCATCTTTGCCGGACTTCGGGCGCCGGCGCTCAAGTTCAGTCGAGCTTGGAATCTGCGCGTCCCCTGGACCGATCTGCCCTATGCGTTGGCCCTGTTCAACTTCATTGGCATGCGCGAGCTGTTGCGCGACGAAAACTTGGTCGATACCCAGACCCTGCCCTCCGTCGATCCCGATGTGGATCGACCGACGGACCCCAGCTATCTCCATGCCCGTTCGCCCGACGGCGTCTACAACGACCTGCGTGTGCCGCTGATGGGCAGCAAGGGCACACGCTTTGGCCGCAACGTGCCGCTGATCTACACCTATCCCGACGAAGCCAAACTCTTGACGCCCAACCCGCGCACGGTGAGCTTGGAGTTGCTCACGCGTGACGAGTTTCAGCCGGCCACCATCCTCAACACGCTGGCCGCGGCCTGGATCCAGTTCATGGTCCACGACTGGCTCAGCCACGGCAAGAACGACGCCACACGCCTGATCGAAGTGCCGCTGGCCGACGACGATCCCTGGCACGAGCATCCCATGCAGGTGCCGCGCACCATGCTCGACCCGACGCGCACGCCCGCCGACAGCGGCATGCCGCCCACCTACATCAACACAGAGACCCACTGGTGGGACGGCTCCCAGATCTACGGCAGCAGCCAAGACGTCCAAGACCGGGTGCGCGCCGGGGCGGACGGTATGCTGGCCCTGACCGATGACGGACGTCTGCCGGTCGACCCGGCGACGGGGTTGGAGATCACCGGCGTCAACGGCAACTGGTGGCTTGGGCTGAGCATCATGCACACGCTCTTTGCCCGCGAGCACAACGCCATCTGCGCCATGCTCAAGCGAGCCTATCCCGGCTGGGACGACGACGCGCTCTTTGACCGCGCGCGCCTGGTCAACGTGGCGCTGATGGCCAAGATCCACACGGTGGAGTGGACGCCGGGCATTCTGGCGACGCGCACGATGAACACCGCCATGCGCGGCAATTGGTGGGGTCTTGTGGGCGAGCAACTCTATCACAAGGTGGGTCGCATCAGCCGGAACGAGGTGATCAGCGGCATCATGGGATCGCCGGCCGACCACCACGGCGCGCTCTACGCCCTGACCGAAGAGTTCACCGCGGTCTACCGCATGCATCCGCTCATTCCCGACGACTACAGCTTCCGATCGGCCGCCGACGACGCGCTGCTGTCGGAGCTAACCTTCCGCGACATTGCCGGCAGCAACGTGCGCAGCCAGTTGGACGACCTCACCATGGCCGACGCCATCTACTCGTTCGGGACCAGTCACCCCGGCGCGATCACGCTACACAACTTCCCCCGATTCCTGCAGACACTGGAGAAACAGGAGAGCGGACGGCTCGTGGATCTGGCCGCCATCGACATCCTGCGCGACCGCGAGCGGGGCGTGCCGCGCTACAACCAGTTTCGCCGGCTCGTTCACAAGCCGGCGGTCACCAGCTTCGACGAGATGACCGACAATCCAACGTGGGCGGCTCAACTACGCGAAGTCTATGGCGGCCAGATCGAAGACGTGGACCTGATGACCGGGCTCTACGCCGAGACGCCGCCGCCAGGCTTCGGCTTCAGCGACACGGCCATGCGCATCTTCATCCTCATGGCCTCGCGCCGGCTCAAGAGCGACCGCTTCTTCACGACGGACTACACGCCCGCAGTCTACACGCCCGAGGGCATGGCCTGGATCGACGACAACACCATGTCGACGGTGCTGATTCGCCATTTCCCACAATTGGCGCCGTTTCTGAACAAGGTGGAGAACGCCTTTGCGCCCTGGCCGCGAGCGTAGCCGGAGATTGGTTGAATTCTGAAGAGCGTCGGGAAAGGAGACTGTCCATGGAGATCGCGCCGGGTGTCCACAGCTTGAGTCAGGACAAAGGGTTTAACGTGCACGCGTTCCTGGTCGAGACCGAGGAGGGCCTGCTGCTCATCGATACGCTGTTCGACCCGATTCCGACGGTTATCATCCGACCGGATCCACCGATTGGGCTACACGTTGTCCGATCTGCGCATCATCGTGTTGACCCACGCCCATCGCTCCCACCTGGGCGGGCTGGCTGCGCTCAAACGGCTCAGCGGAGCGACGGTCTACGCGCATGCGTGGGAGATGGACATCATTGCCGGCGAGCGCAAGGCCCAGGCCGTCTCCTGGCTGCCCCAAGATCCGCTGGTCACCTTCCATTTCCAGATCGGCAACAACCTGGGCGTGACTTCTCATCCACCCTGCCGGGTGGATCAATCTGTGGATGACGGCGACCATCTGGGACCGGTGGAGGTGATCCATGCACCGGGTCACTCGCCCGGCCATCTTGCCTTCTACCTGTCCGAGCAAAAAGTTCTCTTCACCGGCGACGCCGTGGTCACATCGCCGAAATTCATGGGCGGCTGGCCAGGCTTTGTTCTCAATGCACGTCAACAGGCGGAGACCCTGCGTCGTTTGGCAACCTATGACGTGGATGTCGTGGCAGTGGGTCACGGGGAACCGATCCGGCAGCAGGCCAAAGCCAGACTGCGGAGCCTCTGAGTATGACAAACCATACATGTCGGCGAAAAAATATCTCGGTGATTTGCACAGCCTGCCACTGTCGATTTCGCACGCGCTTCGTGCGAATCAAGCCTCCAAATCCATGAGAATATTCACCGCCAGTCCTTGGTTGCACATCGCGCAACAATTTCGATGCCGGGATCGTCCTATCGGTACCATCGATGGCATAGGTCAAGCACATTGCATCGTTCTACGCGCACCTCGTGTGCACAAGGAGGACCGATATGAAACGCTCCCTCTCACTTCAAGCCATTTCGATTTTTCTCTGCCTGTCTGCGTTTTTGATGGCCGGTTGCGGTCGATCCCCAGCACGCGCTCAGCCGATGTCGCCGCCCGCTGCCATGGAATCTGCCCCCGAAATCCAGCCGAATTCGCCGCTTCCGGTCACAGCAGCCCATACCTTCGACTCACCGATCGCACCGCCCACCTCACCGCTTGATCCCCCAGCGTCCTCGCTGCCGGTGCAACCCGCCCTGTCAGCGACACAGATCGACCCAAACATGCTGGACCTTGACTACAGCTTGCCCATCGTCCCAAAGCTTCAGGACGTCAAATATCTCAACGAGATCGCGGAGTCAATTCGAGCAGATAAGGTTGAGCTGGAACGGCTGGCAGAGAACGGCTTTGTCGTCAGCGATCAACATGCCTGGCAGCGCTTTGTTGAAGCCTACGGTTGGATCTATTGGAAGGATCTGCCGGTTCTCGTCACTACGGACTCCATCCTCCAGACCGTACACGCTTCATATACAGATCTACTCCAGTCACTGGAACGGGGGTATTTCATTCCCCAACTCGAGGTCCTCTTAGCTGAGACTCGTGAAGAGTTGGTCCAAGCATCAGCCGCCAACCAGGAACCGGCGCTGACTGATGCCTACACGGACCTGCTCACATACGTTGACGTCGCCTTGGCCTTGCTGAGCGAAGAACTCGGCGAGGGCCCACAGGTTCAGACCTATGTAACGCTGGCCACAGCCGCCAATGACCTCAAAGAGGTCGAACTCTTCGGCCAAGCTCGCCCCGTCGATTTCACCATGTTCGAGCCACGCGGCAACTACGCCCAGTTGGGCATGCAGGGCTATTTCAGGGCTATGATGTGGCTGGCGTTGATGGACTTCCGCTTCACCGAGACGCATCCTCGAACCAGCGAACAGACGCTCCAACCTGATATGCTGGCTGCTGCGGTGATTCTGAACGACGCCATAGAGGACGGGCAGCAATGGGCACGCTGGCAACAGATCGACAACCTGCTGGCAGAGTTTATCGGACCGTCAGACAACATCACCCTGGCCACGTTGCAGCAGTTCATGCAGGATACAGGCATTGAGCGTCCAGCCGACGTCTTGGCTGCGGACCCGGATATCCTGCTGGATCAACTCATCAACCACGACTATGGCCAACAGCGTATCACCGGCCAGATTATTGAACGCTCTGTCGGGAATGCCAGCGCAGCGCCCATCCCACGGCCCAATATCTTCACGCTCTTTGGCCAACGGTTCAGCATTGACAGCCATATCCTTGGCAGCGTCGTCTATGATCGCCTCTTTGTGGATGGAAAACCAGTCGAGCGGGCACTGCCGTCTACCATGGATCTGATGTACGCGCTGGGCAACGACCATGCGTTGGTCTATTTGACGGATGAACTGGAGACCTATCGATATGGTGAGACACTGACCGATCTGCGCGAGATGGTCGACGGGCAGCCGGAATCGTTCTGGCAGAAGCCGGTGATCAACCAGTGGCTCGGAATGCTCCGCACACTCGATTCACCGACGACTGACGAGCGTTTCCCCCCGAGCATGCGCACATCGGCCTGGTCCGACAAGATGTTGCAGACCCAGCTTGCCTCGTGGACCCAGTTTCGACATGACAACCTGCTCTATATCAAGCAGTCCTACACGACTATGCAGGTGTTGTGCGAATACCCTGCCGGTTACATCGAACCCTACCCGGCCTTCTATACCGGCTTGCATGACTACGCCCAGGCCAGCTATGCTGCCCTGGGCGCGCTGGACGCCACGACCGTTGGGTTGTCTGAATTGCAGGTCATCGCCGAAGCTCGGATCTATTTCAACAATGTGATGGAAATCGCCGCTCAATTGGAAACTTTGGCCGAAAAGGAGCTTGAGCAGATCGCGTTCTCGCCGGATGAGGAACTCTTCCTACGCAGCATTATGGTCCAACAGGATGTCAATGTGGCCGGGTGTGGTGGGCCCACCTTCGAAGAAATGTGGGATGGTTGGTATAGCCACCTATTCTTCAGAAAGGACGAGAGCCCGGCTCTGATTGCCGACGTGCACACCAATCCGAACAACGATCTGGCCAGCAGCCTCTATCCGCCCAGGGTGCTCCACGCAGCCACCGGTCCCGTGTCGGCCCTGCTCTTCATTGTGGAGACGGACGAGGGCAAGCAACTGTACATTGGGCCGGCGTTCAGTTACTACGAGGTAATCGAATCGGGCTTTCCTCCGGTACGCCTGAACGATGAAGAGTGGCGCAGCCGATTGGCCTCCGAACCCTATCCCGACGCGCCGGCGTGGACCGACTCATTCCGCATTGCGGCCGACCAACAGCCGGCTCCATTGCGATTGCCCGGACGCTAAACTCAGTAGTTCACGATTTGGTGAAAAACGAGATTCCTCGGTGCGCTGGACTGCTTCGCTGCCCTTGCCAGAGTGACTTGCTCGAAAATACCCACTCAGAATGACAGATCGTGAACTACTGAAGACTTCACTGCAAGAACCACGAATTTCACAAATTGCACGAATTTCCTCAGTGGAGCAATTCGTGAAATTCGTGGTTTTTGCAGCAGAGTCACTGAAACTCAACCAACAAACCAACACAGAAGGTATGACATGGCAATACTCGATCGTTTTTCACTCAACAACCGCACTGCCCTGGTCACTGGCGGCGGGCGCGGCATCGGCGCGGCCCTGGCCCATGCGCTGGCCGAAGCCGGGGCCGATGTGGCCGTGGCCGATCTCGATCTGGCAACGGCCGAACGCAGCGCCGAGGCATTGGCCGCGCTGGGCGTGCGTTCGCTGGCGATCCAGGTGGACGTGACCCAGGCCGATCAGGTCCGCCGCATGGTCGCCACGGTGATCGACGCCTGGGGACACCTGGATGTGGCCGTCAACAGCGCGGGCATCGCCAACCGCAGCCGCGCCGAGGATCTGACCGAAGAGGCGTGGGACGCGGTCGTCGGCGTCGATCTGAAGGGCATCTACCTCTGCACCCAGGCCGAGGGCCGGGCCATGCTGGCCGGCGGCAGCGGCTCGATCATCAACGTCGCCTCCATGTCCGGTCGCATCGTCAACCGGCCGCAACTGCATTCCCACTACAACGCGGCCAAGGCCGGCGTGATCCAATATTCCCGCTCCTGCGCGGCCGAATGGGCGGACCGCGGCGTGCGCGTCAACACGCTCAGCCCCGGCCATACCATCACGCCCATGACCGAGAAGGCCGTGCCCGACATGGGAGCTGTCTGGACATCCAACACGCCCATGGGCCGGCTGGCCACGCCCGACGATCTGGTGGGCGCAGTGGTCTTCCTGGCGTCGGATGCTTCGGCCTACGTCACCGGCCATGATCTGGTGGTGGATGGCGGCTACACATTGTGGTAGAAGAGATCATTGAGTAAGCGCGAATTCTGGAGTACAATACGAAGCTGACAACATGAAAGTAGGTGGGGCATCTTCGCTGAATCGGTTGAAGGTGTCTCGCTTTTTTTCTGCATCACGAACATCCACGAGAACGATGAGCGCTCAACGAACCCTATGCATACCAAAGCCTTACCCTATGTCGCATTGCTCAGTCTTTTCTGGGGCACCAACATTGTTGCCAGCCGCTTTGGCATCGACGAATTTGACCCGTACACCTTTATCGCCCTGCGGCTTTCGATTGCCACCTTCTTCTTCGTGCTGATCTTCATGTTGCAGCGACGTGCCTGGCCGCGCGATCCGAATCTATGGCGCCATGCAGCCTTCAGCGGGGTCATCGGGGTCTCCATCCCCATGACGATGTTTATCCTCTCGCTCCAATATCAATCCAGCGGCGTGACCAGCATGTTTGTGACCACCACGCCGGCGTTGATGGTCATTGCCGCCCACCTCTTTCTGCCCGATGAAAAGATGACCCGCAACAAGGCTGCCGGCGTTATCCTGGCCCTGTCAGGCTCTCTGTTTCTGGTGTTGCGCGGCGAAAGCGGGCTGGTCGATGTCGGACGGGCCAGTTCGTTGGGTTTCCTGCTGATCATGGTCGGCCTCAGTTCCGAGGTGACCAATGCCATCTTCGTCCGCCGCCGGATGCAGGGGATGGACCCGACCGCTGTCACCGGCATCAGGCTGCTGGTTGGCGCGTTGATCACCATGATCGTCGCGCTGTTGGTCGGCGATTTTGCCTGGGGCGATGTCAGCGCAACCGGCTGGCTATCCCTGGTCTATGCCGCCCTGATCGGGGCGCTGGGCGGACAGTTTCTATCTTTCTATATCACGGGTCGTTTTGGGGCCACAGCCTTTTCGCTCAATGCCTATCTGATCCCGGTCGTCGCCACCGTCTTCGGCGTCCTCCTGCTGGGGGAGATCGTCACCTGGGGGATGTTCATCGGTGTGATTTTCATTGGCGGCGGGGTCTATCTGATCAATCGGCGGCCTCGACAGGTCTCAGCGGCGCAACCTGTTGAGTGGGCGCCCAGCAGTCTGCGCTTCTGGCATCGGAAGGGTGTAGTCGTCGGCCATATTGGATCCCCCGTGAGCCTCGGGTGCACGGGGGAGTCTTCGGTCCAAGAATCTACCCACAGGAGTTCTCATGAACGAAACATCCGACCTATCCGAACAGACCAATCGGCCGCTATACCTGTCGACGCACGACCGAGCCTATCCGGGTCGACGGCAATCTGAGCAAGAAAGCATGGCAGGCTGCGCCCAAGTCTCAGCGATTTGTGGACATGGCCGCGGGCACGCCTGCATTCTATGACACGCGCATGGCCGCGCTGTGGGACGACACCTATCTCTACATCGGCTTCTGGATCGAAGAACCCTATCTGGAGGCGCACCTAACCGAGCGTGATGCGATCATCTTTCAGGAGAACGATGTCGAGATCTTCATCGACGGCGGCGACTGCTACTACGAGTTGGAGATCAACGCGCTGGGCACGCCCTACGAGGTGATGTTTGTCTGGAAAGACGCCTACACGCGTGGCAGCCGGTTCGATGTGCCCGAGTTCGACCTGCTGGAACGGCAGGCGTTTTCCTTTGCCGGCGACTATGACCGCCGCGCCGATTCATTCTGGCGGGGCACCCATCCACACGGACCGCGCTGGGCGTTCCTGGATTGGGACTTCCCAGGGCTACAGGTAGCCGTCCAGATAGACGGAACGCTCAACGATCACAGCGACGTGGACAGCGGCTGGACCTGCGAGATCGCGCTGCCCGTGGTCCGGCATGGCCTGGCTGGCCGACGGGCGCAGCCTGCCGCCCCAGGACGGCGACGAGTGGCGCATCTTCTTCGGTCGCTTTCAGAAGTTGATGAATGCAGGCAGCGAAGTCTCACCCCATCCGGCCTGGGTGCTCAGTCCGCATGGGATCTACGACACCCATCAGCCCGACCGCTTCCCCGTTGTGACCTTTTCGGATCGGGATGTTTTGGACGGATGACGGATGGTCGGATGTTCGGACGTTTGCACACACGTCCGCCTGAAGCTAAACTGAAGTGAATCAGAATTGACGCAGTTCCCGACGGCGGATCGCTCCTTGGCAACCAACATTGTTCACCAGACGACCCGACAGCCGTAGGCGATTGCGGGCCGTTTACGATTGAACCGAGAAACAGAGAAGAGCATCAGGATGAAGAAATCAGATCCCGTGCTTGAAAGAATCAAAGCATTTAGTGAGGCCATGGGCGGCGGCGTCATCATTCGTCGCGCCAACAAGGGTTATTCCCTCTTTATCGAAGAGGATGGCACGCCGCTTGCCCGGTTGCGCCCCACCGGCAACGGCGATAACGTTGAAGTATTGTGGTGGAGCCACAGAGAGAAGTGGGAGAGCATCGGTGACTTTGGCGGCGAGGTGCTCCCGCTGGATGATGCATTGAACTTCGTGGCCGAAGATCCATACGGCGTTTTCTTGTTATGACCAGCGGTTGAGCGATACACTTGGCATACCGGTTGACCTAGTCATGAAAGACTGGGGCAACAGATCGGTCGTATCGTTTTGATCATACCCGGCGCGACCATGACCTCGGCGGCATGATTGTCGCGATGAAGTTGGCTGATGAACTCACGGCAGCGGCCGCAGGGCGGCATGATGGCTGCATCCCAGCCAACTGCGACCATCTTGAGCACGCGGCTCTCGCCGGCCGTGACCATCGCTGCGGCCGCCGCGTGTTCGGCGCAAAACCCCATTGAGCATGCCGTATCGATGCAGACGCCGACGTATGTAGCCCCGCTTTCGGCGAGGATGGCTGCGCCGACGCCGCCGGCCTCAGCCTGATCCGAGATAGTGTGCGCGGGTTCAGCACGGATTTGGCCTCTTCATAGAGTTCTTCAAATGTCATGATCGAATCTCCTCCACCCTCACATCGCCAAAAGTCGCCGCCGTGTGATGCGCGCCCAGCAGAATGGCGCCTTCCTTCAGCCCGACAATCGATCCCGGCGCGGTCAGATCCCATTGCGCCGGCTCTTCCGCTTCAGCCGGCCAGACTTTGAGGCTGTATTGGCTGCTGCTCATCGTCCAGCGTTTCGACCCGTGTTTTGAAGAAGTAGGGAACGTGTAGCTCCAGCTTGCGCGGACAGCTCCGCCGTTCGCTGAAAATCGGGATCGAAGAAGTTCAAGATCGGTCCCACGTCGTGGAAGACGCAGTACCAGCTAATCGCCCCGTAGGGACCGGGACCAAACCAGGGCTGGCCGCTGGCCCACTCATCAGCGCCCCAGTTGCTGTGCCCTTTCCAGCGCAGAACGATGCCGACGCCGGCATGGACGCTGGGCCGGTTGTAGCAGGCCGCGTTGATGCCGTGGACCGTGATGGGCACGGTCACCTCGTAGTCGCGCCAGGCCATGTCGCCGATGGCAATCAGCCGGTCGTAGCCGATCTCCTCCGGGCTTACGCCGTCGGCCGTGATCGACCAGATGCCGTCGACGACGTGGGCCACATCCTGGATCTGCGCAACCTCATCCCATTTGATCGTATAGGGCAGCGCACAGGACTGGGCGTGGTTCACAAGCGTGACGCGCTCCGTGACCTCGTCGCCCAGTTCGTCCACAGCATGGATCAGTAGATCATGTTTCGCCGGCCTTGAGGTCTCGGCAATCCAGGTCGATGTTGAAATCGCCCTTGCCGGCCAAACGCCTGAGGTCGGGTCCACTATGAAAGGGGCAGCGTTTCCCCGCCGTTCAACGCGTATTCCAGAGTCACAACCGGCTGCGGCCCGCTGACCCTGCCCAGCACGTTTGCCCATCGCTGCGGCAGACCGTGGCCGGCAAAAGATTGCCGGTGGCCGTACCACAGGTCGATCTGTAGTTGCTGTGCCATCGCTCGCAAATAATCCTCCCATTGACTTTGCCTGCAAATCAGGTATAATGTCTGAAACGTTACAATGTTTAACCGATTATATCATCAACAGGGTATCGGCAGCCAAAGTCAGTGAATCGATGGACACGCTCGCGCACGACGGCAATCAACCGCTCTACCATCAGATTTTCCTCATCCTGCGCGGCAAGATACTGCGCGGCGAGTACGTGGCCGGCGACCTGCTTCCCGCTGAGCCGGAACTGATGGCGCAGTTTCAGGTCAGTCGCACGACCGTGCGGCTGGCCCTGGACAGGCTGGTCAACGAGGGGCTGATCTATCGGCAGCGCGGCCGCGGCACCTTTGTGGCGGCTCCGCGTATCGAACAGGATCTGAACCAGGGCATCCGCTTCACTGAGAGTCTGCGCCAACGTGAGTTGAACGCCAGCACGCAATTGCTCGAAGCCAAGATGGTGCCGGCCTCCGACCAGACGACCATCGACCTGGATGTGGAACTGGACGAACCGTTGGCCATCCTCACCCGGCTGCGGCTGGTCAATCAAGAACCGGTCGGCGTTCAGTCCTCCTGCCTGGTGCATCGGCTCTGTCCGGGTATTCTGCAACACAATTTTGTCGATAATTCGCTTTACGATGTGCTCGAACAGGAATACGGCATTCGCTTGGTGCGCTTCAAACAGACGGTCCGGGCGGTGCCGCCGTCGCCGAGCATGGCCAAGGAATTGCGTGTGCCCGCGGGGCTGCCCCTGCTCTTCATCGAACGCATCGGCTACAACGAAAACGGCACGCCCATCGAATTGTTGCGCGCCCACTATCGCAGCGACCGCTACGCACTGCATAGCGAGTTTGAACGTTGAACGAGCCGAAACTAATTCGCCACAGATGACTCTACTGCGAAGATAAAAGATCAACCACAATGAACGCGATGTACTCTGGTGCACAGACCTTTCAGAGCATATCTGTGAATATCTGAGACCATCTGAGTTTATCTGTGGAAATTTCAGTTCTTGCAGCAGAGTCACCTGTGGCTATTCAAATGAAAGAGGAGACGAATGGCTAAACAAGGATCACGCAAAGTAAAGATCGGCGTCGTCGGCTGCGGCGTTGTGGCCACGGCCTACTATCTGCCCTACATGATGCGCATGCAGGACGCGGAGATCAGTGCGGTCTGCGACCTCTACGATACGCGCACCGAAGCCTGCGTTCGCCTCTTCGGGGCCAAAGAAGCCTATCAAGACTACTACGAGATGATCGAGAAAGCCGACATCGACGTAGTCTTTATCCTGACTGCGCCGGGCACCCACGTGCCCTTCACCCTGGCGGCCATCGAGGCGGGCAAACATGTGCTGATCCAGAAGCCCATGGCCACCAACATGGAGGACGCCCGCACCATCGCCAGTGCCGTGCGTGCGGCCGGCGTCAAGGCCATCATCGAACCCAGTTCCAATTCATCGCTGGACCCGGACATCGCACAGTTGCGCCAACTGGTGAAAGCGGGCGTGCTGGGCAAGATCCTCTGGTTCTCGCTGGGATCGACCGGCCCGACCACCTATGGCCCTGCATTGGGCAGCAATCCCTACGGCCAGGCAGCCTTTTTCGACAAAGACAGCGGCGGCTTCCTCTTCGACCTGCCCTATGCGCCGGCCAACATCGTCTCCGTGCTGGGGCCGTGCAAGAACATCATGGCCCACACCGGCATCGGGCTGACCGACCACAAGATCGTGCCCGAAGAAGAGTACGACAAGTTCCTGGCCCAGGCCACGGATCCGGACAATGCCAACTACTGGGACGTGGTGGTCAATCTGCCGCGCACCAAGGCGGTGAAGATGGAGGCGGTCGACAACGCCTACTCGCTCTACGAGATGGTCGACGGCAGCGTGGGCACATGCCACGTCGGGACGCATCTTCCATCCCACGCTGCCCGGAGCCGGACAGCGGCAGCCTCCAGATCTTCGGCACCGAGGGCAACCTCATCTTTGGCGCAGGCTACTCGGCCTCGATCATCTCGACACGCACGGATCTCCTGCCCCACGTTGACGACGACGGCTGGTTCCACATTCCAGTGCGCGGCGACCGCAGCAAGGCCAAGTGGCCCCAGCCCACGCCCGGCAGCTTCAACTACTACCATCAGTCGACCCAGCACCTGATCGACTGCATCCTGGAGGACCGCGAGCCCATCCCCAACGTGGACTGGGGCCTGCACATCACCGAGATGATGGCCGGCGCCCTCGAATCCTCGCGGACCGGCCAGCGCTATGACATGACAACGACGCTGGACTATTGAGAATAGGAAAAACACGGACCGCGGATTAGGCGGATTTACACGGATTTCTTGTTGGAAAAATCCGCGCCAATCCGCCTAATCCGGAAAATCCGCGGTCTATTGCCCTTTCGCCAGAACAACGAGGATCAGAATGGACAAAATCCGTATCGGCGTCGTCGGCCTGGGCTTTGGCCAGCACCACGTACGCACGCTGGCCAATCTGGATGCGTACGAAGCTCGTAGCCGTCGCCGACCGCGTGCCCAATCTGCCCGACGGATTGGCGGCCTATGCAAAGCACTACGGCGCCACGCCCTATGAAGATGCCATCGAAATGATGGAAGCTGAGAAGCTGGATGCGGTCAGCATCTGCACGTCGCCGCGCTGGCGCAAGCCGATCATCGAGGCCGCCATCGCCCAGGATCTGGCATTGATCATTGAGAAGCCGTGGGCGAGCAACGTGGCCCATGCCGAAGAACTGGCTGCACTCTGCCGGACGTCAAACGCGCCGGTTATGGCCGCCTTCAGCTTTCGCTATCATCCGGCCATCGTACGATTGCGCGGCTTGCTGGATGACGAACTGGGATCGCCATGGCTGCTCAACGGCGAGTACCTCTTCAGTTGGGCGCCGCCGTCGGATAGCTGGCTCTGGGATCCGGAGAACGGCAACGGCTATATCAACGAGAACTCATGTCACCTCTTCGACGCCGTCTGCTACCTGTTGGGCGAGCCGGAGACAGTCATGGCCACGGCCAACAGCCATCTGGGCGCGCCGTCAGAGAACGCGGCCGCCATCACCATTCGCTTCGAGAACGGCGCGTCGGCCGCGCTGACCGTGGGCGGCATCGGCACAGGCGCCTTCCGCACCTATCCGCGCATCGATCTGGTGGCGGCCAACGGCCAGGCCCACCTTGCCGGCCATGAGCACATCTGGACGGAACTGACCTGGGCCACACGAGACGACGAGAGCGTGCAGTCGATCTATCGCTCGCCCGAGGGGCTGGGCAACACGCGCTACAGCGACGCCTTCCGCCATTTCGCCGACTGCATCCGCAACGGCAGAGCGCCCTCAAGCGGTGTGGACGACGGCGTGCGCAGCGTGCGCATGGCCATGGCCGTCTACGAGTCGGCGCGGTCGGGGCAGATCGTGGAGATGTAGGTCACGCAAGCCTGACCTACGTTAGCTATTACCATTTGAGGAGCGAACAACCATGCGACTAGGACTGGAAGCCGGCGGCGATACGCTCGATCTAGCGGTCGAGTATGGCGTCAAGGGTGTGCCCATCAATGCGGACGCGCTTGTCAACGACGGCGTGGCTGCAACACTGGCGCCGCTGCGCCGGCGCGGGCTGGCAGTCTGCCAGATCGGCGCCTTTGACTACAACCCGCTGTCGAGCGATCGGGAGCGACAGGCGCAGCAAGCGCAAATGCTGGCCAAGGCAATCCCGCTGGCCGGCGAGACCGGCTGCACCTACATCACCATCTGCGGCGGAAACGTTCATCCGTCAGGATTCGGCGCCGGCGATGTCCGCAACTTCGAGGACGGCGCGCCGGAGGCGATTGCTGAAGAACTGGCGCCCATGGTACGCCTGGCCGAACAGCATGGCGTCAAGCTGACCATCGAGGCCTATCTGAAGACGGCCATCAACTCGCCGGAACGCTTCCTGGCCCTGCACAAGCTGATCGGCTCGGACGCATTGCGCGTCAATATCGACGTGACCAGCCTCTACGACTATGCCGACCTTTGGGATCCGACCGAGACCGTGGCCCATATCTGTACATCGCTGGCCGGCCACTACGGTCTGGGCCACATCAAGGAGATCGCACTGGCCGAGGGTTTCCACATCCACGCCGGCCTGGCGCCGCTGGGCACGGGTCCGACCGATTGGGTGCAGGTGCTGACGCTGATGGCCCCGCACATGCCGGATGACAGTTGGCTAATTTTGGAGCATGTGCTCTCGCCGGAGGAAGCGACAAGCAGTCTGGCGCTTCTGCGTGAAGCCGCGGTCGCGGCAAATGTCGTTCTAGAATAGGTCAGGCAAACGTCCCCGGCACGTCCCAGCGCCATTCCGGCAACCACGTTCTGTGTGGGCCGTGCCGGGGACGTTGGAAAGCAAACACTGGAGCCAGTCAGAACATGTCGTCAGCGATCTTTGTTCCCATCGCCGTCCATGCGGTAGGCGTCCCTCGTCAAGAAATGCCGGTCGAAGTTAAACTGGATTTGGTGCTGTTGGCGGACAGACCGCTGGCTGCCAGCGATGTGCGACTCGTCGAAATCGAGGGGTCAGACCCATCGTCCCCACAGCCGGTGCGTGCTCAATTCGACATCGACAGCGAAGGATCGGGCGCTTTGACCTTCCTTCTCTCCGGTGAGACACCGCCCGATGCGGAGCGCCGTTTCCGGCTGTACGTCAGTGCGTCACCGGGCGCGGGCGAACAGCCGGCCCCGCTGGTCACCGTCACCGACGGCATAGTGCATGAGGAGCAAGAGAGCTACCGCATCGAGACGCCGGCCGCCACCTACCTCTACCACAAATTGGGCGCGGGTTTTGCCGGCATGATCGATCCCGACGGCGCTGACTGGTTGAGCTATCATCCCTGGGGCGGCTCCGACGGCGTCTATCGGGGCATTCCCAACCTGGCCTATCCGGAGAGCAACTTTCACCCCGGCAACACCGAGTCGACCAGTCGAATCGTCAACGCGGGTCCACTCAAGGTGGCGATCCAGTCCGAGACCAATGATGGGAAGTGGGCCTGCCAATGGGACATCTTTCCAAGCTTTGCCCGACTGACCGTCCTACGCGTCGGCCACCCCTACTGGTTTCTCTACGAGGGGACGCCGGGCGGCAAGCTGGACGAAGCAGTCGACTACCTCGTGCGCGCGCCAGGTATCCGATCGCCAGCCGCCGAACGCTGGGATGAACGGCTCCCCGCACCGCGCTGGATCTACTTTGGCACGGCGGAATCGGATCGTGTGCTCTACCTGGTCCACCACAACGATGACGGCGAGACCGACTCCTATTGGCCCATGGAAGCAGAACATGACCGTCTTCGGCTTTGGCCGGCTGGGACTCAACTCGACTCTGGAACAAGTGCCGGCGCGCTTTACCGTTGGCTTCGCCCAGAAGCCGGCCGACGTTGCCGACGGCATCATCGACTCCGTCGAGTCCGCCTGTAGTGATATTCGGGTCGAAGTTGGCCCGCCATCTCGCTCCTGGTGAGCGCCGGCCTCACGGGCACTGGATGAAGCCCTGGGCCCAAAGACAGCCGCCGCAGGTGGGGAAGCCGTTGCCGGTGCAATCTTCGTAGTTGGCCGGAAAGCGTTCGCAGCCGCCGCAGGTGGTGCAGGGCGAGAAACCCCAATCGTTGAGCTGATCCCGAAAAGCGACGAAGTCCGGCGACCGCCAGATCTCGGACAAGGGTGTCATGCGGATATTGCCGAAGCTGTGATGGGTGACATCCTTACGCCGTCCGTGGATGTATTCGGGATGGTCGTGGAGCAGCGAAAGACAGGGGCTGACCTCACCGTCCCAACGTACGGCAGCGTAGCCCTCTTGGGCGAAGCGGCAGGAATCGCCGTAGCTGCTGAGCGGTTGACCCATCAGGGTGATGCTGGCCGTCGAGTTGTAGACGCCTTGCAGCGGTTCCAGCGTATCCTCGCAGAAGTCGAGCTTGGGCAGATTGAGCGCCGGCGCCCACGGCGATGCCCGATAGGCCGGCGCACGCAATGCCTGCCCATAGAGGATCTCGCGCTCCATCTCCCGGTTGTGGGGTACCACGTTGGAGACCTGGATCCAGCGCGCATGCAGCCGATTGGCCAGCAACGGCAGCTTGGCCAGATCGCCCACGTTGCGGCGCATGGCCACGAAGGCGATGCCGATGTGGGGCTTGCCTCGTCGTCCCCGGTGGCGCAGCACCAGCCGGTGCAGCCGCTCGATGTTGGCGATCACATCGAGCAGGTTGCCGTCGACGCGCACGTCGGCGAAGCCCTCAGGCGACACGCCGTCGATGGAGACGGTCAACCGATCCAGTTCCAATTCGACCAACGCCTCGGCTTTCTCCTCATCCAGCAACATGCCATTGGTCGTCATCTCTACACGGCCGCCGGTCGCCTTGGCCAGGCGCACTACTTCCAAAAAATCGACATGGCACATGGGTTCGCCGTAGCCGCTCAGGTGAATGATAGGCGGGTCGGCGAAGGCGCGCATCTGCTCCATCAGGTCCGCGAAAGTGTCCAAGGGCATCTGCCCGGTCGGCTCGCCCCACTCCCGGCGCACACACATGGCGCAGTCCAGATTGCAGGCCGTGGTCGGCTCGATGTAGAGCTTGGTTAGTTGATGCGCCATGGCTTCCTCCTATGGTTCGACAAGGATTTTCGCCCTTCACAAACATGGCCTACAATCACGAATCCGCTCACCATTTTTCAGTATAACCGATATACCGGTCCGCGTCACGGCAAGATACCAGCAACGCCAGCGCCTTCTTGGAGGCGAAGCCGAGACAGCGTGCCGTCTAGCGACACCAGCGGAGAGCCGAATATGGAGAGCGTTAGATGATGCATAAGCAGGAAATTCACAAGGCATAGAACAATCTCTTCCGAAACTGACCTCCATTATGACAGAAAACTCGCGAACTTTAGTCATTGCGATCCGATCACGTTTTCGATGCGCCAGACCGCTTTTACCGCGACGCCCTCTATGCTGAAAGTCGCACGGCAGACAGCTTCACCGGCGTCCTGCTGGCGGGCACGTATCGAAACGTAGATCATGCAACCGAAGAGAGCACCCTAATCTCATCTACTTGTTGCGCCTCTGCCGGTGAAGACAGCGAAACGCTGGTTGGCGCGGTCCCTCACGCGCTTACACCGACAACGCTCGTTCGCCAGCCTGGACGAAGTCTGCCAATACCTTGTGAACCGGCTGTCAGCGCTTTGTCAGCTGCTAGCAACCTGTCGGCTGCAGCATCAGCCAGCCAGGATAAACGGTGAAGCACGACCCTATCCGCTCGTGATCTTTTCGGAAGGGCTTAGCCGCCTGGCGCCAATTGGCATGCGTATCCTCCACGAACACCTCGCCTCTCACGGCTTTGTGGTGGTGTCCAGCGATCCCGCGGTGAGGTGTTTGAGACATTCTGGACCGGTGCTGCTACACGACCGATGGACGCCATACGCAATCATCGATTATGCCGGTCGAACTATCCGCTGACTGACGGCGATCTGCGCCGGTTTGATCGATGCCGAGAACGTGTCGGCGTTGACCGGGCATTCTTCCGGTGGCTGGGCTGCGCTGATGGGAGGCGGCGCGCAGTTCGACTTCGGATGGTGCGCACGCAAACCCGGATCTGGTCTGAGGAAAACTTTGTCAGCAACTGCCGCCAGTTCGTGCCTCACCAGGATGAGGTCGCCGAGATGCTCGGCCTTGCAGTCGGCGCCATCCGGGTTGATGGCCGCCGATCTCGGATTCGCGGATCGATGCCGTGGTTGCCCTTGCCGCCGGATGGAGATGTATTTGGGGCGCGGACTATGCCGGCGTTGCCAACGTAGAGGTGCCAACCCTGTTGATGGTCGGCATCAGAGGATACGATGATTCCATCCGAGCGGTACGGGTGCCCGATCTATGATCATCTTGGCAGCGAGCAAAAGGGGATGGTCGTCTTTGAGAACGGCGATCACATGGTCTTCATCAACACCAATGTGAGGATATGCCATGGATTCGTTGACGTGTCCAATTACTGGTTCTGTGCCGATTCAGTCTGGGACATCGATCGCGCCCACGATCTGACCAATCATTTCGTGACGGCCTTCCTGTCAACCGAACTCAAGGGTGATGCCGATGCGGCTGCCGCACTGGAACCGGAGGCAGTGGCCTTTACCGGCATCAGCTACCAGGCCGAAGGCTACGACGTCAACGCTCCGACGCAGCCGAGTCGGGACATCGATCGAATTTGAGGCAATCGACGTCGCCTGTGCCGAAGGCGGGGTTGTGTTATCTGACGAGCCAATGCTGGCCGGGCGCAGCGAAGTCGAGGCGATACAAGATCCCGAAGAGATTACCTTCGCTGTTAACTCGATGATGTATCCTGATGCCTATCCCAACGCCACATGGAATGCACCCGGCGAGGGCGTCGATCTGTCTGACGGCGGCTTTGTTGTCCTGCATCGCGGTGAGGGTACAGGTGATTTTGAAGGCAGCACAATCCAGTTTTTTGTGACGCCGATGGACGAAGAGATCGACCTTCCCTGTGAACCGGTGGGGCCGGTCGCCAAGCTCGAAGGAACCATCGTTCTGGCTGAGGAGTGAGCGGGCGTGTTTGAGTACTGCGGGTTATTCAATAGGGTGATCCGATACCCAACCGGCACTTCAAGAACGCTGCGATCCGTCAACCGAGGATCGTAGCGTTCTTCTCTGTTTCTGCGCTGCCAAGTATCAGTCAAGCCAATCACCATTTTGGCCAACCCTTGGGTTCCCACACCCAATCAGTTGCCCAACCCCTCCCTTGCTGATACACTCAATCCGCAGCACAAAATCAACCATTCTGTCACGATTTACAATCACGCAGCAAGCAGCAAGCATCCCGCCTATGAACCTCCTCACCATCGAAAACCTATCCAAGCAGTTCAGCGAACGCCTCCTCTTCGAAGACGCCAACCTGCGCATCAACGAAGGCGACCGCGTCGGGCTGATCGGCGTCAACGGCAGCGGCAAGAGCACGCTGCTGCGCGTCGTCGCCGGGATCGAAGCGCCGGACACCGGTTCGGTGACCCTGTGGGGCGGCGTGCGTGTGGAGATGCTGGCCCAGGAGCCGGTGCTGGACGACAGCCTCACCGTCCTCCAGACCATCTTCTACTCAGATTCACCACAGATGCGGCTGCTGCGCGACTACGAAGCGGCTTCCTTGGCGCTGCAACAGTCGCCCCAGGACGAAGCGCTCCAGGCGCGTCTCCTGTCAGGTGAGCGCACAGATGGACGCCAACGAAGGCTGGTCGGCCGAGGCCAATGCCAAGGCCGTGCTCAGCCGGTTGGGCATCGACATGTTCGACTCACTGGTGGGCACACTGAGCGGCGGCGAGCGCAAGCGCGTGGCCCTGGCCCGTGCCCTCATCGACCGCGCCGATCTGCTGGTGCTCGACGAACCGACCAACCACATCGACGCCGAGACCATCGCCTGGCTGGAGGATTATCTGGCCACAACGCCGGGCGCGCTGCTGATGGTGACCCATGATCGCTACTTTCTGGACCGGGTCGTCAACCGCATCGTCGAACTGGAACGACGGGTGCTGGTCTCCTATGCCGGCAACTACAGCAAATATCTGGAAGACCGTGACGCACGCCAGACCAAGCTCGGCGACGAGGAGCAGAAACGCCAGAAGCTGCTCAAGCGTGAGCTGGAATGGGTGCGACGGGCGCCCATGGCACGCGGCACCAAGCAGAAGGCGCGCAAACAGCGCGTCGAAGAGCTGATGCGCATCAGCTACGACCGGGGCGACGAACGGGTCTCCATCGCACTTGCAAGTCAGCGCCTGGGCAAGAAGGTGCTCACGGCCTCCGGTTTGACCAAGAGATATGGCGAGCGCACGATCCTGGATCAAGTCGATCTGACGCTTGAGCCGGGCGACCGCGTCGGCATCATCGGCCCCAACGGCGCGGGCAAAAGCACGCTGCTGGACATCCTGGCCGGCAAAACTCGCGCCGACAGCGGCACGGTGGTCCGGGGCGAAACCGTCCAGATCGGCTACTACGACCAGCGCAGCGATGATCTGAACGACCAGGTGCGTGTCCTGGAGTTCATCCAGAATGAAGCGCCGGTGATTACGACCAAGGAGGGCGAACGGGTCGAAGCGGCCCAGATGTTGGAGTGGTTTCTCTTCCCGCGTCCCATGCAATGGGCGCGCATCGGCAGCCTGAGCGGCGGCGAACGGCGGCGACTCTACCTGCTGCGCACGCTGGTCCACCGGCCGAATCTGCTGCTGCTGGATGAGCCGACCAACGATCTCGACATTCAGACGTTGGGCGTGCTGGAGGAATTTCTGGACTTTTTCGGCGGCTGCCTGATCGTGGTCAGCCATGACCGCTACTTCCTGGATCGCACCGTCGACTTCCTGATCCGCATGGAAGACGGCGCGCTCAGCCCGCGCTATCCGTCGCCCTACAGCAGCTTCGTGCGCCTGGACGCCGCGGCACGGCGGGCGGAACGCAAGGCCAACCCGGTCGATATTCAGCCCACGGCCAGTACGACGAACCGGCAGCGTTCTGATCAGCCGCGCAAACTTAGCTGGAAAGAGAGCAAGGAACTGGAACGCCTCGTCGCGGAGATCGAGCGACTGGAAGCCGAAAAAGAGCGATTGCACGCGGAGATGGCCGCCAAAGGCACAGACTACCAGGCCCTGCAGGAACTATCCGCAAAGCTCGACCAAGTTGACGGCTCGTTGGAAGAAACCATGGACCGCTGGCTTGAGTTGGAGGAACTTTCGTAAAAGAGATGACAAGGTGAGCAGGGATCAACGGCTAATGGTGAACGGTTAACTCCTAACAGTGAATGCTCTCGCCATTAACAATTGAGCATTCACAATTCACCATTATCCCCCCCCTTGTCACCCTCGCACTACCGATGTTGCTCTATAAACATCAGCGACTGAGCAAGCAGTTCCTCAATCTCGCCCAATGGCATAGGCGGCAGCGGCGGATGGGCCGTGCCGTCCGGCATGCGGGTCAGCCGTGTCGGCAGTTCGATGCTGATGGCCGGCGGCGTTTCCAGAGCGCGCACCTGCGCAAAGATCGCCTCGTAGTCGATGTCCCCCTGGCCGATGGCCGTGTGCACCCAGCCCGTCTCAGTGCGACGCACATCCTTGACATGCAGATGCTCACAATAGGGCAAGGCCGGCAGACAGTCGATCTCCGGACGCACCCGCCCCTGATGATGGGACATCAGATTGCCGAAGTCGTAGTTGAAGCGCACGTTGTCGAGCGCCATTTCCATGATGAACTCCGCCCCGGTGGGCCCATCGTCGACCACATCTCGGCTGGCGTCGCTGGGGTTCTCCAGCAACAGCATGATGTCGAGATCGGACGCCCTCGCTGCAATACGACGCAGGTTTTCTACGAAGAGCGGCCTGCGGGCTTCGGGCGCGGATTTGGTGGCCACATAGCGCGCACCGACCACGTCCGCATAGGCCAGACGACGCCTCATGGCCTCGATCGCGTCCGGCGACGAGAGATCCATGTGCGCCGACAGACAGCGACAGTTGAGATCGTAGTCTTCGAGCAGATCCCGCACATGCTCGGCGCGCGCCTGGGTCAGATTGCGCTCGTCAAAGGTCTCCGAGTTGCCGGCGATCTGCGCCAGTTCCACGGTTCGGAATCCGACCGCCCGGATCGACTGAAGTGTCGTCGCCAGATCGTAGCCATCGTAGGCCACGGTGCTGACTGAGATGGAATTGTCCATGGTTCACCCAGCTGCTTCGTAGCACGACATTTATATCGTAGCCACCTCTACCATTAAAGCCAAACAGCGACGACATAAATGTCGTGCCACAGTTTAGCGCTCGATTATATCCCCGTTGCGCAGATGCACCACCGCCGTCCACACCTCATCGGGCGATTGAACATCCACGCCACCCTGTTTCCAATTCGATTGGAAGTGGACGGGAAACGGTTCATCGAAACTCGTGTAGTAGAGTTCGCCGTTGCGGAAGAATTCGACGTAGTTGATGCTCTCGGGATAGAGACTGGCCAGCCGCAGCCAGCGTTGGCCATGGTCGGTCATCTCCGGCTCCAGCCCCTGCAAATAGTACTGTTCCTCGACCGGCAGCGGCTTCCATCTCGATGCCGATGCCGGCGGCCATGCGCCGGGCGAAGAACTGGTCCTCGCCCCTGGTGATGCCCCAGTCGGCAGGCGGCTCCTGCTTGGTCATGTTGTTGTAGTAGCCCCAGGATGTGTAGTTCTGGAACGTGACCTCCATCTGACCGATGGCCTGCGAATCCTCGTTGCAGACGATGGGCCGATTGAGGTTCCAACTGCGCACCTCCCGGATCATATTGTAGAGCTTCTGACGCGTGCAGCCGTTGCCGTGGATCAGGATCACATCGCTGGCCTCGGCGATCTCACGGTTGATGGAGCCGCCCATGCCGCTGCAACCCACCGGCATGCCGCCCGACTCCTGACGCGCCAGATCGATCAGAGCGGCCACGCCTTCGGGATAGTAGACCAGCGCATGATCCTTGAAGGGCGGCACATCTTGCTCGTTGGCGATCTCGATGATCACGTTGCTATAGCCGCCGTCGCGCAGGAAGTTGGATGCCGTCGTCACGGCGTTGCGCACGGCCTTGCCGTCGCGCAGCCGTCGGGTCTGGTCGCCGTAGAAGTAGCTCACGATCACGGCCATGCCGATGGCATCGGCGCCGCGGATCAGACGATCCAGTCGAGCCGCGTAGGCCGGGTCCAGCGACGTGCCGTCCTCGCCAAAGGCGTTGTTGTCGATGGTGCGATTGTCCGTGGTGAAGCAGGGTCCGCCGCCCTGGATGCCCACGGTGAAGGCACGCAGACCGACTGCATACCACTCGGGCAGCGCCGCAATCAGGTCATCAGTGTGCTGATCGGCGTCAAATGTCTCGACCGAAGCGGTTGAAGCGACCCGGATCGGCCTTGTCGTCGAAGATGCCCTGGATGAAGCGTGCGTTCATGAGCAGGCCGTGCGCGCTCGGGTTGCTGCCGGCGATCTCGGCATAGGTCAACTGGCCGTTGATTAGAAACGATTCGCCTTGAATCGAGAGTGACTGTGTTCGACATGCATGCTCCTCAATTACTCTGTCTGGGTTCGATAGGAAAGAATGATCCACGAAGGGTCACGAAGAACACGAAACATCTTTGTGTAACATTCGTGACCCTTCGTGGATCTGAGTTGTTTTTGCTTCTCAGCTACAGCAACGACCGCATCATATGGTTCAACGTTCTCGCCGGCACGCCCTCTTGGATCAACTCAGTCATCCGCTCGCGACCCCATCTTGGCCAGCAGTTCCTGGGCCATTTTGACCACGGCGATGCCCACGTCCATGGTCTCGACCGGGTCGCCGTCACGCGTCACGATGTCGTAGGAGAGCCAGCCGTCCCAGTCGAGTTGTTCGAGGTAGTAGAGCATCTCGACCACGTCCCACAGGTTGACGGCGCCGGGCAACATGTCCCAGTCCCACTCGCGCCCGTTGTCGTTGAAGTGGACATAGAAGAGGCGCTGCGCCTGCCCGGCGATGGCCAGCATCTCGGCCGGCGTCTCCTTGGCCAGCAGCGCGTGGCCCACGTCCATGGTCACGCCCACGTGGGGCAAGCCGACGCGTTCACAGAGATAGAGCGTGCGTCCCATGTCGCCCAGCACCACGTAGTTGCGCGACTCGTTGGGCTTGTACTCCAAGCTGATCTTGATGTCGGAGCGATGGCTGGCGGCCTCGGCGATGCCCTCCTCCATCCACCGCCACTGCGACAGATAGTCGGCCTCGAAACTGTAGTTGTGGCCGTCGATGAGCGTGCAGCAGGAGATCATGTCCGTGCCCAACTCCGCGGCCAGGTCCATGGTCGTCTTCATGTAGCTGACGGCCATGGCACGGACGGCCGGATCGGGCGATGTGAACGACCCCTGTCGCCACTGAGGCTCGCCCTTGACGTTGAGGTTGACCGCCGAGATCGGCAGTCCCGAGTCTCGGATCAGGTCGATGCTGGCCTGGCCGTCGACGAAGTCATTGGGGTAGACCGGTTCGATGCCGTCGACGCCCTGAACGCGCGCGGCCATGGCCAGCCGTTCGGCCAACGTGTGGGCCGGCTGGTACTCGTGAAATCGATCCGCTTGCCGACCCATGAAGCCGATCATGACAGAGTGTTTGAGTTGCATTGTGGAGACTCCTTGAGATTACGATAATTTTTTGCCACAGATGGACACAGATGGTCTCAGACGGATTCACAGATATACTCTGAAAGGGTTCTGTGCTACCAGAGTATATCTGTGTCTCATCTGTGAAAATCTGTGTTCATCTGTGGCTGATCTCTTGTTTTTGCAGTAGAGTCATCTGTGGTTAATCGTTTTCAATGCCCACCAGTTCAGCGACGCCATTGAAGAAAGCCGCCTTCTCCGGCGTGTTGATGGCCCAGTTGGTCGGCGGGCTTTGGAAGCCGTCGTGATAGCGGACCTGGCCGCCCTGATCGTAGTAGCCCCAGCTTGCGCCCGATTCCCAGGCCGCCACCATGTTGTCGACCGAGACCGAGTCTTCGTTGAAGATGATCGGCTTGCCGGTCTGGCGCTGTACCGTCTCCACCATGCGGCGGATGTCGTCCGGTCCCTGGCCGTTGCCGTGCAGCAAAATGTAGTCGGCGGCTTCGATCATGGCCTGGCTGGGCAGGCCGCCGCCGCCATAGCTGGTGGAGACAAGCAGCCTGCCGCCGACCCGTTCCTTGGCGCGAAGCACCAATTCATGCACACGATCCGGCTGCAAGATCTCATGCACGTAGCCGACGTTGGACTCGTTGTTGATCTCGATCATCACGTTGCCACGATTCAACCCGAGCAGGAAATCAGTCCCTTCATCCACCGCCCGCTTGACGGCGTCCTCATCGACAAACTTGTGGTTCTGCCCAAAGTAGATGAAGCCGACAATGACCGCCATGTTTTGAGCATCAGCAGCCTCGATGATGCGCGCCATGCGCGCGGCGTAGCCCGGCTTCAACTCACCTTGCGGCGTGAAGCCATTGTTGCCCCAATCCTGAAGATATTGATCTTTGCGCAGCCGAATGTGATAGAGCGGATAGCCGCCCTGGAAATTGGTGGTCACGGCAATCACGCCGTGGCGTCGATACTCGGGCAATGCGGCGATGAACTCGTCGGTCTGCCGATCCGGGTCGTAGGGGCTGCCGTCCGGATAGACGAAGAGGTGAGCCGTCTCCGGGTTTTCATCGTCGAAGGTCGCCTGGACCATGCGGCTGTTCATGAGGCGACCCAGGGCTTCGGGTTTGGCGGTTGAAAAGTCGCTGTAGGTCAGTTCGCCGTCAAAGGTGATCTTGTCACCCTGTACGCCAATCTGCATTCTGTTCCTCCTATCGTTTGGCGGCACGAGCCAACTGAAGATCTGTCTGTCGAGTCTATGCCGGCAGGTTGCCCGGACACAAGAACTGCACATAGCATAGCGCGACACAATCGAATGTCCAAAGGATCAAAAACGCATGTCGAATACACCGACCGATTTTCGGTTGCTTGGTGCTTCGTCCGCCAGTGTGCGACAATGAAGCCAACCATGTAGGACAAGATGGCATCTTGTCCCGCCAGACAACCCGACCAGATTCGCACACCAGACACCAGTCGAGGCAGACCATGTCCTATACCTTCGACCGCTATCTCAATATCCGCAGCGCCCTCAGCCCGATCTTCTCGCCCGACGGCACGCGAGTCGCTTTTCTCACCGACATCTCCGGCAACTTCCAGGTCTGGAGCGTAGGGACCGAGTGGACAACGAGAATGGTCTATGCCATCGACGGAAGCCGGTTGGCCGTTGCAACTCACCTACTTCACAGACAAAGTCTGGGAAATCCACGGCACGCCGGCTGCGCCCCACCTGATCGCGGTCAGCGACGTGGGCGGCAACGAACGCCAGCAGTTCTATCTGATCAGCAACTACGGAGTCGGCACGAACGAGACCGTCCGCCACGATATCCGCCGCCTGACCGTCGATGACGAGGCCATCCACCGCTTCGGCGCCTGGAGCGCTGACGGCAACGCCATCATCTACACCAGCAACGCCCGCAACGGCGTCGACTTCGATCTCTACTGGATGGATGTGTTGAGCGGTGAGCGCCGGCTGGTTGCAGAAACGTCGGGGAATCGCGCGGTCGTCGCCTGGTCGCCCGACGGCTCAACGGCGCTCATGCTCGACTCGTTGGCCTCGGAACAGAATGAACTCTACCTTGTCGATCTTGCCGGCGGCCAAGAACGCCACCTCACGGCCGACCAGCCGTGGGCTCGCTACGCGGCGGTCACCTGGACGAAGCGGGGCATTTTTACGCTCTCTGACCGGGAGGACGATCGGTTTGCACTCTGCCGGCTGGACACGGAGAGCGGCGACCTGACCACGATTGTCTCCGGCGAGGAACTGCTGGCAGCGGCAAACGCAGGAGACGGCGAATTGGAGTCGTTTGTCATCGCGCCGGATGGTCAAACCGCGGTCTGTGCGCTCAATGCCGAGGGCTACAGCCGGCTCTTTTGCGTCCGGCTCGATGACGGTGATCCCGATGAGAAGCGGTGGCGTGCGCTAGACAGCGTGCCATCCGGGCTGATCACCTCCATGCATTTTTGCGCCGATGGCCGACAGCTTGTCTTCGATCTTCAGAACCCGCAGTGCAACCCGGACATCTGGACATTGGACCTGGCCAACGGCTCCGCCCGCCGGTTGACCTTCAGCAACCGGGCCGGCATCGATGCAGCGACCTTCGTGGCGCCCGAGTTGGTCCACTTCACCAGCTTCGATGGGATGTCGATTCCTGCCTTCTTCTACCGCCCCCAACAACCGGCGCCGGCAGGCGGATATCCGTGCATTCTCTACGTTCACGGCGGGCCCGCATCGCAGCAGCGCCCCGATTTTGATGTGCGCTTCCAATATTTTCTCGGGCAGGGCTACGCCATCCTGGCGACCAACGTGCGCGGCAGCACCGGCTACGGACGCCGCTCCATGATGCTCGATGACGTTGAGAAGCGCATGGACAGCGTGGTCGATCTGAAGCATGCCGTGTTGTGGCTGCACGACCAACCCGATGTGGACAACGAGCGGATCGCCATCTACGGGCGCAGCTACGGCGGCTTCATGGTCCTGGCCGCGTTGACCGAGTATCCCGAACTGTTCGCGGCCGGTATCGATGTGGTCGGCATCGCCGACTGGGTCACCTTCCTGGAGCGCACCAGCAGTTGGCGACGCGCCCACCGTGAGCGTGAGTACGGCAGCCTGGCCAATCACCGTGAATTGCTGGCCGACATCTCGCCGATCCACAAGGCCGAACGCATTCAGATGCCGCTGATGGTGCTGGCCGGCGACAACGATCCCCGTGTGCCGCTCAACGAGTCCGAACAGATCGTTGCACGCGTGATGGAGGCCGGCGGCACGGTCGAGTTTATCCACTATGCGGACGAGGGCCATCGTTTCAGCAAACTGGCCAACCGCATCGACAGTTTCACGCGCATGGCGGCCTTTCTTGAGACGAATATGTGATCTGCAGAACGGATAGCCAACGGACCATTCGCCGTGATGATTATGTCACGATTTTCGTTTGCGCCCGCGATATGCCCATGTTACACTACGACCACATCGTCTGCCATCCTACCGTCACTGATCTGACACCATCATTGAGTTCTTCGCCAACATGCAGGAAGTCACCTGTCCGCAGTGTGAGAACATTGTCCATATCACGCCGGACTCGCCGCTGTGCAGCATCTGCGGTACGGATCTGGATGATCTGCTCAGCCCGGAATTCGCGGCCGGCTATTTCTACAAACGCGCCTCGGACATGGCGACGGCCGGGCGCAAACAACAGGCGCTCACCGAAGTCAACCGGGGACTGACCTACAGCGACACGTCCGATCTGCGGCTGCTGGGCGCCATTCTTGCCAACCAATTGGGCGACTTCGGCCAGATGCGCAACCACGTGGCCGCGATTCCCATTGACGATGCACTGCGCGAGGAAGGCGAATGGCTGCTGCGCTCGCATCAGGCCAAACGGCGCGCACAGCGCACATCGACCAAATCGGGCCAGTCAAGCTCTGCTCAGGAGTCGGTGCTGCCTTTCCCGATCAACGGCGAGGCGCCGGCGCCGGCCGCTGCGTCACAAGGCCGCAATCCTTGGCCGCTGGGCTTAGCGATCGTCATTATCACGGTGCTGGCGCTGGTCTGGTTCATCGGCCTGCCGGGCACGCGGTCGGATCGAGACGGATGAAGCCACGGCCCAACAGACCGATGCCGAAGTTCTCGCCGCTTCGGTGGGTGACAGCGCCCAGGACGGCGGCGACCTGGGGGATAGCGGGGCAACGGACGTGTCCGATCCAGCCGACGCTCCAGCCGCGCAGGGCGCAGAGAATGGCGACGGCGTAGCCGACGACAGCCGACCGTGCCGACGACGCCCCGCAGGTAGACACGCAAGGTGAGGCACAGCAAGGTGACGCGCCTCAGGATGGCGCAGGCGAAACATCAGCCCTCCTGCCCACGCCGACGCCCGTTCCCGCCCAGGCTGACGAGCCGACTCCGCAAGAGAGTTCAACAAACGGACCGGTCGACGTGATCGCCTACCTGGAAGAAAACGGCTATGCCGGATTGATCGACTCTGGCCATCGAGGGCGAACTGGTCGACGGCGTCCTACGGTTGGCCGGCGAGGTTCCCATGATGGAAGATCTTGACGTGGTGGTGAATGCGTTGAGCGCCATGCCGGATGTCGAGTCCATCGACACCGAGGCAGGTCGTACTGACGCCGCCGGCCACCTACATCGTCCAGGCCGGCGACAACCTGTGGACCATCAGTGTACGCGTCTACGGCGACACCGAGCACATGAATGACATCTTCCGCGAAAATCGTGACGTTCTGCCTTCGCCGGAGATCCTGCACAGTCGGCGCAGAGATCAAGCTGCCTCCGTACAACCCGGAGTAGCTGATCGAGAAAGCAGACCAAAAAAGACCGCTGAAGCGCCCGTCATGACGGGCGCTTCAGCGGTCTTTTTTTGGTCTGCTGACTATCCCTATCGTGGCGGATGCATGGGCATCACGACGTGGAGGAACTCCTCCTCGCCCATGCCCACCGGACGCATGGCCCCGGGTCGGGTCGACTGGGTCGTCTCCAGCACAAGCTGGGGCTGATCAATCTGGCTGAGCACGTCGATGAGGAAGCGGGCGTCGAACGCGATCTCCATCTCTTCGCCCTCGACCATGGCATCGATCTCGTTGACGCTGTCACCCATCTCGTTGCTGGCAGCAGTCAGGCGCATCTGGCCTTGATGGTCGCCATTGCCGGGCACAATGGCCACACGAATGATGTTGGCGTTGTCACGGGCAAAGAGAAAGGCCACACGAACGGCCTTGAGCAGCGACGCCGTGTTGACGACGGTGCGCGTGCTGTGCGATTTGGGGATGATGGCGCGTGTAGTCGGGGAAGCGGGCGTCGATCAACTGGCTCACCATTTCGACACGATAGAAGCCGCCCTTGGCCTCATTGCCTTTGCCCAACAGTCGAAACAGAATCTGGTTGCGCGCCTGGGTCACCAGGACGCCGACCGGCTTGTCATCATCGGCGTCGGCGCTGATGCGGGCCAGTTCGCCCAGGCTCTTGGCCGGCACGATCACGGTCAGATCTTCATCGCTCACCGGCCCATCCAGCAGAACGCTGCGCATGCTGAGCCGATAGCCGTCGGTGGCGGCCATCAACAGGCGGTCGCCCTTGAAGCTCACCTCGACGCCGGTCAGCGTCGGCCGGCTTTCATCCCTGGAGGCGGCAAAGATGACCTGATCGATCATCTTGCGCAGACCCACGCCGTCCAGTTCCATGCTTGTGCCTTCGACGGCGTCGCGCCCCGTCCTCATCCACCGTGGTGATGATGGGGAAATCGGCGGCGTCAATGCCCTTCATGGTGGCGTTGTAGCGGGCGCAGTGCAACGCCAGCGTCTGGGTGCGCACCGACAGTTCCATGTCGATCTGCTCAGGCGGCAGGCTGTTGACAAACTCGCCGAGCAAGCGAGCCGGCACGGTGATAGAGCCTTCATCCTCGACCCGGGCGCCGATCCAACAACTGATGCTGATCTCGAAATTGGTGGCGGCCAACCGCAACTGATTGTCGCGTGCTTCCAGCAAAATATTGCCGAGGACAGGCAGCGTGCTACGCGACGAAACCGCACGACCTACGATTGAGAGGCCTTTGGCCAAATTTTCTTGAAGACAACTGACCCGCACGGTGTCCTCCCGCTTGATGTGGATGATTCTCTGGAGTGACTGCTCTCGATTTCCTGCCGTAGATGGCTGCGCTGAGTATAGCATAGGTTCGAGCCGAATGTGGAATTGCCGGCGATTCCAGGCATTCATCAAGCACGTCTCAAACACTTCTTCAGAGTCGAGCTCGAAACACTGCGTAAGACGTGCTAATGCTTGCACCAGCACGGCGCGCCGCTATAATAGCCGCGTAGAAGCGATCGAAATTACCTGTAGGATGAGGAGAGAAGCGACATTGACAATTAAGTCGCCGTGCGAGATTGAAGAGCGACGCCTCGCGCGAGGTCCAGCCACGCTCAAACAGCAAGAAATCAGAGCCGACCGCGACCGTTCGTGCGGCCACCAGTCGAAGCCGCGGCCGAATCTGTCGAGATCAGTGAGGAATCTGCGCTGGTCGAGCAAGCGCGCCAGGATCCGGCGGCCTTCGGCGTCCTGTACGAACGCTATGTCGACCGGGTCTATGCCTACATCTATCATCGTGTCGGCAATGCCCAGGACGCCGAGGATCTGACGGCGCGCACCTTTTACCGCGCCTTGGGCAAACTCGACACCTACGAAGACCGCGGCCTGCCCTTCTCGGCCTGGCTCTTTCGCATCGCGCATAACCTGGTGGCCAACTGGCATCGCGACCATAGCAAGCGACGATTTTTGTCGTTGGATCGCCTCTGGTCCTACGGCCACAACAACCGTTCGCCGGAGGCATTGATCGAACAGCCGGAAGACCTGGTCGAGAAGGAAGAGAAGCATGAAGCGCTCTGGGCGGCCATCAACCGTTTGCCCGAGGATCGACGCGATCTGCTCATTCACAAGTTCAGCAGCCGCCTCTCCAACGTCGAGATCGGTGACATGATGAACAAGAGCGAAAGCGCCGTGAAATCGCTCTATTTTCGCACGTTGAGCGCCCTGCGCGATGACCTGGAAGCCCGCGGTTGGGGCAAGCAGGCGATTGGATGGGCAGACGCCGGATCGACGGATCAGCCGATGGATGAGCGACCAGGGAGGCCGAGAGTGAGACCATGATGCGTGCAATTCGTTGGCCCAGCCGAAAGTCAGGAAGCCTCTGCCGAAGATCGATTTTGGCGGCGGGAACTTTGTGTCCGCCGAGGATGTGCTGGACGGACACCTCAAGCGGCTCCTCCGCGAGAATGCGCAGACAGTGCAGGTACAGACAGACCACAGCCTGCAATCGACCATTGCAGTCTCATCGCCCGAATTGGCACCGCTCACCGATCTAGCTGAAGAGCTGGCCGAGGTCGTCCCCGATGTCTCGCCTGCGCCCCACTTTCGCCAGGAGTCTGCACCGGGCATTGGAACTGACCCACCGCCAACACGCGGCCCAACGGGCCTTGGGCACAGACGGGTTCCTCCAGGAAAAGAAGCAGCGTCGATCCGGTCCGATCTGGATAACGCTTGGCCTGCTTGCGCTGGCTTGCCTGGCCCTGCTGATCTGGGGCCGTGGTTCATCGCGCAGACGGTCCAGTTTCGGTGCTAGGCAAGACCCAAGTCAGAAGAATCTTACGCCTACATCGATGTGCGATCGTGCAGCACTGTGATGTATTTGTCGGTCGGCGACGTGCCCTTGCTGTCGCCCGAGCCGCCTTCCTCGCTATCACCGCCGCCCATGTCGATCCGGGTCGGTCCAATGCCCGGCACATCGATCATCGACTGTGCTTCGCTTTCAGCCAGCTTCAACACGCCATCTGCCAAGCAGCGCCGGCCAGCTCTCGTTGCTTGATGGCATTGTTGGCCAGATAAATCTCTGAAGTGGGTCAAGATGCCCATCAGCTCGTGGACAGGCTTGGTGCTCGCGCCGATCAGCAGACCCGGTCACAAGCACATCCCACGAGTCGGAAACGCCGGCAGAGCAGTGCCGGCGCCAACGGTTCAAACTGGGCAAAGAGCCGCATGGAGGTCGTGTTGGCGATCAGAATGCCGAGCACCGCGGCCACCAGCAGACTGGTGCCGCTCTTGAACTGGCCGAACTGGGGCGACGCGAGACGTGCCGGCGTCCATCTGCCGAAGTTGAGCAACGCCCACTCCAGATAGTTCCAGACGATTTCGACCCCGCGTTCGAGGACGAAGGCGGCCGCCAACATCGCCAGAATCGACGGCCAGATTGGACTTGGCGCGCTTGTCTCCGTCTGGGACAGCGGCGCCGCCAGCAGCGGATCGCCATGGCTGATCGACAGAGCGCGGCCCCAATCACGGCAATGCCGGCCAGTGCGTAGGAAGCGGGCTGCTCCATGTGAAGGTTCGATTTGCGATTGAATGATGTGCATAGACCTGCTTCTCCTTGCCTTCCGTACGGTCAATGAACCTAGAGATACCCCTTCGCCAGCTCAACCAACAGCCGCACGCCGTAGCCCGTGGCGCCCTTTGGGCGTGAAGGCATTGGCTGCGCTGTCGGACCATGACATGGCAGGCGATGTCCAGATGCGCCCACGGGATAGCCTTCGGTGAAGTGCTCCAGAAACTTGGCGCTGGTGCCGACGCCGCCGGTGCGGCCGCCGCTGTTCTTGACCTCGGCCATGTCGCTCTTGATCGCCTCCATGTACTCGTCGTAGAGCGGCAAGGGCCAGAGCCGTTCGCCGCTGCGGTCGGCGGCCGCCAGCAGATGCGTCGCTGCAGCGCGTCGTCGTTGGCGAAGAGCCGGCGGCCTGGTGGCCCAACGCGACGCCGACGGCGCCGGTCAACGTGGCCAGATCGACCACCGCGCTGGGGTCGAAGCGGGCCACATAGCCCAGCGTATCGGCCAGGATCAGCCGCCCTTCGGCGTCGGTGCTGATGATCTCGGTCGTCTTGCCGGTGATGCCGGTGAGGATGTCGCCGGGGCGAAAGGCCTTGCCGTCGGGCATATTCTCCACGCAGGCGGCCACGCCGATCACCCGGCGCGGCACGTTCAGCCGGGCGATGGCCTCCATGGCGCCGATGACGACGCCGGCGCCGCTCATGTCATCCTTCATGTACCACATGTCGGCCGGACGGCTTGAGGCTGATGCCGCCGGTGTCAAAGGTGACGCCCTTGCCGACCAGCACCAGCGGCGGCTGCTCTTCGCTCGTGCCCGCGGGCGCGTGTTCCAGGATGATCAGTTGGGCCTCGCGTTCGCTGCCCTGGCTCACGGCCAGAAGATGTTCATGCCCAGCTCGCGCATGCTCATCCTCGCCCAGCACCGTGCAGCGTAGCCGGTTTCGTCGGCCATCTGTCGCGGCGCGGCGGGCAAAGCTCTTCCGGATAGAGCACGTTGGCCGGCTCGCTGGACAAGTCACGCGCATGGCAGACACGCCTCGGCGATGGCCGCGCCCGCTGCGACGCCGGCCTGCACCGGCAGCCAGCTTGGCCGCGTCGAACTCGACGACAGTGCACGCTGCCAGGTCGCTCGTTCCGGCGCTTCCCGCTTGTATTGGGGCGGCTGTGTAGACGGCCAGACACGTGCCCTCGGCCACGCCTGGGCTGCGGCCGCGACGTCCAGACCGCCAATGCCCGCGCCGTGCACGATGGTCGCGAATGGTCGAGACGCCCTTGACTCTGTGCAGCGCTTTTGGCGGCGGTGGCGGCGGCTTTGCGCACGCCGTGCAGATCAAATTCGGCCGCGGTCGCCCAGCCCGACGACCAGCACGCGTGGCGCGGGCAGTGCGCCGTTGGTGTAGAGCAGCGCCGTCGTCCCGGCCTTGCCGGTGAAGTCGCCGCCTGGCGATCAGCTGCGAGATCGCGCCGTCCAACGCCTGGTCGACAGCGCCGGTGGCGCCGCCGGGCGCGGTGACGCCCTCAAAGAGGTTGACGACGATACAGTCCGCCGCTGTTCGGCGATGTTGCCCTGGTCAACTTGAAAGTGCATGTCGAAATGACGATCCTGTTTGAAGCAGATTCTCTCACATATGCTATCGCAGCCTCGGAAATGTGACGCACAGTACTCGGATACTGCCGCGGATTCACCTGAAAATCCGCGAGTTATCCGGTAATTCCGGTGCATCTGCGGTCAATCTGCAAGCGTCTGTACCAGCTAGCGCTTCCTGCGCCTGCCCAATGCCGCTTCAGCCGCCGAGCCGCTTCATCCAGCATCTCATCGGTCTTGCAGAAGGTGAAGCGGGCCAGGTTGTCGGTCAAATGCTTGTGCGGCGCGCTGTAGAATGGGCTGGGCGGAATGGCGGCCACGCCGACCTCGCGTGGTCAGCCAGCGACAGACGCGACATCGCGCCGCTCGCCGTCCGGGACTGGCACGTCCAGATCGGCTGGTGTCCAAGAGGATGAAGTAGGAGCCGTCCGGCGCATCGGCGTCAGCCCCACATCGGCCGAGCGCGGCCAGCAGCTTGTCCCGTTTGGCCTGGTACATGGCGCCAGCCAGGTGAAAGTAGTCGCGTTCGTCCGCCTGCTCGAGGCCGACGGCGACCGCTTCCTGCAGGGGTGTGGCCACCGTAAAGGGAATCCACTGGTGGGCCATCAGCATGGCGTGGGCCAGGGGCGCGGGCGCGATGGCCCAGCCGATCTTCCAGCCGGTGACGGAGAAGGTCTTGCCCGCGCTGCCCAGCGTGATCGTGCGCTCCCACATGCCGGGCAGCGTGGCCATGCGCACATGCTCGACCGGGTGCTCGGCGTCGGGTAGACCATCCACTCGTAGACCTCATCGCTGAGCACCAACGACGTCATGCTTCTGCACCAGCGCGGCGATCTGCTCCAATTCGTGCCGGGTGAAGACCTTGCCCGACCGGGTTGTGGGGCGTGTTGAGGATCAGCAGCCGGGTGCGTGGGCTGAAGGCGGCGGCCAGTTCGTCCAGGTCCAGGCGCCACTCGGCTGCGCTGGTTGCGCCGGCGGGTCGGGCGCAGCGGCACATAGACCGGCGTGCCGCCGGCCATGATCACCGACGGCCGGATAGCTGTCGTAGAACGGCTCGATCAGGATGACCTCGTCGCCCGGATCGACCAGCGCCTGCATCGTGGCAAAGATGCCTTCGGTGGCGCCGACGGTGACGACGATCTCCTGTCAGCGGGTCCAGTTCCGGCCAAAGAGCGGGCTATAGACCTCGGCCAGCGCGTTGACCAGCCGCGGGTGGCCGGCGCCGCGGGCGTACTGGTTGAGATCCGCGACGATGGCTTCTTGGGCGGCGGCTTTGACGAAGTCCGGCGCCGGAAAATTGGGGAAGCCCTGGCCCAGATTGACGGCGTCGTGTTCGATGGCCAGGGCGTAAATTCGGCAAAGACGGTCTGGCCGAAGCCTTGCACGCGTGGCCGGCACAAAGGTTGAACTTCGGCGATTGACGGGTCAGGGCGACAAGCGGCACTGGATCGTTGTGGTCCAGGGCTTGTGCGCGTCAAGGTTTGATCAGGTGCAAAAACTGTCCAGAAGTATAGCATGGACGCCTGGTCTCGCCAGAAAAAAACAGGGTCGCCATCAGTGAGTGGCGACCCTGTTTGCAAGGTGGAAAGCTCAAGATCGTGATTGCTACGCTGTGTCCGACCGGTCTAGTGCCCAGGGCCGGCCCTGCATCGGCTGCGAGCGACGGTCGAATCGAGCCGACCGCGAAGAGCAACACCACCGATGCCAGCCCGGCCACAACCCAGGCGATGAACCCGTTGTCCTGCGGCAGGCGCTGGCTCGCCAGCCGCAGCGGCTGCGGCGCAGCCAATCTGCCGGCGTTGCCCAGTGCCATCGGTGTACGGCTGTTGGTCATAAGGGCGAAGGTGCTGCCGTGCTCGCCTGCGACGGGAACACCTCGGCAACGGCGACATCGCCCGGTTCGCTCAACATCGGCCAGCTTGCAGCGCCATCGATGCTCATGGCAATGCCGGCCGGCGTCTGTGGACCGTCGTCGAGCCGAAAGATAGCTGCTAGCCACGTAGAGCACCTCGGGCTGGAGCGGATCGATTGCCAGGGCATCGATGCGAAGTGCGTGCCCGGCGTAAGCCCAGGCCTACGTTGGCCGTCTTCCAGGTCAAACCGTCGCTGCTCTGAAGCAGGCCGCGGTCGGTTGTGCCCACATAAACGGTGGCCGGCGAGTGGCGGCGATGGCGACGGCGGTTGCCACGCTGCCCAGGTTTTCGACCTGCACCCAGCGCATGCCGAAATCCTCGGCGCGGTAGAGTTTCCATTCGGTGCGGGCCATGGCGAGGCCGGAACCGGCACTGTCGGCCACCACTTGGATGACTGCCTCGTCCAGCAGCAGCCGCCCTGACGATGACGCTCGAACCGACATCGCGCAGGCGGAAGAGGCCGGCGGTGTCGGTGCCGACGTAGAGCAGACGCTGGTGGCCATCCACGGCGATCGCGGTGACGCCGCCGATGAAGTCGGTTCCGTCAGCGGAATCCGCTGCCAGTTTCTGGCCGGCATCGTCGGAGCGGTAGATGGCCAACTCGTTGGCCGCGCCGATGTAGACCAGTGTCGCGTGCGCTGTGGTCGATGGCGACGGCGTTGACGATGACATTGGCCGGCGCCTTGACGCGACCAGTTGCCCGGCACGCCGACAAAGAGATCGCCGCCATCGACAGCGTAGTTCGGTGCGTCGTGCTAGTGCAGGCGTATAGGCTCGCACATTTTCCAGTGCGACCTTGCTGTCGCGGGCGTCTGCGGCCCAATGCGTTCACGATCCCGACGAAGATGGCGCCAATCAAAATCAGGCTGATGGCAACGATGAGAATGGGTCAAAGGTTCGATTGCGATTCATGGCCGGTTGCCCGATTGGTCGATGGTCGAAAATGGATTGTTCGCCGTGCGGCGGATCTGATCCATCATTCGCCTATTGCACTCTGTGTCCTAAGTGTCGATCACTACCGCTTCCGCCTTGCTGGACCATTGAGTCCCCGGAGTCGGACCGATTCCCAACGGTCATAGCGAGATGCGCCGGTTT
>CAVOQD010000014.1:0-119123 GCA_963698255.1 uncultured Chloroflexia bacterium | reverse complement strand
GATGTAGAGCACGGTGCCGATCAGGAATGTATGCACATACTCCAGAATTTCAACCACGAGCGGGAGTTCCTCGGCGCCATGCGTCTCGACCGTGGTCGATCCCAAGAAGCCAAGAATTGATTCCAGAAGAAGTCTGATCAAGCCAAAGCCTGCGAATACGAAGACGGTCGCTGAGGCCAGGGCGAGGCCAATGATGGGAATGATGATGAGATAGCGAGTTCCAGCGGCTATTTTTGTCATGATCGATCCTTATGAAACTTCGATGGAGAGGCAGCCAGTTATTGTTCGGCGTGCGTCAGCGCACGGCGACGTTGACGCAATGGGGACACCCCGGTGAGTAGTAAGACAGGCGGTGATGGAGCCGCGGCCAGGCGGCGTGCACACCAGGACGACAGTGGTGCGGCTGTCAAACCGTGCAGCATCACACTCAAGAGAATCGTCCACGTGGCAGCCGAAATCAACGTGTCCGCGGCGCGGCCTGCATTCTGAAAATCCTCCAGGGCAAGCAGCGTGATGGCGATGGCGAAGACGCCGTCGGAGAACGCGCTGAAGCGGTCAAGCGTGGGATAGAAGCCCGCCTCTGCCTGTGCGGCGCCGGTATCTTCAGGTTTATCCTCCAGATGGTCATTCATGATTGCCTCTTTGTCAGATGAATAGGGTAGCCGAGGAAGCTATCTTTCATGGCGATTGGTTGCTCTCGATTTGGACCACAGCCGCATTCACAGTCGAAAATAGATGATCTTCGCCGACCACGTCGAGCAGACCGGTCTTTGCGCTGAAGTCCAACACGGGATCTTGCACTTCGGCAAAATAGGTAACGATGCCTTGATTCTGCAACCGCTTGACGAGGCTCTTCAGCATATTGGAACTGGTGATATCCAGGGCATACTGCACCGTGGCATCTAAGAGCACGGCTGTCACCTGCCTGGTCTGACGCTTTGATCATGTCCATTATTTTGTCGCGGACCGTCAAAGCATTGCCGTAGTAGATCGGTGAGTTCAGCCGCAAGATAACGACGCCGGGCACCAGCGCGTTCTCGGGATGGCGGGTGATATCCGAGTATGCACCAGAGTCATCAGGCACTTTGCCCAACTGCGCCAGGTGGGGCAGGCTGGAACGATAGATGATAATCAACAGCGACAAGACCACCCCGATAAGCACGCCTTGCAACACACCGATCAAGATCACGCCAGCAAATGTCAGCACACCCAGTATGAATTCCGGGCGCGACACCAAGCGGGCGGTATGCAGCTTGCGTGCAGCGACCGTGTGCCAGAGGGCATTGATAATCAGGGCTGCCAGGATCGTTTCGGGCAAGTTCGTAAAGAGCGGCGTGAGGAACAGGAGCGTCAATATCACTGCGACCCAGGCGACGAGACTGACGATCTGAGAGCGTCCACCAGCGTTGTCGTTCACCGCAGAAGGCGCCATGCTGCCGCCCGCAATCTGCCCGCCGAACAGGCCGGCGGCGAGATTGACAACGGCAAAGGCATTCAGTTCTTGGTTCGCATCAATTTCATAGCCGTGCTTATCGGCGTTGTCCTGAGCAACGCCCAGCGACTGGCTGAAAGAGACAAGCAAGACCCCGATGGCCGGCGCGATCATAAGTAGCAGCACCTGCCAAGATACCTCCGGTATGGCAAAGGAGGGCAGACCCTGGGGCAGCTCGCCGACGACCGCCACACCGTAGGTGGCGTTCAGGTCGCAGCGCTGCGCTCAAGGCAATCGATCCGAACAGAACAATCAGCCCGGCGGGTATCTTCTTGTTCCACCGCGGCAGTAGGATCAAGACTGCCACAGCGCTTGCTCCCAGGGCAAAGGTCACCCAATTGGCCTCAGGCAGTTCACGCAACGTTTCAAAAAACTTCTGCACCGTATTGCCTGAGGTTTTCGGCACACCAAACAGCTTATAGAGCTGTCCGACCATGACAAATACGGCCAGGCCGGTCACAAATCCATCCAGCACCGGTTTGGACAGAAACTGTGTGATCCATCCAAGGCGCGCCACAGCAGCGACGAGAAATACGACACCAACAACCAGGGCAAACGCAAGCGCGTACTGTTGATATACGGCCGGATCGATGTCTGCCCCGCTGGTGGCGATGCCTGCCGTGACAAGCACCGCGGTCACCGACGAAGCGATCAGAGCGGCTGTGGCCGAAGTTGACTGGACAATGAGTTGCCGCGAGGTACCCAGCACGGCGTACAGCAGCAGTGAAACCACGAGGGTGTAGAGACCAAACTGGGGCGGCAGTCCGGCAACGCCGGCAAAGGCCATCGATTGGGGCACGATCAGTCCCCAGACGGTCAATCCGGCGATGACATCTGCATTCAACCAACTGCGATCATAGGCGGGCAGCCATGAGAGGATTGGAATATTGCGTTTGAGACGCGAAGTTTCCATCGAAAATACTCCTCTACTTAAAGCTGCTGCGCATCTGCTAGATGCGCAGCAGCTTTAAGTAGTTATGGATTGAGATCAGAGATCCAGCGTATGCCGGAGTGTTTCCAGCTCATCGTCAGAAGGCATCCAGACCAATGCCGGATCGAGATCGTAGGTCCAGGGCGCGGAGTTCTTCCAGCCGTTGCGCATGCGTTTGCCGTGATAGACGCTTTCTGGATCATCCACTTTGTCGCCTTCAAAGCCATCAATGATGTTGTATGCCTTCGTAAAGCCCGCCTTGGCCAGCGCATTGACCGCCATGGCACTACGATCACCGGACCGGCAGTTGACCAAAATCGTGTCATCGGGTGCGAAACGCTCTGCTACATGAGCGACGAAATCGGCGTTCATCACCACAGAATAGTTGCCCTTGCCGGCATCCCAACTGTAGGTGGGGAAGGCGAGTGGAATATTCACCGCCATCTGCCCGTGGCCGATCAGCACATACTCTTCGAATGTGCGCACATCAAGGAACTTGACCTGCTCTGGATCGGCCTGCCCCATCTCGTAGGCTTCCTTGGCAGTCACATAGAGGCCCAGGCTGGTCTGCTTCCTTGCGGGCATCTGGTGGGTTGATTGAGCGGTCTTTACCTCAACAGTGTTCATTTGACCTTCTTCTTTCTTTTTTTGGCTCAACCGGGATTCAAGGGATCGTAGGGCAGGTTTCCTTACCTGCCGAGCAGAGGCAGGTAAGGAAACTTGCCCTACGAAACCGATACGCCCTGAAATCCCGAAGAGCCTATTTTCAGTAGGTTGAACCGAGCTCAGCGTTACTTCACATCAACGATGTTGCGCATCAAAAGTCAGGATCCGGGAAAACAGGGTCGCGTCCTTCGGTGAAGGCAACGATGCCCTCGACGCGGTCAGGATGAACGACCGAACGCCAGTGCTCGTCCATCATGATCGCGACGGCCTGCTCAACAGGCTCGCCTTGCCCATTTTGAACGGCACGTTTCACCGACTGCACCGCCGTAGGCGAGTTGTCCGCGATCTTCTCCGCGATGCTAAGCGCCGCATTCATAAGTTCCGCCTTGGGGTGAACTTCATTGACCAAACCCAGTCGGTACGCCTCCTGCGCGCTGATCGGTTCCCCGGTCATCAGCATCTGCATCGCCTTGCCCGGCGGGAGGAGACGCGGGAGAAAGACCGGCGAGCCGCCGCCGGCAGACAGACCGACCATGGCCTCAGGCTGGCCGAAGCGGGCATCCTCGGAGGCGATGATGAAGTCCGTGCTGATGGCCATCTCGTTGCCGCCCCCGTAAGCCATCCCGTGGACGGCGGCGAAGATCGGCCGGCGTAACTGGCGCAAGTTGTAGAGCACGCGGTCGAAGACCTGGCGCTGACGCAGCCATTGCTCCTTCGTCATATTCTTGCGCTGGTAGAGGTCGCCGCCGACGGAGAAGGCGCGGTCACCGGCTCCGGTCAGGATGGCGACGCGTACGGAAGGACGGGCCGCGATGGTCTCGAGCACCTCGTTCAGTTGGGCCGCCAGTTCCGTTGTGATCGCGTTGTCGGCATGCGGCCGGTTGAGGGTGATGATGGCGATGCGTCCGTCGGAGACGTACTCGACAAGCACAAGCTCGTCAGGCTCCGCGACATCTTCGGGTGGGCGGTAACCGATTTTCGCCATCTTGGTGTTAGCAGTGTCTGTCATGGTATTCTCTGATCTGTCATCTGTCATTTGTTTGAGATGGCCGGTTCTTAGAGCCACGTCACGTTCACAGGATATCGCACTGGAATTTTTTATGGTTGGTGCATCTTTCCTCCGTCGTTTTTCGGGCCGACGTCAAGCCTCAATCCGGTGAGGCTTGACGTCCATTTTCAATTTAAGGCATTCTCCTGACGACCTAGAGCTTATGCGCATCATCTAGCTTGAGTTGGAGCCCCTCGGGCATCCTCTGCCAACTCTTCGTCAGCCACTCCTCTTTGAGCAATTCACGCACGCCCTGTTCCAGGAACTCTGGGCGTGCCCAATCCTCCACATCGAAGTCGTTCTTGATGTAGTCATGGCTGAACATGAAGTCTTTGCCGATTTCGATGCACGCCAGGTTCTGCGCGCTCAGGCTTGGCACCATGTCGACGTCCTTGATGCCCTGGTAGGTGTGCTCGGCATCCAGGTAGAAGGTCTGCTTGTTCAGGATGACAGCGGCGGCGTGCTTGTGCTGCGTTCGCCCAGTGCCCGACCTTGACCATGGCTTTCATGTAAGCGATGACCAGTTCGGGGTGCTCGTCGGCCATCTCCTTGGTGCAGGTGATCACGGCCGGGGTGTTGGCGACCTGCACCGTCCAATCCGGGAGCTTGGACAGGTCGAAGATGGCCTTGATCTCGCCCGTGGCTTCCGAGAGCTGTCCTAATTGTCCCATCTGGTTGTAGATGGCATCGACGGTTCCGTTCAGCAGTGCCTTCTCCAACGGACGGAAGGCATAATCGTGCTTGTGGTCGCGGCGCATCCACAGTTCCGAGGGATTGTTCATGTTCACCTGCAGCATCTCGGGCTTGTCATACCAGTCATCCGGGTAGGGGAACTCGACCATCTCAACGTCATCCATGGTCATGTCGTTGAGCATCAGGATATTCTCGATGCCCATGTGTTCCTGAATGCGCCACCAGTCGTTTTTGATGGTGTTCTGGCTCCTGGTGATGCCGATCTTCTTGCCCTTGAGGTCCTTCACCCGGAAGATCTTATCGCGGGCGCGCACCTGCATCACCCCGCCCTCGTAGACCCAGGTGGCCCCGAGCAGCACGGTGCGGCGGATGTCGGCGTGAACGGCGATCGGCGGATACAGGCCGCCGAAGCGGATGAGGTTGTCGAGGTTGTGGACATAGTGCGGGTACCAGTTGTTCTCGGGCGCGTGGCGGAAGTAGGCGTACTCGACGCCGATCTTCTTGAACTCCTCACGGCACCAGCCCAGTTCCTGGTCGACATTGTTGGCCGAAACCATGGGGCAGTTGGTGAACCAGACCTCTTTCCAGTTCAACGGTACTGTGGTTGCTTACTTTTTCTGTAGACATGGTTTGGTCCTTTCTCACGATCACTGATATTGAAATTCTGTAGAGATCTCCAGTGAAAGCAATCGACTGATTCGTCACTCTGTGACTTTGTTTCCGCAGTCACGACTGAACGACTGACGCCTGTTCATTCCAGATGAAGCGCCGGGTTTTCGGCGTGGAGCACTCATGATGACAACGGGAATGCCTGACCGCCAGCCTCAACACATTCGGTCAACGGCCTCAGTGGGCCATCTGGTCGATACAGACCGCAACCGCCAGGATGACTATGTCGTCCTGGCCAGGATCAATAGCAACGCCATAGCTGTCGCGCACGCGGAACCACTTCTTGGAGACCTCGGCGACCTTGTCACGGCCTTCGCCAATGGTGTACTCGTGGTCCAAGATGTTGCCCTGCACTTCCAGGTCCGGTCCGCCCTTGATCTTAACAGTCCAGCGCTCGCGCACGGGCGTGATCATGGCTTTCTTGACCGTGGCGAGATTTTCGCCGTGCGGCCCTTCGATCTCCATACTGTCTTTCACACGCAGCTTGCGCTCTTGGATCTTGGCGAGTTCATGGCCGTTTGCGTCCTCAAAGATCAACGTATCGCGTACGCGTACGGCCTTGCCGTCGACCTTGAATGCCTTGTGACCATGCTCATCCTCAATCCAGAAGTCATCGCCAATGGCGACCATCTTCTGGCGCATCTGGTAGCGGGTTCCGCCGCCGCCCGGTCTCCCGAGTTGGCGATCATCGCGTCGTTCTTGTCGTCTGCCTGGCATATTGAATTTCTCCTTTATTCTCCGTTCGAAACGTTGACAAGGTAATCCTGAGCGTCAGGGGTTGCTGCCCAGACATAGAACCGATAGCAGGGGAAAGCCCAGGTCATAGAGTAAGTTCAGCGCTCCGGCCAGCGCGGCCTGATCGATGAACCGGCAAGTGACCACAGTCACCGTTGCCCCGTCCGGTCCGCGCTCCACCCGGATATCGGCAGCGCCAATACGGTCAGACCAAGTGCTGCAAAGAGAACCCTGGACGCGGATCTCGTACAGCGCAGGTGTTTCGAGCTTGAGACCACTTTTTGTCGGCACGATTAAGTGTCCCTTTGCGACCAGCCAATAGATGGGATGGCTGGATAATGATCCGTGGCTGCTGGGCGAGAACAAGCACGAGAACGAATCTTCTCGCTGATTGTCTGTGGATACGAACTGAGTCCAGCATAGTGTAAACAACTGCGCAGGACGAGACCCAAAAAGGTGTAGGAAAGGTGTAGAAGACTTCCGAACCGATTTGATTGGGTCCAAGCAATCGGGTATGATAGATGCGCTCCCACTGTCTTTGCTAACGTCTCTTGAACCGAAACGGACCTGGAGAAAGCTGTGGTTTCAGTTGTACCAGCCCAGGCCTCTACGGGTCTGATCCGCACTCGATTTTATCGACCATCCCTGCCTGGCGATTTTGTTGAACGCACGCGTCTGATCGACCAGCTTGATCGAGGACTCGATCGCCCACTTACCCTGGTATCTGCGCCGGCCGGCTTCGGCAAGACCGTCCTGGTGAGTTCCTGGCTGACCAGCGTGTACGCGACCCAGCACCTGGCTGGCGTTGGACGACGATATTGACGACCTCTCCTTGTTCTTGCCCCACTTCATAGCCGCCATTCAGACAATTGATCCGACTGCGCTGCAGCGTACCCAAGCACTGCTGACCGGCTTCGACCTGCCGCCGGTCGAAGTGCTCGCGGGCAGCCTGATCAATGAACTGGACGAAATCGAACGCGACTTCGTCCTGGTGTTGGAGGACTATCACACGATCCACGCGCTGGAGATCCATGAACTGCTGACCGCTCTCCTGCGCCACCCCTTGCGGCACATGCACCTTGTGCTCATCTCGCGGCGAGATCCGCCACTGCCGCTGAGCATCTGGCGCGCACGCAACATGGTGGCCGAGGTGCGCGTCCAGGATCTACAGTTTTTCGCCGATGAGATCGCGGTCTTCATGCAGAAGGTGCTCGGTTTTCCCCTGCCGGACGCTGCGATTGCCGGGCTCCTGAAACGAACGGAAGGCTGGATCACGAGCCTGCGTCTGGTGGCGTTGGCGTTGCGCTACACGGATGACATCGACAACCGGCTCTCTGCCTTGCAGGGCGTGGACCAGAACCGCTACGTAGCCGATTACCTGATGAGCGAGGTGCTCGCACAAGCGTCACCGGAAATGCAGGACTTTCTGCTGCGGACCTCGATCCTCGACCGGATGAGCGCCCCGTTGTGTAATGCCATCCTCGATTGCGGAAAATTCGACACGGAGAGTCAGTCCAATCTGGAACGGCTGGAGCAGTAACAACCTGTTTACAATCTCGCTGGACTCGGAACGGCGCTGGTATCGATATCATCACCTGCTTCAGAGCTTTTTGCGCAGCCAGTTGGAGAGACGATACGGCGTCCGATGAAGTCATGCGGCTATATGCCCGGGCCAGCGCCTGGTTTGCCGAGCAAGATTTGCTTGAGGACGCGTTGTTGCATGCACTACGGGGGCAAGACATTGCAGCGGCTGTCCGGCTAATGGCAGAGCATCGCCATGCCCTGATGGACACGGAACAGTGGCAACTCCACAACCGCGTGCTACGTCTGTTCCCCGCGGAGGCTGTTGAAGCATACCCTGGAACTGACGATCATGACGGCCTGGCGGTCGCGCTTGGGACGATCCGACCTGACACATCTGCAGGTGCTGCTCGATCGGGCGGAACGTCTCGTCGCTTTGATGGTCGATCAGCCGGAATACGCCGTGCAGTTGCGCGGCGAGATCGACACCTTGCGCATGACGGTGGCCATCGAAATGGCCGCTGATCCCGAAAGCGTGATCGAACTTGGCCGGCAGGTGCTGGCGACTGTGCCGCATGCGTGGTATTACGTGCGCGCCGTGGCTTGGCTGTGGCTGGCCGTCGCCTACCAGATGGTGGGCAAGCTCGACCAGGCGTATGCGGCCTTGGCGGAAGGCCAGGTCGAGGATGTGGCGCCGGACGGGACTGTTCGAGGACGGGTGGCAGGTTCACGCATTTTCATTGCCTGGATGGCAGGGGATTTGCAGGCGATACCGCCACTGGCCGGCCATTTGCGCACTGTCGGCGAGACCTTTCACCAGCCCGAATCACTGGCGTGGGCGCACCTGCTGCTCTGCAGCGTCGCCTACCAACACAACGATCTGCCGACTGCCGAGGCCCACGCAAAGGCGCTTGAGGAGATGCGCTATGTCGGCACGCCAATGGCCTACTTGCAGAGCGCGTTGGTCTATGCGTCGATCTGCCAGGTGCACGGCCAGTTCGAACAGGCGCAGGCCAAGGTCGAACTCGCCATAACTTTCCTGAATGAGACCCACAGCGAAGGACTCATTCCGCTGGTACAAGCATTTCAGATGGAGTTGGCCGCGCGGCAAGGCGATCTGGACGCAGCCGGCCAGTGGGCGACGTCCATCGGGCCCTATGTGCCGCTCACATTGATGCCCTACTTCTATGCGCCGCAACTGACGCTGCCGAAAATCCTCCTGGCCCAGGACACGCCGGCCAGCCGCAAGCAGGCAGCCGACGAATTGTCCCGGCTCTACGATTTTGTCACCGCCACCCACAACACCAACTTCACCATCCAGGTGCTGGCGCTGCAAGCCCTGCTACACCATGCGCAGGAGAACGAGCGGGAAGCGCTGGAAGCCCTACGCCAAGCCATCATCCTGGCAGAACCCGGCGGCTTCGTACGCTTGTTCGTCGATCTGGGTCCAACGATGGCCTACCTACTCGGGCGGCTGACCGCCTCTGGTATGGCTTCTGACTATATCGCTCAGATCCTACAGGCCTTTGTCACTGAGCCGTCCAGGTCGCCGTTGCCGGCTGAGTCGTCAGAAAAACAGGCCGGTATGATCGAACCTCTGACCAACCGCGAGCAGGAAATTCTGGCGCTGTTGGCGCAGCGCCTGACCGCCAAAGAGATTGCGCAGAAGCTGGTCATCTCCGACCAGACCGTAAAACGCCATCGCGCCAACATCTATCAGAAGTTGGGCGTACACAGCCGCCGGCAGGCCTTGGCCGCCGCAGAAGCCCTCGGCATTCTGTCCTCTTCGGCCTGACTTGGCTCGTCGTCCACATCGACAACTACCTGCAATCTGCGACACATGGTGTAAAATTGTGCACCATGTACATCGTCAGCATTGTCATCGTCAACTACAACGGTCTGAGGCATCTGCCCGCGCTCTACGCCGCGCTGGCGGTGCAGACCTGCCCGGATTTTGAAGTCATCTTCGTCGACAACGGGTCGAACGATGGTTCTGTCGAGGCGGCAACCGAGTTGGGCAGCGCCTTCAACGTCGATACGCGGGTCATCGCCAACAACGCCAATCTCGGCTTTGCACCCGGCTGCAACCAGGGCATCCGCACCTCGCAGGCCGACTACCTGGTCATGCTCAACAACGACACACGGCCCGAACCGACATGGCTCGAAAACCTCGTCGCCGCCGCCGAGAGCGACCCGACCGTCGGCATGGTCGCCTCGAAGATGCTCTTCGCCCACCGGCCGGAGATCATCAACTCGGCCGGGCATTGCCATGGACTGGACCGGCATCGCCTGGGATTGGCGCGGCGGACAGCTCGACACGCCGGCGGAAGAGCAGACAAGCGAGGTCTTTGGCCCCTGTGGCGGAGCGGCGCTCTATTCACGCCGAATGCTGGACGAGATCGGCCTCTTCGACGAAGACTTCTTCATGTATTTGGAGGACGTCGATCTGGCCTGCCGGGCCAGGCTAGCGGGCTGGAACTGCCTGCTCGCTCCCCAGGCCCGCGTGCTGCACGCCCACTCGGCCACGGCCGGCGAAGGTTCGCCCTTCAAGAGCTATCAACTGGGCCGCAACAAGATCTGGACACTGGTCAAGAACTTTCCGCAACCGTTGCTGAACGACCATCTCGCCCAGATTGTCGCCTACGATCTGATGGCCACCGGCTATGGACTGGCAACCCGACGCGATGCCGCATTGCTTCGTGGGCGGATGGCCGCGTTGCAACAACTGCCCAAGTTTCTGGAAAAGCGCCGCGTGATTCAGCAGCAATGGCATGACGTTGACAACTGGGCGCGGCTGATCGCACCGACGGAAGCGCCCTGGGCCGTTTCGCAGCGCTACGCACACCTGGACAGCAGCCCATGAACCAGTCGCATGACTCGACAAGCCGCATCTACAAACCCCATGCCCGCTATCGCTGGATGGCGCTAGGCAGCATTGTGCTCTTTCTGCTGCTGGGATGGAATCTGCTCTCACCGGTCGTTCGCTCGGGTCAGTGGTCGGCGCTCAATCCAGAGGTCGGCATGCTCTTTTTCATGGCCGCGGCCATCGGCATCGCGCTCTGGCAGGGACGCATGGCGCTCAGCCGGGTCGAGTTGACGGAAACGAGCATTTCTCTGGCTATGCCGCTCTCCAGCGTCCGCCGTGTCGATTTCCGTCAGATATCGACCATCTCAGAGAGCGGCCGCGGCGGACACGTCATCACCCTGCTCTACCACCCAATCGGGGCCAATCAACTGATCGATGTCGATGATCTTAATGGGCTGACATTGCCGGAGGTGGTCGATCAGGACTCGCTGCTCGATTGCCTGGAAAGCAACATACCGACATGATGCCGATCACGCCGGACCTGGTTGTGCGTCCGTTGGAGCAGGAGGATGCGCCCGCGCTTCAGGCCATCCTGAATCCGCTGCTCTCGACCGCGCACTTCAGTCAGTCCATGAGCGTCGAGATGATTTCGGCCCAGATTCTGCGCCGCCATCCGCACACGGTCTTTCCGACCCGATTGCAACACAATCAGGTTCTGGGCGTCTGGCGTGCAAGGCAACTGGTCGGCTGCGTCGATGTGGCCGTCGGCCTGGACAACGAGACACTGGATCGGCCCGACTACCTGCCCTTCGGCCTGCTGCGCTTTCTCGTGCTGCCTGAGCGCAGCGATCTGGTCAACGATGTGGCGACGTTGATGCTGGAGGACGCTGAAACGTACTGGCGACAAGCAGGCGTCGGCCATATCAAGGCGTTCCACATCAGCACCGGCTATCCTGCCTTCCAGGCCGGCGTCGGCCTGCTGCCGGGCGATTGGGACGAGCATTTCCGCGTCTTGACTGCCCACGGCTATCAGATGGTCAACCGCTATTTCTGCGTGCACCGCTCGCTCCACGAGCCGGTCGAGGAATACATCTCACTGGCTGAACTGAGCATGGTCTATCGGGGAAGCATGGCGGATCGTCGCTACGAGATCTATCGACGAGCGCAACGAATCGGCGAGGCCCGTCTGGTGCGATCGGAACTCAAACGTGACGGCGTCGAGTATCCGGTGGCCCTGATCGCTGAACTGCATGTCGATCAACACTGGCGCCAACACGATCTCGGAAAATGGCTGGTGACGCGCATGATCAACGACGCCACTTTGCTAGGCTGTCGCGAACTGGTAGCCTATGTAACGTTGGCCCAACACACAGCCATGAATCTGCTGGTCCAGCAGGGCTTTGAGGAACTGCACTATCGCGGCTACGTGCTGGAGAAGAGCTTGACGAGTTGATCAGATAATGATGCACATCATGTTTGTCACAGGGGAATATCCGCCGCAGCAAGGGGGGGTCGGCGCGTACACGGCTGAGCTGGGCCGGGCGCTGGTCGAGCAAGGCGTTCGGGTGAGCGTTGTCACGTCGAGCGCGGTCGACGCGTCGGGCGCAGGAAACATCCGATGATTCTCCCAGCGAAATGACAATCTACAGGACGATCCAGCGATGGAATACCTCGATCTGGTCCGAAATTGGCCGGCTTGCGGTCGATCACCAAGCCGATTGGATCCATGTCCAGTACCAGACGGCCGCGTTCAACATGAACCCGGCCATCAACTTCGCGCCCGAACGCTGGCGAAAATCGGCGGACAATGTGCGGGTCGCCTGGACCTACCACGATCTGCTCGTGCCCTACTTGCTGCCCAAGATCGGCGACCGTGCGCGTCGTTGGGTCACTGTTCGCCCTGGGAAGCAGAGCGATCTGACGATTGTGACCAACGAGGGCGACCGCATTCAACTGCGCGATGCCGCCATCCCCAACCTGCACTCGATTCCCATCGGCAGCAACATCCAGGGGCTTCAGCTCACCGTCGAGGAGCGACGAGCGAGGCGACAGCGCCGCGGCTACAGCGACGACGACCGCGTGCTGGCCTACTTCGGTTTTCTCAACCGCAGCAAAGGCGGCACGACGCTCATTCGTGCCCTGCGCCTGCTGGCCGACCAATATCCGACTGTGCGATTGCTCATGATCGGCGAGCGCGTCGGCGCCAGCGATCCGACCAACTACGCCTATTTGCAGGAAGTGGAACAACTGATCGACGACCTTGGCCTGGTCGACCGGGTCCAGTGGACGGGTCGCCAGCCCGATGCCGAAGTCGGGGCCGATCTCAACGCCTGCGATGTGCTGGTCATGCCCTATGTGGATGGGGCCAGCCTGCGCCGGGGCACGCTGATGGCGGGCCTGGCCAACGGCTGCGCCGTGGTCACGACGACGCCCCAGATGCCCTTGCCCGAACTGGTGGACGAGCGCGATGCGCTCTACGTGGCGCCGGAGAATGATGTCGCATTGGCCAAGGTGGTCAGCCGTCTGTTCGACAGTCCCTGGTTGGTCGACCGCCTGCGTGCCAACGCGCGCAAGCAGAGCCAACTCTTCACCTGGTCCGGCATTGCCCAACGCCACATCGAATGCTATGGCCGAACGGACGCACCGGGAGCCGAGCGTTGACGACCCTGAACCGTGCGCTGGATTGGCTGACCCGGCACAGCTGGGTGCTGCTCCTTCTGTTGGCGATCCCGGCCTTCACCCCGTTTATCACAGAAGGACTGCCGCGCTCGTTCGACGGCGGCACCCATCTGCTGCGCATCGGCCGCCTGGACGAGCATCTGCGCAGCGGCGCGCTCTTCCCGCGCTGGATCCCGGAGCTGCTCCTGGGCCACGGCTACCCGGTCTTCAACTACTATGCGCCCAGCACCTACTATTTGGTCGAACTCTTTCATCTGATCGGCATCGATCTGGCCGTGGCGTTCATGCTCTCGTTCTGCCTGCTGGCACTGGCTGGCGCGATGGGCGTCTATTTTCTGGCCCTGGACACCTACAATCGGCCCGTTATCGGGCGATGGGCGGCGCTGCTCGCGGCCGTCGCCTACCTCTACTCGCCCTACTTGATGACCAATGTCTACATCCGCGGCGCCATCGCCGAAGTCGGCGCGCTGGCGTTGCTGCCCTGGATCTTCTGGAGCGTGCGGCGCATTTTTCACGCCGACCATCCGGGCCGCTACGTGCTGCCGGTGGCGTTCAGCCTGGGCGGCCTGGCCCTCACCCACAACATCACCCTGCTCTTCGTGCCGCCGGTGCTGATCGGCTACATGATCATCCATTGGCAGCGCACAGGCTGGGACCGGCGACGGCTGGGCTGGGCAATCGTTGAGTCTGGCCCTGGCCATGGGCGTCAGCGCCTTCTTCTGGCTGCCGCTCATCCTGGAGCGCGGCTTCCTCTCCGAGCGCGCCTACCTGATCGCCAAGAACGCCTGGCTGCCCATGAGCATGTGGACGTGGGAGAACGTCTTCGACATGGGCCTGTTCTACGCCCACAATTTTGAGCGGCCCATCCGCATCGGCTTTGTCTCGCTGGTGATGGCGGTGGCCGGTTTTTTGCTGGCCGGGCGCAAGGATGCCGAGTGGATCTATCTGCTGGTCGTGGCCCTGGTCGCCGCCATCTTCGGCGGCAAATGGGCGCTGCCCATCTGGACCAGCAACGACATACTGCCCATCGCCCAGTTCCCCTGGCGGCTGCTCTCGATCATCACGCTCTTTCTGTCGGTCCTGACCGGCGGTCTGGTGTTGCGACTGCCTCAAGCAGGGCCTCGCCGATGGATCGGCCCTGGGGTCAGCCTCGCGCTGATCGCGTTTTTCGTGGTGACAGGTCAGCCGCGCCTTGACTGGATCGATCTCTTTGCGGCCAAGACGCTGGACGTCTCGACACCGGTCGCCGCCCAGCTCGAAATCGACCGTGGCATCGAAACCGGCGCACAGGGCATCAGTTCACTACACGAATATCGACCCAAGTGGGCGGGCGAGATGCTGACCCTCGAAGCGCAGCCGCAAAGCCCGGACGCCCCGCTGTCGATCGCGTTGACGAGCGGCAACGCCTTCGACCTCAGCATGACGACCGTGGCCACAGACGATACGCCGTTGCGCTTGCAGACATTCTACTTCCCCGGATGGGAGGTGCTGCTGGACGGCGAGACCCGGCTCGACACCTACCCCAGCACCAGCCTGGGGCTGCTCACCGTCGATCTGCCGGCAGGCGAACATCGTGTGGACGTACGCTGGACCGGCACGACCGTTCAGCGAGTTTCCGCCGTCATCAGCCTGTTGGCATTGGTTGCGCTGGCCTGGGTCGTCTGGCGCCGGCATTGGAAACGCGCTCTCGTTGTGCTGCCGCTGCTCTTTGTCGCCTTCGGACTGGTCGCCGCCTTCAGTTCACCGGCCATGGAGCCGATCAGCCGGCCCGCCCAGCCACTCCAGACCGACAGCCTGACCCTGCTGGGCTACCGGCAGCAACAGACAAGTCCCGACTTTCTCACCGTCTATCCCTACTGGCAGGTGACCGCGTCGCCTCCGTCCGATCTTCAGTTGCACTGGCGTATCCAGGACAGCGAGGGATCCACAGTGAGCGACTTTCGGTCGTTGCCCTACTACAATGCCGTCCATGCCGCCAACTGGCCGGTCGGAACCGTGGTTGACGACGCGGCTCGAATCCCACTGCCGCCGGGCATGGATGCAGGCAACTATACCCTGAGTCTTCAACTGAACGATGGAGCCGGCAATGCACTCTCGGACGCGGTCGATCTCGGCGAGTTTTCATTGGATAAGGCAGTTCCGACCCTATCGCCGCCGACCCACGTAGCGGAGGCAACCATGGGCGATGCCGCGACCCTCAACGGCTACGATGTCTCGGTTCGCCACGGGCCGACCCGGACGACACAGAACGGTCTCATCGCGCTGAACGCAGGATCCTATTTGGACTACACGCTCTATTGGCAGGGCTTCAGCCCGGTCGCCGAGAACTACCATGCGTTCGTGCACCTGGTCGACCACAACGGGCAACCGATTGCCCAGGAAGATCATCTGCCGGGGCCGCTCTTCCAGCCGCCGCGCCTCTGGAACGAAGCCCATCGCCAGCCGGATGTCTATCTGCTGCGCATCCCGGATGAGACAGTCGGCGGTCTCTACCGGCCGCTGGTCGGCATGTATGAGTACGACACCCAGGATCGGCTGCCGATCTTTGTGCCCGGTGAAGATGCGCCCCGCGATGACGCACGGCTGGCCCCGGTCAAGATCGTCCAGACCGCGCCGCCGGCGCCGGATCACAAGGCGACCGCCCATTTCGGCGAACTGGCGACCTTGATCGGCTACGACCTGATCGTGCCGGACGAGGGCCTTCACGCCGGAGACAGGTTCGAACTGACCCTCCATTTCCGGGCCGACTCGACCACGCCGGTCGACTACACGCGCTTTGTGCAGGCCCACGATCCGGCCCTGGGCATGGCCGCGCAGTACGACAGCCTGCCCCAGGATGGCGGCAACCCGACGTGGTCGTGGCTGGAGGATGAGATCATCGTCGATCGCGTGCAGTTGCAGGTGGCCGACGACGCCCAAGCCGGGACGTACCCGGTCTACATCGGCTTCTACGACCGGGTCCAGGACGGCACGCGTCTGCCGGTGACCGACGAAAACGGCGCGCAGATTCCCGAGGCCTGGTATCCCTGTGGCGGAGATCACGGTGATGCCATGAATCGACTGAGAACATTGATGATCATCATCGTTCTGCTGGCCCTGGCCCTGCGCCTGCATCTCCTGGACGGGCAGAGCTTCTGGAGCGACGAGGGCATCAGCCTGCTGCGCAGCGCTTTGCCCTTCGGCGAGATGATGCGCAACATGCCGGTCGAGCATCTGCCCGGCTATTTCGTGCTGCTCTTCGGCTGGCTGCGTGTGGCCGGCACGTCGGACTACGCGCTGCGCTTCCTGTCCGTGCTGCCCAGCGTCCTCTCGGTCGCGCTGATCTACCGGCTGGCGAGCCGACATGGGCGGTTCGACACCTCGTGGCCGGCGCTATGCCCGGTTTGCCGGTCTGGCCGCGGCGCTGCTGCTGGCCACCGGCGCGTTCCAGATCTGGTATGCCCAGGAAGTGCGCATGTACACCTGGCTGCTGTTGACCGGCCTGGCCTCGGGCTGGTTTCTCTGGCGTCTGCTTCTGACGCCGGAGGGACGCTGGTGGCCCATGGCCATCGGCTACGTTTTGGCAGTGGCGGCCGGCGTCTATACCCACTACTACGGCTTTCTGATCCCGCTGGCGCACACCGATCTTTGCGCTGGGCTGGGTGGCGACCACGCGCAACTGGCGCGTCTTTGCCCGCTGGGTCGGCTGCGGCGTCGTCGTCCTGCTGCTCTTTCTGCCCTGGACCCAGCGCGCGCTCAATGTGAGCGCCTTCCCCGGCTGGCGAGATCCCGGCCAGCCCTGGATGATCCCCTGGCGCTACCTGACGGCCTACACCGTCGGCGATGCCATGCCGGAACCCTGGCGGATCTGGCTGCCCGCGCTCTACGCCGGGCTGACGCTGCTCGGCATGGCGGCCTGGTGGCGCATTCGACGCGCGGCCAGCCTCTTCCTGTTGGTCAATCTATTGGTCCCGCTGGCGGCGGTGATCGCCCTGGCGCTGCGCGATCCGGACTTTCACGAACGCTACGCCATTGCCCTGAGCGGGCCGCTTGTTCTGTTGATCGGGGGCGGGCTGGTTGGGCTGGACATCCGCTTCTGGCAGACGGACAAAGCCGACGATGCCGCACGGCGAAGGTGGGCCGGCGCGATCCCGATCCTCCTGCTGACAGCGTTGGTCGGGCTGAATGGGCTGGCGTTGAGCCGCCACTACAACGACGAAACAGTCCACAAGCCGGATTTCAAGGGCGCGGCCTGGCGCATCCAGAACGAGGAGCAGCCCGGCGACGTCATCCTGGTCGATGGGCCGGACCCGGAGAAGGTCTTCAACCACTACTATAGCGGGCCGAATGCGGTCCATGAGTGTGGGCTTTCTGGAAAAGGATCCCTGGGAGGCGGTCGATGCCTACCTCACCGAAGCCACCGCGGGCGCGGACGTCGCCTGGGAACTGCTCTACTTCCACCCGCCCGCGCCGGTTCAGGTCTGGCTGGCGACGCGTGGCTGGGCCAGCGGCCAGAGCGATCACAACGGCATCCGCGTGACCAAATACGGACTGCCTGGGCCGCCGCTTGCATCCACCGACCTGAACGTGTCCTTCGGCAGCGCGCTCACACTGGAGAGCGCCGAGGTCTCGGCAGATCCACTGCGCCCCGGCGATCTGCTGCGGGTCAGCAGCCATTGGTTCACCCACAAGCAGCCGCCCGAGTACAAGTTCAGTCTCAGGCTCATCGATGAGACCGGCAGCCGTCAGCCTGGCGCGCGACTACGTGCCGCAGAACGGCTTCGCACCGACCTACGCCTGGATCGTCAACCAGTCGGCCACCGATCAGCGCGGCATCCTCCTGCCGGGCAATCTACCGGACGGACGCTATCAGATCACGCTGCGTCTCTATGATCCGGCCAGCGGGGAGCCGGTCGACACGCCAAGGGGCCAGGACGTGGTGCTGGGCGAAGTTGTTGTAGAATCGTAGCCAGCATGACTACAAATCTAGTTTCACCGATGCAGGTCGAAGCGCCCTTAACTTCTCTCCAAGCATCGCACAACCGCATCATCATCACCCTGATCACGCTGCTGGGCGCGTTCCTGCGCCTGTGGCGTCTGGGCGACCTGGGCCTCTCCTACGACGAGGCGGCCACGGCGTTGATGGCGCGCGCCACGCCCGCCGAGATCGTCCACTTCCACTGGACCGCCGGATTCGAGCATCCGCCCTTCTGGCAGCTTGCGGTCTACGCCTGGTCGTTGGCGGTCGCGCAGAGCGAATTCAGCCTGCGCTTCCTGCCTGCGTTGGCCGGCATCCTCGTGATTCCGCTGGTCTGGCAGTTTGCACACATCCTCTATCCCGACGATCCGCCCATCCGGCACGGCAGCGCGTTGCTGACGGCCCTCGCTCCTGTGCTGATCTACTACAGCCAGGAAGCGCGCATGTACGCCATCGTGCTGGCGCTGGCGCTGGGGGCCATGCTCGGTGCGGTGCGGCTGGTGCGTCGACCAAGCTGGGGGTGGGTGCTCGTGTTGGCGCTGCTCAACGTGGCAATGACCGGCTTCCACTACTACGCGGCGCTGCTCTTCGCTGCGCAGGGCCTCTACTTTCTGATAGCGGCCCTCACACAGCCGGCCTTTCGATCCCAATGGGTCAAATGGTTGACGGCTCTGGTCCTATCGGCCCTGCCGTTGCTGCTCTGGATGGCCTTTTCGCCCGGCTTCCAGATGACCCTTGAGTCGGTGCTTCACGCAGCCGACGTCGAGGGCACGCCCGCAACCGTCTTCCTGGATGAACTCTGGCGCGACCTGACCGTCGCCGCCATCCGCTGGCAGCCGGCGTGGACATGGATCGGCTATCTCTGGCTGCCGTTGCTGGCTGTCGGTCTAGCCGATGCGCTCTGGCTGCGGCGCAGGGATCGCTGGTCACGGCTCTCGGGTTGGTATCTGGCCCTGCTGCTAGGCGTTCCCGTACTCTTCAGCGCCGTCGTCTTCGGCCAACTTTCCACACGCTACGTGCTCTTCATCGGGCCGGCGCTCTTCATTTTGATGGCCATGGGCATCGTCCGCCTCTGGAAGACGGCACGCTTGCTGGGCGCGGCCGGGGCGCTGCTCTTTGTCGGCGTCTGTGTCGTGGCGCTGATCTTCTATCGGACCGACTACGCCAAGAGCGAATACCGCGAGATGAGCGCGTTCGTCGAGGCGCACATCGGCCCAGAAGACGCGGTGTTGATCGAATCGCCCCGGCAGCATCTCACAGCCAAGTACTACCTCGACGACACGTTCGGCGCAGGCATTCCGCTCTATCCCGTGCCTGCCATCGAGTTGCCGACCTACTGGCCGGTCAACGCGCCGCCCGTCGTGCCGGAAGAGGTTGATGGCGACATCCAGCGCTATCTGCGAGAGCATCCCACGCTGTGGCTCAGCCTGACGGCCCAGAACGAAGTGGACCCAGGCGAGTTTCTGGCCAAATACCTGACCGCAGTCGCCTATCAGGTTGACTGTGAACAGTGGCTCGATGTGGACCTCTGCCGCTATGCCAGCCCGGCCTTTGTCGAGCCGCAGATCGTCGAGACAGTTCGATTCGGATAAGGCAGTCCGTTTCGATGGCGGACTTGAGCTGCAAGGCGTGCAGATCGCCATGCAAAATGCCCTGCCCGGTGAAGAAGCGCATCTGCTGGTCGAGCTGGCGTGGCTGGCCGCAGAGCAGACCGGACGCCGACTACAAGGTCTCGCTGCGGCTGACGGATGCAGACGGCGTGCCCGTTTCCCAGAGCGACAACTTCCCCATCGGCCCGCTGCTGCCGCCGACCACCTGGGGGGCGGGCGATTCCAAGCCCGGCTATCAGGCATTGGCCGTTCCGGTGGGTCTGGAGCCAGGGCAATATGAACTGACGCTTTCGTTGTATGATCCGTCGAATCTGGAAAACGATGCCTATTCGGTGGACGGTTCGCCCGCCTCGACAGCGCCATTCTTGCTGGCGAATGTTCTGATCGGTGATACAATCGAGATCGAATATGCGGCTAGTGAAACACAGTAAGGCATGCGGAAACTCGCAAGGAAACATGGCTCCGCTACAAAAAGGGAAACCAACCACGGCTTTCACGAATGGACACGAATTTTCTCTCTGGAGCCGGCAGAGCAATTCGTGCTAATTCGTGGCAAAGCTAGTTCTTGCGGTAATAATGATCCATGAGAACCACAAAGGGCAGTTCCAACTTCGTGTTTCTTGGTGCTTCGTGGATCAGTGGCTTGAAATGGTGAATGCAGAACGGTTAATTGTGAATGGTTAATGGTACGGACGACACGCCCCACGCCCCACGCCCCACGCCGTGGACCCGCTGGGACTGGATCATACTTGCCGCAGTAACCGCACTTGGCGCGGCGCTGCGCCTCTATCAATTGGGTCAGGTGCCGCCCGGTTTTCAGTTCGACGAAGCGTTCAACGCCATCGACGCCAAGCAGGTGCTGGCCGGCCACTATCCCCTCTTTCTGCCGGCCAACGGCGGTCGAGAGGCGCTCTACACCTACTGGCAGGCGACCCTGGGCGCGCTGCTGGGCGTCAATGTCTATTCGCTGCGTCTTGCGTCGGCGATTGCGGGCATACTGACCATCCCGGCAAGCTATCTGCTGCTGCGCGATTCTGCTGCGTCGCAACAGCCGCACTATCGCCGCTTTCACCAGCCTGACGCTGGCCATCAGCCTCTGGCACATCCACTTCAGCCGCTACGGCATCCGCGTGATCATGATGCCGCTGATCCTCTGCGGGGCCATGGGCCTCTTCTGGCTGGGCGGCCACGCGACCACGCGCAACAGGCGGCTGATCGCCTACGTGCTCAGCGGCGTCCTCGTCGGCCTGACGCCGTGGACCCATCCGGGCGGTCGTCTCGTGCCCTTCATCCTGATTTTCTACGTCGGCTTGGCTGCTCTGGCGACGGCCGTCCACGCGGGGTTGGAAGATCGACAGTCTTGTCGGCGGCCTGGTCATCACGGGATTGACGGCCTTTGTGGTCTTTTTGCCGCTGGGCTTCGAATTTCTGGAAAATCCCGATTTCTTCTTTGGCCACGCCTCTGAGGTCTCCATCTTTGCAGAACGGGTCAGCGGCGGCAATCCGTGGGCGCATCTGCTTGACAACGTTTTGCATGTGGCCGGCATGTTCAGCGTCTACGGCGATTGGGAATGGGCCCACAACCTGGCCGGTCGCCCGGTCTTCGACCTGCTGATGGCCGTTGTCTTCACCGGCGGCGTCTTCATCTGGATCTGGCGGCTGCGACGACGAGACGATCCGGACTTCGATGCGCTCTCGCTGTTGGCCATCTGGACGCTGGTCATGTTGCTGCCCTCGGTGCTGAGCGAAGCCGCGCCCAACTACTCGCGCACATTGCCTTCGCTGCCGGCCACCTTTGTGGCCGCGGGCCTGGGCCTGACCTGGATCGTCACATATTCCTGGCCGGTTCGCTGGCTGGGGCCGGCCATCGCCGCAAGCATCCTGATCTTCAGCACCGGGTCCACGATCTACGATTACTTCGTTCGTTTTGTCCAGAGCGAAGAAGTCTACTATCTGTACGATGCCGACAAACTGGATGCGCTCGACCATCTGGCCCAGTACACAGACCAGGACGCCGTCTACATCTCACAACTGTGGGGCGACAAGCACTCGACGGTCTACCTGCTGCGCGGTCCGCTGGGCATTGAATCCATTGACACCAGCGACACGGTTGTGTTGCCGCCGGCGGGCAAGGGCGCCGTCTATGGTTTTCCAGCCGAGCAACACAGCCGGGCCGAAGATCTGGCCGGCCTCTGGCCGGAGGCCGGCATTGAACCGGTGTTGGACCATTTCGGCAATTCGCTGATCACCGTCGTGCAAGTGCCGGCCGCCGCGCTTGAAGGCTGGCCCGCTTCACTTCAGCCCAATGTCGAGTTTGCGCCGGAGGACGAGGCGCATTTCTTCGAAGCGCCGACGCTGTTGGGTATGCAAACCTTCGATGACAGCAGCCAACTCAATCTCTTCTGGCGCAGCGACGGCCACACCTATCGCGATCTGACGACCTTCATCCACCTGATCGACGCCGATGGACGCCGCGTCGGGCAGACCGACAAGTTGCCCGGCAACGGCAGCTATCGTACGCCCTATTGGCGCGAAGGCGAACGGGTCATCGACCGCTACTACCCGGAGATCCAGGATGCCTGCGCCGGCGGCGAAGAGGTGAGCGTCCAGGTCGGCTGGTACCAATATCTGGCCGACAACCAACGTATGCAGCGCACCGACGCCCCAGGCGACAGCGCGCTGGCCGGCTATCTGACCCTGCCCTTGACGTCTTTGCCTGCCGACCGTTTCACGCCCGACACAGAAATAGACCAGCCGCTGACCGACAACCTGTCGCTACTCGGTTACAGCGCCGGCACGCCGGCCGACACCTCGGATTGGCAGCCGGGCGCGCCGCTTCGGCTGGACCTTGTCTGGACATCAAACGCCGGCACGGAAAGCATAGCGGCGGACACGCCCATCCGGGTGTTCCTGGATGGCGACGAGGCCGTTCCGCTGTGGGAAGGGGGCGCGGCGACGGCGCGACATGGGACGACGGCGAGGCGATCTGCCGCCGTCTGCGCCTGCGTCTGCCGCTGGAGACCACGCCGGGTGACTACAGCCTCAGCGTCGCTTCGGGCGACAACACGATTGCACTTGGCGACGTTACAATTGCCGAATCAACACGCCAATTTGCTCTGCCGCCGGTTGAGACCGAAAGCGGCATGACCTACGGCGATCAGATACAGTTGGCCGGATTCGACAGGGCCATCGATGAAACCGGTGAGTTGGCGGTGACGTTGGTCTGGCAGGCGCTGCGGCAGCCGGACGACAACTACCAGGTCTTCGTGCATCTGCTGGACGAGAACGGCCAGATCGTGGCCCAATCCGACGCTGCGCCCGGCGGCGGATATGCAACCGGCCAATGGCTGGACGGCGAAGTGGTGGCCGACACGACATACGCTGGCGCTTCCTGAGTCAACAGATCTATCGACAATGAAACTGCGAGTCGGACTGTACGAGCCGCTTTCCGGCCAACGGTTGACTGCCGTCGATAGGGACGGTCAGCAAGCGCCCGACGATGCCGCCGTGTTGCAGCCATGACGCTATTGTAGGAACTGATTTCTGCCACAGATGCACACAGATTTGTACAGATAGGACACAGATTTCTACTGTTGCATTGGCAGCCGGATTGCCAAGATATATCTGTGAACATCCGTTGTTTATCTGGGGCAATCTGTGACGAATCTCTTGTTTTCCAGTAGATTCACCCGTGACTAGAGTTAGTGTTTGACACCCATGGCAACCGACATCGCCGAACGGACAACTGAATCCACGACTCGACGCCTGCTACTAATGCTCATCGTCCTGGTGAGCTATGGCCGCGTGGTGTGGGCAGCTTGGGGCCAAGAACCTCTGGTGGGACGAGAGCCTGAGTCTACAGCGAGCCGAGTCTGCGCTGCTGCCGCTGCTCAAGGGGCACCTGGTCATCCAGGACGGCTTTTCGCAACTGCTCACCATCGACCAACATCCGTTTATGTTCTTCCTGCTCGAAGGCGGGCTGATCCGGCTGGCCGGCGACAGCGAGTTTTCATTGCGCTACGTTTCTGCCATGGCCGCGACGCTGCTGCCGGCAGTGCTCTGGGTGTTGGCTCGCTGGTTTGTGCGCCGAGGTATCTTCCCGTCGTCGACGCCCTATTGGGCCGCCGGCTTTGCCGCCATCAGCCCGTTTTTCCTCTGGTTCGGCCAAGAAGCGCGCCCCTACGCGCTGTGGGGGATGCTGGCGCCGCTCAGCACCTACCTGCTGCTGCGTGCCACCGAGACCACCGATAGTAATCGCAGTCTTCACTGGAGATGGTTCGCCGGGTTCGTGCTCGCCGAACTCATGTTCCTGACATCCCATTTCTACGCTGTCTTCCTGCTCCCCGTCCACGTGCTGATCTTCTATCTCTGGCTGGCCCAGCGCAACCGGACCCTGGCCTTGATTGTCTCCGGCCTGATCCTGCTAGGCGGGGCGGCGATTGGGATCCTGGCCTACTGGTTTTTCATTGTCGTGCAGGCCGGCGGCGAGAACTTCGCCTCGGTGCGCCTCAAGATCCTGCTACCGGACCTGCTCAATGCCTTCAGCCTGGGCCTGAGCGTCGACATCAGCCGGGTCTGGTGGATCGATCTGATCTTCGGCGCGCTCATGCTGTTGGGCGCGGGCTGGGCGCTGCGCTCGCGCGCGGCCATCAGAAACTATGGCTGGCTGCCTGCGCTGATGGTGATCGCGCCGATCGGCATGTTGCTGCTGGTCAACCTCGTTCTGCCGGCCTACATGACCGCGCGCCAGATGGCCGTCATCGGCGGGGCCATGTTGCTGCTGCTGGCCGGCGGGCTGGGCGTGATCACGCGCTATCAACGCTGGGTGGCGGGCGCCATTGCGCTGCTTCTGGTGGCGGCAACAGCCTACAGCACGGTCAACTACTTCACGCTGGACGAATACCGCAAGGGCGACATGGCCGGTCTCGGCAGCTTTCTGGAAAACCAGATCGCGCCCGGCGATCTGTTGCTGATCAAGTCGCCCTATTCGTGGCGGATCGCCGACTACTACCTGCCCAGGGCCGAGATCGAAGCGGCGCGGGCGGACGGCGCCGACATCGCCAGCTTCGGCACGCCGCTGATCAATGGTCCCTGGGAGGAGAACCCCGAACTCCTCGAACAGTTCAAGCAACAATACCGGCGCATCTGGCTGGTCCGCATCGGCCCGCATCTCTTTCCGGACATCGACGGCAATGTCGAGCAGTGGTTCGACGCCAACATGTACATGGTCAACGAGCAGGATTTCTTCAGCACGTCGACGCTGCGCGTCTACCTCTATCTGCCGGAAGTCCCTGTCTACCAGAAGCCGCCGGCGGGCATCCAGCATCCGACCGACATTCGCTTCGGCGACCGGATTCGCCTGATCGGATACGACATCGGCGAGGTCGGCTCGCCCGATCTGGCGCTGCCGGTCACGCTCTATTGGCAGGCGATGGAAACGCTGGACGATGGCGATAACTACAAATACCTGCTGCAACTGGTCGAAGCCCCGGCGAGCGAAACCGGCGCCCCGCTTGCCGTCACCGAGCGCGAGCCTTACGACGGCGCAGTTCCCACCGGTTTCTGGGATGAGGGGGTCAACATCGTCGAGTGGACGGAGCTTCCGCCGCCGCTGCCGGCCACACTGGCGGGGGATCCCGATGGGTACGAACTCACGCTGCAACTCTACCACCGCAACACGGTCGAGAAGCTGCCGGTCACCGAAAGCGGCGGTCTGGAGCTGTTGCCCGATGGCGCCACCGTTGTGTTGCCGCTGGCAACGCCCTCGCCATAGCCTCCGCATCCAGCCGCCAGTCGTCGCTCACGGCCAGTTGGAGCCAGCGCAATCGTCTTTCGCACCGCGCAAGGCATTCAGGGCTATATGGTTGCGCTGGAGCATTCAGCCATGCGCCAACTTAGGCCCATCCTAGAATGCACTTCCCCGGCACAGCCCGGATCCACTCTGGTCAGAGCGAATGTGTGTGGGCTGTGCCGGGGAAGTTCGCAGGATTCAATTTCTTGGAACGTCCTTACTTCTCGATCTGGGGCAACCCAAACACCACGGTCGCTGCCAAACGCAAAGTGCCAGGATAGGCGCTTGCCGGTTATAATAACCGCCATGAATGCTTCGTTATCCGACGAGATCGATCGAACAACAGACGACAGCCAATCGCGCTTCCGCCGCTTCGAACCCTGGGGCGTGGCGCTCGGGCTGCTGCTCTTCGCCTGCCTCGGCATCTGGTACAGTCTGGCCGTTCCCCCCTTCGAGACGCCCGACGAACTCTTCCACTACGGCTTTGGCCGGCACCTGGCCCAGGGCAACAGCCTGCCCGTCCAGGACGAGTACGCCACCGGGCCATGGCATCAGGAGGGCAGCCAGGCCCCGCTCTACTACCTGCTGGTCGGCGCGCTGACCGCGGGCATCGATCAGAGCGACTTCGACCAACTGAGCATCCGCACGCCAGGCGCCAATCTGGGCGATCCGCTCTATCCCGGCAACAAGAACTACCTGCTCTACAGCGCGGTCAAACATCCGCTGGTCGGGGCCAACCTGGCGCTGCATGTCGGGCGCTGGCTGTCGCTGGCGCTGGGCCTGGCGACGCTCTGGTTCATCTACGCCACGGCGCGGCTGGCGGTCAGCGCGGTCGGGCGATCTGACAGCCAGGTGCGCTATCTGCCGTTGCTGGCGCTCTGGGTGGCGGCCGTCATCCCCCAGTTTGCCTTCATCAGCGCCTCCTATTCCAACGACAGCATCGTCATCGCCGCCGGCGCCGTGACCGTCTACTGGCTGGTGCGGCTGATCGTCAAGCCCATCGACGCACCCATCCGCTGGTGGGAGCTGGTCGTGTTGGGCATCCTGCTCGGTTTGGCCGCGTTGACCAAGTTGCAGGGGTTGGGACTGGCCGTGGTGGCCCTTCTGACCGGCATCTGGATGGTGTGGCAGCGTCGTGACTGGCGGCTGATCCTGCGTGCGATCCCGCTGGTGGTGCTGCCCGCGCTGCTCATCTCCGGCTGGTGGTATTGGCGCAACTATCGACTGTACGGCGACTGGTTCGGGCTGTCCAACCTACTGGCCATCAACGGACGTCGCGCCAAACCGCTCGGCTGGAACGGCTTCGTGGGCGAGTTCCGCGGACTTCGCTACTCGTTCTGGGGCCTCTTCGGCTGGTTCAACATCCTGTTGCCCCAATGGATCTACCAATTGCTCGACTTCATCACGGTTGTCACAGGGTTCGGCGTTCTGGGCTTCACGATCATGGCGTTCCGGCTCGATTGGCTGCGGCGTCGTTTCCACCTGGCGGCCTGGGGCCTGTTGATGGTCTGGGCGCTGCTCTCATTCGGCCTCTGGTTCTACTGGACCAGCCAGGCCACCGGCAGCCAGGGCCGCCTGCTCTATCCCGGTCTGGTGGCCTTTATGCCGCTACTAGTGCTCGGTCTCTGGTGGTGGTTGCGCTATCTGCCGCGCTGGCTGCAAGCCATTGCCTGGGGATCGCTCGTTGGCCTGCTGCTGGGCAGTTCGCTCTACACACTTCTCGTGCTGATGCCGGCGAGCTACAACCAGCCCACGCCTGTGAAGGCCGTTCCGCCGGATGCCAAGCCGGTTGACATCACCTACGGCGACGCCGATCGACTGAGTCTGCTGGCCGTCGACCTGCCCGTCGGTCAACGCTTTGGCTTTGGCGAGCAGGTGCCGATCACGCTCTATCTGCGCGCAGACGAGCCGGTCTCCGACAACTATCGCCTCTTTGTGCAGTTGCTGGATGAGACAGGAACCGAGATCGCCAACGTGACCAGCCATCCCGGCTGGGGACGCAACCCGACCACGCTCTGGGAGCCGGGCGCCATCTACGCCGACGCCTACGACGTGCAGATCGTGCGCAGCGTCGGCGACAGTTCGCCGCTGCTGGCGGATGTCTATGTCGGATTTGTCAATCCTGAAAAGGAAGATGCGGGAAAGCTGCCGGTCACTGCGCGCGATCGTGACGGCGAGGAGATCGTGCCCTTCGTCGGTGAGATCGCGGTCGAGCCGATGCATCCGCCGACGGTTGAAAGCGAAAATCTACAGCCCGGCGGCGCGGTCTTCGGCGATGTTTTGGCGCTGGCAGGCTATGGCCTTGATCTTGAGCCATCGGTGACCGCCAGCGAGGCGCTGACCGTCACCTTGCTCTGGGAAGCCGTGGGCATCCCGGCCACCGACTACACGGTCTTCGCCCACCTGCTTGATGCCGGCGGCAACCGCGTTGCCGGCTTCGATCAAGCGCCGGCGGCCGACCGTCTGCCCACCAGCCGTTGGCGGCCGGGGGATACGATTTTGAGCCGTTTTCCCGATCGATCTGGCCGGTGTCGAACCCGGCGACTATGCAGCTCTGGGTTGGCGTCTATGAATCGGGCAGCGGTGGCTCGATCCGTCTGCCCGTCAGCGATGCGACCGGGTTCTCGTCTGGTGACGGACAGATTTTGTTGGAGAATGTCAGGGTCGTACCCTGATCTCGGGGCTTGGAATGCCTGGGTGGTCGCCGTGTCGGAAGCCCCCAAGCCGCCAATTCACCGTCGACGCCAACGCTCGACGTGTGTCAGCCGCCAACCCGGGCAAGCCGATCTTGCGGCTCGGTGCTGATGATCGGGATGCGCAGTTCATCGCCCAGGCGCAACAGATAGTTGGGGCGGATCATGTCGATGTTGACCGCCTCCAATGCGTTGAAGGGCACCCCCAACTTGTTGGCGATGCTCACCCACGTGTCGCCTTCCTCGACGATATAGGCCGGCCCAAGATCATTGACGTAGATGGGCAATCCATAGGGCACCACAAGCTGATCGCCGGGGCGCAACGTCGAATTCGCCTGCCGGTTGACGGCTGCCAGCACCGATGCGGTGACGCCGAAGCGCTGGGCAACGGTGCTCCACGTCTCCCCTTGATTGACTGTGTGATACCAGATGCTGTCGCATGAACCGACAGAGACCAGCCATTGCTGGGCGCTGGCCCAGGCGATGGTGCGCAGGCGATCCTTTTCAAGGTCGGGCACATAGATGGCATCGGCGTAGCTCGGGTAGGACCAGGCGCGTGACACGGCTCGGAAATCGCCGGTTGCGGCTAGAGCCGACGGATCGGCCGAAACGATGCCGTCGGGCGGCTGAATCCCCGTCGTTTCGGCAGCCAGCCCATCTTCGAACGCCTTGTACGACGCCACCAATTCGTCGATGGATCCGGGCAGATTGTAGACCCGGCGGCTGTCGATTGCCTGATCGCCGGCGGAATCAGTGCAGTAGAGCCGGTTGTTGGTGGGCAGCACCTGGACCAATCCCTGCGCAAAGCTGTCGCCATAGGGACCGTTTGATCCCATCGCACGCAGCCACTCGCGGCGGAAATATTCGCCGCCGGCACGACAGGGCGCCTGAGCGGGACAATCGGTGACCAGCACCAGATCCTCGGGCGGCTCAAATTCGACGGTCGTCGGGCTGTTCTCGACATCAGTTGGGATGCCCATGGTTGAGGCCAGATCCGGATCGTCGATGACGCCCTGCATAAACGATTTCCAGATCGGCCCCGCACCGCGGTAGCCGGTCGACTCGCGCATTGGCGACCCATCGCTGTTGCCGGCCCAGACGCCTGCCACCAGATATTTGGAATAGCCGACCGTCCAATTGTCGCGATAGTCGTCGGTGGTGCCGGTCTTGGCCGCGGCCGGAATCGAAAGGGTCAGGTTGGCGGCCGTGCCAAAGACAGGACGACGCGCTTCGGTATCGCTCAGAATGCTGGTGACCAGATAGGCCGATTCCGGCGATATGGCAGGATGGGGCGTCCGCTCATCCGAGCGGACTTTTGTGCCGCCGGTCACCTCAATCTCAATGTAGGGCGTCGGTTCCAGCGAGAGTCCGCCGTTGGCCAATGTCTGATAGGCCGAGACCATGTCGACCAATCGGACGCCTTGCGCGCCCAAGGCGGTGCTGAGACCATAGCTGGACAGGGGTTCGTCGAACGAGGTGATGCCCATGGCTTCGGCTGTCTCCACAAGCGACGGAGCGCCCAGCCGGCTGTAGAGGCGAACGGCAGGCACATTGTAGCTATTGGCGAGGGCCGTACGGGCTGTCACCGGCCCGTGAAATCGTCGATCATAGTTGGCCGGCGCGTAGAAGGTCGCGCCCAGCGATGTCGTGTAGACGGCGGGGATGTCCCAGATGATCGTCGCCGGACTGATGAGGTTGTTTTCGAAGGCAGCGGCAAAGAGAATCGGCTTGAACGAACTGCCAGGCTGGCGTTCGGCTGTGGCCACGTTGAACTGGCCATCGATGGACTCATCGTCATAGTCCGCACTGCCGACCATGGCGACGATCTGAGCCGTTTCCGGCTGCACGGCCACAAGCGCAGCATTGGTCAGATTTTTGCGCGCTTTTTCGAGGGAGACCTGATTGGCGACCGCTTGCTCTGCCAGCCGTTGCGCCGTCAGATCGAGTGTCGAGTGGACCACATAGCCGGATCGGCTCAGCCGTCCCAGACCTTCGTCAGCCACTGTTTCAGCCAGATACTGGACAAAATGGGGCGCGAGATTGGGCTTGGGTGTAGGATCGAAGTCGCTGTTGACCAGAATGGATTCGGCATAGATGCGGTCTGCTTTGGCCTGACTGAGCCGTCGATGGCGCACCATCAGATCGAGCACGGTGCGTTGGCGCTTGCGTGCCCCGTCCAAATTGACCAGCGGATCGAGTTCAGAGGGCTGCTGCGGCAAACCGGCCAACATGGCGGACTCGCCATGGGTCAGTTCGTCGGCGGATTTGTCGAAGTAGGTCGTAGCCGCAGCCTCGACACCGTAGGCGCCATGCCCAAAGTAGATGACGTTGAGATAGATCTCCAGCAGTTCATCTTTGGTATAGAGTGCGGTGAGATCGCTGGCCAGGTAATATTCCATGGCTTTGCGTTCATAGCTCTGGGCAAAGCGCTCGTTTGTATCCAGAAAGAGATGGCGGGCCAATTGCATAGTGATCGTGCTGGCCCCGGACTGGATCGCATTGGCCGACTGGTTGCGCTGAAAGGCGACCAACATTCGGGGATAGTCAACGCCCCAGTTCTGGTAGAAGGTTGCATCCTCGGTGGCGACGATGGCTTCAAGGAGAAAGGGCGAGATCTCGTCGAGCGGGACCCAGGTTCGTCGGCCATCTTCGTTTAGTTCGGCGATCAACTCGCCCTGTCGATCGAGAATCGTCGTGGTCTGGAAGACGCGCGGCTCGGGACCCGGTTGGTACATGCGCATGTACGTTTCCGCTATCCAGTAGGGATGATCGGCGACGCGCCGATCCAGGTTGAACTCGGCCTCGTAGCGTGCGCGGTATTTGCGAATCTGCTCCGATTGCTCATTCCACTGATCGATAGACTCATCCACCAGGTCCAACAGATCGCCGGCCGGCCCGGTGATGGTCACCGAACGCAGATCGGCGGTGGACGGAACGTCCGGCTTTACCTGATCGGGCGATGCAGTCTTGACCGACAGGTCTGGACGGGTACAACTGCCCAAAAAGACTACCGCGATCAACATGGGCGCGATCAACAAATGCACAGTTTTTTGGTATCGATCGGCGGTCACTTGGCGATACATGCATGCATTCCAAAATCGGATTTGACGCGGACAACGAACAGCATTCGAGGCGAACAACCGGAAGAACGGATCATCTACAAGAAGATGACGATCAGATATGGTTTAAGGATACGTTCAGCTTGGTTGGATTGGCGTACGGAGGGACAATAGATTCCATCTGTTTTGCCGACGGGATCCATTCAGCGGCGAACTGACATCGTTTGCATCCATGGCGATAGTTGCTGAAGCAAACCGTGGATTTCACGGATGACTCTGCTGCAAGAACCACCAATTTCACCATTGCACGACTGAGAGAATTCGTGCGATCTGTGAAATTCGTGGTTCTTGCAGTGAATCTGTCATCCGGTCAGGGAACCAAAATCACGGGGCGGGCATATTCATCCAAGAGGTCAGCATGCTCGCCGGGCAGGATCAATGTGCCGATCTCCAGGTCGTGGATGGATCGGCCCAGATCGTCCTGCGAGTCCACGACCTCCAGTTCGACATCTAGGCCCGAATCCTGGATCTCTTGGGTCAGTCGATGGGCGGCCAACGTTCGTTGCGCCGACCTCAGGTCCATGTCCGCCATGAACAAAACCCGCAAGGATTCGTCTCGGTTCGCCATCAACGTGATCGCCAAACGCAACGCGCGGGCCGATGCAGCAGTGCCTGTGTAGAGCAGCGTGAGCGGGTAGTTCAGACCGCCGTCGCCCAGCAACAACAGGGGACACATGGAACGGCGAACCATGGCCTGTGCCGTGGAGCCAAAGGACTTGCCCGGCGAGCGCCCCACCCGACCCAACGTCACCAGACCGGCCGATTCAGCCGCGGCCAACAGTTCCGCAGAAACCATCCCCCGCGTGACCCGAAAAGACCATTGAAGATTGGAAGATACGGCCGTCTGCGCAAGGGTGTGACGAATCTTATCGGCCTGTGATTGAAACTCCCGTTCGATGGCGCGGCTGTCCGGCAGCCGCGCGGCCGCCGAATAGGAGCCGATCTCGCGCACGAACGGCAGTCCGCACATGCGCAACAGGTTCAGATCCTCGACATAGAGTCCGTGCAGTTCCGATTCGGTGACGGCGGCAAGTTCGGCCGCAGCGCGCAACGCGTTGAGGCTGTGCGGCGACGCGTCCAATGCCACCAAAATTCGGCCGATGGAGACAACCGGCATCTCATCAGCCATCTCATCCGCTGAATCATTCTGCGCTTCAGGTGATTTGTCACTCATTTTGGACCATTCTTTTGCCGGCCCGAAGTGGGCGGCCACAATTGACTTGGCGGTTTCGTCCAGAGTAACCACTTTCGCAGTTTGGACGGCTTATGAACACTGAGACATGATTCACTACACGTTTACACTTTTGTAAATGCGGTTTGTAACCGCACAAGCTGCCGATTCACTGGAATGTTCGGGATTCGTGCGGTTAAAAACTGCACCTACGGTTGCCGGATCAACTGCTCAATCTTCATAAGCCGTCACCACACACCCGAACGAATTCCGGGACACTCACTATCCTCAGGCGCGGGCGCAATCGACTTATCGTCGGAATCCGTCTGATTCGACCGGTCAAACTGCCGGCGCAGCTCGGAGAACGTCTGCAAACGATCAGCAATCCGTCGATTCAGCGTGCCTGGTGGGTACTCGCCGTCCTCGTCCGGTTCGCCGGCCGGCACGCCGGTCAGGATCTCCATGCCCTGATCGATGCTCGCCACCGGATAGATTGCGAATTCGCCGGCTTCCACGGCGGAGACCACCTCCGCCTTCAGCATCAGGTTTTTTACATTGGCCTCGGGAATCAACACGCCCTGATCGCCGGTCAGCCCCCGTGCCCGGCAGAGATCGAAGAAGCCCTCGATCTTCTCGTTGACGCCGCCGATGGCCTGAACCTGTCCCCATTGGTTGACCGAACCGGTGACCGCCAGCGACTGCTTGATGGGCGTCTGAGCGATGGCCGACAGCAGCGCATAGAGTTCCGTCGAAGAGGCGCTGTCGCCGTCGACGCCGCTGTACGACTGTTCGAAGACCAGGCTGGCGCTCAGCGAGAGCGGCTGTTCGGCTGCATAGCGGGCCTGCAAGTAGCTGGTCAGAATCAAGACGCCCTTGGAGTGAAGCGGTCCGCTCATCTCGACTTCGCGCTCGATGTCGATGACCTCGCCCTTGCCGATGCGCACACCGGCCGTGATGCGAGACGGCTTGCCGAAGGCAAAACCGCCCAGTTGCAGCACGGCCAGCCCGTTGATCTGCCCGACAGCCTCGCCTTCGGTGTCGATCATGACGGTCTCACGCAGGGCCTGCTCCTGAATGCGATGACGGATACGATCAGAGCGGAAGGTCTTGGCGTCGATGGCCTGCTGAACCTGTTCGGCCGTGATCACGGAGACATCGCTTTCGTCTGCCCAATGATCGGCCTCCTCCAGCAGATCCACGATGCTCTGCATGCGGGCGGAGAGCCGTTCCGAATCGGAGACGAGACGCGCGCTGTACTCGATCACGCGGGCGACGGCCGTCCGGTCGAAGGGGCGCAGTCCTTCCTTGCGCACGATGGTGGCGATGAGTTGGGCATAGAGCAACTGGCTCTCGTCATCGCGTTCCAGCTCATCGTCGAAGTCGGCCGCCACTTTGAACAGCTCGGCAAACTCGGGGTCCAGTTCGGAAAGCAGATAGTAGATCCGGTGCTCGCCGAGCAAAATGACTTTGATGTCGAGGGGGATCGGCTCCGGCTCCAGCGAGATGGTGCTGCTTAGGCTGAGCATCTGCAGCGGCGATTCGATGCGAATTTCGCCGAACTGGAGCGCCCGCTTCAGTCCGTCCCAGGCGTAGGGAGCGGTCAACACTTTGATGGCGTCCAGGATCAGCGTGCCGCCGTTGGCCCGGTGCAGCAGGCCGGGCTTGATAAGGGTGAAATCGGTGACCAGCGCGCCCATCTGCGCCATCTGCTCCACGCGCCCGATCAGATTGAGATAGGAGGGGTTGCTGTCATAGATGACGGGCGCGCCGGTTGCCCCGCTGGAGTCGACCAGCAGGTTGACTTCGTAGCGGCGCAGCGGGTTGACGCGCAGCCCCGGCGGAATGGCGCCATCAGCATCGCCGCCCCGCTCATCCGACAGGAAATCGCCCAGGTTTCGGCTGACATCGCTCTTGACGTTGTCCAGGTAGCGGAGGACGTCGGCCAAATCCGCGTATTTTTCACGCAGATCGGCCATCAGATCGTCGACGACGAAGCCGGTCACGTCCTGGTTAAGTTCGCGGATCTTCTCGCGCAGTTCACGTTCCCAACGAGGTACCTGGTAGAGCACATTCTGGAGTTGCTCCTGCATGACCTCGACTTCGGCCTTGATGCGTTCCTTATCCTCGTCGGTCAACTTCTCAAAATCGGCCGGTTCGAGGACATTGTCATCCCGAATCGGGGCGAAGACGAGGCCGGACTGGGTTCGCAGCATGGCAAGCTCACGCGTCTTGGCCTGCTCCTGCAACGCCATCAATCGGGCCTGCTGGCGCTCCTGGAAATCGGCCTCCAGCGCCTGATGGCGAGCCAGATACTCTTCGCTTTCGAAGGCCGACGAGAGTCCACGCCGCAGATCCTCGACGAAGCGGCTCATATCCTGGCGAAGCTGCTTGCCCATGCCGGCGGGCAGCCGCAACATATGGGGCATGTAGGGCTGTTCGAAATTGTTGACATAGCACCAATCGCTGGGCGGCGGCTGGGTGGCAGCGCGGGCCTGGGCATATTTGTGCACCAGCGTATATTTGCCTGATCCGGTCGGTCCCAGGGCATAGATGTTGTACCCCTTGCGATCCATATTGACGCCGAAACGCACCGCTTCGATGGCGCGATCCTGGCCGATGAAATCATCCAGATCGGGCAGATCGTCGGTGGTCTCGAAGGAAAATTGCGCAGGGTCACAACGACGGCACAATTGAAGGGGAGTCAATGACTTGATCGGCGTCACAATCATGTCCTTTCTGCTGACCGGTCTGAAGGGAGAGGCTCCTCGACGGCTACGTCCATGGTGCAGAGAGCGATTTGGTCCGGGTACAACATGGCTGCGCCCAAATGATACCGCAGATCTGTTGCCGGAGGATTTTCAGTGGATTGCATACGTGAGTCGATCATCAAAAATCAGCCTCAGATGAGCTCAGATGCGTCCGTTCCAAGAAATCGAATGGATGAGTTTGCGCACATCGCCCGCTTCACAAACAAAATGGATTGGGTGACAATCCGTAGGGGCATGTGAACGGGCGAGAATGGCGTCCCGATTTTCCCCGAGATCGTCCATCCGCCCGTTCACATGCCCCTACGGGATCAACCACCCAGATCGATGGTGAACTCGCGCCACTCAGGCCGACCGGCGCGCCAGTCCTGACCTGCGCCGCTTGTGCGCGTTTTTTCGGCCAGGTCGGGCAGCGGCAGCTTGTGCAGTCGCACTTGCAGGCTATCAAGCGAGATCGTCAGCCCCATCCAGCCCAGCGGATACTCGACTGTCGAGGGAATCACGACAAACCAGCAGGAACCGTCGCCCACAGGCAATTGCTGCACATCCAGCATGTGGGCATGGCCCTGGAAAACGGCACGCACATTCCCATGTTTGGCCATGATGGCGAGCACGGCATCTGCATTGAGCACGGGATAGTATTCCGCCCATTTCCGATCGCCGCACCAGGGCTTTAGCAGTTGGTGGAGCAGCAGCAGCACGGGCAAGTCGCCGGCGCTGCCCAATGCGTCATCCAAGCGGGCCAATTCCGCCTCGCTCACCCAGCCGTAGACAGGATCGCCGGGCCGTCCTTCCTCGATCTGATCGGCTGTGTGGCCCTGGGTGTGCAGAAGAACCAGCCGTGCGTTCGGTGTGTCGATGGTCTTGCCCAGGCCGGAATCCAGCCCCCATCGCTCCTCATTGAAGGTCCAGGGCGGGCCGCTGGGAGGGCAATCATGATTGCCGGGCAGGCCGTAGAAGGGGGCGTTTACCTGCTGCAATTGGCCATGTATGGCGGTCTGCAGGCCGAAAAACTCCGCCTCAGCCACCTCGTACGTGCCGCCTCCGCAGGTCAGATCGCCCAGATGGATCGCCAGATCAAGATCGGCTTGGTTCAGTTCGTCGATCAGGGTTGCCACCACCTGGTCAGACCAGCCGAGCACCTGCAAATTGCCGTCTCCACCGCGGAAAGCGCCGCCGCCGGGCCAGTAGTGGGTATCCGAAACGAGGCCGATTTGGAAGGTATCGTCTTGGTTCTTCGATGTTAATCTGACAATCTCACAATCGGCGGCCATCGCTACGCTCCTCACGGGTGATTTGGGTTGGATACTCGAATCATCATTGACCGCCGAACCAATTGGACGCCAACTCGTCCAATGTGCCGTCGGCTTGCAGTGCAGCCAGCGCTTCAGCCACCTGTTTCTGAAGTTCGCCGGCCCTCAGAGGCATGGCGACCACATACGGATCGCTTTCCAGCGCCGGGCCGACGGCATAGAGCGCAGCGCCCGAGCCTTGGGCCGAACTCAGGGTCACATTGTCGACCAGCAGTGCGTCAACATCTTCGTCGGCCAGCAATCCGTCCACAGCTTCCTGGGGTGTGGGATATTTTACCAGGTGTGCATCGATGCCGTCACGCACGATCCGGCGCCCTACCAGATCGCCGGCGCTGCCCCATTCCACAGCCACTGTCTTGCCCGCCAGATCATCAACACTTTGAATGGCTGAGCCATCAAGCACGGCCAAGCGGACGCCGGCCTCGAAATAGGGTTCGGAATAGGCGATATCCTTGGTCAGTCGCGGATCGTGGGGAAGCGCACTGACCACGCTGTCGATCTTGCCGGCTTGCAGCGCATCGACCAAACTATCGAAGCCAATGGCCACGATCTCGACCTCCATCCCCCACTGTTGGGCCAAGCGTTCCGCCAGTTCAACGTCGTAGCCGATGGGGCGACCAGTCTCATCCAGCGATTCAAAGGGCGGGAAGCTGGGGTCCATGCCGACCCGCCACGTGCCACGCTGTTGCATCGCCTGCCAGGTCGGATCCTGGCGGAAGAAGAGCAGGGTGGATCCGCCGCCGCCGGCAAAGAAGAGCAATGCTACGCCAATCACAACCAGTAGCAGGATCAGCGCCGCCCAGACCCGGCGCTCTCGAAACAGTGAGTTCACAGGCCTTTCCATCACTGCGGATCTCCCCGCAGCCGTTGCTGCAACTCTTCATAGATGGGCTTGGGCTCAAAGTCGGTACGCACAAATGTGTAGTAGTCCTGATAAGTTTTGGCATCCCACGGGTAGCGAAAAGCCCAGAGCGCCAGCGCATCGAGCCAGGGCCACTCTTCCTGAGCAATCTCATAGGCGCGCAGGGTGTAGGCGATGCGTTGGGCCGGGCGCACGGCACGCGTCCAGCGCGGGTGATCGTTCCAGCCGCCCTCAGTGATCATGGCCGATTTGTCGCCGTCGCCGTTGGCCACCATGATCTCGCGCAACAACTCGCTGCGGCGGAAGTTCACTTCCTCGGCCGCGGCCGGTTCGTCAGGCGAGAAGGACCAGCCGTAGGCGTGGATGGCCAGGATATCGAAGTAGTCGGCCGCGCCGGCGTCATACATGCGTTGCAGGAAGTCGAGGTCATTCATGCCCCATTCGCTGCCGGGCGGCGCCAGCGTGGGCGCCAGCGCGCCGGCCAGCACCTGCACGTCCGGATTGGCTTCCTTGATCATGGGATAGACGACCTCCAACATGCGGGCATATTTCTCGGGATCGACCGAATCGTACCCCCACTCCAACGCCAGGTTGGGCTCGTTCCAGATGATCACATAGTCAACCTTGCCTGCGTAGCGGGTCACAAACTCGGCGGCATAGGCGCCGAACTCGTCAAAGTATTCTTCGTCAAGGTAGAGCGGCGTGGTCTCCGGCGGGCGCGCCCACTCGGGCACATAGCCCAGCCGCGCGATGACCGTCAGTCCCTGCCGATTGGCGTGATCGATGACGGAATCCGTGTGGCTCCATTTGAAGACGCCGGGGCGGGGCTGCACATAGGCCCAGGGAAAGTATTCGACAATCCAGGGCGATCCCATCTCGCGCACCATCTCCAGCGTGCGCCGGATCTTCCACGGCTCCACTTCGTCGGTCAGGCGGGTGTGGATGCCGGCCTTGGGGTTGGTCGTCTCGACCTGGCGCTGAGGCCCCAGATCGGCCGGCGGTTCACGTTGCCATAACCACCAGAGCAGCAGTGTTACGGCTATCAGTAGGCCGGCAGCCACCCAGACGGCTCGACGGGTTCGCAACCTTGACGGCAGTCGCCCGTAGAGATCACGAAAGAAGCGACGCATTCGCTCGATCATATTGTGGCGCCTGGCCGGCGGTTTGGGAATTTGTCTAGCATGCAATCTGCTCTATCGATTTGCTTTCATCGTGTTGGTGCAACGGGCCGAGTCAATCATAGTCTCGTCAGAAGTCGTTGCATTATACCGGTGGAGAGACGAATGGACCAAGCATTTGTCGTCCCCGCCCAATGCACCTCTACCGGGGGGACACCCACTACCGGCTTCTTTTCGGTTCGACCCAGCGGTGCGTGATATAATGGCCTGACTTTGCAGGTTCACCGTCAGGTCGTTCAAACACACCCATGCGTATTGAACCGCACTTGCAGATACGACGTGAAGGTGAAAGTGGTTCCATCCGGGAATTCCGGATGCGATCGGAGGGGCAGTGCAGAATTATCTGGGATCGTTCGGCAGTCGTTGGCGTACGCTGACGCGTACACAACAGATCGTGATCGGATCCCTGGGGGCCATGATGCTGATCTGGTTCCTGACCGGCGGCAACAACATTCTCAATCCGGCTCGCCTGGCTGCGGTGGCAGCCATCATTCTGGTGGCCTTCCCCGTTCATGAGTTTGCGCACGCGGCGGCCGCTGTCGCTTTGGGCGACGATACGCCCAAGTGGCAGGGGCGATATACGCTCAACCCCAAGGCGCACATCGATCCCATCGGCGCCATTCTGGTTCTGCTGACCGGCTTTGGCTGGGCCAAACCGGTCCAGTGGAACCCGGCCAATATCCGCATGGATCCCAAGATCGGCTCGATTCTGGTGGCGCTTGCCGGGCCGCTGAGCAACCTGTTGTTGGCATTGCTGACCGCGCTATTGCTGAGCTTGGACCCGTTTGCTATGCCGATGGTCTCCAGCTTTCTGCTCAACTTCCTGTCGATCAACGTGTTGCTCTTTGTCTTCAACCTCGTCCCGGTGCCGCCGCTGGACGGATCGCACATTCTGTTTGCACTGTTGCCCGGCGACAGTTTTCGCTGGCGTCGGCAGATGCAACAATACAGCATGATCATTCTGCTGGTCGTGATCTTTTTGGGCGGCCCGATCATTCGCTCGATTTCGGATGGAATCGCATATTTGCTGCTCACGATCGTATGAACAGACAGGGGACGCCGCTACACTCGACGCCGCTACAACCAACGTCGCAATCATTGCCGACATCGCAGGCGAAACGCATTCGCTATCGCATTCAGCAGTTCTTGAGCGGCATCAATGCCGGCGTCGATGCAGATGAACAGGCGGCTGCGATGACGTGGCTGCCGGAGCAGGCGCAGCCGCTCTTTGCCGCCATGCCGCTGGATGCACGTCGTCACAGTTTGAACGTGTTGGCGACACTGTTGGCCGCCGGCTACGACGACCCCGACCTCTGCGCCGCGGCCCTGTTGCACGACATGGGCAAGGTCGCCGCCCAGGAGGCCGGTGTCGGCATCAACCTCTGGGTGCGGGGGCCGATGGTGGTGGCCGAGGCGCTTGCGCCGGACTTTCTGCGGGCACAGGCACGCACAGAGCAGAACACAGGCTGGCGCTATGCCGTCCATGTGCAGCTCGAACACCCGGCCATCGGCGCCCAACGAGCCCGTGCCGCCGGATGCAGTGAGCTGACCTGTTGGCTGATCGCTGCACATCAGGATAGCGGACCATCGTGTGACACAGATAGAGATAAAGACAGAGATACAGGCAGAGATGAAGTCGATCTCGACGCGGCGGAGACGACCGAATACCGACGACAATTGCTCGCTGCATTGCAGTGGGCCGACGGGTTGAACTAAGTTTGAACAGTTAGCAGGAGAAGACGATGGCCAAACCGATTCTTACCATCATTGGACTGGGCACCACCGGCTCCAGCATGGGGTTGGCGCTTCAGCGCGACGTTAGCAATTTTGAGATTGTCGGCCACGACAAGGAGCCGGACGCAGCCCAGCAAGCACGCAAGATCGGCGCCGTCCAGCGCACCGAGTGGAATTTGCACCGGGCGTGCGACGGCGCGGACCTGATCGTATTGGCCCTGCCCATGAGTGAGGCGCTCGATACGATCCCCATGATCGCCGAGGATCTGGCGCCCGGCAACATGGTATTGGCCGCCACCAACATCATGCAGCCGCTCATCGAATTGGCCGATGCGACATTGGCGGAAGGCATTCACTTCGTGGCCGGACATCCGATCCTGCCCAGCGTGGTTGGTTCATTGGCGCCGCGTGCCGATCTCTTTGACGAGGCTGTCTTCTGTCTGGCGCCCGGCGTGCAGACTGCGCCCGAAGCCATTCAACTGGCCAGCGATTTTGTGGAACGCATCGGGGCCAAACCGCTCTATGTCGACGGCCAGGAGCATGACGGCATCATGGCCGGCGTCGAATTGATGCCCCAGTTGCTGTCGGCCGCGTTCATGCGCAACACTGCTGACACGCCCGGTTGGCAGGAATCAAAACGATTGGCAGGACGGCGCTTCGCCCTGGCCACCGAACCCGGCGGCAACGCCCAGCAGATGTTCGATGCCTTCATGTCCGACCGAGAAAACCTGGCCATACGTATCGACCAGATCCAACAAGAGTTGAGCCAATGGCACACCTTCTTGAGCAGCGAAGAAGCGCCGGAAGGCGAAGAACACCCGCTCTTGGCTGCGCTCAAAGAATCGGTCGATGAACGTCTCAAATGGGAATCCCAGGTCACGCTCAAACATTGGGACGACCCGGTTGATGCGCCCGCTGACGAAGCGGGCGGGGGCATGCTGCGGCAGATGTTCTTCGGCAGCATGTTCAGCCGCAAGCCGACGCCTTCGGGGGATTCGCCCAAAGACGACTCGAAGGACCAGAACTAAAAGAGCCACAGGCGGCAAGTCGTGAAATTGATCATACAGATACCTTGCTTCAATGAAGAGGAGACGTTGCCGGAGACCGTCGCCGCCTTGCCGCGCCAGTTGGACGGCATCGATGTCATCGAAGTTCTGGTCATCGATGACGGCAGCACCGACGAGACGGTCGCTGTAGCCAAGTCCATCGGCGTCCACCACGTGGTCAGCCTCACCCACAACATGGGGCTGGCACGCGCCTTTGCTGCCGGGTTGGAGGCATGCGTCGTTGAGGGCGCCGATATCATCGTCAACACCGATGCCGACAACCAGTACAACGGCGGAGACATCGACAAGCTGGTTGCGCCGATCCTGGCGGGCCGGGCGGACCTGGTGGTGGGCGACCGTGGCGTTGCCGATCATCCGCTCTTTTCGCCCCTCAAACGCAGCCTGCAACGACTGGGCAGTTGGGTCGTATCCCAGGCGTCCGGCGTCAAAGTGCCCGATGCGACCAGCGGTTACCGCGCCTTCACCCGCGATGCCGCCCTGCGGCTGCTGGTGCTGAGTGAATACTCGTACACACTGGAAACGCTGATCCAGGCGGGATCGCGTGACTTCGCCATCGAATTTGTGCCGATTCGCACCAATCCGCCGACGCGGCCGTCGCGCTTGATGCGCAACATGCCCCACTTCATCTCCAATTCGTCGGTCACCATCCTGCGCGCCTACACGCTCTACCGGCCATTGCGCATCTTTCTGATTCTGGGCTTTGCCATGGTGATCGCCGGAGGTCTGCTGGGGTTGCGGTTTCTCACATTCTACCTCGGCGGTTCCGGTAGCGGCCACGTGCAGTCGCTGATCCTGGCCGCCGTCTTCCTGATCATCGGCTTTCAGACCATTCTCATCGGCCTGGTCGCCGATCTGGTCGGCTTCAACCGCAAGATCATGGAAGAGACGCTCTATCGCCTACGCAAACTGGAAGCCGAACGGAACGCCACCCCCGAACGGGACAGTTGACCGCTATGGCGAAGATTGCCCTCATCGGTCCGGTCTACCCCTACCGGGGCGGCATCGCGCACTACACCACCCTGCTGGACCGTGCCCTGCGCGCCGCCGGCCACAACATGCTGCTCATCTCGTTTCGACGCCAATATCCGTCGTTTCTTTTCCCCGGCCGCAGTGACAAAGACCCCAGTCAAGAGCCGATCCATGCCGTCGACAGCCCATTATCTGGATCGACTCGATCAATCCGCTCACATGGCTGCAAACCTCCGCGCGCCTGCGTCGCTATCAACCTGACCTGTTGGTGCTGCAATGGTGGAGTAGCTTCTGGGCCCCGGTTTGGATCACGTTGATGCTGCTCAACCGGCTCTTTCTACGCTGCCCCGTCCTCATCATCTGCCACAATGTCCTGCCCCACGAGACGCGTCGCTATGACGTCCTGCTGGCCAAACTTACGTTGCGTTTGGCGACGCACCTGATTGTGCAGTCTGAAGAAGAGGAGCAACGATTGCTTGCCCTGGCGCCACACGCTTCGAGCAGTGTGGTTCCGCATCCACTGTACGACATGTTTGTGCATCAGAGCACAGCGCGGCCCGCAGCGCGCGCCCAGCTTGGGCTGCCGGCCGAGAGTCCGATTCTGCTCTTCTTCGGCATTGTTCGTCCCTATAAAGGGCTGTCGGAACTTATCCGTGCCTTTCCAGCCATCCAAGAAGCCGTCCAGGACATCCGCCTGGTGATTGCCGGCGAGTTCTGGGAGGACAAGAACGACTATCTGAAGATGATCGAAAACCTGGCGCTGGATGACGTCATCCTCATCGATGATCGGTACATTCCCAACGAGGAGGTGGCGGTCTATTTCTCGGCAGCCGACGCACTGGCTGCGCCCTATCGCCTGAAAACAGGGAGCGGCGTTTCGCAACTGGCCAACGCATTCAATCTGCCCGTCATCGCCGTGCCGACTGTGAACGGATCGTCGTCGCCACGTCAAGAAACAGGGTCCGAGCGCGTTGAGCAAGTTGCGATCGCAGTGATCGATTTTTTCCAGCATGTGGATCCAGCGGCGGATGCAGGCATTGTCTCAGCGACATCACAAGTGTCATCAGAAGCGTCGATCGATCCGACGTGGAAGCTTCTTCTGGACACGATCGAGAACTGCGCCGGCGGACCAGAGATCGATCCCCAACGGACACCATGAAGATCGTCTTTGTCATCCCCATGGGCATAGACCGCCCATCGGGTCAACGCTACTTCAACATTGCCAAGGGTCTGGCCGCGCAGGGCCACGCTCTGCGCATCCTCGCGCTGCATCCGGATCTCGAACGCTGTCCACAGCGGCGCTTCGTCCAGGACGGCGTGGAAGTCTGGTACATGGGCCAGATGCACGCCAAAAAGCGCGGCACGGCGCCGGTTCGATTTTCAGCGCTGCAACTGCTGCGCGTGGTGTTGGCTTCGACGCTGGGATTGGTACGCGGCATTCTTGCCTCGCCGGCCGACGTCTATCACCTGGGCAAGCCGCAGCCGATCAACGGCCTGGCCGCGTTGATCGGCATCGATCTGCTGCGTAGACAGTCCTTCTTCGTCGATTGCGACGACGATGAGGTGCAGAGCAATCGACTCACCAGCGGCTGGCAGCGTGGTGTCTTCGCCTTCTGGCAGCGGCTGATCGTGGCACGGGCCGCCGGGTCCACGGTCAACACGCTCTTTCTGCGCGAGCGCAATCTGCAAATCGGGCGCGGCCCGGTGATCTATGTGCCCAACGGTGTCGATCTGGAGCGCTTCGCCCAGCCGCCCAAAGCGGAGGTGGAGGGCCTGCGAGCAGCCCTGCAACTGGACGGCCGGCGTGTGATCGCCTATGTGGGCACGTTATCGTTGCAGAACCACCCGGTCGATCTGCTGCTCGACGCCTTTGTTTCGGTGCACCGGCGTTTTCCAGACACGACGCTGCTCTTCATCGGCGGCGGCGAGGATCTGCCGTTGGTCAAGAAACAGGCCGAGCGCATCGGCCTTTCCGATGCCGTCCGCTTCACCGGCCACGTCGACCAGCGTGGCCTGCCCTCGCTGATGGCGCTGGCCGACATCAGCGCCGATCCGGTGCACGACGATGAAGTCGCCCGTGCTCGCTCGCCGCTCAAGGTCTTCGAGAGTCTGGCCCTGGGCATTCCGGTGGTCACGGCGAACGTGGGCGACCGCAGTCTGTTGCTGGACGACGGCAAGGCCGGCATACTGGCGCCGCCGGGCGATGCCGTTGCGCTGGCCGTCGGTCTGTCGACGCTGCTGGCGGACGACGATGCGCGCCTGGCTGCAGGCGAGCACGGCAGGCGACACGTCTGTACGCACTATGCCTGGCCGACGCTGGCCGCCCAGTGGGCGATTCTCTACGCGCCGGAAAGCCCATGAGACCACCACGCGAGCGGCTGGAAAATGCCTACCACGCGTTGCCCATACCGCTCCACTCCAAGCAACTGCTCATTAACTGGAGCGTGATTGCCATCGGGCTGCTTTCGCTCTATGGGTTCACGGCAATCAGCCTCATCATCGTTGCCCGTTCCGTCTCCAAATTCGAATACGGCCAATATCTGGCTGTCTTCAGTCTGGCGACACTGACGGTTGTGGCGCCCTCGTTCGGCATGGATTCATGGCTGCTCACCCAGGGGCGTGCCATTGCCGGCTATGGCCGAAATTTCTGGCTGCGTTGCCTGCGTTTACGCACTGTGTCGCTGGCCCTCTGGTTCCTCGCCCTGGCTGCGCTCACGTTGGTTCTGCCGCCAGCGACGTTCCCTGCCAATCTGATGCTGGTCACCGTCATCGGCGTGGCCTTTGAGAGCATCACGGCCATGGCCTATTCGTTCATGCGCGGTGCGGACAAACATACCCAGGTCACACTGTTGCAGGCGGCATCGGCCACGCTGCTGCTGGTCGTCACCTTGTTGCTGCCATTGGAGCCGGGCCGTATTCTCTGGTTTGCCGCCGGCCGGACGGTGCTGGCCGCGCTGGTTTTCGTCGTCGTGAGCTACGGTCTGTACCGGCGTCAGCGGCAGATCGCTCGCTATCCATTGGGAAACCGGGCTGTGCTTGCAGCAAGCGGCCCCTTTTTGGTCACCGATCTATCGGCCGTTGTCTACGGCAAAGTGGATATCACGTTGCTCTCGCTGCTGGCCGGCGCAGCCGCAACCAGCGTCTACGGCCCGGCGGTGAACCTGCTGATGATCACCTTCATTCCCGCACGTTCGCTCTACTTTTTCGCGGTTCCGCGCCTGACCCAGGCAAGAGAGCGGTCGCAACGTTTGTTCCGGCGTCAGAGCATCAATCAGTTTTGGGCGCAGGCGGCCGGCGGCGCTCTGCTCAGCGTCCTGCTCCTGGTGAGCGCGCCGCTATTGACGATGTTGGTCTACGGCACGGCCTATCTGGACTCGATTCCCGTGCTGCAAGTGCTGAGCGTGATTACACTGCTGCGGGCCATCAACTTTGCACTGGCCGCCCCGTTGATAGCCGGCGGCGATCAGGCCAAGCGGGCCAGGGTGCAGGTCGTGGCCGCCATGTTCAACATCGTGCTGAATCTGGCCATCATCCCGATCTGGGGCGTAATGGGTGTGGCGGTCGTCTATGTCTTAACGGAACTGCTGTTGGCGACAGGCTATGCAGTTCTGACGCGACAGCTTCTGTCGGTCAAAGACGAGGGAGAAGTCGGCTAGGAACCTGTCGGAGAGAACGGCGATAGACCGCGGATTCGGCGGATTCGGCGGACGAAACCGGATTCAATCGGACTTTATCCGCGGGAATCAGCTTAATCAGCCTAATCCGCGGTCCATTGGCATGGCGGCCTGTATGGCTGCATAGATTGGAACAAACCGCTGATGAATAGAACGCGCAATATTCTACTGGTCAATCTACATTCGGCCCTCAACCTGGGCGACGATGCCATCATGGCGGCGACGTTGGCGGCGCTGAATGCAAAATTCGACGATCTGCACGTGACCATTGCAGCCAACCATGCGCAAAGTTGGCGCAAGTATAGCAAGGCGGAGTCTGTCGACTCATTCGCCACCTGGATGGGCGACGCCCAACACGGGCAGTGGCGGCGCAAGCTCCCGCTGGCTCCGGTCTATCTGCTGCTGCTGGCCCTGACGGCTCTGATCTACCGGATATCCGGGCGGATGTGGCTGTCCGGCAGCCCGGACAAACACGCCTTGCTGCGAGCCTATACCGATGCGGATCTGGTGCTGAGCTGCGGAGGCGGCAACTACTACGCCCATCGCCGCTTCAGCCCGGCCCTCTGGTATGCCCTGTTGGCCATCGCCTTTCCAATCGGACTGGGCAAACGGGTGATCATGTTGCCCCAGTCGGTGGGTCCAATCGACGGCAGTCTGCAACGCCGGCTTGCGCATCGAATCTTCAATCACGTCTCCCAAATCATGGTACGCGACCCGGCCTCCTACGACTTTATAGTCAATCAACTGTCGGTCCAAGCGCCGGTGTCGCTCCTGCCCGACCTGGCCTTCGCCCTGTCCGCGCCGGGTTCTTTCCCGGTCGAGAAGAGGCACACAGGCAGCGTGACCCAGATCGGCATCACTGCCATCGATCGGGCAGGCCAGACCGATCAGTTCACAAGGCAGGCGGACTACGAAGCGGCGCTGGTGACATTTGCCCAACGCCTACAGGTCAATCGGGACTGCCGATTCCATCTGTTCGTCCAGTGTTCCGGACCGAGCCGGGATCAGGATGACAGCCATGTCTCTCTACGATTGGCCGGCGCCTTTGCCGATGCCGGCCTGAATGTCAAGCTGGTCGACGGAATGCAAGACGCACACGCCCTCCAGGAAGCCTACAGTCGAATGGACTGCCTCGTCGCCACGCGCATGCACACGGCCATCTTGGCCCTGGGCTGCGCTGTTCCGGTGGTGCTGATCGGCTATCAGCCCAAGTCGTGCAGCATGATGGCGTTCTTTGAACTGCCGGACTACTGCTTTCCCATTGATGAAATCAGCGACGACCGGCTCTATGATTTGACCGTCGCCCTTCTGGACAATCCGCAGATCCGCCGTTCAATCGCGGCCAAACATGCGTCCACCGTGGAACAACTCAGCCACTGGACGGAGGCGCTGACCGATGCCTAGACAGCCGGACACGTCCCCAGGCATTCGCGTGCTGCATATCATCAGCGGGGCCGACATCGGCAACGTAGCAGGCGGAGCGGAATCGTATGCACTGCGTTTGGTCGAGCAGCTCGACCGCACGAAAATCCGTCCGGCGGTCTTCGCCATGCGACGTGCCGACACGGAGATCGAGCGTTCGTGGTTGGATCGTCTGGCGGATCTGGATGTGCCGGTCTATGGACTCAACGTGCTCTCCGGTTCCACGCCCAGCGACGTTCAAGCCGTGGCCCGAAGCTACCGGCAGGCGCTCTCAGCCTTCGGCCCTCAGATCGCCAACAGCCATTCCGAACGCGGCGATCTGCTGAACTGCATGGGCCGAACGCTACACCCAAGCCATCCGTCAGCCGTGCAGACCGTCCACATCGACGTGCAATGGGGCACTCGCCCCTGGTTCGGTTGGCCGTTCACCCATCTCGTCGCGCCGCTCTGCTTTGAGGCCCAGGTTGCCGTGTCGGACACGATTCGCCGCATGCTGGATGACAAACTGATGGCGCGACTGCGCGGGCGGGCGGCCTATCTCTGTTACAACGGCATCGATGCGAGCCTTTTCGACACAGCGCGCTCCTCGGTGAGCAGTGCGGTCTTGCCCGCCGGTCTGCCGGACGTGCATCCGCGGATCGGCATCGTCGGGCGGTTGACCGATCAGAAAGGCCACAGCGACGCACTTGAGGCATTGGCGTTGGTCAACCGCACGCGCCCGGCGCATCTGTTGATCTTGGGCGCGGGCCCGCTTGAGGCGCAACTGAAAGCACAGGCAGCAGCGCTGGGCATCGTGGACAAGATCCACTTCCTGGGCTGGCGCGAGGATGTGTCCGCCATACTGCCGCATCTGGACCTCATGCTCTCGGCATCACTTTGGGAGGGATTCCCCACCGTGCTGTTGGAGGCCATGGCCCAGGGCGTACCGGTGATCGCCACCGACGTCTCCGGCAGTCGAGAACTGGTGATTGACGGTGAAACAGGCCTGCTGGCCCCGCCTGGGGAGCCGCAACGACTGGCGGAGTGCGTCCAGCAACTTCTGAATGAGCCGGCGCTTGCATCGCGTCTGGCCGCTGCGGCCTATGAGCACGCCCTCCAGTACACGATGCAGAACACGGCCAGACACTACGAGGAAATCTATACCGGTCTGGTATCGGTTCAATGAAGCCAAAAAGGCGGCTACCCGAGGGGTAGCCGCCTTTTTGGTTCAAGCATACATTCTCAATCGCAACCTGTTAGAGCAGGCGGTTTCTCGAGAAGTCTAGCGATTCAGTGCAAATCTACTGAACCGGAATGCCGTTGTAGTCTTCGCCGGCGCCCGGGTTCTGCACACGGGAGATGGCGATGAACTTGGCAGAGGCATTGTCAGGATGGGCTTCAAGAATCACACCGCCACCGAAGGAATTGTCGGTGTAGTAGCCGAACTCGCCTGCATTCATGCCGTTCTGGCCGAGTGCGCCGGCGCTGTTGGCATCGGTATTCGCCTTGGAATTGGCTTCAATCGTCAGCACATCCGTCGTGACCGTGTCGCCGTTCTTGTCATTGTAGCGAGCATTCACCTTGATCTGGCTGTCTTCCAGATTCTGGACTGCAATAAAGGTGCGCTGCTTGCCGCCCGAGTTGCTTGGCGAGTTGAAGTTGGCGTCATTGGCCCAACGGACGAAAGGCATGGCCAGTTTGCTGTAGCCATTGGCCTGACCCAGGAAGGCGGTCAGCACGTCCGCTGTACCGGGGTTGCCGCCATCTTGCGAATACTGAGCCTTGCCGATGGCGACAATGTCTGCATTTCCACTGGTAACGTCGATCACAGCAGCGCCGGTGAAGCCCGCCATGCCGCCGCTAGGCACATTGCTGGGCTGACAGGTGGTGATGCTCTTCTTCTGGCCGGGGCCGATGTCATACGGACCATCTGTGGTCTTGGTGGAACCATCCAGGTTCTTGTAGGTCACCACGATCGTAGCGTCGTCGGTCAGGCTGGCATTCTGGACAGCGTAGTAGGTGTCCAAGCCAAAGCGCTGACAAAGGGCGGTGGCCATGTAGATCTTTTTGGCGGCTGCGCTCAGCGGCACGCCTTCGTAAGCAGTGGCAACCGGGCGATTCGTGTAATACTCACCGGCGGAAGCTACGACCTCGCTGGCGGTGTTCGTGCCCTGCTTCACAGCGGTGATGATGGCGGAGCCGTTAAAGACAGGAGCGCTCAAACCGGTATCGGCATCCACTGCCATATCCATCCATTTGGACGAGAAGGCGGGAATCACAAAGGTCTTGGTCGATGCAAGATTGCCGTTGTTGTCGGCATCGTAAAACTTGAAGGTGGCCTCAATGGCATCGGCGCTGGTGTTCTGCACCGAGAAAGTTGTCGTGCGGCTGAACTTGTTCTTCAGGGCCGTCGCAACCAGGTACTGGTTGGAAACATCATCAGCGCTGAAAGCGTTGGAGAGCAGGCGCATCTTGTAAGGCTCCTGACCACCGGCATAGTTGTAGGTATCCTGGGAGAACTGCACGGCTGTGGCGGCCATCGACACATTGGCCGACATCACAGCGTTGCCCCTGAAACCGTTGGGCAAATTGACGTTGCCGATGTAGAAGGAATCGGCGGCGCCTGCGGCCAGGTCACCCTTGCCGTCGCGCGGGTTAAACTCAGTCGGCGAATCACTGCCTTCAGGGTAGAAGAGAACGCTCACGCCGGTGGCGTCGGTGCCGGTATTCTGGTAGGTGATGGCAACGACCCAATTGGCGGCATCGGCAGCCGGGGTGCCGCCGGACGGAGCCTGCGCCATGGCGCTCTCCGCCGTAAACAGACCTGCCCCGGCAATGATGCCGAAGATCAGGGCAATCGTTAACACTCGCTTAAACATTGATGTTCTCATAATGAGTATTTCTCCTCGTTGTGAATTGCGTGGCGTCGATTTCTTGATTGTCACAACAATATTGCAAAGTCGACGTACACATAAATCGGCCACTCAAATCGGTAAACTTCATTCGGTCGCAAGAATCAGTCGAACACATAACAACAGTAAGGCATAGCAAGCCACAATTCAATACCGAATTTGGGGTAATTCCGGCAAAATCGCCTATACTCCATTTGGGTGATTCCCAGAGGTAGCGGCATGATCGGCGAGGCCAAGGAATTGTCTATCGCCGCACCCAGCAAGAATGGTCACCTCTGACCCATCGTGAGATATCTTTGACATTTTGCGTCGTTTACCGTACCTTATTCTCTACCTATAGACAGACTTACATCTATCTCTCACCGAAGAGTATGGACAATGATTCCCATGCCGAACCACATGCCGAATAACATGATGACAACCCAGAACAATACGCCTGATACAAAATCTGAAATGACCGACGATTCCAAAGACCTACTGAACGCGAAATCCGAGACTCAAGCCCTGGACGACACGCACAGTCGTAGATTGCGTGCGCCGGTTTCGACCGCGCTCTGGGTACTTCTGTTTGCGGCCTTCAGCCTGACATTGGCCGCCTGCGGCAACAAGCAGACGAGTGAACCGATCATTGACGTCGCGCCCAGTGAGGTTTCGGCGACTGAAGAGCCTGCCACGGACGTCCCGCCCACGGACATGCCCGCCACCGAGGCTCCGGCGACTGAAGAGCCTGCGGCTGAAGCATCGCCGACGGATACGTCCGAGAGCGCCGCACCTGAGAGCCCATTGCTTTCGCCGGACAGTCCGCTGCCCGCGCCTGGTTCCCCCTTGCAAAAGTCATCGGCTTTCGATTCGCCGCTGGTGATTGAAGGCGAGGCCCAGGCCGGATTTGGCGGTCTTGGAGGGCGGATTCTGAATACAGATTACAGCGGTGTGCAACGCCCCTATCCCAATGCCCCTGTACGTCTGGCGCCCGTCTTCGTCGAACCTCAGACAAACGAGAAGCTCTTCATCCTCTCCGGCGCTGAGAGTCCGGGCACGATGACCGACGATGAAGGATATTTCCTATTTGATTCGCTGGACCCGGGCGAATATGTGATGATCGTCGGGGACATCATTGGCCACCACCGGATCATTGCCGGACCGGATGAACAGGCCCAGATTTATCTGATTGAGACTGATGAAGTGATCAACGCCGGACTCGTCGAAGTAGATCTGCCATAGGAACCATGACTACGCAACCAAAACAGACCATCCTCGTTGTCGATGATGAACCGCGCATGGTTCGCTTCGTCAAGATGAACCTTGACTTGGAAGGTTATCTGACACTAGAGGCCAACGATGGGTTTCAGGCCCTAGAGAAAGTCCGCGATCACAACCCGGATCTTGTCCTGCTTGATGTCGAAATGCCGGGCATGGACGGCTTCGAAACGCTCAAGCGCCTGCGCGAGATCAGCGAAGCCGCCGTCATCATGCTCACGGTGCGGTCTGAGGAAGAAGATCGCATCAAAGGACTCGATCTCGGTGCTGACGACTACGTCACCAAGCCGTTCAGCCCGCGCGAGTTGTCGAGCCGAATCCGAGCGGTACTGCGGCGGTTTGAACAGCCGTCCCGTCCCGATCAGCATATCGTCGCCATCGATGATCGGCTACAGGTCGATTTTCAGCGCCGGGATGTCATCGTTGATGGAGAGCGTATCAGCCTGCGCCCTACAGAATACCGGCTGCTCTACCATCTGATCCAGAACGCCGGCTGGGTGGTACCCCACGAGACCCTGCTGACAAAAGTGTGGGGACATGAGTACATCAACGACAACCACCTGCTGCGACTCTACATTACATACCTGCGCAAGAAAATCGAGATCGATCCGGCAGATCCCCAATACATCTTCACTGAACGCGGCCTCGGCTATCGGTTTGTGGATTTAAAGGACGTTCCAGAGTAAGACGTTAGGCTCTTCTCAATATCGATGTCACCCCGTCGAGCGGATTTTTTGAGCTTCGGTCAAACTATATGATATGATTAGCAATTGGCGTGTCTATACGCCAATTGTTTTTTATCGAACACGCTTCGGGACCGCGAGTTGGGTGCCGCCTGGAAGGGCGGTCGATTTGTGGGACGAACGGAGCGGAAGCACAACCCGATGTTTTTTTGTCGCGTCTGATTGCGACAAAGGAACCAAAGTTCACAGGAGTGAAAAATGTCATCCGTCAGCATGAAAGAACTGTTGGAGGCCGGTGTACATTTCGGACACCGTACCCGCCGCTGGAACCCCAAAATGCGTCCCTATATCTTCACGGAGCGCAGTGGAATCCACATCATCGATCTCCAGCAGACGATGTTACGCCTGAATGAGTACACGGACATGGTCCGCAATATCGCGGCCGATGGCGGGACTGTGCTATTCGTCGGCACCAAGCGTCAAGCGCAGGCAGCGATCATGGCGGAAGCTGAACGCTGCAGAATGCCCTATATCAATCAACGCTGGCTGGGTGGAACCATCACCAACTGGGTCACCATCAAGCAGCGCCTCGACTATTTGCTGCAACTGGAACGGCGTATCGACGCCGGCGAATTCCGCAACCTGTCCAAGAAAGAGCAGTTGAGCCTGAGCCGCGAAGTCGAGAAACTCAACCGACGCATCGGCGGCCTGAAGACGATGTCGAAGTTGCCGAATCTGATTTTTGTGGTGGACACGGAAGTGGAAGATCTGGCCGTGAAAGAGGCCAGCAAGTTGCACATTCCGATTTTGGCCATGGTGGATACCAACAGCAACCCGGATCCGATTGACTACATCATTCCGAGCAACGATGACGCCATTCGTTCGGTCAAGCTGATTGTCGGCGCCATTGCCGATGCAGCGCTTGAAGGTCGGCGCATCCGTGAAGTAGACATGATCGACACCGGTCAGGTGACCGAAGCCGAACTGGCTGAAATGCAACAATATCTTGGGCCCAGCACGCTTGCCAAGTTGCAGACCTCACCCGAAGAAGAGGCTGAAGCTGAAGCTGTGGCAGCGATCGAAGAAGCGGTTGCTGAAGAAGTCGCCGCCGAGATCGTCGCAGAGGTGGAAGCCGTTGAAGCAGTCGAAGAAATCGTCGCTGAGGTAGAAGCCGTTGAAGAGGCCGAAGAAGTCGTTGCAGAGATAGAAGCCGTTGGTGAGGTTGAAGAGGTTGAAGAGGTTGCAGCCGCTGAGGCAACAGAAGAGACCGATCAAAAAAGCGAATAGGCCGTATACGGCTGCTAGATTGTACAATAGAGTAAAGATCGATTCAGGAGAAAACAGGAATGGCTGAAATCACTGCCGAAATGGTAAAAGAACTGCGCATGGCGACCAATGCCGGCGTATTGGACTGTAAAAATGCGCTTGCTGATTCCGATGGCGACTTTGAGGTCGCCATCGAGTTCCTGCGCAAGAAGGGCCTCACGGCTGCGGCCAAGAAGTCCAGCCGAGCCATCAAGGAAGGCATCATCGGCCACTACATTCACCCCGGCGCCAAGATGGCCAGCCTGGTGGAAGTCGGCTGCGAGACGGATTTTGTTGCCCGCACCGAACAATTCCAGAACCTGGCCTATGATCTGGCCATGCATGTGGTTGCGGCCCGCCCGCTCTACGTAAGCCGTGAAGAAGTGCCTGCCGAACTCGTCGAAAGCGAGAAGACCATCTTTTTGGAGCAGATGGCGGACAGCGGCAAGCCTGAGCACATTCTTGAGCAGATCGTGACCGGGAAACTCGACAAGTGGTACAGCGAAATCTGCTTGCTGGAACAGCCTTTTGTCAAGGATCCGGATCAGACCATTCAGGATCTGATCACCGCGCAGATCGCTGCACTTGGTGAAAATATCAAAGTCAGCCGACTTGCTCGCATGGAAGTCGGTGGTTAATTCACAAAACTGCCCAGCCACATGGCTGGGCAGTTTTGTGAATAGCCTTGGCAAGACTTCCCCGGAATTTGATATCGCTCGTCGACAATAACCACACGGTCTACTCAAGGAGAAAAACACGCAATGGCTGAGCTGCATTTTCGACGCATTTTGCTCAAGTTGGGTGGTGAGGCTCTGGCAGGCGAAGGCGGTTTTGGCATCAATCCTCGGCAGGCTGAGTTTCTGGCGCAGAAAGTGCTCAGTGTTGTCAACATGGGTGTGCAGGTCGCAATCGTCATCGGCGCCGGCAACCTGTGGCGCGGCAAGACAGACGGGCTCGATCACGGCATGGAACGTGTGACGGCCGATCACATGGGCATGCTGGCCACGGTGATGAATTCCCTGGCGCTTCAGGATGCGCTGGAGCGTGAAGGCGTTCCGACCCGTGTCCTGACCGGCATTGAAGTTCGTTCGGTCGCCGAGCCGTACATTCAGCGTCGAGCTGTTCGGCATCTGGAAAAGGGTCGAGTCGTCATCTTCGGAGCCGGCACAGGCAACCCCTACTTCACCACCGACACAGCCGCATCCCTGCGGGCCATGGAAATCGACGCCGAAGCGCTGATCAAGGCGACCAAGGTTGACGCCGTCTATGACAGCGATCCCAAGCTAAACGCTGATGCCGTCCGCTACGAGCGGCTGACCTACATTGAAGCGCTCAACATGCGCCTTGGGGTCATGGACAGCACGGCTATGGCCATGTGCATGGACAACGATCTGCCGATCCATGTCATCAATCTCTGGCACGAGGATTCACTCGAAAAGGTCATGCACGGTGTGTCCGTGGGGACTGTCATCTCATCCTAAGGCCGTTCCAAGAAAATGAATCCCTAATTGACGGCCTGAAAGCCGCTGTGGAAGTGTCGTCACGAGGGGAGACAATTGCTTGCAGCGGCCTAACACGGCGGACGATTCGAGATCCGAGGATCTCACGTAGCGCACGGATCAGCGCATCGGCGCCCCATCCGATCATCCAGAGCGACCTCCCGGTTGACTTTGACAAGACAAGCGATGTTGATTGGACAGCGAACCTGCAAAGTGCCCTGACACAATGCAGGTTCGCCGTTTCTGCTCTGGGTCGGCGCCGATTCTCACACAGTTCCGTCCCGCTATTCCCCTCTATGTCACCAGCGTATCCGGCGTGCCTTCCGGGTGATTTTTCCGGAACTGTGGAATTTGATAAAATGGAAGGCGTATCGATGCGAACGTAGGACGAACCAGCGTCTTTCCCGAGTCCATCCCATGAGTCGAGGAGCAACAGCATGATTCAAGATATATTGCGCGATGCCGATTCACGAATGAAAAAAGCCGTCGAGGCGTTGCAACACGACTTGACGAGTATCCGTACCGGACGCGCATCGCCCGCGCTGATCGAACGCCTGCCCATCGACTACTACAATGTGCCCACACCGTTGATGCAGCTTGCCACGATCTCTGTGCCCGATGCCCAAACATTGGCGATCCGGCCCTATTCAGCCACGGATATCGGCACCATCGAACGGGCGATTGCCAAGTCCGATCTCGGCCTGACGCCCAACAACGACGGCCAGGTGATCCGCCTGGTCATTCCGCCGCTGACCGAAGACCGTCGCCGCGACCTAACCAAAATGGTCCACAAACGAGTCGAAGAGGCCCGGGTCGCCGTCCGCAACATCCGTCGCGATGATATCAACGATCTCCGGGAACTCCAGCGAGAAAGCTTGATCTCTGAAGATGACCTACATTGGGGTCAGGACGAAATGCAGAAGAAAACGGATCACTACATCAAAGAGGTCGAGGACGTCGGTAAAGAGAAGAACGAAGAGATCATGACGATCTAGCCGACGACTCTATGTCGCGCTGTGGATCCCGCAGCATAGAACGAATCGCACGATAAGTATTCGTCTCTGTCTGCTACGAATTGAACTTGAGGGTCCGGTCCCCCACTCGACCTTGCAACAATCAAATACTTTTGTTCAATTCAGGCGAGGTTCAGCCAAATCGAACCGGGGTGAGTATGCACTCACCCCTTCTTTTTCACCATTGCATCCAGGCGAGATTGTCGCATATTGGTGCAGACGCCGCCATCGCTGTTTTGGTTGCCGTAAACCGCTTCTGTCATCTCTCTGTGTGTCGGGCTGATGCGAGCACGCCTATTGAGGTCAGTTGCAAGGAGCAAGAACTGTGGACAGCCAGAGAATTGACAACCTCGAACCGCTACCCTCTATACCGTATCACATCGGCATCATCATGGACGGCAATGGGCGCTGGGCCCAGTCCCGGGGGCGTCCTCGGTTGGCCGGCCACCAAGCGGGCGTTGACAACATCAAGCGCATCTTGGAGAGCAGTGTCGAACACGGCATCAAGGTCCTCACCATCTATGCCTTCTCCACCGAAAACTGGCATCGTCCCCCGGATGAAGTTCGCGGCCTCATGCGGTTGTTGGGCCTGACGATTCAACGGCAGCTCAATGATCTGAATCGGAACGGGGTCCGGATCCTTCACAGCGGTCGCACCGATGGCATCAACCAGCATCTGCAAAAACAGATTCTCCATGCCGTTGAAGAGACAAAGGAAAATGACCGCATTATCTTGAATGTGGCATTTAACTACGGCGGACGAGCCGAGATTCTCGATGGAATTCGCCGCGTGATCGAAGACAGCGTCAATCCTGACGATCTGACTGAGGAGTTGTTCAGCCAATATCTCTACCACGATCTGCCCGACCCGGACCTGATCATCCGCACCGGCGGCGAATGGCGACTGAGCAATTTCCTGATCTGGCAGGCGGCCTACGCCGAATACTACACAACACCAACCTACTGGCCGGACTTCGATGAAACGGAACTGTACAAGGCGCTCCTTGAATACAACCACCGTCAACGACGATTCGGTCGCGTCCTCGACGTCTAAGGCCGCTGCAAGCAATTGTCTCCCCTCGTGACGACACTTCCACAGCGGCTTTCAGGCCGTCAATTAGGGATTCATTTTCTTGGAACGGCCTAACCTCCGTTCATCAGCAGATAGGCTTGCCTCTCATGGCTCAACGAATCATCGTCGCCGTCATCTTCATCCCGATCATGTTGGGGCTGATCTACTTGGGCGGGCTGTGGAGCGTTGCGCTCTTCCTCGTCATGGGTCTGCTCGGCGCACATGAGTTCTATCGCATGCTGGCCGTGGGCGAGTATCATCCTGCGACCTGGTTTGGCCTTGTTTGGACCGCGGCCCTGATTCTCCACGGCTGGCGTCCGGATCTCCTACCCTACGAGCTGGTCATCACCGTCGGAGTACTTGTCGTGTTGACCTACACTCTCTTCCAGATCAGAGCAGCCGCTGCGCATGTTCCTCTCCACGACAACGGTTGCCATCTATATCGGCGTCATGATCGCCAACATCATTGCCCTGCGACTGCTGCCCGACGGCATGTGGTGGCTGCTGATGGCGATCCTGATCACCTGGTCCAACGACACCCTGGCCTATTTCACCGGGGTCACCATCGGCAAACACAAGCTTTGGCCTCGATTGAGCCCCAAAAAGAGTTGGGAGGGGACCATCGGCGGCTTCATAGGGGCCGCGCTGGCCGGCGGATTGGTTGCGATGCTCTCGTCGCTCACAATCAGTTTTGGGCTTGGCGCATTGATCGGCTTTGCCGGCGGCATCCTCGCGCTCTTTGGCGATCTCTCCATCAGCATGGTGAAACGCCAGGTGGGCGTGAAGGACAGCGGGCATCTGATTCCCGGCCACGGCGGCATGTTGGATCGCCTGGACAGCGTCCTCTTCGTGGTGCCGTTTGTCTATCTAGTGGTGAACTACTGGGTGTTGCGTTGACACGGTACTTGAGAGAGCTTCAATCCAGCGCGGCCCGCAGCGCTGCGATGTTCTCGGCGACCGGTGAACGATCGTTGAAGACCGCCGACCCCACGACGATCACATTGGCGCCCGAACCGACGACATCATCGATATTGTGTGCGGCAACGCCCCCATCGACCTCCAGATCGCAGAGCGGATTAAATTGCTCGATCAAACGTTGCATGCGCGTCAGCTTGCTCGTGCTGGTCTCAATGAACTTCTGGGAGCCAAAGCCGGGGTTGACGCTCATGACCAACGCCATGTCGACAAAGGGCAGAATTTCACGCATACACTCCAAGCTGGTGGCCGGATTCATGGCGACGCCAACCTTGCAGCCCAGGTCGTTGATGCGCTGAATGGTGCGGTTCAAATGCAGACACGCCTCGACATGAACCGTTAGAATGTCAGCGCCCGCTTCCGCGAACATCTCCACATACCGATCCGGCTCCTGCACCATGAGATGCACATCCAGCGGCAGGGTCGTATGCCGGCGGACAGTCTCCACAATGGTCGGACCAAACGAGATGTTGGGCACGAACATGCCATCCATGACATCGAGATGAATGTAGTCCGCTCCGCCGGCTTCGGCAGCCTGGATCTCGGTCGCCAAATGCCCGAAATCGGCGGTCAGGATGGACGGGGCTAGCTTCACTCGACGCGCACTGCTCATAGTTGACCTCAATTGTTCTCTGGTGAAATGGTTGTTTGGGTTTGACGCATCGTCTGGCGTCCTAGGAATGTCTCCATCAGGCGCAGCACCTTCCACGGCTGGCGGAAGATCAGCGAATGGCTCTGCCCCGACACAATATGCAATTCTGCATCGGGCAAGGTTTCAGCCATCTCCTCGGCAATGCCTATCGGGAAGAACTCGTCCTGCTCGCCGTGAATGAGACAGACCGGAAGTCTCCAGCCGGACAGTGCGGACAACGGCAGATCGATGGTTGTTTCCGGGCGCAACCGGCGAAAGCCGGGCAACAAGAGCTCCTCGTAGTATCCAGCACCGCGCTCGATAGGGATCATGCAGCTTTGCCGTCGCCGCCAGCCAAGCTCGGCTGGCGCTGAAGGTGCGTGGGGTCCGTTCAGGTTCCCCAAGACCCTCGTAGCGATTCGTATAGGTCGTGCTCACCAGCGTGAGGCTGGCCGGATTGGCGAGGCCGTGCTGCACAAGCAACTGTGCGATCATGCCGCCGCTGCTGCATCCGGCCAGATGGGCGTCTGACGCGTTCTCCGCCGCCAGGAGGGCCGCCAACTGGCGAGCCATGACACCATGGTCATAGCGCACAGGGTGCCCGGCAGAGCGACCATGCCCTGGCAGATCGGGCAATAAAACGCGGTAACGAAGAGAGAGGCTGTCGAGCATCGGCCCCCAGGCGGCGTGCCCCGTGCTCATGAAGTTGTGCAGCAACACCAGATCGGGCGCCTCGCCGGCCGGTCGGCCAGTTGCGTTGAGCACTTCGTAATTGATAACGCCGTCTTGCGTGTCAAAGCTGGGCATCGGGCAAATCTCTACAGAATTGAGAACGAACGCTCGTCGTTGCGCTGCGTCGCGTTGAGCCTGGCAACGCCCAGCTCATGAACGACCTCGGATATGCTGTCCAGCGTGATCAGACCCAGCAGGCGCCCGTCCTCCATGACGGCGACAACGCGGCTGTTGGTCTGCATCATCGTCTCCCACACGACGGCCAGATCGTTTTCGATCGCGCAGACTGGAACAGAGGCCCTGGGCGTCATCACATCGACAACCCGAGCGTCCATCCCCTGTTCGTTAAGCGTCTTGACCAGCGTAGACCGAGTGAGCACACCGACGAAGTTTCCCCCAAGATCGCGGACCGGATAGTCCGTCTGACGATTCTGCCCTGCCAGTTCGACAGCCCGTGCGATCTGCTCGCTGGTGTAGAGCCAGACCGAGGCGGACGTCAGCGCTCGAAGCGCAGGAATGTTGCGCAGCACCGCCCGGTGTTCGACGGCTTCCCGCTCAGCCCCGCCGCCGACATAGACAAAAAAGGCGATGAGCAACAGGAAGATACCGCCGCCAAACATGCCCCAGACGGCAAAGAGAATGGCCATAAACCGCCCGACATAGACGGCAATTCGTGTCGCCATCACATAGGACAGGCGAATCGCCAAGAGTGCTCGCAGAATTCGCCCACCGTCCATGGGAAAGGCGGGCATGAGGTTGAAAAAGGCCAGCAACAGGTTGGTGGAGATCAGGTAGATCACCAGATTGAGCAGGCCCGGTTCCAACATTTCGCCGCGCAGACCGTTGACGGTGGGCAAGGAGGATCCCATGCCCGCCTGCGCCCCGGCGATCAGCAGGGCGAGCGGAATCAGCACGAGCGCCAGCAGTATGTTCACAGCAGGCCCGGCGATGGCGATGAAGAATTCCTGGCTCGGTTTTTCGGGGATCTTCTCCAGATTGGCCAGCCCGCCAATGGGCAGCAGCGTGATGCTGGGCACGTTGATGTGATAGTGCTTGGCCACTGCCGCATGGCCAAACTCATGCAGGGTTACGCAGACAAAGAGCAGCAGCGTGATCAGGATGCCGTACAGCGCGCTCACGATCAGGCTATCGGTGCGGCCACCAAAGGCAATCGCACCGTAGATCAGGATCAGCAGGAAGGACCAGTGAACCTTGATATCGATGCCATAGACTCGAAAGAAGGTGAATGATGTCCCCAAATCTAGCTCCGCGGCTTGGAGAACGGATCGGCAAGTCCGCCCTCGCCCGATTCTGATGCCGACTCTGCCGCCGATCTCAGATCCAGGAACGGGTAGATGCCGGTCGAATGTCCATCGCTCCAGTCCAGTCGAATGGCGTAGTTGCCGACCAATTCCGCGCCGGCGATCTCCGAGCTGGGCAGCGGCCCGCTATGCAACGTCAACTCGTTCACATTGACAGCAGCCTCACGCCGCTCTTCCAAACATGTGGCGCATGGGCAATGTGCGCGCAGCCAGTCCAGCGGATAGCTGTAGGTCACGTTGTCCTGCCATGTGATCTGCAACAATCCCGCGCTGCGATCCACTGCAATGTCGATCGGACGTGTTGAGATTGCCACTATTCAGAACTCTCCTGAGTGCTACCGGTCAGGGCGTTGCCGGAAGAGACGCCGCTTGAATCGGTGACCCCCATAATGCCGCGCATCAACTCGATAGGCAGCGGGAAGACGATGGTGCTGTTGTTCTCCGCGGCAATGGCGTTGAGCGTCTGCAAAAAGCGCAGTTGTAGTGCACCGTCGGCTCCGGACATGATGCGGGCGGCAGCCGTCAATTCCTGGGCCGCCAACATTTCGCCCTCGGCGCTGATGATCTTGGCGCGTTTCTCACGCTCGGCCTCGGCCTGGCGCGCCATGGCCCGCTGCATGGAGATGGGCATTTCCAGATCCTTGACCTCGACGATACTGACCTTGATACCCCACGGCTCGGTCTGCTCGTCGATGATCTGTTGCAACTCTCGGTTGATCTGCTCGCGCTGCGAAAGCAACTCATCCAGTTCGCTCTGGCCCAACACGGAGCGCAACGTCGTCTGTGCGATCTGCTGGGTCGCAACCAGATAGTTGGAGACTTGCACCACAGCGGCAATGGGATCCATGACACGGAAATAGCAGACGGCGTTGACCTTGACGGTCACGTTGTCCCGTGTGATGGCCTCTTGCGTCGGCACATCCAACGTAACGACACGCATGTCGACCTGACTCATCTTATCGACGAACGGAATAATAAAGAACAGGCCCGGCCCCTTGGCCGCCTGCACCCGTCCCAGACGAAAGATCACACCTCGTTCATACTCGGGCACTACTTTGATCGATGCCCGAATCACCACCAGGATAAACAACAGACCGACGATTATGATAAACAACGCAGCAACATTCATGGCGACCTCCACCATTGGATCATTGACAGATTGGCATGCTCACTTCACTATTATACTGTGCCTACGTCGGTGCGGCAATGAGCGGCTTTTTGCCCGATAGAGAATTGTCAATGGTCAACTTTCGATGGTCAATTGTCAATGGCTGTGCCGACGGCAAGACGACCTTCACTGACCATTGACAACCCAGCCATTGACAATTGTGACTACGCCGGCTTCAACGCGCTTTGCGATCAAATTGACTGTGTGTACGGCCTCGCATACAATTCCGGGCAGCACGATCGTACTCAATATCGGCCTGCCGAGAGGAAATTCATGATTCGAACTGTGAACGGCATCGCGATTGGTCATGGCAAGGACCACCTCATCATCGAACTCGGCGGCGCCATTGGCCTCAAAGTCTTTGCGACGGACCCCACCCTGGCCCAAGTTCGTGAAGGCGATGCCGTGCGCCTGCACACCTATCTTCAGGTGCGCGAGGATGCGTTGACGCTCTTCGGATTCTCTGATGAAGAAGAGTTGACCATCTTCGAGCAACTGCTGAGCGTCAACGGCGTCGGCCCCAAGGTTGCACTTTCCACATTGAGCACGCTGACACCCGATGCCCTACGGCTGGCATTGGCCAACGATGAACCGGGCGTGATCGCGCGCGTGCCCGGCATCGGCAAGCGCACGGCCCAGAAGATCGTGCTCGAACTGAAGGACAAAGTGGCGCCACCGACGAGCGGGCTTGACACGCTTTCACGGATCACGGACGTGGACACCGAAGTGATCGAAGCGCTGACCAGCTTGGGCTACAGCGTCGTCGAGGCGCAACGAGCCGTACAGACCATCCCCAGCGATGCCGTCACCGTCGAAGAACGGCTGCGGCTGGCGCTCGGCCAGTTTAGCAGTTAGCGCTCATTCCCAGTTGCCCATGATTTGTCATTCTGAGCGGGTTTGATCAGATGCTCCACTCTGGCTGGAAACCAGCGAAGAATCTCGCTTTCCATCAGCGTGTGAACTCTTGGTATCCATTTTACACCACTCTATCTTTGACACCGCTGTTCGCCGCCCAATATAATGGTCCTCAGTGAACATGGAATCGAAATTTCAGCAGATCACGATTTCGGCTGCGCCGAAATTCTCCGCCGTTCACAGGTCGGAGAGATTGACCTCGGCAGACCGCTCAGAATGACCGGTCGTGACGGACTGAACCTAGAGCACAAGGGATATCAGGAATGGCAGACGTACAGACTTTACGCAAGGGAAATGTCTACGAAGAAAATGGTCAACTTTGGAAAGTGTTGGAGTATCAGCACATCAAGGTTGCGCGTGGCGGCGCCACGATTCGACTGAAGGTACGCAATCTACGCACCGGCTCCACCGTCGAAAAGACGTTCAACAACGGCGCCCGCGTCAATGATGTGCGCCTTGAGTCCAACGACGTCGAATATCTCTATACCGACGGTGAATTCTACTACTTCATGAACACCAAGACCTACGAACAGGTTCTGCTGACCGCAGAGGCCTTGGAGGGGGTGCTGGAGTATCTCACCGACAACCAGATTGTCGAGTTGGATACCTACGAAGGCGAGCCGATTGCCATTGAGCTGCCGACGACGGTTGACCTGAATGTCGTATGGGCCGAGGCCGCTGTTGCCGGCGACACCGCCAACACGCCCAACAAGCAGATTGAGTTGGAGACCGGGCTAAAGATTCAGGCCCCGATGTTCGTGAAAGAGGGCGATGTCATACGCGTCGACACACGTACGGCCAGCTATGTCACCCGTGTGCAGCAGTAGCAGCGCGAGGGGAATCGAGCGATTGGCAACCGGATAAACGCGTTTATCCGGTTGCGCCGAAACTTGATCTTTTGCGCTGATTTGGATATACTTGCGCAAGTAATTGCCGTTGTAGCTCAGCTGGTAGAGCGGTGCACTCGTAATGCTCAGGTCATCGGTTCGACTCCGATCAACGGCTTCTCAAAACCACTCGTCTTCACATGAGACGGGTGGTTTTTTGTTGGCAATCGAATGGGCCTACCAGGAGAGTCCGGGAACGCCCGGAATGCCGCCCTGGCGATAGAGTTGAAAAATGCCGTAGATCAGGTAGATGGCCAACACAAACACGGCGACGCGCAGAAAGCGGTCTCGTTTGCCCCAGACCACTTTGCCCTGTTCCCAGAGCGCGGCCGGACGCCAGAGCATGAGCAGCAGCAATATTGCGAGAAGGATCAGGAATCTACGTAGGCTCACTTAAGTTCCGTTCAAAGCGCTTTCTGATCGAGTCGCTCTTGATTGCAATGTTCTGGCTAGAGAACGGTCTGAACTGAAAAGCGGAAGGCTTGCCCGCCGGCATGGACATACAGTCGCTCTTGCACCCCAACAACCCAGGATTTTGGATCCTCATCAGTCTGCTCGGCTGGGTGGCCATCCGGCTGACGAGCCGCTTCTGGTCGCCATCGCCAACTTCGCTGGATCAATCTGGCACGCTGGATACTGATTCCCTATGCGGGCCTGATCTCGGGGAGCCTATCGCCTCGGTTGATGGGGCTGACCGGCATCGACTGGCAGGCCACATTGAGCATCGGAATTGTGCTGACGGCAATCCTGATTGGGCTGATGGCGGTCGTGCGCTTCACACTGGCAGCCTCTGGCGAGATCGACAGTCTTGGAACCGAAGCCAATCGACTGAATTCGTCCGAAACGTCGGGAAGAACAACTGGCCTGCCATCCTACGCCTTGAGCGTTTTCATGGCCGGCGCCGAGCAGTTTCAGTGGTCGTTTCTGCGCGGCGCAGTCTGGGAGATTGCGCTGCTGACGGCTGCGGGTACAGACTTGACCAGCTATTGGGCCATCTGGATCGCGACACTGTTGGCACTGCCGGCCGTGTTGCTGCAACCGCTGAGCAGAGCGGACAAGCTGCTCAAAGTCGCCATCCTTGTCATCAGTACCATCCTCTTCATCTTCACGCGCAATTTTTGGCTCTGCTGGATCTTCCACGCTTCGGCGTGGCTACTCCTTGCATCCGGCAGATCGCAACCAGAAAAGGCCGTAGGCACGTAAAAGTCTGAGGGTGAATCAACTTCCAGGCTACACAATTCACTGCGTTGTTTCGTCGCCACAGCCTTCTCGACAAAACCCCATTGCCGTGAAACAAACAATGCGCAGAAACTCTGCGCACCGTTCACACTATTTTCATCTCAGCAAGACTTCGGCCACAAGGCCAATTGGGTCGGACCGATCTACCTAGATCATCAATCCAATGCCAATCACCAAGGCGAAGAGAATCGCTGAAACGATCAGCAACTGGCGCAGATCCTTTACGACATAGGCATAGTCGTGTTTCCAATCGATATTGTCTGATTTCTTGTCAGAATCAGATGTAGCCGCAGAAGTGGCCGAACCTTCCACAGCCGTCGGGGTCTTGGTAACAACCGTTTTGTCGTCTTTGTAGAGTTCACTATAGTTGCGTGGGTTGGCGCTGGTAAGATTGCTCTTCTTACGATTCTTCTTAGAAGCCATGGGTTTCTTCCTCGTCTCTCAGATTCAGACTTGCTATTGCTTCAATTATACGTCGCGTTGGGGCCAAGACCCAAAATTTCGGATTCTCCGCACCGCCTCACACTATCGATCAACGCCACTCAGTCCACCTTGCTCCACGCGCGCCGCCCCCGGATACGCGCTGACACATCCTGCATTTCAGGCAACCCCAATGCTGAGAGCAGAACAACATAGCAGATCAGACCAATGCCACCGACTATCGCAACGTAGGCGATGTTGGCCGGCAGACTCGACGACAGACCGTCCCCAAGCAGCCGCTGGAGCAGAACAATAGCGGCGGCCATGCCCAGTGCGGCCGCCGCTATTTTGACAATTCCACCGGCAATGCCCGAGTCCAACGGGCCGACGCGCCAGCGCAACAGCAGCACCATGACCAGGGCGTGGCTCGCCTGCTTGGCCGTGTCGGCCCAGACCAGCCCCAGATAGCCAAGCGATTCCACCAGCGAGAACGCAACCAGCATATAGACCGCCACACTGCCGACGCCGACCATGGCCGGCAGCAGCGTATTGTTGCGCGCATAGAAGGCATAGTTGAGCGGAAAATCAATGGCTGCGAAGAGCATGCCGACCAGATAGACGTTCAGCGCACGCACCACCTGGGCCGTATCGACTGCAGTGAAATCGCCGCGCTGAAAGAGCAAACGGGTCACCGGCGTGCCCAGGAGCCACAGCCCGACGGCCGCCGGCACAATGAGCAGCAGCACCATCCGCAGCCCTCGTCCCAGCGTGTGCCGATAGCTGTTCTCATCTTCCAGCGCATAGTACTGGCTCAACCGCGGCAATGCAGCCAGCGAGATCGCCACGCTGATCAACCCCAGCGGCATCTGTTGCAGCGTTGTGGCGTTGGCCATCCAGGCGATGCTCTCTGCGCCGGTGCCGCTGGCCAGTCGCCGGTCCAGCCCGACCTGAAAGAGGCTGACGACCAGCCCGGCAGCAATCGGTGCATAGAGCAGCAGGATCTTGCGCAAGGCCGGATGATGCCAGTTGATGTAGAGTTGGATGGTCACCCCGGAACGTAGCAGATCCCACCACATCAGCGCCAATTGCACCGTGCTGCCCAGCAGAACACCGACGGCGAGGCTGGTGATGCCGATTCGCTCGGACAACAGCGGCGCCGCAATCACAATCCCCAGGTTGTAGACGGCAGTGGCGATAGCGGGAAAGACGAAGCGTTCCTGTGCGTAGAGAATGGCCGTGACCACGCCGGCCATGCTAAAGAGCCAGACAGCAGGGCGACATCAGTCGAATCAGGTTGACGGTGAGCGGAAGCAGCGTGGGATCAAACTTGTCGAAACCGCCGGCCAGCAGTTGCGCCACGAACGGCGCCGTCAACTCCAGCAGCATCACGATCAGGGCCAGGATGATGGCGAAGACGCCGAGCAATGTGCTGGCCAGGCGGGCAAACTCTTTGCGGGTTCGCGTGCGCAGGTAGTCGCTGAGCACCGGGACCAACGCCGCGCTCAGCATGCCGCCGACGAGAAAATCGTAGAGCAGCGTCGGCACCTGGCTGGCGATGCGAAAGGCGCTGACCTGGCCGCTGGCGCCAAAGAAGTAGGCGATGACCATCTCGCGCACCAGACCCAGCACACGGCTGGCCATGTTGCCGACAAAAAGAATGCTCGCGCTGCGCGCGAGCGTCGGGCGGCCAGACTCAGGCGGAGTCGGATTGATGGGCGGAAGATCTGTTGGTATCGGGCCGGGAACGCTGTTGGACATGAACCCGATTGTAGCACAGGCGAAGAGTATGCAAACGAAACAGAGGCGAAGTTCGTCGCAAACCGAAAGGGCCGCCGGTGTTGTCACCGGCGGCCCTTTGTTCGTCAAACGATCACGTCAAGGCGAATGGGAAATCGTAGGTCCGACATTGCAGTCGGACAAGCTCCGTTAACCAGATCGTCCGACTGCAAGTCGGACCTACATGTCGAGTTCTCATGACACCTACGCAAGCACGCGTTTCGGCTGCACGAACTCGCGTGGATCGCCGGCGCCTGGATATCCCTCTTCCTCCAGTTCGGCCAAGAACTTCTCCGTCTGAATGGCGGCGGTGCAGCCCTGCCCCACACTGGTGGCGACCTGCTTGAAGACCTTGTCCATGATCTCGCCGGCGGCAAAGACGCCCGCCACATTGGTGCGAGAGGCGCGATCGGTGATCAGATGGCCATCCTCGTCCAGTTCGAGCTTGTGCTCCAGCAGTTCGTTGTTGGGAATGTGGCCGATGAAGACAAAGACGCCGTCCGTGTCCAGATAGCCTTCCTCGCCGGTCACCGTATCCAGCGTCTTGACGCCGGTCACTTGGCCGTCATCGTTGCCCTCAATCTCAGTCAGCAACCGTATTCCAGACGAATTCGATCTTGTCGTTCTTCATGGCCCGGTTCTGCAGGATCTTGCTGGCGCGCAGTTCATCGCGCCGGTGGATGATGCGCACGCGCGAGGCGAATTTGGTCAGGAAGAGCGCCTCTTCGACGGCGCTGTCGCCGCCGCCGACCACGAGCACATCCTTGCCGCGGAAGAAGAAGCCGTCACAGGTGGCGCAGTAGCTCACGCCCTTGCCCATGTGCTCCATCTCACCCGGGATCTGCAAGTAGCGCGGCCGCGCCCCGGTGCAGACGATGATCGAGCGGGTCGTGTATTCCTTGCCGTTCTGGGTGCGCACAAGGAATGGATGCTGATCGACGACCAGTTCGGTCACGTAGTCGAACTCGACGCGCAGGCCGAACTTCTCAGCCTGGGTCTTCATGCGCTCGACCAGTTCCGGGCCGCTCAGGCTGTCCGGAAAGCCGGGATAGTTCTCGATCTCATAGGTGATGCTGACCTGACCGCCGTAGTCGTTGCCGGTGATCAGCAGCGGATTCAGGTTGGCGCGGGCGGTATAGAGGCCGGCGGTAAAACCGGAAGGCCCGCTGCCGACGATGATCACATCTTCGATGGAGCCGGCATCCTGCCCGGCGCCGTTGGTTGAACCATTTGATTCACTCATTTATTTTCTCCTCAGTACACTTGTACCTGCTCAGCTGTCACTATATTTTCTATAGTGAAATTATACTGTCTCAGTATAGAATCGCCAAACAAGCATTCCTGTAGTCAGGCGTACACAACGTGGTCCTATTCGATTACCTTGTAGTGCGACATTGATGTCGCAGTCTCGGCTGCCGGACGAGCCGGTATGCTACGACATAAATGTCGTGCTACTGCCGACCATTCTGCCCAGCATGATCATTCATTCGACACCGAGGGAGAGCAGAATCTTCCAACGGCGGGGCCAACGGTTCAAACTCGGGTCCAGTATACATGCCGACGAGCATGGTCGCCGGCGTCGCGCCCTCCGCCAACACGATCTGGTGGCTGTCCAGGAGCATTTCGCCCGGCTTCCAGAACGACGTCGGATAGTAGCGACCGCCGGGAGCATGATCATCCTGGCCGATCTTCTCGCCGGCGGCGTCGAATAGTTGCACCGTCGTCGTGTAGTCGGAATCGACACGGCCATCAACACGCCAGTGCAGATCGACGCTCACCGTGCCGTCAGCGTTGTCATCCCAGTCGTAACCGGCCAAATGCAACGGCCCCAGCGACTGCTCGACCGCCGTCTCAGGCGGCGCAGTGATGGCCGGGCCGAGCACCTCGACCAGCGGCGGCGTCTGGGGCGACAGCGTGTACTTGATCTCCAGACCCGGCATCTCTTTGATCAGAAGAACCGGCTGATCGCCGCCATCGATCAGCGCTGTGTCGACGGTGGCGCCGATGTCGGCGAAGCGATTGCCCGGGCATTATCAACGGAAAGAGGCCGGTCATGCCTTGGCCACGCTGCTCTACATTCTGCAAGTAGAAGAGAGGCACGATATCGTTGCGGTCGTTGCTGACCAGCACGGCGTCGGCCGGCGGTTCGGCGGCCAAGATCGTCTCCCAGCGCTGGCGCGTGCCGCTGCTGTTCGACTGATCAAGTTGCGGCGAATAGGCGCGAAGTTGGCGCAGCGGCAGCAGAAAGAGAATGAGCAGAAAGATGAGGCCGACGGTGGCGGTGGGTGTAAGGGCGGGGGACGTTAGCGCAGTGTCTTGTTCGCCCGTATGATTCTTCTCGTTCTCGTTCTCGTTCTCGTTCTCGTCCGTCTCAGAGACTGACCCGCCATCAGCCGCAGTCGCGCCATCGGCCACGACGGTCCCTTCGGCAGTCTCACCAACGGTGTCACCGACATCCTCCCCGGCCTTTTCAGCATCGAACTGGAAGCCGAGCCCGATCGCCTGGGCGGCGAAGCCGATCCAAATGACCGCCATCAAATAGAGCGGGATGTAGTAGACCAGAATATCGCCGATGCCGTAAAACAGGTTGAACAGACCCTGAAGCAGCGCGTAGAGACCGGTCAGCACCAGCACCGGCCAGCGCTTACGCCAGACCAACATGCCAAGCCCGACGGCGATCAGAATCAACCCCGCCCAATTGAAGTTCAGCTTCCAAAGCAACAACGCCTGCGGCAGGTTGCCCAGCGCCTCAATCGGACCGTTGAAGCCGACCGAGATCGAACGTCCCGTGACAAAGTCCACAAACGACTGCCAACTATTGCTGTAGAGTGTCAGCGTCGTGTCGCCCAGCCGTTGATGATACCAGGGCGAGGCCTCCGGGACCGCTGCGCAGCGGAATGTAGAGGTAGAGCAGCAGGGGCAATGCCGCCGCCAGCAGACACCCGGCAATCAGCCCAGGCGAGCGCCAAAACGCTCGATCAACCATCCAAATATAGAGCAGCAGCCCAGGGATGAAGAGCAAGATCATGGCATGGTGTGTCAGCGAGAGGCCGACCAGAAAGAAGAGCAGAAGCAGTTGGTTGCGATGACGTGACGCCGAGAGGCTATCGTTTTCATCGTCTGGCGACTCGATCGCCAATCCCTGTGCGACCCAGAGGATCAGCAGCAGGAAGACGACGTAGAGCGGATAGACCTCGGCGATCAGGCTCTGGCTCCAGAAGGTCGGGTTGGCGGCCAGATAGACGGCGGCGAAGAGTGCGGCAATGCGGCTGACGACCACCGGACCGATCAGCCAGCGGCGCACCACAAGATAGGTCAATGCGACCGCGACCGCCCCGGTCAGCGCGTTGAGCGCGTTGAGCGCCCACGCAGGCGATATGCCCACCAGCCCGAGCAGACGTTGCCACGCGCCGCCCACCAGCAGATAGAGCGGGTAGCCGGTCGGGTGGGCCAGTCCCCAGTTCCAGGCGGCAAAGTGGAATTCACCGGCATCGCCCGACAGCACATCCGGCGCGATCATGCGCAGATAGCCGGCAAACGTAAACGCCAGCAGAAGGATAGCGATCTGTCTGTCTGCACGACTCAACGGGTTAAACTTGACCATAGATGCTCTTTGGCGGATAATTTTTGGGTTTATGTCCTGTAGCGAAATCTTGAAAAAGCATTTGCCACAGATGAACACGGATAGCCTCAGATTTTCACAGATGCCCTTGGATGGCGTTATGAGTACCCAGAGACGTCATAAAATCATCCGTGTCTTATCTGTGAAAATCTGCGTTTATCTGTGGCAAAATTCTTTACGGTAGCAACTGATGGCCCCAGCCTGGTCGGGAACGGCGCTGATGATCGTGCCGACCTACAACGAACGTGAAAATTTGGCCCGTCTGATCGGGCAATTGCGCGCGCTGCCCGGCGATGTGCATGTGGCGATTGTGGACGACAACTCGCCCGACGGCACCGGCCACATCGCCGACGCCATTGCCGCCTGCGATGAAGGCGTCCATGTCATTCATCGCTCGGGCAAGCTGGGGCTGGGCACGGCCTACAAGGCCGGGTTCCAGTTTGGACTGGAACAGGGCTATCAATACATCGGCACCATGGACGCCGACTTCAGCCACAATCCCCAGAGTGTGCCTGATCTCATTGACCGCGCGTCCACGGGCATCGATCTCGTGGTCGGCAGCCGATATGTGCGCGGCGGCCAGGTTGTCGGCTCGACGCCCATGCGCAAATTTGTCAGCTATGTGGCCAACTGGCTGGCCCACATCCTGCTGGGCGTGACCATCCGTGACTGCACGGCCGGTTTCCGCTGCTATCACCGCAGCGTGCTGGAGACCATCCCCCTGGACGAGATCTTCAGCAGCGGCTACAGCTTTCTGGTCGAGATGGCCTACCGCTGCCAGCGGGCCGGCTTCAGCGCAGCCGAAGTCCCCATCACCTTTGTCAACCGCACCGAAGGCGCCAGCAAGATCAGCAAGAATGAGATCTACAAGGCGTTCTACACGTTGATCCGTCTGCGTACGAGCGCGTTGCCGTGGGACTGGATGGTGGCGTGGTGGAAAAGAGGAAGGTAATGGTTAATGGTGAACGGTTAATTGTGAATTGCTAATGCGATTTCCTGTGCGCCGATCATCTCATTAACAATTGAGCATTATCAATTCACCATTAACTATTTCACTTCACCTCTACCCAATCCACCGCCGCGGCCAACGGGCGTCGATCCCGATTCAGGCTGATGCGTAGGAACGCTTCGTTGGGATCGATCACCAGCGCTGCGCTGCCCGGCGTGGCGCCCTTGCACGCCCACGAGTGCGAAATGGTTGCCCTCAAGTTGCTCCAGCGTGATGGCTGCGCCCAGTGACTGCAAGGCTGTGATGGCGTCGTCGGTCAGGTGGGCGGTGGCGTCGCCGCTGCTGGCGGCCAGCACGATGCGCCCGGCCTCGACTCCGGCCAGGAAATCGACCAGCGCCTGGCTCTCGTAGACATTGGCCGCCGTGTCGAAGCCGGTCTTCTCCAACACCTCGCCGCTACGCTCATCCAACACCGTCACATTGATGCCGCGCCGGCCCGCCGAGGCGTCGGTCTGTTCGCCCTCCTCGTCGAAGAGCGCCATGAAGGCGCCGTCGGCAAAGGCCTTGATGTCGGCATCCACCGGCAACTCGACGCCGGTCTCGCCGATGAATCGGCTGCCGCCGACCACCTCACGCGGCGAGGCGGCATGGTCCCATGTCAGCTCGACCCGGTTCAGCCCGTCGATGAGATCAGCGCCGGGCACTTGCCAAACAACTTCCTGCCAATCATCAGAGAGTGTTACCGACTCCAGATCGGCGTCGTTGACCGTTGCGGCCACCGTCTGCGCCACGCTGCCGGGATAGGCGAAGGGACGCAGACGCACGTTCAGCGTGTACGTGGCGTCCGGATCGACCTGGCGCAGCGGCACGAAGAGACGACTCGCTTCGCCCAAGGCCCATGTGGCAGGCGTCTCGTAGGGCTGATCCGTCTCGGCCTCGTCCCAGCCTTCGCCTCGATAGGGGAAGGTGCCGGGCTCGCCCAGGTCGAGCGTGAAGCGATCCTCGCCCTCGGGCTGGATCACCCGATAGGCCTCGATGCCATCCTCGGCCCAGAACGGCTCTTCCTCCAGCGGCACGGTCGCCTGCACCCAATCCCAGGCGTCCTGCCAGTGGTCGGCATAGGGATAGCGCTCAGGAATAGGCGGATAGAGCAGCACGTACTCGGTGTTGTAGAGATACATCAACTCGGCGGCTTGGGCACTGCGCGGCCTCCAGTGTCTCAGGTGGCACCTCGCCGCCAAACTCAATCTGGGTCAAGCGCATTGAAGAAGGGTATCCGCTCGAAGTAGCCCATCTTGAAATCGGGCGCACGGCTGATGTTGCCGCCCAGCATAGGCTTGCCGTGGGCCGTCTGATAGTACTGAAGCTGGGTGCGCTCCGGCCCCAGCACGCCAAAGCTATTGCGCCAGCCCAGCGGCACCTGCATCACACTGACCGCCGCCGGATCGGCCGCGATCTGCTCATAGACCGCCGGGATGCGCGCATCCGACAGCGGAGCGGGGATGGTGAGGTGTTCGAAGATGATGAGCAGCGCCAGGGAAAGAGCAAGGATCGAAGATCGAAGAGCGAAGAGCGGCTCTCGACGCGCAGAGCCTGTTCTTTGATCTTCGATCTTTGATCTTCGTTTCTCCTCAATCTTCCCCATCGCCCAAAACACCCCATACCCGACCAGCACCGCCAGCCCCAGCATCAGCAACACGCTGTTGCGATTGGGCGCGCGGTTGGCTTTGACGATGGGCACGTAGTGGAGCAGGGCATAGGGCAGCGGAAAGGTGGCGTCGACGCCGTCGAGGTCGAACTGGTATTCGCCGTTGATCTGGAGGAAAGGCCCCAGCGTGAAAAGGCCGAAAATGATCGACGTCCAGATCCAGATGCGCACCTTGCTGCGATAGGCGAAGACGCCGACCAGGGCCACGGCCAGCGTGACCCAGCCCAGGAAGACCGTGTTGAGATCGCGGAAGCCGGTGACGCCCATCTCCAGCGCGCGCAACTGCACGCGTCGCAGCTCAGTGATCAGATCGCCGCCGAAGATCGGATGCAGCGTCGTCGGCGTGAACCAGCCCAGCAGATCGGTGCTCAGCGGAATCGCCTCGCCCCAGCCCTTGAGCGAGAAATTGTCGGTCAGGAACTGGTTGAGCACGGGGACGAGAACGAGGCCCCAGAGCAGGAAGGCGGTGATGCCAAGGAAAACAAGATTGAGGAACGAAGATCGAAGATCGGCTGGCGGAGAGGTTTCGACATTGGCATCCGTTCCAAGTACGGCAATACCTCCGCTATCCGATCTTTGTTCTTCGCTCTTCGTTCTCCGCTCTTTCCAAAGCCGCACCAGATAGTCAACCAGTACGATCAACGTGAAAATCGCCAAGAAGACGGCAGTGATCATCTCAGCCAGACCGTTGAAAGCGAAGAAGATGCCGGCCAGGATGGCGGCGTTGCGACGGTGGTTGGCCGAGAGTTCGCCGTCGAATATGCGCAGCAGCATGAGCGCGTAGAAGGGGATCCACTGGGTCGTGACCATGTCGTAGTGGCCCAGGGCGGCGTAGATGGCGCGATTGCTGGCGAAGGCGTAGGCGATGCCGCCGACGAAGGCCGCCAGATAGATCAGCGTCCGTGAGCGCGCTGTGGAGGCACTGCCGCTCCCCAGCTTTCGCAGCAGATAGACGATCAGTAGGAACGTCCCATAGGCGCTGAAGACGGTGCTGAAGAGCAGAGCCAGATTGCTGGCCACCGGCAGGCTGAAGGCCAGCATCAGCGGCTGGGCAAGCAGCGCGTGGAAAAAGTTGTAGGTGTAGAGAATCAGATCGATGCCCAGGGGATACCAGATCAGCTCGCTGTGCAGCGGATTACTGAGCGTGTCGACCAGTGCGGTCTTGAGCGTCCAGATGTTCCAGATGAAGGTCGACTCATCAAAGGCCCACTGCGCGATGCCGGGCACGTGGGTGCCCAGTTTGGCAACCAGCGGCCAGGAGAGTATGAGGCTCAGGACGGCATAGGCAGCCAGGACAACGGCATGCACACGCCAGGTAGTAGGTCGATTTTTCATCAGATTGGGTTACCGGCGTGCGGTTGGCGGCTGTCGTTCAGCGACAGCTCGAATTCGAGTTCATCACGGATGGGCATGTCGTCGATGCCGGTGAGTGGGATGCCCGCTTTGAGCGTCCGTGAGTGCGCCACAGCGTCTATTCGCACTTGTGACAGTACGAAGCCGGTACGCTGATAGAGTCGCTGAGCGGGCCAATTGTCGTTGGTGGTAACGACAGTCACGCGGTTGCAGTTCGCCTGCTGGGCGATGTCGATGACGGCGTCGATCAGGCGGCGACCAATGCCTCGGCCCGGAGCCATGCTGTTCAGCGTCGTGATCTCGCACTCGTCATCCATGAAACGATAGGTGATCAGACCGACGACCTTGTCGTCCTGCTCCGCCAGGAAACCGGGAAGCTCGGTCGCTCGAAACAGTTCCCCGTTAACGACCTGAATGTCGCCGCCCCATTCATCCAGCATGATCCTTTCGACGGTTGCCCGATCCGACTCGTCCACCGGCCGGATTCGAATCACCTGAGCCTGCGCTTTACGTAGGTTTTCGACGTGGCTCGTCTGATAGAAACGGTCATCATCGCCGCTCTTCGTCCCGGCAGAACCATCGAGTAATCCGCGCAAGGTAGGCAATGTTGCCTTCAATCAGCTCACGCCCCCCGAACTCACCGTGGCAGGGGATGACTGTTTCCACATCCGCGCGCCCGGCCCATTCGGCCAGCCGGTCGATCCATGGCTGGACCGGCAGCGTCTCATCGAGCAGCGGAAAAGGCGTCTCGACAGTGTCGCCGGCCAGCAGCACGCCCCATTGGGGCACGAAAGCGACCAGGCAGTCCTCAGTGTGGCCGGGCAGGTTTGACAGCTCGACGGTGACGCCGCCCAGATCGATGGCTAGGCTATCGGCGAACGTGATCGTCGGCGGGACCAAAGTCACCTCGTCCCAGCGTCCGGGTGTCTTGCTGCGAAACTCAGCCAAATAGAGCGGCACATCGTCGTCAAAGCGCGTCCTGCAGGACGCGTGGGCGATGATGGGGACGCCCGCAGGCAATCCACCCGTGCCCCAGACATGGTCCCAGTCGGCGTGGCTGTAGACGACCATCAACCGGCGGTCAGCAAGATCCTGGCGCTCCAGGAACTGACTCACGGCGGCCATATCACGCGGATGCGAGAGCGTGTCCCAGATCAGGACGCGCTGCGCTCCAACGATGATCGCTCCGCGTACGTCGAACTTCGTCAAGACTCAATTCGGTTAGCCAGAGGCCGGTGCGGAACGGGACGATCTTGGTCATTGGTTTGGTTTCTGTGAGCATTCGGGAATTGATGGGTGATTAGGGTGACAAAGTGAGTATCTACCTCACCCCCTCACCCTGTCATCTCAAAGCGGCTTCTCGGCCACACAGATCACGCTAGTCCCAAAGGGCAGCGACCCGAGCTGCAACATCTCGGCCTCCATCCAGCCGACCATGTGCAACACCGAGTTGATCGGCTCCGGGATCGGCTCCATCTCGACCTGGTAGACATCCTCTTCCTCAGTTAAGTGAGGGCTCTCCAGATCCGGGTTGTAGGGGCGCAATAGGCGGATGCCGGCAATGGCAGGGAAGAGGAAAAAGCTGTTGTAGCTGATCCGTGACACGTTGAAGCCGCTCAGTTCGAGCTTCTGCCTCAGTTGGGGCACGGTGTAGCGACGCTCGTGGTCGTTGATCTCGTCGTTGTAGCTCCACAGCCACATGAACGCCGGCACTGTCACAATCAGCTTGCCGCCCGGACGAAGCACACGCAGACACTCGTCGAAAACACCAAACTCGTCGGCGATATGCTCGACCGTGTCCAGCAGCGCCACCAGGTCAACCTGGTCGTCGCCAAAGGGCAACTCGCTGCCCGAACCCTGACAGGCGTCCAGCCCGCGCTGGGCAGCGACCGGCAACGGTCGCGGGCTGTAGTCCACGCTGACGACATCGCCGTAGTGGGCCAGATGGTGGGCCATGTTGCCGGCCCCGCCGCCCACGTCCAGCACTGTGCGCTTGACACCAGGCTTTTTCGGCACCATCTCCAGATCCAGGTATTTGAGGATGGCACGCGTACGTCCAGCGAACCAGGCGTGCTTATCTTCTTCGAGAACGGTCAAGACCGGTGTTTGCATGGGTTGGCCTCCTGAAAGTGCTGCGTGCTGCGTAGTTTCGGTAACTCGAGATCTGTCATTCTGAGTGTGCCTCGCCGCATGCCCGGCGCTCAAACTGGAATGAACGTGCTACTGTCATTCCGAGCGGGTCAGCCCGAGCACTTCCGGATTGGCAATACGCCAGCGAGGAATCTCGGCTTGCGTTGTCGAGACCCTTCGCTAGTGACTCAGGACAGAGTCATTTTATGGCAAGCCCGCTCAGGCCTGTCCTGAGCGCAGCGGAAGGAGTGACAAAGTATCTCCTGCCGCAATTGGGCTTGTTCATTAGAAGTCCCTCCAGTGCGTTGATCGCCCTTCTTACGGGAAGTAACGGCGCCAAATGAGTCTTGTTACTTGATAGCGCTGAACGAAGCGGAGCTTCGCAAGAACAAAAAAGGAATCAAGGTGCATTCAAGTGCCACTATGTCATTCTGAGTACCCGACGAAGCGGGGCTTCGCAAAAACTACGAGAAACAGGGTGCGCTCAGAGTGAGTCTGTCACCCCTTCGGCTGCGCTCAGGACAGGTCTGAGCAGGTCAACGTGAGCAGATCATTGACGATAAGTGATCAGCGAAGAATCTGTAGTCGAGATGTCTAGACCCTTCGTTAATCACTTGAGCGCAGCAATCTGTGAACGTATACCCACTCAGGGTGACACAGTATCTTCTGCCGCAGCTCAGATCGTACGGACAACCAAAATCTCATGGCCGAGAATGTCGGTGATACGCACGGCGACGGTGGTTGGTTCCTTTTGACCGGAAATCATGGAAGGCGCAACCGGCAGTTGGTATCGACCCAACACTTGTTTGCGCCGTTTCTGTGGCGCATCGACCAGCGTTGGACGATAACAGTGGCCGTCATAGGCCGGATCGATCTCGACGGCGTCGACGACTTCACGCCAGTCAATTTCAGAACGTGCCGACGCGCCGGGCGGCTTTCGCTTCTGCATCCGGCTTGCCAGCGCCTGCGTCGTTTCACCCTGGACGACCACTTCAATTGTAGACGGTTCCCCCGCCAGACGTCGAATCTGCACCTGGACCTGCACCAACGGGCTGTCATCGTTGACGTGCGAAGGCGTTGCATCGGCGCACTTCGCGTCTGTTCGCGGCGGGCACGGTCCAAATGGAGAAGGAGGTGTCCGGCTCTTCCTGCCCCAACCGTTGTAGCCGTCGGCGTGTTGTCTGAACTGAGCCGTAATTGGCATCGCAGCCGATCCAGTTGCGCCCCATCTTCTGGGCCACGGCCAACGGTCGTGCCCGAACCCATGAAGCAATCCAGCACCATGTCGCCGGGATCGGTTGAGGCTGCGATCACACGGCGCAGCAACGCCTCGGTCTTCTGGGTCGGGTAGCCGACGTCCTCGCCCGGCGTGGTGCCCAGACCGGGGATGTCGTCCCAGAGGTTGTCGACGCCGCGCTCGACCGCGATAGCGACCGTTGTCGAAGGCCTGGAGATAGTACTTGACGCCGATGTTGCCGCCGTTGGACGGGTAGACTCGTCGGCCGCTCTCATCGACGATGATCTCGCCTTCGTAGGGCGCATAAAGGCGGCCCTGCTCATTCAGTTCGACCAGTTTCTCAAAGCTGTAGGTGCCGGGATCGGACGTGCGGAAGAAGCCTTGCTCGTCCTCCATAAACTGGGCAGCGGCCTGTCTGCGCGTGAAAACCAGTTCTTTCTTCTGTGCATGCCAGAGCGTCGGAGCGCTCCGATTCTTGGCGAAGATCTCAATGTATTGGGTGCTGAAGGGGAAGTAGACAGCGTTGACCTTGGCCCCGCGTGTCACTTGGCTGCGCCAGGAGATTGTGTTGAGATAATTCTCCTCGCCGAAGACCTCCTCCAGCAGCAGATGCAACCGGTGAACCTGGCGATAGTCGCAGTGCAGCCAGATGCTGCCGTTGTCGGCCAGCAGATCGCGCAGGAGCAGCAGCCGTTCGTACATGAATTGCAGGTAGCTGTCGCCTGCCCAGGTGTCAGAATACTGGACCTGCTGACCCAGCACCTGGGAACGATCGTTGCGCAGCCGGATCTTGCGCGTGTAGTCTGCGTTGCTGTCGAAGGGCGGATCGATGTAGATCAGGCGCACGGCATTGCGCAGGCCCGACGTCGCCAGATGGGCCAACACCGAAAGATTGTCGCCATGGTAGAGCCGGTTGCCGGCTTCGCTGGGCTTTGACCTGTCGCCGCCAAAGGACTCAATCGGCTGAACAGGCGCAAGCGGAACGGGATCGGGCAGCCGCTTGCCCTGCCAGGCGAGCAGGCCGCGGCCGACCGGCGCTGACGGCGTCAGGAAGTCAGGCTTCTCTGGATCCGTCATCGTCGCTCGAAGTAGTAGGCGTAGACCGGGCGGTTGTGGCGTTGGCACCAATGCTCGCGATGGGTGGGTGCGTACGGCGCCGATGCGCGAGGAGAGATCCTCGTCGTGGGGAAGGAACTGGCCTTGCTGTTCGATCAGATAGCGCACAAGTTCGCCGTATTCATAGACGTCGCTCTTGAAGAAGAGCAGACCGCCGGAGCGCAGTTTCTCGGCCAGCAGATCCACAAAGGGCGGCGAAAAGAGCCGTTTGACCTTGTGCTGGGGTTTCCACCAGGGATCGGGGAAGAGAATGTGAAAGGCCGAGACGCGGCCATCGGGCAGCAGCAGCGGCATGTTGAAGCGGCAATCATCATCGCTGAGCCAGACATTGCCCAGTTCCAGCCGATCCACCCGATCGAGCATCAGGCGCGTGGCCTTGTTCTTGGTCTCGTAGCCGACAAGCAACCGCTGCGGAAAACGCCTCGCCCGATCGAGCAGAAAATCGCCGCGGCCAAAGCCGATCTCCACCTCCATCGGCAGGTCCGACGCGATGACCGACCGCCATCGTTCACCGTTGTCGCCGCGGGCATCATCCAGCGCCAGACAGCGAAAGAAGTTGCGGTCCAGCCCCCAGGTCGGCAGCAGATGCGACCCTGGTCGTCGCCGCGGATCGCCGCCGATCAGACCCTTGCCCGCTGCCCAATCGGCGTAGGCCTGGCGCGTCTCAGCCTCGGTCAGTTCCTCCCACGCAAAATCCATGCGCCCCTGCGAAAACGAGGTGGCGTGATAGTCGAGCGGCGGCTGATTCTCGATCTGTTCTTGAGCCATAATCGATCACTGACCAACTTCAATGGGTGGCGATGAGCAGTTCAATAGCCTCGATCACAATATCATCTGTGAAAATCTGAGCCCATCTGTGTCCATCTGTGGCAAAATCCTTCGACTACAAACCCAGCTCGACGGGCGATCATATCCTTGACGGCCTTGGCATTGGCCGGCAGATAGATCGGCGGATTGGCGAATTCGGACTCGACTTCGCGCAGGTTGCCCTCGTGATAGCCGACTTTGAAATCGGTGAACTTGAGGCCATTGGCCGTGCTGATGACCACGACACGGTCCGACGAGGCTGATCTCGCCGCGCTCGATCAGCTTGAGCGTGGCGGCCAGGGCGACGCCGGTGTGCGGACAGGTGTACATGCCGGTCAGATCGGCCATGGCGGCCACGTTGGCCAGTTCATGCTCGGTCACCTGCTCGACCAGGCCATTGGTCTCCTGGATGGCCTGCACGGCCTTGGCATAGCTGACCGGGTTGCCGATCTGGATGGCCGTGGCCAGCGTCTCCTGGGCCTGGATGACCGCCTTCTCCGAAAAGCCCTGGCGATAGCTCAGGTAGAACGGGTTGGCCTTGCTGGCCTGGGCGGCCACCAGCCGCGGCATCTTGTCGATCATGCCCAGATCCATGAGCAGCTTCAGCCCTTTGTAGAGCGCGCTGATGTTGCCCAGATTGCCCACCGGAATCACGATCCAGTCGGGCACCTGCCAGTCAAACTGGCGGATCAATCTCGATGCCCACCGTCTTCTGGCCTTCGATGCGCAGGCTGTTCATCGAGTTGGCCAGATAGATGCTCTGGTCCTCGGTCACCTCCTGCACGATCTCCATGCAGCCGTCGAAGTCGGTGTCCAGCGCCAGCACATGCGCGCCGTTGGCCACAGGCTGCACCAACTGGGCCGTGCTCACCTTGCCCTGGGGCAGGAAGATGATGGCGGGAATGCCGGCGTAGGCGGCGTAGGCGGCCAGCGCGGCGCTGGTGTCGCCGGTGCTGGCGCAGGCCACGGCCTGCACGGGGCTGCCGTCGGCCATCATCTGCTTGACCACGCTGACCAGCACCGTCATGCCCAGATCCTTGAAGCTGCCGGTGTGGCTGTTGCCGCAGAGCTTGATCCAGAGATCCTCGACGCCGATCTGCCGTCCCAGGCGTTGGGCCCAGAAGAGATTGGTGTTGCCCTCATACATGCTGACGACATTTTCGTCGCGCAGGTCGGGCACGACCCACTCGCGCATGCCCCAGACGCCGCTGCCGTAGGGCCATTCGGTGGTGCTGACGCGGCTTTCGAACAACTGTTTCCAGTAGTCCGGCGAATGCTGCCGCAATGCATCGACGTCATGATGGACCTCCAGCAGACTGCCGGTGACGGGTGAGCGATAGATCACATCGTAGAGCGAATAATCGTTGGGATCGCCTGGTTCAAAACTGCGAAAATGCGCATTGTAGGGATAGGTGTCCGTCTGCGCAGAGATCATTTGAGATTGCATGGCCGAGTCTTCCAGTTTCAGATGAATTCATAAGGACGGTCGATCAATCACTTCCGGGTAAATTCTAAAGGCCGCACCTGCATTCACCAAATTCCGGCGAAGTGACCCTGCGCATGATCCGATCAAAAGCGATGCGGTCAGCGTTCGACCGCATCGCTTTTCTAAACTTAGTGTCGACTGAGCCCGTGCTCTATCGAAAAATCGACGGCAGGAAAATCACGTCGCTGCTGTGGACAATCACAGCGGTTTTGTCTTCGTCACCAGTCTGATTGGGATCATCGGTGAGGATCTCGACAACCTGGCCAGACTCGCCATCGGTGTATCTGACCGTACCCTGATTGGTGAGCAGCCTCGCCGTACTCTGACCCGCAGTCGGTAGGTCGGGTAGCCCAAGGGCGTTGTTGATCGTCACGCTATAGCTGATATAGGTCTGCTTGCCGCCCGGCAAGTTGCCAAGCTCAACCGCCACTCTGTGACTGCCGGAAACATTGCCCTCTATCACCTGGCCCATATCCGAGCGGACGGTATCGCCCACGGTCGACACTTGGGGGCCAAGCAGATTTTCGTAGACAACGCCGGAGGCAGCCCGGGCTCCGGCGTTTACGATTTCAACAACATAGAGCAATTCTTCGCCCTGCTCCGCCATATTGTTGCCGTTTTTGTCGTCGTAGAGGAAGACGGTCAGGCTGGCAAGAACGCTAACGCCGGCAGAGATGTTGGTGCGTGTCGGATCCTGATCGCCGCCGAAGTTGGGATCGTCGGACAGCAGATCGGGCAGCTCGGCGCTGGCGATGACGGCCTGGTTTAGAATGGCCTTGGCGTCGGCAGAGATGCTGTCGTTGATCCGCACCTTGAACGAAACCTCGGCTGTGCCGCCCCCGCCGGCAAGCGTGCCCAGATTGACCTGGACGCTACTATCGCCGGCGCCATTTCCCAGCGCAATCGTGCCTTGCGACGTTGTGACCGACCCGACGATCAATGTCGTATTTTTATCGACCACATCGTTCATCACCACGCTCGTTGCACTCTGATTGCCGGAGTTGGTCACGGTGACCGTGTAGGCCAGCGTATCGCCGGGCGAACCGATGCCATCTTCATCAGCATCGGGATCGAAGGCGAAGATCTTGCTCGCGGACAGCACCGGTTTGGCGTCCAACGACAACACGGTTGGGTCAGCGCTGCCGGGCAGGGCCGGATCATCGCTGGGCACGGTGGGGAAGTCGCGGCCCACCACGAAAGCCTGGTTGACAATCTCGCTGACGCCTGGGGGCAACGGGTTGTCGATGAGCACATCGTATGTGATGTAGACGACCGCACCGGCGCCGATCGTAGGAATGGCGACGCTCACAGACGAATCGCCGGGCTGATTGCCCTCGTCGACCACGCCGCTGGTGGTCGTCACCGATCCGTTGACAAGTTCCGTGTTGCTGTCAAGCGTATCGCTCAACACGACACCGACGGCCGGCGCATTGCCGAACTGACTAACCGTCACAGTGTAACGCACGGTGTCGCCAGGGCTGGGCAAATTGCTGCCGTCGGCATCGATCCACAGGGCGGCGACCTTGGCTGCGGAGACGCTCACCGAGCGTCGAATCGGCGTGCTATCAGTGGCCACATTGTTGTTGGCGTTCTGATCGGCGCTGGAGGACGAGATCTCTGCACGATTGCTGATCGCGGCAAGATCCATTGTCAAGGGGTTATCAACACGGACGGCAAACGCAATGTTGCGGGTCGCGTTCTGGTCCAATGACCCGATGCTGAAATCGCAGTTTGTTCCAGCCGGATCGCCGGTGCTGCACGACCAACCGGCGTCGCTGCCTGCGGACTCAAAGGTCGAGCCAACCGGCACTACCTCGCGGATCGAGACGCCGGTGGCGTTCTTATTGCCGATGTTTTTCGCAGTCAGCGTGTAGACGATCACATCGCCGGGACTGGCACTGTTTACGTCGGCGATCTTGGTGAGTGACAGGTCGGCGGATGACACATAGATCGCAAAGGTTTGGTTCCCGCTCCGGTTTGTGCCGCCATTGGCGGTCCCTCCGTCGTCCCGGATATAGACGGTGACGGTGGCACTGCCGCTCTGCCCAGACGCCGGCGTAAAGGTTAACTGTCCAACAGACGAGACTGCCGGTTGAGCGGAGAAGAGGCTGCTGTTGTTATTCGAAACGACGAAGCTCACGTTCTGGTTAGACTCGTTGGATGGTCCCGGTGAAATGGCAGTCGCCCAGCTAGAAACAACCTTCTGCCCGCTATTGACCGCCACACTCTGATCCGGCCCTTTGGTGAACGAGGGCGCGTCGTTGACTGGCTCGATGGTCACATTGACGGTGATTGTATCGGAGCCACCATTGCCGTCAACCACCTTGACGACAAAGCTATCGCTGCCGAAATAGTTGGCGTTCGGCGTGTAGATGACGCCCGTGCTGTTGCCTGTCGCCGGCGCTATAATTCCTGCCGCTCCCTGGCTTGCACCGGCCCCGTCGATGCTCCAAGTCAGGGTATCGCCTTCCACATCAGTGGCGTTCAGCGTCAAGCTGAAGGGCGTCGGCGATCCATCTTCACTCATGGTCACCGCTTTGCTGGCCCCCTCCGTGATCGATGGTGCATCGTTGACCGACTGGACGGTCACGTTGACGGTGATCGTATCGGAGTCGCTGCCGTCATCGACCTTGACGACAAAGCTGTCGCTTCCATGGTAGTTAGCCGGCGGCGCATAGCTGATAACCTTACTGTTGCCTGTCCCCGAGGCCGTCGCTGTGCCCGGGCTTGCCGCCGTGTCAATGCTCCAGGTGAGGGTGTCACCATCGAATCAGTGGCGTTCAGCGTCAAGCTGAAGGGCGTCGGCGATCCATCTTCGCTCATGGTCACCGCTTTGCTGGCCCCCTCCGTAATCGATGGCGCGTCGTTGACCGACTGGACAGTCACGTTGACGGTGATCGTGTCGGAGCCGCCATTGCCGTCATCGACCTTGACGACAAAGCTGTCGCTGCCAAAATAGTCGGCGTTCGGCGTGTAGGTGACGCCTGTGCTGTTGCCTGTCTCCGGCGGCGTGATTTCTGCTGCGCCCTGGCTTGCCGGCCGTGTCGATGCTCCAAGTCAGGGTATCGCCTTCCACATCAGTGGCGTTCAGCGTCAAGCTGAAGGGCGTCGGCGATCCATCTTCGCTCATGGTCACCGCTTTGCTGGCCCCCTCCGTAATCGATGGTGCATCGTTGACCGACTGGACGGTCACGTTGACGGTGATCGTATCGGAGTCGCCTTGCCGTCATCGACCTTGACGACAAAGCTGTCGCCGCCATGATAGTTGGCGTTCGGCGTGTAGGTGACGCCCGTGCTGTTGCCAGTGCTCGGCGGCGTGATTTCTGCCGTGCCCTGGCTTGCACCGGCCCCGTCGATGCTCCAAGTCAGGGTATCGCCTTCCACATCAGTGGCGTTCAGCGTCAAGCTGAAGGGCGTCGGCGATCCATCTTCGCTCATGGTCACCGCTTTGCTGGCGCCCTCCGTGATCTCCGGCGAAGTATTGGGCGCCGGATCCGCCAGTACACTTTTGCTCAGGCTTGACGCACGCAGCGTCTCCGGAACAGCCGACATGGTCAACATTAGCAGCCAGACGACAACCAGAATTAATCGCACCTTGTATCTGAAATCGATACTCATTAGCAGTCTTTCCTTCCTACAATCCATGGCGCGTGCACCATGCGAACGGTCAACCAGTGTATACACTTGCCAACGCCATTGGCCTGTATCCGGTTCGACTGAACTGTCGAACTCTCATCTGCGGTTTAGCTCCGGCCATTGCCGGCGGCGGCATCAACGTCCGGCATCAACGTCCCGGCACCACCGGCAAGAAGACGTCGAACATGGGATTGCGCACGGAATTGCTCTCACTGCCGCCTTGCTGTCCCGCGGCAGTCCAGCCGATTGTCGCCCCACGGTTGATGATGGCTGTACCATCGCCGCTGGGCGGCGGCGGCGTGTCGTCCACCACAGTCACGACGACGTCCTGTCCCTGAATGTAGGCCCCATTCTCGGTGCGAACACTGAAGCGGCTGTTGACCACGGTCTGGTCGGCGGTGACGATCAACTCGAGATCGATGCTTTGGAAGGGGGCCAGCGACGGAATCGACCACAACACCACCCCGTTGTTGGGCGGGCCGTCGCCGCCGCTGACGTAGGTCGCGCCCAGCGGAACAACATCCTCAGCAATCACATTCGGCAGTGCGATGGGCAGATTGTTTTTGACGGTGAGAACATAGCGGATCGGATCGCCTCCGGCGGCCGTTGCCGGGCCGACCATGTCGATTGACATGACGGGGGTCACATCAGGCGTGGGCGGAAGCTTGCGTCGAACGCGGTACGAGACCGTCTCTTGGCCATCTGCATCGAAGTTCGGCCATCGCCATTCGATGACGCTCCCGGCGTTCTCTCCAGTGTAGGTGTAAGAACCGGCAGCGGAGATACTGTCCACAATCAACTCAGTTTGATCGGGAATCGTATTGCGAAGACGGACATCGCTAAATTCGGCGACCTGGTTTCCGGTCAAAGAGATCTGATATTCAACCTGCTCACCGGGTGCAACCCAATGCTTGGGATCGTTGCTCATGAAAAGATTGATCCCCGGCGTCGGCGTCGGTGTGAGCGTAGGCGGGACATCGGAGTGATAGACGTTGTCCCGGTAATTGTCGTCGTTGTCGAGGCCGCCGATCAAATAGATGTAGTCAGAGAGTGATCGCTCCAGCGACACGGCGGCAAAGCGATAGAGCGGCCCCGGCATCGCTGTGCTGTGCGTTGTCCAGCCGGCCAAGCTGCCGTCTGACCGGATCGCACTGGTCAAAATCCGACTGTACACCTGTTCGTTGCTTCTGCCGCCCAGGATCACCAGATTCCCGTCATGGATAACGGCCTGATGGTAATAGACCGGCAGGTCAAGAGACGCCGTGAGCGTCCATTCGCCAAGGGAACCGTTGCTATTCACCTTGGCAAAGTAGACCTCCTTGTACTGAGCGTCAGGAGCATCCTCAATATCATAGCTGCCACCGGTACTGTACACATAGCCATTGTGATAGGCCACGGCGAAACGAGCAGTAGGAAGTTTCAGATTTTCGGTCGGCTGCCACGGGCCGATGCCGCTCGCCACGATATCCGCATAGAACACATTGGTCAATGGATTCTTTGCCTGGCCGTCCCAGCCGCCTAGAACGTACAACCTGTCGTCGATCACCAATGCCTCCAGCAGATCGACGCCGGAAAAATCGGGCGAGACCGACGGATATTGACCGATAATTTGCCACGGACCGAGAAAACCATTGGCCAAAAACGGTGCTCGCAACACATTCGAATAGAGTCCCTGTTCGCCGTCAAAGCCGCCAATCACATAGATATGCTCATTCGACGCTGCCGTCGCATGCAGATAGACGGGATACGGCAATTGGGCGGTGAGGTTCCACGTCCCCAATGCGGCGCTCCCAGTGTTATCGACGTCGATACGGGCAAATCGCACTTCACTCGTTGCCGTGCTCATCACTTCGCTTGCCGCCGACAACATAGACGAAATCGCCGTGTACAACTGCATTTCGATTGGCCAAGGCGAAGGGATATGCCGTCGTAGGCGTCCATTGGCGAATCGGCTCAGTCAGCACCGTCGTGGCCGTCAAGTAGACGAGCAGTGCCAAGCTTGCGACGAAGGCGCCAACAAAAACGATCAATTTTCGGCCATTGCCACTGTTACGGACTTGCATGCTTACTCTCCTGAAGAAACGCCATCGCCTGATGAGCCGGTGTTACGTACGTATTGGAACTGATGCTGTTGGCCCAGGAATTGAATGCGCTGATACGGATCTGTCTGGACCAAGATCAATCCCCAGTTGTAGTCGCCGGGGCCCAACAGATCACCCAGGCGTGCATCCAGATCGATCAGATCGGCAGAGATACGATTGCCGGTGGTCGGTGCAGCCAAGCCGAATCCGCGAGCCATAGGGTCCGTGCCGACGGGCCAGAAAACGAGCTCAAACGCCTGACCTTCCGCAGGCCGGATCGTCGTTCGCCACTCAAAGACCTGATCGCCGCCGCCGCTGGTCCCATCGCCAGGCGTCAACAACTCCAAGACAACATTCTCAACCGGAATCAAGGTCGCGGTGGGTGGAACCGTCGGCGTCGATGTCGCGGCTGGGGTGTAGGTTGGGGTCGGCAGCACCGGCGTGTCGGTCGGAATCGGCGTCGACGTTGACGTCGGCGGGATCGGTGTACGGGTCTTGGTTGACGTCAATGTCGGTCGCGGCGTGAACGTTGATGTGGGTCGCGGTGTCGAAGTTGATGTCGGTCTACGCGTCGATGTCGGGCGCAGTGTCGATGTCTCGGTTGCCGTCGGCGGCACAAGTGTTGAAGTTGATGTCGGGAGCGGTGTCGATGTCTTGGTTGCCGTCGGCGGCACAGGTGTCGATGTTGATGTCGGTCTACGTGTCGATGTCGGTCGGAGCGTTGGTGTCTCCGGTTGCCGTCGGCGGCACCAGAGTGCTGGTTGCTGTCGCCGTCCGAGTCGGCCGCGGCGTGAAGGTTTTGGTTGGTATCAAAGTAGGAACCTTCGTCGCGGTCGGTGTTACACTTGGCGTCGATGTTGATGTTGGTCTCGGTGTTGACGTCGGCCTGGGTGTTGACGTCTTCGTCGGCAGGGGTGTCTTGGTTGATGTCGGCGTGGGCGCCGCCGTGCGCGTCTCAGTTGCCGTCGGTGACACAACTTCGGGCGACCCTGTGTTGGTCGGTATCAAAATCAAGGCGGACTCAACCGTCGTTGTCATCGATTCACTCGTGGCGCCTGTATCACTTGCGCCGACCTGATCCTCGTCATCCTCGTCGCCATCTGCGTCTGCACTGTTGGCACTTCGCAGCGCGACTTTGTCAGCCTCATTCGCATCCGGCTGACTATCATCCGCACCAGGCGTCGGTGTGTGGGTTGGCCGGGTTGCCTCCGGCGAATCGGGGACGACTGTCGGCAAAGACGTCACCCGGAGCGGCGTTGACGCGGTAATCGAAAGCGTATTTGTCAGTGTGGTCGTTACAGTCTCTGAAGCTGTTTCAGCGCTCCGAATGCCACCAGCGGCAGCCAATTCACTGCCCGATCCGTCAGGGCTCGAACCGTCAGTGGACAGGTCATCGTCTTTTGATTTCTCCACCGGGGCATCGGTCGGCAGTGGGGTCTGTGTTGCGGTTGGAGTTGGAGTTGGAGTTGCCGTTGGACCGTCGCTGTCGATAGCCGCGCCAACGGCGGCTGGCGTCGACAGAGCCTCGCTCGCCGGCGTGACTTGCAGGCCAAATCGTTGAAGCAGATCAGGCTGCATCCATGCAATAGCAAAGGCAATCAAGAGCATCAGCAGCAGCAGTCCTGCCCCGAGCATTGGCAAGCGAGTCCGACTTCGAACTGCAGCTCCCCCAGATGCAGTAGAGCCGGACGCCGCAACGCCGGCGACGGGCGTCCAGGTGTACCCCTCAACCAAGGCATCGGCAAAGATCTTGCCGGTTGAATAGCGCAGATCCGGTTCTTTGGCCAGTACGCATTTGAGCACGTAGGCCATACCTGAAGGCAATGTCGGATTGGCGCTCTCGGGCGATGCCGGCAAGGCTTCAGCAATCGAGCTGAGCATGGCGCCGGCATCGTCGGCATAGAACGGCACCTGTCCCGTCAACATACGATAGGCGACGATGCCCAAGCTGTAGATATCTGACTGGCGATTGGTCTGCTCGCCCCGCACCTGCTCAGGAGCCAAGTAGACGAGATCGACAGCCTCATCTTTGAGATAGCTGAGCACACCGCCGCTGGCAGCAATCGAAGCATTGAACAGACCAAAATCGCAGAGAACAATACGATTGTCGTCGGCGGCGAAAATGTTGTATGTGTTCAGCCCGCCATGCAGCAGACCCCGTTGATGAGCGAAATCAAGCGCGTCGGCAACCTGCTCAACAATCGACACGGCTTCAGACGGCTGCATCTGATTGCTGACCTGATCCAACCATTTCTGCAATGAGGTTCCGCCGATGTACTCGGTGGCGATATAGGAATATCCGTCAATAGTGCCGACATCCAGCACTTGAGCAATGTTTGGGTGGCGCAATGACATCGCCCGTTGTCCGGCATCCAGAAACAGATCGACGGCTGCCTGATTGCCGTCAAAACGTTTACCGGGGAGGCGCAACGCCACGGTACGATTCAATCGCGTATTGCGCGCAAAATAGACGACATAGAGATCGTTGTATCCAAGTTCGTCCTGCAACTCGTAGTGGCCGATCCGTCGTGGCATTTGATTCATTTTTCAACCAGACTCTCTACTGCTCATGCATCTCTCTCGCACGACATTTGCACATGATATACTGTCTTTGTCGAATTTCATCACAATTCGACCGACCGGGGATCCTTGGTATAGCATAACCGGACAGGATGAGTCCGCAAAGAAGCAGATAGCTTCTCTGCACAAGAGGCTCACCATTGAGCGGGTTCAGCTACCAGTACAATCCGGTCCGACGCCCGGGCAACAGATCTGTTCACAGCATAGATCATAGCGAACGTTGTGTGGGCGATCAAATTCGATGCGGTCATACTTGTCGTCTGGAAGAAGGTTCGCGGCCCCAAACCACCTAAAGGGACACCGATGCCAATGGGCTTACACAGAACGTGGGCCATTGAAGTAATACGTTTTTCCACCGCTATTGGTGACGGAATTGCGGCAGAATGGTTACGCTCAATCTCTATCCGCCACGCCTGACCGGGCTCGTGAACGCTGCATGGCCCCAAGCGAAGGATTTAAACTGGACACACGATAAACACGTCAGCAATACAGAGGCATGAAGAACGCCCGGTCGTCATGTCGTCGTCTGGAAACTATACGATCGGAGTCTCTCCGGCTTATAAAACACCAGCTTGTAAAACACCGACTTGTAATACACTGGGCACAGGCCAAGTTCAAGCAGACAGTATTTTTTGGGGGAACCTATGAAAGTGGCTATTCTCGCGGGCGGCAAAGGCTCGCGTTTGTCCGAAGAGACAACAATCAAACCAAAGCCGATGGTCGAGATCGGCGGCATGCCAATCATGACACATATCATGCGCCACTATGCCGGCCACGGTTTCAAGGATTTTGTGATTGCGCTCGGCTACAAGGGCGAGGTTGTCAAGAAGTATTTCGTCGACTACGCCTCGTTGAGCAGCAATCTTAAGGTGAACCTGAAGAGCGGCGAAATCTCCATGAACGGCGGCTACACGCCGGACTGGACTGTCGAGTTGATCGACACCGGCATGGAGACGAAGACCGGCGGCCGCATCAAACGACTGGCGCCCTATTTGGGCAACGAGACATTCATGCTCACCTGGTGCGACGGCCTGTCCAATGTCGACCTGAAAAAGCTGCTTGCCTTTCACCGATCCCACGGAAAATTGGCGACGCTTGACGACCGTTCGTCCGCCCGCCCGCTACGGCTATATGGTGTTCGACGGCGATCAGGTCGTCGAGTTTGAAGAGAAACCCCAGATCCACGAAGGCTGGATCAACGGCGCTTTCTTCGTTCTGGAGCCGGAAGTCTTCGACTATATCGAAGGCGATCATATGATGTGGGAGCAGGCGCCGTTGGAAAATCTGGCGCGGGACGGCCAACTGATGGCGTATCGCCATGAAGACTTCTGGCAGAGCATGGATACACTGCGCGAAAAACATATTCTCGAAGAACTGTGGTCAAATGACCAAGCACCGTGGAAAACCTGGGAGGGTTAAAGATGCGTATTCTTGTTACCGGCCATAACGGCTATATCGGCACCGTCATGACACCTATGCTGCTTGAGGCCGGGTATGATGTGGCCGGACTGGACAGCAACCTGTTTGAACGGTGCGCTTTCAGCGAAGCGCCGGATATTCCGGCCACCCGCAAAGATGTGCGCGATGTCGAAGCTTCCGATCTTGAGGGATTTGACGCCATCTTTCACCTGGCCGGGCTATCCAACGATCCGTTGGGCGATCTGAACCCCGGGCTGACCGATGAGATCAACTGGAAGGCCTCGGTGCGGCTGGCAGAGTTGGCCAAACAGGCCGGCGTCGAACGTTTTGTGTTCGCTTCCTCTTGCAGCAACTACGGCGCCCAAGGCGACGCGCCGGTTGATGAAACCGCCAACCTGAACCCGGTTACGCCCTACGGCGTCTCCAAGGTTCATGTCGAACAGGATGTCTCCAAGCTCGCCGATGATCGTTTCACCCCGGTATTTCTGCGCAACGCCACCGCCTACGGCGTTTCGCCTCGACTGCGCTTCGACCTGGTGCTGAACAACTTGGTGGCCTGGGCCTACACGACCGGGCTCGTCTATCTCAAGAGCGATGGCACGCCCTGGCGCCCCATCGTCCATATCGAGGACATCTCCCGCGCATTCATCGCTGCGTTGGAAGCCCCCAGCGACGTCGTGCGCAACCAGGCCATCAACGTTGGCCGCACAACCGAAAACTATCGCATCAGCGAATTGGCTGAGATTGTCGTCGACGTCGTGCCCAACAGCCGGCTCGAATTTGCGCCGGACGCCGGCCCGGACACACGCAACTACCGCGTCGATTGCAGCAAGATCGAGCGCCTCCTGCCCGACTTCAAGCCCCAGTGGACCGCGCGCAAGGGCGCCGAGCAACTGTTGGCCGCCTACGAGATCATGGGCCTGCAGGCAGATGAATTTGAGGGTCCGAACTACCGCCGTATCCATCACATCAAGGAACTGATGGCCAATGGCGAGGTGGGGATGGATCTGCGCTGGCGCGAGACGGAAGCGGCGATTTAATCCAAATGGTCAATGGTGAATTGTCAATTGCTCAATGGTCAATGTGTGGTGTCGACGCACGCCATTGACCATTCGAACGTTGACAATTCACCATTGACAATTATCAACACTTGGATTTACAACAATGGAAACGATCTACACCACCGAAACCGCCTGTCGTTCCTGCGGTTCGACAGCCTTGGAAACGATTATCGAGTTCGGCGAGACGCCGCTGGCCGATCGCCTGCTCACCTCCGAACAGTTGGACGCGCCCGAGTACAGCGCACCGCTGACGCTGGCCGTCTGCACCGACTGCGCGCTGGCCCAGATCCTGGAGACGGTCAAGCCGGAGATTCTCTTCTACGCCGAGTATCCCTACTTCTCGTCGGTCTCGCCTTCGCTGTTGCGTCACTTCCGCGAGAGCGCGCTCTACATCATGGAGACGCGTGATCTGGACGAGAACAGCCTGGTGATGGAAGCGGCCAGCAACGACGGCTACATGCTGCGCAACTTTGTGGAGGCCGGGCATCCCGGTCCAGGGCATCGACCCGGCCAAGGCGCCGGCCCAGGCGGCCATCGATGCCGGCATCCCGACCCTGATCACCTTCTTTGGATTGGACCTGGCACGGGAACTGGTCGAGCAAGGCCAGAAGGCCGATGTCTTTCTGGGCAACAATGTGCTTGCCCACGTGCCCGATCTCAACGGCTTTGTTGCCGGCATCAAGACCGTCCTCAAAGATGACGGCGTGGCCGTCATCGAAGCGCCCTATGTGGTCGATCTGGTCGATCACGGCGAGTTTGACACCATCTACCATCAGCATCTCTGCTACTTCTCGGTCACAGCCCTGGACCGGCTCTTCCGCCGGCATGGCCTCTACTTCAACGATGTCAAGCATGTCTCCATCCATGGCGGCTCGCTGCGTATGTTCGTCGAGCCGGTCGAGAACGTCCAGGACTCGGTGAAAGAACTGCTGGCCGAAGAGAAGCGCCGCCAAGTGGACGGCGTTGGCTTCTACCTCAACTTCGCAGAGCGCGTGCGCAGCGTCAAAGAGGGGCTGATGGAGATCCTGACCGCGCTGAAGGCCGAGGGCAATTCCATCGCCGGCTACGGCGCGGCAGCCAAGGCGACCACGCTGATGAGCTATTGCGGCATCGACAAACAGTTCCTCGACTATGTCGTCGATCTCAACAAGTACAAGCATGGCCGCTACATGGGCGGCAACCAGTTGGAGATCTTCCCGCCGGAGAAGCTGGTCCAGGACAATCCGGACTATGCGCTGATCCTGGCCTGGAATTTCGCCACCGAGATCATGAACCAGCAAGAAGCCTATCGAGAACAGGGCGGGAAATTTATCGTGCCGATTCCCCAACCGCAGGTGGTCGAAGGATAATGATGACAGAGCCACAAGAGACCTATCTATGCCCCAACTGTGGCATTGGTCATATGGAGACATTCTATTCGGTGGATGGAACGCCGGTCCACAGCGTGCTCCTGATGGAGAGCGAAGAAGAGGCGCTGAGCTACCCCAAAGGGGAGATCGTATTGGGCTTCTGTCCACACTGCGGTTTCGTCAGCAACGTGGCCTTCAAGCCGGAACTGCATGAATACTCGCAAGCGCTACGAATCGACCCAGAGCTATTCGCCCACGTTCACGGCCTTCAACCGCAAGCTGGCTGCCGGCCTGATCGAGCGCTACGACCTGCGCGGCAAGACGGTGGTCGAGATCGGGTGCGGCCAGGGCGAGTTTCTCGTCCTGCTCAACGAACTGGGCGACAATCGGGGCATCGGCTTTGACCCGGCCTACGACGGACGGCTGCCCGAGTCGGTGGGCAATCCCGACCTCACCTTCATCACGGATTTCTATACAGAGAAGCAGACCGGCTACAAGGGCGACTTCTTCTGCTGCAAGATGACCCTGGAACACATCTCCAACACCGGCGAATTCATGCGTACCGTGCGCCGGGCGATCGGCGAGCAACTGGACACCACCGTCTTCTTCCAGATTCCCAACGGCGGCTATGTACTCAAGGATCTTGCCTTCTGGGATATCTACTACGAACACTGTTCCTACTTCACAGCCGGTTCTCTGCGCTATCTGTTTGAGAACAACGGCTTCGAAGTCCTGGACACCTTCACGGACTACAACGATCAGTATCTGATGATCGAGGCGCGTCCGATTGCGCCGGCAGCCGGCAGAGATCGAAGCGTCGCCGGAGCCGCTGGCCGATACCGTCAAGCTTGTCGACTATTTTGTCGACAATGTGCGGGTGAAGCTGGAATATTGGCGACACAAGCTGGTAGACTTCCATGCAGATGGCCGACGTGCAGTCATCTGGGGTTCCGGGTCCAAGGGCGTCGCCTTTCTGACGACACTCAAGCTGACCGATGAGATCGGCTATGCAGTCGATATCAATCCAAATAGACATGGGACTTTCATGACAGGCACGGGCCACGAGATCGTCGGTCCGGAGTTTCTGGTTCGACTACCGGCCCGAGCTTGTGATTGTCATGAACCCGATCTACTGCCCGGAGATCGAGCGAGATCTTGCAAGGTTGGGGTTGGAGCCGGAGGTCGTGGCTGTTTAGCTCCATTCAAGTAAATACTGCGTTACGTGTGTGCCCACCTTTCCAAGTCCGATATATACAAATTCGGCTCTTTGGGATCTCAGGGCTTAGGGCAGGTTCCCCTAACTGCCTGGCTTCGGCGGGTAGGGAAACCCGCCCTACGATTTCATGTCAACCCCCTGAGATCCCAAAGAGCCACAAGTTCTCGATTGGAGGTTCGAAAATCAAATAAAGTTGGGAAGTAAAACTATGCATAGAGTCGTCACAGTAAATTGCCCACACCATCGTGCCCCCCCTCAGAATCGTCGCTGAATCTTGTGGACAACTGTATTTCAATTCCCGATACGGAGAATACACATGCCACATCATTACCTTAAAGACAACAGCCTCCAGGCTGACACTGTCGAAATTGAGCCGTCTTTGGCCGTCTCCACGGCATTTGACAACGCCTCCCTTACGATGCCAAAAATCGAGATTGCTGGCGAACACGACACTGGGCCACAACATTTCTTGCACCCACAGTATGGCATTGGAACATTGAAAGTCGGCATCATCGGCTCAGGCTATATTGCACGCGGTCTCACCCTTTCCCTGCGAGCGCTATCGGATATTGTGGTCACAAAGGTGTTAACCCGGAGCGAGCCCAAACTACGTCGTGACTCCGTTTGGGACGGTGTCTTGACCAATTCTGTCGATGAGTTGATCGACAGTGCCGAACTGATTGTGGAATGTACCGGCGATCCGTTGTACGGTACGGACATTTTGGCACAGGTCGTAGCCGCGGGCTTGCCCATTGTGACAATGAACACCGAACTGCAAGTGACCACAGGATCGTATTTCGCACGACGCGGCCGGATTTCCGAGGCGGAAGGCGATCAGCCTGGCTCATTGGCTGCGCTCCGCGAAGACGTTATACAGATGGGGTTTCAGCCATTGGTCTACGGCAACATGAAGGGATTCCTCAATCTGAACCCGACGCGAGAAGACATGGTGTATTGGGCGACACAGCAAGGCATCTCATTGCCCCTGGTGACGGCTTTCACGGATGGTACCAAAGTGCAATATGAGCAGGTACTCGTGGCCAACGGATTGGGCGCCGACATCTTTCAGCCAGGCTTACTGGGGCCTGTAGTAGGGTCAGTTGAGGACGGAGGGGAGCAGTTGGCACAGTATGCGCAGGCACTCGGACAGCCGATCAGCGACTACATTCTGTCTTCAACGGCGTCAAGCAGCAAGCTGCCGGCCGGCGTGTTCATCACGGCCACGCATGATGCGGCTCAGCAAGAGTTCCTGCGTTATTATAAACTTGGTTCGGGCCCATACTACACGATCTCGCGTGATTTCCACCTACCGCACCTCGAGATTGTCAAGACGATCCGGCGCATGGCAGCCGGCCGTGATCCATTGCTCACCAATGGTTTGCTCCCCGTATGCAGTGTTGCAGCGCTCGCCAAGCGCCCATTGGCCGCAGGAACGCTGATCGAACATAGCATTGGCAATTTCGATATCCGCGGCAGTGCAGTCCGCATTGTCGATGATCCGGATCATATTCCGTTGGGTCTACTATCCGGTGCAATTCTGAAGCATGGGATAGAACCAGGCCAGTCCATTCAGGTTTGTGATGTCGACATTCCGGATAGCTTGGCCTTGACTGCGTGGCGAGAAACCCTGGGACTCTGCCTAATGGACGTTTCGTCGTCCCATGGTATGCTCTAGTCTAGGAGATTCGTATCTTCTCAAAATTCCGTGGCGAAAGAGTCCGACTTTTGCATAAAGTCGGACTTCTTGGGAAGCCAACCCCGTTTTATTGAACAATATGGGAATTCCTGTAGTCAGAATATGTCAGAGATTAGTGGACCGCGTCAGTTGTCCGGATATACCCACGTTCCGATTGAGCTTACTTTTACAAGCGATAGCAATTCTACCAATGCCTATCGTGAAGCTGTAGCTTCTGTAGCGTTGCAGGCCCCTAACGGCGATCTCTCGCATGTGCCGATCTTCTGGGACGGCGACCGGATCTTCCGCGCACGCATCTGCCCCAAGCAGGTTGGACGATATCAGTTCGAACTCATTCCTCACCAATCAAATAAAATTGCCTGGTCATCTCCTGCACAGGGCGAGTTCATCATCGAAGCATATGGGGGCGAAAATCCGCTCATGCGACATGGCGCTCTCGTGGCAGCACCGGCTACCCGCCGCCTCATTCATACAGATGGCGCCCCATTTCTGTGGTTGGCCGACACGTGGTGGTACGGTGCGACAGGTCGCTGCGCATGGCCGCAGCCCTTTCAAGATCTGGCAACCCAACGCGCTCAACAAGGATTTAGTGTTGTGCAACTTGTTGTCGGCATGCCACCCGAGGTTGATGCCGACCATGACGCCATTGCCAATGAAGGCGGTTATCCGTTCACGCGTCGCTGGGATCTGATCAATCCACGATACTTTCAGGCCGTTGATCAAAGGATCAAATTTCTGGTTGACGCCGGTATTGTTCCCTGCATCCTCGGCGGATGGGGATTCCAAATCGACTGGATGGGTGTCGACCAGATGACACGCTATTGGCAATACCTTGTAGCACGCTATGCAGCCTACCCTGTCGTGTGGTGCCTCTGTGGCGAGAGCGACATGTTGAAATTGCCCAATCCGACCCCGACGAGCCGTGCTAAAAACATACGCTCGAAGATGGCAAACATCGTGCGACGGTTGCCGGCTCATCATCAGGAGCGTTTGCGCCAGCTTAAGCGGCGATATGCGCAAGACACCCGATCTGACGCGGAAAGCCTTATCGCACGGCGCGAAGCATGGGAAAATGTCGGGCGTGCAGTGGCGGACTACGATCCTGAAGGCCATATTATTACCACACATCCAATCCCAGGGGTCTATTCGCACGAGAGCTTGAACAAAGCGCCATGGGTAGGGATGACTGCCATCCAATCCGGTCATTCTGAGCACAGCCGTCAGGTAATGGTCAATGCGATTCTACAGGCAAGCATCGCAGCGCCGCATCTCCCAATCGTCAACATGGAACCGTGGTATGAAGGAATATTGGGCCAGTTTTGGGCCGTCGATCAACGTTACGCATTCTGGATGTGCATCCTTGCCGGAGCAGCGGGACATTCGTATGGCGCCAATGGACTCTGGCAAATGTCCGACGACGACGGGTTTCTCGGGCACTGGGGCGACGCAAATTGGTCTGAAGCTGCCTGCCTGCCAGGCAGCTACCAGTTAGGCGTGGGAGCGTCCATCCTGCGTTCATTGCCGTGGTGGCGGCTTACCCCCCGCCTGAATGCACTCGATCCGCACTGGCAGGCAGGACAAGAGTTCATGCCGTTCATGGCTGGAGCGGAGGACGATTTCTTTTTGGTCTACTTTCCCAGCGGAGCACGTTGCCGCACCACCCGATGGACCGATCCTCCGACCGGCAAGACACTAGCCGGCGTTTGGCTGAACCCGCGAACCGGTGATCGACAAAATGCTGCTCCATTTCCTCATGCGGATCTTGGTGGCCTACTACTTACGTGTCCGAATGAAGATGACTGGTTGCTCCTATTGCAGTAGGGGAAGATGAGGTCAACATCGGACGCCGACTCGTTATGAGGGCTGATTATCACATTGTACACTTGTGGCTGAATCGGTATTGTTTAGTTTCGGCATGCAACAGCTCTCGAAAGGAACGAGGATGAGCACCATTTTGGTTACCGGCGGCGCCGGCTATATCGGCAGCCACACGACACTGGAATTGCTCCAGGCCGGCTACGACGTGGTCGTGGTCGACAATCTATCGAATGCCAGTGAAGAATCACTGCGGCGCGTGCAGAAGCTGACCGGACGCTCGCTCGATTTTCACCAAGTTGATCTGCTGGATCCGGAAGCGCTGGATGCGGTCTTTCAGCAACATGACATCGATGCAGTGATCCATTTCGCAGCCCTGAAGGCAGTCGGCGAGTCCGTTGCCAAGCCGCTCGAATACTATCGAAACAACGTCACCGGCACGCTCAATCTCTGCTTCTGTATGCGCGATCATGATGTTCGCACATTGGTCTTCAGTTCGTCGGCCACTGTCTACGGCGATCCTGACACGATGCCCATCACCGAAGACTTCCCGCTCTCGGCAACCAATCCCTACGGTTGGTCCAAACTGATGAACGAACAGATTCTTGCGTGACCTTCAGCATTCCGATCCGACCTGGCGGATCGCACTCCTGCGCTACTTCAACCCGGTCGGCGCCCACCCCAGCGGCCAGATCGGCGAGGATCCCAACGGCATCCCCAATAACCTCTTCCCCTACATCACCCAGGTGGCCGTGGGGCGGCGTGCGGCCTTGCAGGTCTTCGGCGACGACTATGACACACCGGACGGGACCGGCGTGCGCGACTACATCCATGTGGTCGACCTGGCGCTGGGACACGTCAAGGCGCTGGACAAACTGGCTCAATCGCCCGGACTCTACACCTACAATCTGGGCACCGGCAGGGGCTACAGCGTGCTCGAAGTTGTTGCCGCATTTGAAAAGGCCAGCGGCAAATCGGTCCCCTACGAGATCGTTGACCGGCGGCCCGGCGATGTTGCAACAAGTTTCGCAAATTGCGCAAGAGCTGCGAAGGATCTCGAATGGACAGCCGATAAAGGTATTGAAGAAATGTGCCAAGACGCTTGGCGCTGGCAAGCCCACAATCCGGACGGGTATCCGTAGTCCCCGGCGACTCGTCCGACACGGCACCTGAACTAGCGTCACAATGGCATCGCACTCGGTTAGGTCATTAGATTTCGAGTGTCATCTCAATGTCAAGTCAGCTACACGCCGGTCCACACGGTTCCGTGACGGACACGAGTCAACAGAGAGCCCAATTACTGGGGGATATGCCCATGCAGACTATCGCGCACGCCGAAAAGTTTCAGCTTGCTCAGGGAGCGTCAAGTTCCGTTTCAATGTCGCCGACGACGCGATCGGCAGAACTGGGACATCCCTATCCGAACCATGTTGCTGACACGGACCCGGAAGGAAATCCGGATCGGCTTGCCTTCCTACAGGAAGACATCCGCTTTGAACAACTGCACAGGGCGGACCCGCTGGCCATCGGACCGCTGGTCGACAGTCGAGATGTCTACTTTGCGGTCAAGCGTCTTCTCGATCTCGGGATCACGGCGACGGCGCTGATTTTTTTGGCCCCGCTTATGGCGGTCATTGCCCTGATTATCGCTTGGGATTCACCGGGTCCGGTCATCTTCAAACAGCAGCGTGTCGGCGCCAAGCCCAAGCGACACAACGGTCGGCTCTACTGGCAACGCCAGGACTTCACCTTCCTGAAGTTCCGTAGCATGCGCACCGATGCCAGCCCTGACCTCCATCGTCAATTTGTCCAAGCCTACATCGAGGGCGACGCCGATAAGATGACCGAGGTCCAGCCGGACAAACAGGGCGCCGACATGTTCAAGCTCAACGGCGATCCGAGAGTGACCAAGGTCGGCAAGTTCCTGCGCAAGACCAGCCTGGACGAACTGCCCCAACTCTGGAACGTTCTGCAGGGCCACATGAGCCTGGTTGGTCCCCGCCCGCCGATTCCATACGAAGTCGAGATGTACTCAGACGAAAGCATGAAGCGGCTGGCGACGATTCCCGGCATCACAGGTCTGTGGCAGATGATGGGGCGCGGCGAACTCGGCTTCAATGAGCAGGTTGAGCTGGATGTTGAGTACATCGAGCGCCAGTCGACCTGGCTTGACCTCAAGATTTTGGTTGGCACGATTCCCGCAGTCCTACTGAGCAAAGGTGCGAAATAGATGGAACCGATTCGAATCGGAGCGATTGGGTACGGTTACTGGGGTCCCAATCTGATCCGTAACTTTGTGGAAATCCCGACGTCCGTCGTAGTAGCAGTTGCGGACCTCGATGAAAAACGGTTGGCCGGGGTCAAAGATCGACACCCGCAGATTCCGGTGGTCACGCAGAATTATCGAGAACTCTTTGATCTGAACTTGGATGCTGTGGTCGTTGCCACACCGCCGCACACGCATTATGACGTCGTGCGGGAATGCCTGATGAACGGGCTCCATGTATTGGTGGAAAAGCCGCTGACATTGAGTTCCGTCCATGCGTCCGAGCTGATCAAGGTGGCCAAAGAGCACAACCGGGTGTTGATGGTCGGCCATACGTTTGAATACAACTCGGCCGTGCGCACACTCAAGCGGATGATCGACAGCGGCGAGCTTGGGCAAGATTCACTACATTGATGCCGTTCGGGTCAGCCTGGGACTATTCAGTTCACGCCTGAACGTCATCTGGGACCTGGCCCCCCACGATATCTCGATCTTGCTCTACCTGTTGGGTCAAAGTCCGATGAGTGTCTGCGCCCAGGGCAACGGCTGTGTTCAGCCGGGCATCGAGGATGTCGCCTACATGACCCTGCGCTTCCCGGACAACGTGCTGGCCCACATGCGCCTCAGTTGGCTGGACCCGTGCAAGACCCGCCGCATCACGGTGGTGGGCAGCGAAAAGATGGTTATCTACGACGATGTAGAAAGCCAGGAAAAGATCAAGGTGTACGACAAGCGTGTCGATGCCATCCGGCACACGGATACCTTCGGCGAATTCCAGTTCGCCTACCACTACGGCGACGTTATCAGTCCATTTGTGCGTTTTGACGAACCGCTGCGGGTCGAATGCAATCACTTTCTGGATTGCATCCGCGAGGGGAAAGAACCCCAATCAGACGGCTACAGCGGCCTGCGCGTGGTTCAGATCGTCGAGGCGGCTCAGAAGTCCCTGCAAACGGACAACGCAGTGATTTCGTTCACCAATGGCAATATGGCGAGCAGGGAACCGGTCGCTGTCGGAGCGGGGTTGCACGCATAAAAGACCAAACCATGTGAGTCCTTTGCCGCCTCGTCATATGAATGACAATGTCATTCTTACAGATATGACGGGGCGTTCTCTTGCCGCTTGTACGAGCCGGCTCAAATAAACCAATGGTTCGTAGTTGCGACTTCTGTCGATCTGTCGGTACAAAAACGGCTGAAGCCGTTACTACAAACCATGGTCCGACTTGAGCCGCGAGGTACCAACTCGTTGCGAGTGATCGCAGCACTCATCCTATGCAAGGATTCGGAAAATGAAAATCCCATTTGTTGATCTGCAAACACAATATCGATCCATCCAGGAAGAGGTAGACGTTGCGGTGTTGGGCGTCATGCAGCGTGGCGACTTCGTGCTGGGGCAGGCGGTCGCCGATTTTGAGCAGGCATTTGCGCGCTACTGCGAAGCCGATTACTGTGTCGGCGTTGATTCGGGCTACTCCGCCCTGGAACTGATCCTGCTCGGCTACGGCATCGGTCCGGGCGACGAGGTCATCACCGCGGCCAACACGTTCATCGCCACCACGCTGGCCATCTCCAACACCGGCGCCACGCCTGTGCTGGTCGATGCCCATCCGGAGACCTACAACATCGATCCGGCGTTGATCGAAGCGGCCATCACCCCGCGGACCAAGGCGATCATGCCGGTCCATCTCTACGGCCAACCGGCCGACATGGACCCGATCCTGGCCATCGCCGACAAACACGGTTTGCTGGTCTTCGAAGACGCCGCGCAGGCCCACGGCGCTCGCTACAAAGGGCGACGCACAGGCAGCCTGGGCCACGCGGCCGGCTTCAGCTTCTATCCGGGCAAAAACCTGGGCGCCTACGGCGACGGCGGCGCCGTCGTGACCAACGACGCCGACCTGGCCGAGCGGATTCGCATGTTGCGAAACCTGGGCATGAAGAAAAAGTATCACCACGAGATCAAAGGCTTCAACCATCGCCTCGACACCATGCAGGCGGCGGTGCTCAACGTCAAGCTGCCCCGCCTCGACGGCTGGAATGCAGGCCGGCGTCGGGCGGCAGAGCAATACGCCACGCTCCTGGGCGAATTGCCGCTGGTGACACCGGCAGTTGCGCCTGACGTCGAACACGTCTATCATCTCTATGTGATTCGTCTCGCCAACCGTGAAGCGCTGATGGAACGCCTGGACGCGGCCGGCGTGGCCTGCGGGCTGCACTATCCGATCCCGATCCATCTGCTGCCGGCCTACGCTGAACTGGGCTATGCACCGGGCGACTTTCCGGTCACGGAGCCTATGCCAATCAGATCCTCTCCCTCCCGATCTTTGCCGAACTGACCGACGAGCAGATCGATTTGGTAACGTCGGTGGTACGCAAGTTTGTGGGCGTTCAGGTTCCGGCCTAAAGGGCCGGGAAATCGACGAAATGGTCGGTCGGCTTGTGTGTGTTCGCTTACACTGAGAGGAGCAAGCGGTGACATTCATTGAAAATTGTGCCCGAATCGATGGCATAAAATATGTTCATCTCCGCGGGTTTGGAGATGAACGGGGGCGCTTCATGGAGACGTTTCGCCGGGAGTGGTTTCCCGAACGAAGCTGGGATATGATCCAGGCGAATCGCAGTGACAGCGTCGCGGGCGTGCTGCGTGGTTTGCACTATCACTTCCATCAAGTAGATTATTGGTATGTCCCACGCGGCCGAATCCAAGTCGGCCTGGCGGATCTACGCATAGGCTCTCCGACTTTCGGCAGCAGCCACGTGCTGGAGATCGGTCGAGGAGAATGAAATCGGCGTCTACATTCCCAGCGGCGTCGCCCATGGGTTCCTGGCGCTGACCGATGCAACACTGACGTATCTGGTCGATCAGTACCACAATGCAGAGGATGAATGGGGTGTTGCCTGGGATGATCCGGAACTCGCTGTAGCATGGGTGCGGCGAGATGTGATGCTGTCGGCGCGTGACCAAGCGAACCCCAAATTGCGCAACATCGTTCCGGATCGCATGCCTGCGTATTTCGCGATTCCCATTTTGGGATCATAATATAGCTGTTTGGTAAGATAGCCGTTTGCATTCGCAAAGAAGGAAATCGGCCGAGCGTACGATAAAGTCCTGGGGCTGATGAAGAAGCCATTGCGCATTCGTTTGGTGAATGCCAAGGGCAATTTGCCGGGCTAGCTGGTACTGTCAATCCAGCGCAAACACCTGCATGTGCAAGAGACGTTCTTGATCGAATTAGCCATCACGAGAGACAGCGTAATGAATCTACGACAATACATCGCCATCATCTATCGTCGCAAGTGGATTATCATCGTTTCCACGATTGTCGGAATCCTCTGTGCCGCTGTGCTTTCCTACATGGCTACGCCCATGTATCGATCTTCGACGACGCTACGTGTAGCAACTGTCGGCAGTGGCTTGATCAACAGCCGGACCGATATCAATTACACCGACCGCTTGATGAACACTTATTCACGAATTGTGACGGGATCATCAGTCGCCCAGGACATCCGGTCTCAGCTAAATCTGACCGAACGGCCGGCAATTACGGTTGAACTGATCCCCAATACCGAATTGATGAAGATCTCGGCGGAAGCCCCCGATGCGCTTGCCGCCCAGCAGGTAGCACAACTGGCTGCTGATTCGTTGATTGTCAAGAGCCGTGAACTTTATGCAAGCGAAGGCCAGGCAACCATTGACATACTCAACCGTCAATTAGAGCAGCTTGAATCCGAACTTGCTGCGCTTCGGTCCGAGTACGAAACCCTACTGGCCAACCCAGCGGTTGATGTTGCGAGGTTGGATGCCGCCAATCAGAGCATAGCCCTGAAGGAGCGGACCTACACGACGCTGCTTGATGAATATGAACGGCTGCGGCTTGAGGATGCCGTGCGCGAGAACGCAGTCTCGATTGTTGAACCTCCCTTTGAACCCACTGCGCCGGCGACACCTCGTACCAACATGAATCTCGTATTGGGCGCTCTGGTCGGTTTGTTGCTTGGGCGTCGGTCTTGCCCTGGTGCGAGAAAACCTGGATACCCGCTTGCGTACCGCCGACCAAATTGAAACTGTGACGGGTGCACCAGTTGTCGGCAATATTCCCGTGGGTAGCCAAGCATTCAACATGATCGACTTGAACGGCGATTCCACGCTATACGCCCCAGGTTGAAGCGTTCCGGCGCCTGCGCATCAATCTCATGGCGGGAATCCCCGACGGCCAGCCCTATTCGATTTTGGTTGCCAGCGGCAGCGAGGGTGAAGGCAAATCCACGGTGACTGCAAGCCTGGCCGTCTCCATTGCCAAGTCCGGCCGCAGCGTCGTCATCATCGACTGCGATCTGCATAATCCGTCTATAAATGGGCGTTTCGGGCTTGACAACGATCGCGGCTTGACTAGTTACCTGACCGGCCAGGCGAACATCAGCGGCGTGCTGCAAGTCGACAGAGCTGTCGATGCTCAAGGTGATTACGACAGGTCCGGCGCTTACTGGTCCGACCGGATCGGAATTTGTCCTCTCCGTAGCTCCGGCAGGACTGGCCGAGCGGCTGTATCAGGGGACGGAGATTCTGGGTAACGCCCAAATGCGCACATTGCTGCATGAGTTGGCGCACCAGTTTGACGTGGTGCTTCTCGATACGCCGGCCTTGTCAACAGCAACAGATGCTGCGATTCTTGTTCCTGTCGTGGACGAGATCCTGCTCGTCGTCGCCCAAGATCAGGCGAACCTTGGGGGGGTCCGCAGCGTTCGCGATCAGTTGGCCAAGCTAAACGCGAAATCTGTCCATATTGTCGTCAATCGAGCTACATAGGCCATGAGTAACGACCTTGTGAAGGAACCGTCTGAGCAAGAACCGGTAGTAGACTCTAAGCCTACGGAGCGCGCGGAACAGCAGAAATCCATCTCACAGGCTGCGTTTCGGGTTGCATTTGGCGGCATATTCAGCCTGATTGCCGGTTTTGCCAACCAAATGATCATTGCGGCGCTCTATGGCGCCGGGGAAGGCATGGACGCATACCTGACTGCGTTCACCATACCGGGCTACATCCAGGGCGTCCTATTTGCCGGCTTATCATTTGTCTTTATTCCTGCCTTTGTCAAAGATGTTGAGTCCGGCGAAGAAGATCAAGCCTGGCGGTTAGTGGGAACATTTTTCTGGCTGATTGGCGGCATCCTACTATTGGTCTCATTGGGCATATGGGCTTTTGCCCCCCAGATACTCAGGGTAACTGCACCTGGCTTGAAGCCTGATAAGGCTGCTTTGACCGCCCAGATGCTTGAGATTCTCGCCTTCACTACGTTTTTTAGCGGCTACAGTTCATTTACATCTGGGATTCAAAATGCACGAGGGCGATATTTCTGGCCGGCAGCCGGGGGGGCTATCAACTCCATCGGCAGCATTGTGACGGTTCTATTGCTCTATCGCTACGTTGGTGTGGTCGCATTGGCATGGGCATTATTGGTGGCGATGATTTTGCAGGCGTGTGTGACGACTATTCCGATTGTTCGTCATGGTTGGCCCGGCCGTCTTCCGTTTACGGACGAGCGGGTGCGCAGTACGCTGATCTTGGTAATGCCATTCATCCTTCTCGGTTTGATCACGCGCATCGGGCCCATTGTCGAGCGCTTCTTTGCGTCAGGCTTGCCGGACGGCGATCTTTCCTACCTGGGATATGCGAAGAAAACCGTGCGGATTTTCCAGAGCATGCTGGCTGTCACGGTCGTCACTGCGACCTTTCCCATCATGTCCAAGAATTTTGCCCGCAATGGCATACCGGGGCTGCTCTCCACATTCAAATATAGCGCCAGGCTGACCCTGGCGGTGGCGCTGCCGGTGGTAATCCTCGGAAGCGTGATTGCCATTCCTTTGATTCAGGTCCTATTTGAGCGAGGCGCTTTCACGGGAGCGGATACGCTGGCCGTTGCGCGCATCATCCCGATAGTGCTCATCGAGTCGATTCTGTTTGCCATGATAGGCAACCTGCTGACCCGGGTTTTCTATGTCACAAAGGACACGCGCACGGTCCCGCTGGTGACGAGTTTGGCGATGATTCCGTACATCATCTTCGCTTTTCTGGGCAGCAAATACTTCGGCTATGTAGGTCTTGCTTCGGCAAGTGCGCTGTTATTCGTTTCTTGGCGTCATCATACTCTTTGCACTGCTGTTGAAACGCTATGATCGAAATCAGCTGTCCCTTGCGGGCGCCGCGCGTCTCTTTCTGGTTTACGGCGGAGCAAGCGTAGTTGCCGCCATCGGTGCGTGGGGCATCGGGACGCTTGTTCAAGAACAGATCCCGCTGATCCAGCTACTGATAGAAGGCACGGTCGGTGCGGTCCTTATCTACTCTTGCTGGCGATCTTCGATCGGCAGATTGCCATCGAGATTCTGACCATGGTTGGTATCATCCAGTTTGCCGAATGGTTGCATAAACGTTACTTTCCTGGGGTTACGGCGTCTGGGCTTCAGTGGCGCATCAAAGCACGTTTGACGACAGGCGATCTACGGAATTTGCGTTTGATTTGGAATGGTGAATATGCGTATCATGGTTGTAACGGGGTTCTATCCCGGTGTTCGTATGGGAGGCGCAGACTTGCAGACCAGTTTATCTTGCCGGTGGCTTAGCGGAACGCGGACACTCAAACCGTTTTTGTGGCTACCCGCGCCGGCCTGGAACGATCGCCATTACCAAGTTGGTAAAGCGTCGATGTAGAAGAAATTGCAGGGCTCCGTGTGACTGGCGTGAAGCGTTCCGTGCTCGGCTCGCTATACTGTTTGAAGACGCATAGGCCTGATGTCTGTTATGTGCGGATATTCCCTGAGACTGCTGAGTTTGCGGCAATTTGCCAACGACTATCAGGTTCCGATCGTGAGCGTTTCCTGTGGGGGCGCATGGAGACAAAGCCGCTTTTGCTTGGCCATCATCCGCGAGAGACTCTTGCTCATCTTCGGTCGGGTGAATTCCGGCGTCATTTGAATTCTTTTCGGTGTGTGCGCCAAACGGATGCACATGTTAGCAACACGAAGAATTTCGCTACGATGATGCGTGAGCATTATCCACACCGCTCGAACAAACAATTTACAACGCCACGGCGATTCCGCCTGAAAATCGAGACTCATCTTGTGCCCGGAAAGCGAGTCATTTGGGTAAACAACGTCAAGCGCTGGAAACGTCCCGAGTGGTTTATTGAGCTGGCGAAACAATTGCCGAACTACGATTTCGCCATGATAGGGGATTTGTATACCAACAGGTATGGAAAATCGATCCGCAAACGAATCGAGCTCGGCCCTGAGAATCTTCATTATCTTGGTCGTTTGCCAGTTGAGATGGTCAACGAGGAAATCCGCAAGAGTGATCTGCTGATCTACACCTCCATGCCAGGAAGAGAAGGCTTTGGAAATTCATTCCTACAGGCATGGTCCACGAGCCGTGCCGACTGTCAGTACCTATCCGTCTTGACGGCATACCGGAGCGTGAAGAAATCGGTCGCTACGCACCAAACATGGGAAGTCTGGTTCAAATCGTGAAGGAATTAATGACCGAAAGCGAAGTGCGCATGGCCATGGGACGACGGGCGCGCGAATATGTTTGCCGCAGTCATCAGATCGACTACATGGTCGACAACTATCTCAGATTGTTCTCAAGCCTCCTTGATAACAAACATGAAACGGCGCCTGCCAGGCAATGCCGTAGAAGCGGTTGGAGATTAGCGATGCAGGTAGACTTTATGCTGATCGGGGCACAGAAATGCGGAACTACTACATTGGCAAATCAGTTGGCTTCACATCCCGGCATCTGCTTTTGCAGGGAAAAAGAACCTGGGTACTTTAATTCGACAGACAATTGGCAGGCGGGCCTTGATACCTATCACGCTCTATATGATCCTCGTCCTGGCCAGCTCTGTGGCGAGGGTTCTACCATGTACACATTCTTGCCGGAATTTGATAATACTCACGAGCGACTCTACGCCTATAATCCAGATCTGAAGTTCATTTATGTTATGCGGCATCCGGTAGAGCGTGTCATATCCAATTATGCTCATCGACTGGTTCGCAACACCGTCAGCGTGCCGCCACAGGAAGCCGTCTTTGCTAAACCTGAGTATGTCAATCGCAGCCGATATGGCGTGCAACTGCGGCCGTATGTCAAGCTATTCGGTCGGGAACGGATCTCTGTTGCTGGTCTTCGAGGAATACGTCCGTGCACCGATGGCTACGCTCGAGCGAATTGCACACCATCTGGATATTGATCCAGCCGGTTTCGAGAGTGCGTTGAATGGTGCAAATGCTGCCCATTCCTCAACTGGGACCTACTACTGGGGCAACTCCGTCCAGCAATTTCGATCTACAGCGGCAGGGGACCGCTTGGCCTCGCTTATGCCTGATGCGGTACGTTCCAGGACGCGACAGATGTTTGGCCGAAAGTTGGACGAGAAACCCTCGTTTCCGCCATCATTGAAACAGTTGCTTTGGAGGTTTGCGGAAGACGATGTAGCCTACGTGGAACAACTGATGGGACGTCGCTTGGAGATTTGGCGAGAAGGGTATTCAACGTGAGCGCAACCCCGACCTTTGGTTCGCCGCCGCCGCAGGCCAAGCCGGACAATCCATCCCTGTGGAAGACGATCACGTCGTATCCCACGTTACTTCTTTACACCGTAGCCGTTCTATATGAGCTTGTCATCGGTATTCTGATCTATTATCGAGTAGTGCCGGGTTCACTGCGCATTTTGGGCGATGTATTCGTCTTTGCCATCATCGGCTTGACCGTCGGGCGGATGCTCATCTCAGATCGATTTCCGCAAGTCGTCGTGTTTTTGTTAGGAGTCACATTGCTAGGGGCCACCATCGCCACTTTCAACGGTCAGAGCGCCGACGCAACATTTTGGGGTTGGTGGGTCATGTTTAAATACCCCATTGTCGGTCTCTACGTTTATCTTTGTCGGGAATGGCCTCCAGAGTTTGCCCGCTGGTACTATCAGTTTTGCTTTGTCGTATTGGGAATCGAAGTCGTCGTCCAGATCCTTCAATTTGCAGCCGGTGAACCGCCGGGCGACAACTTGACCGGGACCTTTGGTCGCCAGGCAACTCACGCTCTGTCCACCTTTATTTTCTTGACTCTCGGATTAGCGATCGGCTACTGGTTGGTCTACGGGGATTGGAAGGTGTTGGGTTATGTAGCGCTCAGCCAGTATGGCCGCAAGTGTGCTGGGCGCTTTACGCTTTTTTCCGATCGGAGCAACCATCTTTATCTTGATGGGCGGCTTACTCTATTTGTCGCGTGGAAAGAAGATTGATCGTTCAATTCTTTTTATCAGTGCGGCGATTTTGGCGCTTGTGGCATTCCCGCTCGCTTACAATCGAATTACAGCCGAGACGCGTCAAATCCGTACGTGGCAGGAAACGATTTCTGATACTGATCGCACAGAAAACTACTTCAACGGCATCAACTATGATGCTGATGCAGGCATTTACCGGGTTGGGCGAAACTTTGCAATTCGTTATGCTTGGGAGTCACTACAAGACGACGCAACAGTTTTCCTGTTCGGCTATGGTACCGGAGCACGCGCATTTAGCGACAGCTTCGGAATCATCGGCGTAAGAAATCAATATGATACTCTCGGCACAATGGCCGGCACTACGGCGCTTATCCTAATCGAGGAATTGGGAGTTTTGGGATTATCGATATTGTTTTTGTTTCTTTTTTGGCTGGCAGTCAGTCTATGGCGTTGCGCACGGAGTGATTGTCCAGAAGATGTGCGGGTATTGGCTTTTGGGCTATTGCTATTCACACTGTTTTGGCCGATCCACTTCTGGTACAACCGTGCTTGGACCTATGCAACTCCGATGTTGCTCTACTGGGGTGGAATTGGCTATGTCTTCGGCGTCTTTAACTCACGCCACCATCAAACAAAGTATCCGAGTCGTAAGAGAGAAGCATGAAAGAACAAGTGAGCGTAAGTATCGGAATTCCGGTATATAATGGCGAGCGCTTTCTCGCCCAAACTCTGGACTCTATCCTGGGCCAAACCTGCCGAAATTTCGAGATCATTATTTCGGACAACGCATCTGATGACAATACGGAAGCGATCTGCCGCAGCTACACCGATAGAGATTCACGCATTCGCTATTACCGGAATGAAACCGATCTAGGTGCAGCCTACAACTACAATCGATTGGTGGACCTCGCAGCAGGAAAATACTTCAAGTGGGCTGCGCATGATGACCTTTTAGCGCCTACGTTTATCGAGCGGTGCGTTGAGATATTGGAAGAAGACACGAACTACGTTTTGGTCTATCCACTTTCTTCAATTATCGATGAAGAAGGGAAACCAGTCCGACAGCTTAGATCAATCCCCGGGCTGGATGCTGACAGACCCTACAAGCGTTTCCGATCTCATGCCGGTCAGAGAGGGGTCCATCAAAACATGGTGTTCGGCGTTATTCGTGCCGACGTTTTGCGTCAAACGCGTTTGATCGGCGCCTATTCTTCTTCAGATAGAATACTTAACGCAGAACTAGCACTTTATGGACCGTTCTACGAAATTCCCGAAGTTTTGTTCTTCAAGCGCAATCACCCGGACGCTCATTGGAAAGTTCACGAAACGCGTCAGAGCCGGGATGCCTGGTATGATCCAAGGCTTTCCGGTAAGAAGAGCTTTCCTATGCTTCGCCTGATGCGGGAGCATTTCCATTCTATCAAGCGTACCCCCCTGGACTGGCGTGAGCGCATGTTGTGCCAATTCTCGATGCTTTGGTGGTTTCGGCTCAACTGGCGTAGACTGCTCCTGAATCAATAGTCGGATTAGCGCCTGTCCTCATATGCAGATCTGGATAGATTTTGGTTGGAAGCTAACCGACCAATCACACAATCAACGGCGTGATAATGAACATTACTCAGCAAATGCATCGCATCAACCGTGAAAATCTAGGAAAAGGGGCGTGGCGTCTCTACAAGAGCGCCTATCAGGGATTATTGATGCCTAGCGCATCAGCACAGACGCTGCTATTCATTTTCGGCAGCCAACGTTCAGGGACAACGCTGATGACCCGCCTGTTTGCGCGTGATCTATACACAAAGGTTTATGCTGAGTACAGCGGTTTGTCTGTAGCGGTCAACGGCGCACGTGGCTTGCGCTTGCGTCCCTTGGAGGAAATTGCTCAGGAGTTGCACAAGGTGAAGGCGCCCTTGGTTGTGCTTAAACCTTTGGCTGAAACGCAAAATGCGGCGAATATCCTGGACTTTTTTCCAGGATCGAAAGCGCTCTGGATGTATCGACATTATCAGGATGTCGCTGTCTCAAAGCTAAAGAAATCTGGTATGCACAACGGTATCCGTGATATGCAATTCATCCTGGAGCAACGAGATAGCTGGCGCGCTGGAAAAGGTTCCGGAACACATTCGGGAAATGATTGCCAAATATTATTCACCTGAAATGAATCCATACGATGCAGCAGCCCTGTATTGGTATGTACGCAACAATTTTCTTTACGAACAGAGGCTGGATCAGTCCCCTGCGGTGATGATGTGCAAATATGAGGATTTTGTTATGGACCCACAATCCTCTATGCGAAAGATTTACGGCTTTGTCAACCGTCCCTTTCCCGAAAACGATGCCACGGAAAGAGTTCATCGCTCTTCTATAGGGAAAGGTTCCGATACGCCACTCTCGCCTGCAATCGTCGCCGTGTGCGAGGAAATGCTTGCCCGGCTGGACGCAACTTATCAGAAACAACTGTCATCTGCCGCATCCTAGATGTAGCGCAGACCGGCATCGATGCTTAGAGTGGGCACAATCCAGAGTCTATAATCCGTTCTTATTTTGTCAAACTAACAACATAGTGTTTGGCATGTAAACGGGACGCCTCAACTATATTGGAGCGTCTCATTTCATTGTATGTGGTCCGAAATAATCAAGCCGTACGGAACAGACTCTCCTACCGGAAACGTTCAACAGATCAATTCGTTTGTAGATGCTTGATTTCAGACGACTTGACCTAAATGGTGTGTTATGTTAAATATAATCGAGATGAGTAGTGCCGTGAGCATAGTTGGCCGCTCTAGTATGAAAGGAGCGCGCCGCTAATGACCAAAAAAAACGAACACGTGCTCTCGCGCCGCCATTTTCTGATGTTCTTGATGACTGGAGCAGCCATTGTATCATGCCAGCCGAGCGCACTGGACACTGCGGAACTGTACGAAAGCAGGGGGTCAAACATTGTAGGATTGACAACTGTAACTGATGGAGTCTATTTCATCAGCCCGGATGGTGATGATGCGAACAGCGGTCGCTCTGCACAAGCATCGTGGGCGACCTTCGCTCATGCCATTGAACAGATGTCGGAAGGCGAAACACTACGCGTCATGCATGGAAGGTATCGTCAATCGATTACTGTTGACAAGCGCATTATCATTGAACGGCACGGCGGAACGCCGACAGTTGTTTCGACTCATGATGAAGCAGATGTCTGCACAATTTCAGCCGCTGGTGCCAGAATCTCAGGGCTGACTTTCGAACGTGCGGTTGACGCTGTCGGTCGACCTTCATTGATCCGCGTGCTCGCCGATGGCGTGGTTGTGGATAACTGTTTGTGCCGGGGCAACATCACGGAAAGCAGCCAAGCATTCAGTCGTTACGACCGGGACAAATCCGCAGGCATTTTCATAGGGGCCGATCAAGCCCTGGTGCGGGCGTGTGAATGTTCTGGTACTTGTTTTGGCATTGTCGTCGCCGAAGAGAGTGGGCGCAATTCCATCATTCGCGATTGCATGCTCCACCATACAATTCAGTCCTGTCTGCTGATCAATTTTGATTACCAGGTACGCGGGTTGTTGGTGGACAACTGCAACTTGAGCTACAGCTATACTGAAGATGGAATTCAGTGGCAACAGGACTTTTCCGCAGGTCTGGATACAATCAGTAATCGGGGTACATATGTACATAATTGTACCATGATCGGGAATGCGGAAAACGCCATCGACCTCAAGGGGGCGGATGGCCATACCATTGACGGCTGTCGGATGACACGCATCGTCGGTAATAACGACGGTATGGCGAATAACGAAGTCAACAACATCGGCGGCCCGATCGGACGCGGGACAAATGCACGCAGCCGCAATGTGCGCGTCCGCAATTGTATCGTGTGGAATTCGCACAATGGCATGGCGCAGAAAGGGCCCAACTACTATTACTACAACAACACGCTTGTGGCCAACAACTACGGTCAGTCAGCTGATGGTTCCTTGTCGAGCGGTCGTTTTCCAGGGTTTGGCTACGCGCTCGTGAATCACTTTCCTGACTGCGGATTCAGGAATAACCTGGTCGCCGGCCATATGGGAACGCAGGCAGTCATTGAAGACATAGCCAGTCTTGATATCGACTACAATCTCTACGTTACCAATGGCGGCTCGTTCGCCATCAAAAATAAGGTCTATGACTGGCGAGGCTGGCAATCGGCCCTGGAGGAAATCGGGATCAAGGGATCCGATCGAAATAGTAAACATTTCTTAAACTGGTCGGCCGTTTCTCTCAAGGATTGTCCGGAGATTCCCGACCGCTGATGGCGGCTATAACTTTCTGCCCCAGGTCTCCTCACCGGCGTACCGAGCTGGCGGCCCGTTGACAACCTGTACTGCATCTGGCACCGGCAAGGCAATCCCTGTTCAGAATGCAGACTGGTTCTGCGATGGCTATGGCATTGTCCCGGGAGACAGCATTACAGTCGGTAGTACAACAACTCGGATTACCGCCATCGCAGAGAATCAGCTTGTTCTGGAGGATTCCGTGCGTTTTCGTCGAGGTTTGGAAGTTTATTGGGGCAGCACCAGTTTTCCAAATATCGGCATCATGGAGATGTAGAAACGGCAAGGCTTCGCTTACGCAGGTTACACTGTGAACATCGAGAGTGAAAGGTAATCACACATTATGGCAACTATCACAGTCGGACCAGGTCAACGCTATCAGTCGATCGGCGGCGGCATTAATGCCGCCGGCGCCGGCGACACGGTGCTCGTAGCGGGCGGGACTTATGGCGAGCGTGTCACTGTCAACAAGACCATCACCGTCAAGACGACGGAAGGTGCGAAGATCCAGGGCAGTGGCACGCTTGTCTATATCAGCGCCAACAATGCCACATTTGACGGCTTTACCGTCGAGCGGATCAACTGGCAGTCGGGGCGTGATGACATCGTTGATGTGCGCGGCAATGGCGTTGCAGTTAAGAACTGTACGGTGTATATTGCCAACGTGACAAACCTCGCGGCGGCAAAAGCGGCGATTGGCAAAGAAAAAGCCAGCGGGATCATCTTTAAGTCAAACAACGTACGCTGCGAAAATAACGAGGTTTGGGGCGCGTGTTTTGGCGTGGCCTTCAGTGACAACGCCGGACGCAATAGCGTGGTGCGAAATTGCAACCTGCACCATACGATCCAGTCCTGCTTGCGTATCAACTACAGCTACGTTGTCCGCGGCCTGCTGGTCGAAAACTGTAACCTGAACTATAGTTATGGTGAAGATGGATACAGTGGCAGCAGGATTTTGGCGGAGCTCAGGGCAAGGCCACGATCAGCAATCGTGGTACGTTTGTGCGGAACTGTGTGCTGATTGGAAACGGGGAAAACGCACTTGACCTCAAGGGTGCCGATGGTCATACGATTGAAGGTTGCTTGATGACGCGGCATTGTCGGAGACAATGATGGCCTAATTGACGGCTCAGGGCAGAGCATCAGTGGAACCATTGGTCGGGGCAGCAATGCGCGGAGCCAAAATGTTCGGATTCGCAATTGCATCGTCTGGAATTCCAAGAATGGGATGAATGTCTTTGGGCCGGATTTCTATTATCTACAACAATACGTACGTCTGGAACAATTATAGTTTTAAAGGCAGCAATAGTTTCAACGGCTCGGGCTATGACTTGCGTTCGTCATACAACAGCTGTGGTTTCAAGAACAATTTGGTTGCCGGGCATCGGGGACCACAAGCGGAGGTGCGGGCAAACGGTAGCCTCGACATCGATCATAACGTCTATTGCACCAACGGAGGCAACTTCGCGATCAATGACGCCGGCAAAAATTGGGATTCATGGCGGTCAGGACTTCGGTCTGCGGGCGTCAATGGCGCAGATGCAAACAGCCAACACTATTCTGACTGGTCGGCCATCAAGTTGAAGAATTGTCCCGAACGCCCCGAAAATTTGGGCGGTTATGATTTTCTACCCCAGTCCAACTCACCGGCTTACCAGACAGGCGGACCGCTTACTACCTGTGCTTCTTCGGGTACGAGCAACAAAGTGCCCGTCCGTAACGCCGGCTGGTTCTGTGACGGGTATGGCGCGCCCGGCGTCCAGGGAGATACCGTGACTGTTGGGAACACGACCGCAGCTATCAGATCCATTGATGGGAACACTCTGACGCTCGACAAGACGGTGACATATAGCACCGGTATGCCGGTTTATTGGGGCAATACAGCCACACCCAATGCGGGCATCATGGACCTCCAAGCGCCTCCCGTAGGCAACGTGATTCGGGCGGATTTTGCGGCTAAACCCCTTGCCGGTACGGCGCCGCTGGAGGTTTCCTTTGCCGACCAATCGTTTGCTGATAACGGGATTACAGCGTGGCAGTGGATCGTCAACGGTCAAGAGTTCGCACAAATCTCGGATCCAACGAATATTTTTGAAGAGCCTGGAAACTACACCGTTGAGCTCACTGTCTCAGGACCCGATGGCAGCGATACCAGGGTTCGGCAGAATTTGATCGAAGTTACGGAGGATGTTGTCGTCGAACCGATCAATGCCAGCTTTGGCGCTGATCCCCTGATCGGTTCTGCTCCACTCGATGTCAACTTCCAAGATCAATCCACAGCCGAAAATGGCATAACGACCTGGAATTGGGAGGTCAACGGAGCGGCTTTTTCTCAAGAGCAGAATCCTCGTTATCGCTTTGAGGCCCCCGGTGTCTATTCTGTTGCTCTAACAGTAACCGGCCCTGACGGTAGTGATACGCTTGTTTTGAGTGATTTGATCGAAGTTACCGAGGACACGCCCGTCGTTTCCCCTGAGCCCGGCCTGACCAATGGCGATTTCTCGAACGGTACTGCAGGCTGGAGTTGGCACACTTCGGGAACGGCGGAATGGTCGGTCGTAAATCAAGAGGCGAAGATCTCCGTTGTGGACACAGGCGGTAATACGCAACTCTATCAGTCCGGCATCGAAGTGATCGACGGAAAAGAGTATGTGCTGCGTGCCATGATGCGTACCGATGGTGAGCCAATGTCCGTGACGATGCGCGTAATGATGCATGAGTCGCCGTATGAGAGCCTTATTGATGAAGTGGCAACAGTAACGAGCGAAGAAGAAATTTTCCGCTTTCCTGTGCAGGCGAACCTTTCGAATAGCAACATGCGCGTCAAGCTCATGGTGAATGATCCCGGAACGCTGTTTGTCGATAATGTGGCTTTCTTCTCCGTGGAAGAGGCTGTCGCAGCGGACTTCATATTCAGCCCTGCAACGGGCCTGATGCCGCTCCAAGTCGATTTCGTTGACCGCTCGCTTCCTGAAGAGGCAATTACAGGGTGGACTTGGAAGGTGGACGGCCAGGTATTCTCGAATGCACAGAATCCGATATACGTCTTCACTGGCGCGGGAACCTACACGATTGAACTCACTGTAGAAGGCTTATCAGGCAAGGATACGAAGACACAGATTGATGCCGTTGTGGTTGAGCCTGTGACCAAGCTTCCACAGAATCTTGACTATCTGCGGATAGGCATCGCGCGCGGCGTGGCAGTTGGGTTCGGGTAAGTACCGAAACACAAGCTAATTTATCCCGAAGGTGAGAACCTGTCCATCTATAGCGGCGCCAGCGCATGCGTTGGCGCCGCTATCCTATTGGCCGGGCTTCACGGAAATAGGAGAGACAGCAATAATTCGTTGTTCATACAGGGCTCAAATCTCGAAGTTTACGACAGACGCCTCAGCAACGAAGGATTGAATGGCATAGAGCGATAAAGTTCATGTGCCGGCTTTGGGCCACGACGCGTGCCGCTATCCGACGTCCCGGACTGTGATTTGGCCAGCATCAAGTGTCGTGGTGACTGGGTCACCTTACCGACTGCAATTGTGTAAACGCAGAGAATTGCGAATAGTGTACATGTGGCAACACGCTGACCAACCCAAAGCCCCACGCCTGCTTTGGGTTCACGCTGCTCCTCTTTTGACTGCATTGGATGGGGCAACATGGCTAGAGACAACACGACATCTCCGCCTCATGGGGTGGGATGTTGTTTTGTTGGGAGAAGGACCACGCGGCCATCACGTTGTGGGCGGAGTCGAAATTCAGTGCCTGCCTAAACCGGGTCGGTACTTGATTGGCACGGTACTGTTTCCATCTGTCGGTATTGCGCCTGATCATCAAGCATTTCGATGAAATTGATGTCCTTCTATTCCACCAGATGTCGGCAATCTGGCTTCTTCCATTGAAGTTTCTGCGAGCGGTAATCGGTCGTAGCTATCCCAAGCTCGTTATGGACACACCGCGATCTTCCGACAACCGAAAGTGGCTTCAAAAACCGTCTGCGTTCCGCCTTTTTTTCCCTTGTGCATTGGTTCGCCAATCATGCGGCTGATGGTCAAACGGCAATAACACGACGTATGGTAGAACTGGTCAGTATACCGGCTGATAATCTATGGGGAATCTGGCCATCCGGCGTAGAGGTTGCTCGATTTGCCGACGCCGAAGATGGACGTGTTTGGCCACAGGCCGATCAGCCAATCCGGTTGTGCCATATCGGCAAGCTCCATTTGGAACGGAATCTGATTCCTCTTTGCGAGGCGGTAAAGACCGCCAATGCTGGGGAACAGCGTTTTCAACTCGATTTGGTTGGTAAGGGACCCCATGAAGATATTCTTCGTAGTCACGCGGCAGAGGCGGGATCAGGCATTGCGGTAATCGATCCTGTGCCCCACGATCAAGTTCCAGATCTCCTGCGCAGAGCGCATATCGGTGTCACTTCTCTGCCTGATCCGCAAGACAAGAAGTTCCAGGCATCCAGCCCTATCAAGTTATTTGAGTATATGGCGGCCGGCATGCCAATACTTTCCACAAGCAATCCCTGTCATACCGACGTGGTGGGCGAAGGACAATATGTCTTCTGGGCAGACGCTGCGACACCCGCTGCCGTCGAAGACGCTCTTGCCACAGCCCGAGCATGCCAAACCAGACTGGGCGAACTTGGTGAAGAAGCGTTTGG
>CAVOQD010000013.1:0-127486 GCA_963698255.1 uncultured Chloroflexia bacterium | reverse complement strand
TCGCCCGTGGACAAGCGGCGCAGTCAGCAGTCGCCCCCATCTACCAGGATGCCATGCGCCGTTGCGATTCGTGTCACAACACGGATACGACCCACGATTGGCTGCCCTACACCGATCTGCACATGGAGACGCTCAGTTGCGAAAGCTGCCACATTCCGCAGATCCACGCACCGGCCATCCAGCAGATCGACTGGACCGTCATCACGCCCGAGGGCGAGGCCGCCGTGACCTATCGCGGCGTCGATGGCCCGGTCGACGACGTGCGTTCGCTGATCACGGGCTATCAGCCGGCCCTGCTCTCGCAGCAAGATGTGGACGGAAACTCGCAACTGACGCCGGCCAACCTGATCACCACACACTACTGGGTCCACGGCGATCCCGAGCGCCCGGTGCGCATCGAGGAGTTGACCGCCGCCTATCTGGACGGCGACGCCTATCGCGCCGAAATTCTGGCCGAGTTTGATGCCAACGGCGACGGCGAGCTAGGCGTCGACGAACTGCGGCTGGATAGCGACGCCAAGGTCGAACTGGTGCGATCGCTGCTGATTGCCCAGGGCCTCTCCGATCCGCGCATCCGCGGCGACATCGACTCCTACGCCATCAACCACGACGTAGCCACCGGCGAAAATGCGATCAGTGATTGCGCCACCTGCCACAGCGAAGACTCGCGCATCGGCGCGCCCGTTTGCGCTGGCCGGCTATCTGCCCGGCGACATCGAGCCGACCTTCCGTGGCGACAACGCCAACTTTGACGGCGACCTATCGGTCGACGACGATGGCGCGCTGAGCTTCAACTTGAACACTGCGGCCATGGGACTCTACATCCCCGGCCACGACCGGGTCGACTGGGTGGGGACCATCGGTCTGCTGATGCTGCTGGGCACGATTGCCGTCGTTGTCGTCCACGGCGGATTGCGCATCATTCAGGATGCACGCCATGCCAAAGATCCCCACGAAGCGCCGCAGATGCAGAGCGTCTACATGTACAGCATGTACGAGCGGGCCTGGCACTGGCTGCAGGCCATCACCATCATGCTGCTGATGGCCACCGGCATTGTCATCCACCGGCCGGACACGCTGGGCGGCATCGACTTTGGGCTGGCCGTGCCGCTGCACAACGTGCTGGCCTTCATCCTGGTGGCCAACGCCGTCTTCTCGGTCTTCTATCACTTCGCCTCCGGTGAGATTCGCCAATATCTGCCGGAGCCACGGGGCTACTTCAGCCAGATGATGATGCAGGCCGACTACTACGTGCGCGGCATCTTCAGCGACGCGCCCCACCCGTTTGAGAAGACGCGGCAGCGCAAGCTGAATCCGCTGCAACAGGCCACCTACTTCGGCATTTTGAACGTGCTGCTGCCGCTGCAAATGTTCACCGGCATCCTGATGTGGGGCGTTCTGCGTTGGCCCGAAGTGGTGGCCAGAATGGGCGGGCTGCCCTGGCTGGCGCCCTTCCACACGCTGATCGCCTGGGCGTTCGCCGCCTTCCTGGTGGCCCACATCTACCTGACCACCACTGGCCACACACCCACGGCCAACCTCAAAGCCATGACCATCGGCTGGGACGAGGTTGAGGTGGGGGATGGCTGCAGTGCCGTCGGGCGAAGCAGGCGAAGGCATAGGACGTACGACTCACCTTCCAGGAAGCTGTCAGCTTCCTGGAAGGCTATACAGCGAGATTTCAAGGAGATGTTCAGACCAATGACCACGATGGCTCAATCAGATAAAACGGCGGACGCGCAGGCAAGCAGCCCAAACCGTTTGCCAACCCCTATGTGGGCGGCGTGATTCTCGGCATCGTCCTCTTTCTTTCCTTTTACCTGACCGGCAACGGACTGGGGGCGTCAGGCGGACTCAACCGCATGATCATCTGGCTCGTCGATCTGGCCGCGCCGCTGCATGTGGACCGGGTCGCCTACCTGGTCACCTATGCCGGCGGCGACCAGAACGCGCTGGACCACTGGATCGTGCTGATGACCGTCGGCATCTTCCTGGGCGGCTCTGCTCTCCGGCTGGTTCGGCCACCGGCTGCGCATCGAGACCATCAAGGGACCGCGCATCACGGTGCATCAGCGCTGGCTCTTCGCCTTCGGCGGCGGCATCGTCACCGGCTTTGGCGCACGCATGGCCCGTGGCTGCACATCCGGCCAAGGTCTCTCCGGCGCGGCCACGCTCTCGGTCGGCAGTTGGGCCTTCCTGATGGCCTTCTTCGCCGGCGGCTACATGCTGGCGTACGCGCTGCGCAAATTGTGGACGTAAGTGAAGAGATAGACGCGGATGACGCGGATTCGGCTGATTTCCGCGGATTTTCTGACGGTCCTCATCCGTGACTGATTCGCCTAATCAGCCTAATCCGCGGTCCTATCCTGATCGCATCATCAAGATTAACTCGCATCTCAGGAGGCCACCATGGCGCCTTATCCATTAGCTGACTTTATCGGCCACAACGGAACGTACTTCATCTATCTGCTCATCGGCATGGGCTTCGGCATCGCGCTGGAGATGTCGGGCTTCGCCATCTCGACCAAGCTGACCGGTCAGTTCTACTTCAAAGACCAGACCGTCTTCAAGGTCATGTTCACCGGCGTCATCGTCGCCATGGTGTTGACCTTCGGCGCGGTCGGGCTGGGGCTGCTTGACTTCAACCGGCTCTTCGTACCGCCGACCTATCTCTGGCCCGGCATCCTGGGCGGTCTGATGATCGGCATTGGTTTCATCATCGGCGGCTTCTGTCCCGGCACATCGGTCGTGGGCATGGCCACCGGCAAGATCGACGCCTTCTTCTTCATCGGCGGCGTGCTCACCGGCATCGTCGTCTTCGGCGAGACCTACACCAACTTCGACCACTTCTTTAACTCAAGCTACATGGGCCGCTTCACGATTCCCGAGTGGTTGGGATTGCCGGTCGGCGTGGTTGTGTTCGGCGTAACCGTCGTCGGCCTGCTGTTGATCTGGGGTTCAGAATATCTGGAGCGAGCGTTCCAAAGCGACGATGAGATCAAGCAGGCGCGCACGCCCTCCAAGTGGCGTTTTGCGGGCGCCGGCGCCTTGATCGCCGGCGCTTTCGGCATCTTCCTGTTGGGCCAGCCCAGCGACCAAGATCTCTGGCTGCGCATCGCCGACGAGAAGGAACAGGTGCTTGAAGAGCGTCTGGTGCAGATCCACCCGGCAGAACTGCGCCACCTCTACTACGATCCGCAGGTCAGCCTCGTCATGCTCGACGTGCGCGACGAATCGGACTACAACGTCTTCCACATCCGCGACAGCGAACGCGTCGACCTTGAGCAGATGGCCGAGATCACGCCCGAACTGCAGGCTGCGCCCGCAGGCACGGTGGTGGTGCTGATGAGCAATGACGAAGCCGACGCGACCGAGGCCTGGAAATCGCTGGTGGCGCGCGATGTTCGCAACGTCTACATTCTCGAAGGCGGCATCAACAACTGGCTGGCCGTCTACGGGCGGAATGAATATGAGCAGATCGCGTCGTCCGACGACGAGGCGCTACGCTATGTCTTCGCCGCGGCCCTGGGCGATCAGGAAGAGATCGCCACGCCCGATCAGCATGATGACGGCACTGAATATGAATCCAAGGTCATTATGGAGAAGAAAGCGCCGACTGGCGGTGGGGGGTGTGGGTAGGAAGGATAGAACGCGGATGACGCGGATTGAGCGGATCGTCTCGGATCGACGGATGTAGAGTCAGACATCTGCGTCCGTTGGGTGTATTCAGTATTGGGTGTTTTCAAGGACGAAAGTATCGTTCATAGATGCTTCTCAACAATTGCACCCAAACTGCGACCGAAAAAGGATGTCCCACCATTGCCGCAGAGTTCTGCGCTTCCACTCACGTATTTCTATCCTGCTCATTCGCTGTGCTTCTCATTTCTTGCACAAAAACTGTTACCTTCCGATCTAAATCATCCGGGTAATCGTAACCCAATCCTTGGGCAACATCAATCCCCACATCTCGAAATAGGCTCATCATGCGAAATAACGCATCCCAGTTTTCGTTGATATCTGCACCACTATAAGTATTTTCCAATTTTGTCCAAATCTCGTGGGGTAATTTCTTTTTCAGTCCCTTTCCCAAGACACCTACTGGTTCTGACCAATCATAGTCGAGTTCTATGCGCCATTCAAGCATCCGCAGTAGAAAATTGTATCGCATATCAAAATCCAGACACCATTTAGCTGGCATCAGTTCATTGCGACAGAGACACTTCGCTATGTAGGGAACATCACTCAAAAAGTCATCGATGACTTTTTGATAAGCTTCTTCACTTGGATTTTTCGGAATATAGGCCGTATAGGTTGGCAACTGTAGCTCAGATGTCAGATTATCTTTGTCAATCAAAACCATATAGCCATCGTCCAACTCGTCTGGTAGTGCGTTGGTTTTTATGATTTCTTGTAATAGCTCGATTGGCCATAGTGTGAAGTCGACATGTAGACCCCCTTCATATTGTATGACGTTGCCTACTTGTTCAATATCAAGGTTAGGCGCAGAGTGGATAGGATCCCAATAAGCTACAAGAACATTGCCAAAGTCAGTTAACCAACTTCTGTCATCAAAGAACGGGTGGATATCCTGAACAATTAATACAATATCATAGTCTGAGAAAACATCAACAGGTACGTCTGGATTGGCGCGTGAACCGGTCAGCAGCATTGCTCGAACCGCATCTTGATATTCTGTCCACTGTATTAGCTGCTCTACAACTTGGTTTTCTTGATGCTTGGAGTTCATTTTTTTTGTCTGTCTATCGTTAAGATAACAAAAATATAGTCGGCTCTCCGGAGCAAATCACCTGTGGCGTAGTCAGAGGCGCACGTCGATGCCATGCCGATCGAGTGCTTCTCTGATCCTGCTGAGCAGCGTATCTCGCATCTCGCGTCCCTTCGGGAACGCATCGTCCCGATCCGCTCGCCACGCCGCGACCATCGCAAGCATAAGGATCCGACAGTCGCGCAGTTGGAGTCGATCGGCGAGTGCGTAGTGATCGCCAACCTCGTCGGGCGCATGGGCGATGTCGAACTCGACTGGCCCGTAGCAACACGTCTCGAAGTCGATAAACCGCATGCCGCTGGTGGTCTTCAGCAGATTGCCGACGTGCGGTTCGCCGTGCAGCAATTGCTCGCACGTGCCGCGGTCGACGACGGACCGACGAAGGCTGCGCAATGAGTTGGTCAGGATCTCTCGGTCCTCGTCAACGAGGTCCGGACTCTGCCAACGGTCCTCGACGATCGCTTGCGCTTCATCGACTCGATCCGTAAAGTGCGGTGCAGTCACATCGAGCTGCCGCATGCCGGCATGCAGGCGTTCGAGCGCCTGCGCGTACTCGGCCGGCGTGATGGCGCCGGCCGGCAAGGGATCGTAGTACCTCCAATATGTGATTGCGAAGCCGTCACGTACATAAACGCGGGGTTCCACCCGAGGCTCACTCACAGCGACCGGGCTGTCGGTTTCCTCGAACCGTCGTGCCATCTCGAGCTCGAACGCTGCAACTTCCTGGTTTCGTTGTACCGTGGCCGCCACGCGAGCGAGTACATCACACGGCACGAGCCGCACCGCGAGCCGATTCGCGTTCTGAATGACGATCGCGTCTTCGACGTTCAGACCCAACTCTGATGCGACCGATGTCGTTGCCGTCAACGCCCGCGAGACCTCGGTTGACTCCATTGCCTCTCCTCCTCGCCGCCTATTGAGCACCCCTCTCGATCCGACAAGAGATTTGCCCAGACGACCGCTTGGGGTCGTAAACGTCTCGAAATTCGGCGTTCCAGCAATGCGTTGCAGGACTTAATGAAGTCCTGCAAGCATACGGGAGCTACGAATTCCGAGGGTCCGCTTACGACCCCAAGCGGTGCTGTTGATCGTAACGCGGCTCCATCCAAGCAGAACCAAGCCCTTCATGCGATCTCACTGCTACGTTCGTTCGGCGATCACCATCTGCGCAGAGCGGAGTTCTAGTTCGTGCAACTTCTGCACCCGACGACGAAAGTGCGGCTCTGTGCTGAAACTGGCGCTGAGGAAGGCGTCGATAACCTCGGCCGCCAGCTTGATGCCGATGATCCAGGCGCCGATGCAGAGCAGGTTGACGTCGTCGTGTTCAACACATTGACGCGCCGAGTAGGTGTCGTGGCAGACCGCGGCGCGGATGCCCGGCGTCTTGTTGCCGGCGATGGCCGCGCCGACGCCGGTGCCGCAGACCAGAATGCCACGATCGACCGCGCCGCTGCGCACCTGTTCGGTCACGCGGGCCGCGATGTCGGGAAAATCGACTGGCTCGGTGCTGTGGGTGCCGTAGTCGGTCACCACATGGCCGCGCGCTTCAAGCAGTTTGATCACCGGCCCTTTCATGGGAAAGCCGGCGTGATCGCCGCCGATGGCAATGTTCATGGTATCTCCTATCGGTTTGTGAGGTTCCAGAAATAGGTTCGTAGTGTCGGCTTTAGCCGTCCGTACCGCTAAAGCGGTTACTACGAACGTAACCGTCAAGTTGATTGCCGGCGTTCACTTTTCGGCGGCATCTGCAAGCGCCGCCAATTCCATTGGGTTGACGTTGAAAGAGCCGCTGTTGCCCAGGAAGACGACGACTGTCCCCCGGACCGGGTCGAAAACCAGGCTCGATCCGAAGCCCGGCGTGCCGCCTGCATGGCCCCATGCCCCATCCTGCAGTTGAGCCAGGCCCAGACCGTAGCCGGTGAAGCCGTGATCCTGGCCCGTACTCACGAAGTCGGTCATCGTGCCCAGGGTCTCGGCATTTTGGAAGAGCCGGCCGTCCATCAATGCATGCGCAAATGCGGCCAGGTCGGCTGCATTCATGGCCAGCGCGCCTGCCGCCCACGCGCCCGACGCATTCCAGCGGGTCATGTCGGCATAGTCGCCGTTCATGGCATTGTAGCCGCGCACAATCTGTCCGTCCTGCGGGATGCCTTCCAGCAGCATCGCGCTGTCCAGCCCCAGCGGTTCGAAGATGCGCTGGGCATAGAGTTCGTCCAGGCTCTGGTCGGTGGCGGCCTCCAGCACCATTCCCAGCAGAATATAGCCGGTGTTGCTGTATTGCCACGCTCCTGGCGTGCCCGGCGCAAAGAGGGGCGGTTTGTTGGCGGCAACCCACTGCACGATCTCCTCCGGTGCAAACCCGCGTTCCAACAGTGTCTGATCGCTGATCAGTTGCGGCAGCGGATAGAGATCGCGCTCGTAGTCGTTCAGTCCCGCAGTGTGGGACGCCAGTTGGCCCAGTGTCATCGCCTCGCCGTTGGGGATGGACGCGGCCAACTCAGGCAACCACGTTCTGAGGCTATCGTCCAGCGACAGGAGACCTTCTTGGTGCAACTGGAGCAGAAGGGCGGCGGTGAACACCTTGGTGATGCTGCCGATCTCGAAGGAATCGCCAGGATCGACTGCTCGATCTTCTTCCAAATCGGCTGAACCCGCCGCCCCGAGAAATCGACCATCAGGCAGATCGACCAACAGCACCGCGCCCGGCGTACTGCGCTGCGGCGGATCGTCGGGTTGCAGCACCAGAGACTCCAAATAGCCGGAGAGGCGCGCACTGACATCAGCGGAGAGCGGCGGCAGGTCAGCCGGTGCAGATGGTTGCAGCGGCGGCGTGGTTGAAGTCGGCCCGGCTGGGGCAGTTGTCGGCTGAGCGGTTGCCTGGTCGTCCAGTGATACAGTCGGATCAGCCGTGGATTCGACCGCTTGCTTGCGCGTAGGCTCTGCCACGGTTGCAGCGGACGGTGCGGAACTCCGGCCGCAGGCCGTGAGAACCAGGACGGTCAGACAGAGGGTAGTGATCTTCGGCAAGAAACGCATTGGTCTTGGCCTCAAGGAACCTGCTGAAAAAACCATGAATGACACGAATTTCACGAATTGCGCCGCTGAGGAAATTCGTGCAATTCGCGGTTCTTGCAGTGATCTCACGGGTGTACACAGATTAAGGCCGTTCCAAGAAATTGAATCCCGCCAACGTCTTCGGCACAGCCCGGCCCTACTCTGGTCAGCGCCAATTTTTGTGGGCTGTGCCGGAGACGTGAATTCTAGGATCGGCCTAACGCAGATGATTCAGGTCGTTTCCTCATCCATCTCTTCGATCCCGACGGCCATCAAGTAGCCGCGGGCACGCTCTGTCCGGGGAAAGCGATTGACCAGTTTCCAGAACCGAGGGCCGTGATTGGCTTCCAGCAGATGGGCCAGTTCGTGGACGATCACATAATCCTGGACAAAACGGGGCATGTCGGCGAGCTGATGGGCGATGCGGATGGTTCCCTGGGCCGGCGTGCAACTGCCGTAGCGTTTGTTCTGGTTGGTCACCCAGCAGATCGACTGCCACTGCAAACGTCCATCGAAATATTGCCGATTGAGCTCACGTGCTCGTTTTTCCAGCGCCTCGTCATCCAGATCCGCCTTGGCCGTGCGCCGTTCCATTCGCTCGACCAGTTTGGCGACGTGCGGCTCCAATTCAGCATCCGACATATTCGCCGGCACACGCACTTCGAGTGTGTCGCCCACTTTGCGGGCCTGAATTGTCTTGTGCCGCTTGCTGCTGCGGATAATGCGCACGTCCATATCTGGCATGTCCATTCAAAAAAGCCCGACCTTCCATGGAAAGCCGGGCGGGGGAAAGGATAGTTGGTATCAGCCGCCCTGCGTCCCCAATGTTCCGCCGCTCTGTTCGATGTCGTGAACGGTCGCTTTTTCGACACCGGCCTCGACAGCGTTTTCATGCACTGCCTGCAAGACCTTGTTGGAGACGCCGAAGGAATGGGGGTCACCGCCGGCCTTCTTCAATTCATCCTTGGTCGGCTTGACTTCAAAATCGTCGCAGAGAACCACCACCGCGGTGGCGTCGCCGGTCAGCTTGCCCTGGATGCCTGCCAGATCGCTATCGCTGAGTCCTAGCGATCCGCTGGACATCTTGCCCGCTGCGCCGCCGATGGCGCCGCCGGCGACTGCGCCGACCAACAGCGAAAGCCCGCCGGTCAACCCTGCGGTGACCAACCCGAGCGCGCCGCCGATCAGCAAGCCACGGCCAGTCTTGGAACGGCCGTATTTCTTGGTCTCCAGCTTGCCCTTGTCCGACAAACTCAAGCGCCCCATGGTGCCCAGCTTGACATCATCATTGGCCTTGTCCCAACTCATGAGGGCCTGAGCCGCGCTGTCGGCAGCGTCGCCGGTTTCGAAAAATGCGACGATCACTTGTGTATTCAGATCTTGTTCGGACATTGTTTATCTCCCTGACAGGTTCATCAAAAACGAATCTCTCTGCGACATCTAGATCGAACAATCGTGATTCAAACTGATTGTAGACCGCGTGCCCGCTTTGTGCAACTGAACTGAAGTTGCTACAAGATCAAGGTTTTGGTCGGTGCGATTTGCTGTCGGACGTGCTACAGAGACCGACCACCTTACAATTCCCGCCATGCCGTGCCGGGTCGTGTGGGCGAAGAGGGACGCTGGTGTATACTGAGGAAGATGGACGCTCACTCAGCGGTTCGGGTCGCCGGCGTTGAAATATTGCCGGACCCACGCCAAACACGAACCTCATGGGAGGAAATGGAGATCCGATGAACCTGACACATCGTGAACGCGTCGTCATGGCGCTCAGCCATCAACAGACAGACCGCGTTCCGGTCGACATGATGGGCAACGCGACCATGTTGCTGGACAAGACCTACCTACAACTGCGCGATCATCTTGGGCTGGCGCCGATTCCGCCGGTACGCTCAGGCGCCAGCGCCAACTACTACGACGAACGCATTCTGGAACACTTCGGCGTCGATTTTCGGCGCATCTTTCTCAAGAGCGGGGCCAACAACCGCACAGTCCGACATGAGGACGGCTCGTTCACCGATGCCTGGGGCGTGCGTTCGATTGAGGCGGGTATCTTCGTCAACGCGGTCGATCATCCGCTGGCGGACGTGTCGTCCATCGACGAGGTTGACGCCTATCCCTGGCCGACGGCCGACGACCTCTACAGCGCCGAGGGGCTGGCTGCCGAGGCCAAACGCATGTACGAGCAGACCGACTACGCGCTGGTCGCCCGCAATCCACTCTCGCCCGGTTTCCTCGATCGGGGCTGCGCGCTGGTGGGCATGGCCCAGTTCATGATGCTGATGTTCGATCAGCCCGACGTGGCCGCGCACATTGTCAGCCGCGTGCTCGACATCTACCTGGGCGTCTATACCCGCTTTCTGGAGGCAGTCGGCCCCTACGTGCAGATGGTCGAGGTCGCCGACGATCTGGGCGGGCAACAGAATCTGCTGATCTCGCCGGCCATGTATCGTCAGTTCATCAAACCGGCCGAGCAGACGCTCTACCGGCGCATCCACGACCTCGCTCCCGACGCCTTCGTCATCCACCACACCGACGGCAACGTCCTCCAGATCCTGCCCGACCTGATCGAGGTGGGCGTCAACGTGCTCAACCCCGTGCAGACGTCGGCCAGCGGCATGGAGGGGCGCAATCTCAAGGCCCAGTTCGGCGACCAGCTCGCATTCCACGGAGCCATTGAACTGATGGAGGGCGGCAAAGATGAATTGGTGGCCGAAGTCCGTGAGCGCATCGATGTGTTGGGCAAGAACGGCGGCTACGTTTTGGCTTCATGCAACCACATGATCGATGTGCCGCCCGAAAACATCGTCGCCATGATCGAGACCGCCCACGAATATCGGCCGTGGATGCGGTGAAGAGCGATCCACGAATGAGCATGAAGGGCCACAAAGAAACACAAAGAAGCATAAAGAAACACGGTGCTTCACGGAGAACACAATCCCGTCCCTGTTTTTCTTCGTGGCCCTTCGTGTTCCTTTGTGTACCTTCGTGGATCATCCCTTCTCCGTCGCCCTGAAGCTCAAGATCGCCATTCATCCATTACAGATTGACAGGTCCGGCAAGCGACACTATACTCAGATAATTGTTCAGCGCAATGGCCTATGCGCTCGGTTCCCTTCGCTCAAAGGAGCAACAACTGTGGATCAACCAGTTATTCCTGTCACACTACAGAAGACCGCGCAACGACGCGGTGACGCAATCGCCTACCAGGTCAAAGTTGACGGGGCGTGGCAATCGACAAACTGGCGCACCTACGGAAACGAAGTGCGCCAGGCAGCCAAATCGCTGATCGCGCTCGGCCTGCAGCCGGGCCAGGCGACTGCCATCATCGGCTTCAACCGGCCGGAGTGGACGCTCTTCCATGTGGCGACGATGTCTGCAGCGGGCATCCCTGCCGGTGTCTACACCACCAACTCGCCTGAAGAGCTTCAGCATGTCGTCAACCACGCTGAGGCCATTGCCCTGCTGATCCAGGATCAGGTGCAGTGGGAAAAGGTCCGCCAGATCTACCAGGAAATGCCGTCACTGAAGACCGTGGTGATGATGCGCGAGTCTGCAGTGCCGGACGACGTGCCGGACGGTCTTTCGGTGCTGGACTGGGCAAGCTTTATCGCCCTGGGAGCGGACGTAGATGACGCGACATTGGACGAACGCGTCGAGTCCCTGCGGCCGGAGATGCTTGCGACCTACATCTACACATCCGGCACCACCGGGCCGTCCAAAGCCGTCATGCTCTCCCACGAGAATCTGCAGTGGACATCTGAGACCATGCTCGATCTGTGGGAACTGGACTCTGACGATGTGCTGCTCTCCTATCTGCCCCAGTCCCACATCGCCGAGCAGATGTTCTGCATTCATGCGCCGGCCGTGCGCGGATTCTGCGTGGCCTATGCCGAAACGCCCTATACGGTTGCCGACAACATCAAGGAGATCCGCCCGACCCGCTTCTTCGGCGTGCCGCGGGTTTGGGAGCGCTTTGTCGAAGGCTTGACCGAACGATTCGAAGCCACGACTGGCATGAAGGCCAAACTGCTCGCCTGGGCACGCGGCATCGGCAGGCAGGTCACCGATATGCGCAACCGTGGTCAAGAGCCAGGCGGCATGTTGGCGCAGAAATACAAGCTGGCCAACCGCCTGATCTTCTCGAAAATCAAGGAGGCGCTGGGGCTGGACCGCAGCCAAGACATTCCTGGTGGGTGCGGCCGCAGTCTCGCCCGACATCCTGGATTTTATGGGCAGCCTCGACATCAATATCTGGGAGATCTACGGTCTCTCCGAGTCGACCGGGCCGGTGGCCGTCAACTGGGGCGGCGACTGCGCGCTACGGCACAGTCGGCAAGCCGATACCGGGCACCGAGCTACGACTGGCCCAGGACGGGGAAGTGTTGACCAAGGGCAAGAACATCTTCATGGGCTACTACAAGGACGAAGAGGCCACAGCAGCCACATTGCAGGATGGATGGATGAACACGGGCGATCTGGGCCAGTTCGACGACGAGGGCTTCCTGAACATTGTCGGACGCAAGAAGGACATCATCATCACCTCCGGCGGCAAGAATATCGCACCCAAAAATATCGAAGCAGCGCTCATGCGCACGGATCTGTTCACCCACGCCATCATCATCGGCGAAGGGCGCCGCTACATCACAGCGCTACTGACCTTGGACGATGACGTGCTCGACCAGTTCATGGCCGAACACAACATCACAGACCGTGAGAGCATCTCAACGAATCCGGCCCTGATCGAGGCGGTTCAGGAGCGAATTGACGAGGTCAACACCAAATTCGCCCGGGTTGAGCAGGTGCGAAAATTCTACATCGTGCCCTATCAGTTTTCCATCGACAGGGGCGAGTTGACGCCGACGTTGAAGCTGAAACGCCAGGTGATTCTCAACGAGTACGCGGACAAGATCGACCAGATGTACTTGAATTAGTTTGTCGTGTTTTCAAAATGAGTAGTTCACAATTTGTCATTCTGAGCGGATCGATCTGAAGCCTTCACTCTGGCACAACACCAGGGAAGGCATGTCCTGAGTGCAATCGAAGGAATCTCGGTTTTCTCCAAATCGTGAACTATCGAAATAGCGCTGCCCTGAGTCACCAGCGAAGCGTCTCGATATCGTGAGCCGAGATTCCTCGCTGGCGTACTGCCAATCCGGAAGTGCTCCGTCTGACCCGCTCGGAATGACAGTAGCACGTTCATTCCAGCTAGAGCGTCGGGTATCTGGCGAGGCACACTCGGAATGACAAATCGTAAATTGTTGGTGACTCTGCTGCAAGAACAAGCTTTGCCATGGATTTCACAGATTACACGGATTTTTCACTGGATAAAATCCGTGTAATCTGTGAAATCCGTGGTTGGTTTTCCTTTTTGCAGTAGAGTCACTGGTTACTACGAACCGATTTCCGGGCGCTCAGCAAGCTGGTGTAGGCGAGGTCGGCCCACGCGTGGCGCGCATGACGTAGTTGGCCGCGATCGGCAGCTTGGCGCCCGCCCACAGCACTCGCTCGTTGACGCCCGAGTTGAGCAGCGCTTGCAGACCGCGGCCTGCCTTCAAGCGTCGGTCGAACGCTGCATGCCATTCGGCCGTGTAGCGCGCTTCCCACGTTTGCAGATCGATCTTGCCGCGCAGGTAGGCATCGGCGAGGGGCACGCACAGCGCGGCCGAGTGCAGGGCCATGGCCATGCCGTCGCCACAGAGCGGCGGGATCATGGTGGCGGTGTCGCCGATGCAGGCGACGCCGTTCCAGGGCCGGCTGGGCAGGCCGGTGTCGACGGCTGCGACTGTGCAGAGGGTCTCATCCAGCCGTTGCGCGCCGGCGAGGCGACGCCCAAAAGCCGGATTCTGATCGGCGATCCACTCAAACATGGCCGCCGGATCCTTGCCGGCTTTGGCAAAGGCGGCGTACGAGGCCAGCAGACAGACGTTGGCTGCACCCGACTCAACTGGGTTGATGCCGACATAGCCGCCGTCGAAGAGGTAGAGATCGACCTGGTTGGGCATGGCGATTCCGGCGTAGTGGGCCTTGATGCCCACGTTCAGCCGCTCGGGCCGGACCGGCATCGGTTGGGCCAGCAGCTTGGCGGCGACTGCACGTCCCGCCGGCCATCAGCACGGCACGGGCATGGATCTGTGCTTCCTCGCCGTCGCCGCGCATGACCACGACATGGTTGTCCCCATCGTGGGTCAGGCCGGTCACCGTACTTGCCCTGCCAAAGCGTCGCGCCGCGTCGTTGGGCGGCTGCGGCCAGTCCGGCGTCCATGGCGTACCGGCTCACGCCCCAGCCCGGCGCCGGCAGCGGGACGACAAGTTGGCGTCCATGCCGCGAGACGAGTTGCACTTCGGTCAATTCGATGGGGCGCAACGCCGACAGATCGGCGTGCAGACCGAGTTCGCGCAGCGTTCCCTGCGACTCGGGCGAAAGGAACTCGCCGCAGACCTTGTGGCGCGGCAGCCGGTCACGCTCAACCAGCAGCACGTTCCAGCCAAGCGCGGCAAGGGCCGCGGCCGCGCTGCTGCCGCCCGGCCCTGCGCCGATCACGGCCACATCAAACCTGTCGTGACCGTTGCTTTGCGTCCGGCTCACGTTCATACCGCCTGTGGCGTGAGCGGCGTCTGTTCGGCAACGCCGTTGGTTGTTGTCATGGAGACCAGTTGCTCGTGCTGAGGAACATAGGTCAGCCGCGCCATCTCGATGGTCAAACCGGGACCGAAGGCCATGGCCACGCCGGTCGTCGGCTCTGGTTTGCCGGACACAGCGTTGTCGGCCATGAGTCTGCGTCGCTGTTCCGCCAGCACAAAGAGGATGGTGGCTGACGAGAGGTTTCCGTAATCCGCCAGCACGCTTCTGGTCGGTGCGAGCAGATCGTCCGGCAGCTCGAAGATGGCTTGCAGCTTGTCGACGATGGCCCGTCCGCCTGGATGGATGGCCCAGAACTGCGGCCATTCCTCCTGCATGACCTTGGTCAACTCGGCCGGGGCCACATCGCCCAGGTGGTCGGGAATCTTGGGCGAGAGCCGCAGCGTGAAGCCGTGGTTGCCGATCTCCCAGACCATCTCGTCCTCGGTGGCCGGCTTCATGCCGGTCTGGAATCGATCAAGCTGGAAGTAGTCGGCATCGCCTTGTTGGGGCATCGCCACGATGGCCGCGCCTGCGCCGTCGGCAAAGAGGGCCGCCGAGACCAGATCGTCGCGGCGGTCGCCGGCCTGGATGTGCAGCGAGCAGAGTTCAACCGAAACCACCAGCACCTTGGCATCGGGGTCGCCGGCCACGATCTGGCCGGCGGCGCGCAGCCCGTTGAAGGCCGCCGAGCAGCCCATGAAGCCGATGACCGTACGCTGCACCGACGACGACAGCCCCAGTCGATCCGCCAGGATAAAGTCCAGCCCAGGCGCAAAGAAGCCGGTGCAGGTGACCACGATGAGGTGGGTGATGCCGGCTGTTTCGGCATCGAACGTAGTGCCGCGGCCCTGGCTGAGCGTCTCAAAGGCGCAGCGGGCTGCGGCCTCGGCCAGCGGCGGCGCTTCGCGGCGATAGGTGGCCATGCGCTCGGCAGTGGTCGGCGTTTCCGCCAGCGAGCGTCCGGGTGCGAAGGGCGACTCGGTGGGCGGCAGGAGATATTCGGGCGCACAGCCGTGGCGTTTCTCGATGCCGGAGTATGCGTACAGCGAACGGATCAAACGTTGGAGCGCCGGTCTGTCTGCAAACGAGGAGGCCATCCATTCGCCGATTGCCTGCTGATCCGCCGAGTAGTCGGGCACGGCCGTACCGATGGCGAGAATGGCCGGACGAGGGTCATCGAGCATGGGAAAACGCTCCTTTGGGTAGTGGACAGTCGGTCTGTCGGCCACAGAGATTGATCAATGGGGCACAGCATAACACAACGCGGCCGCTGCCACTGTCAGTCTGATCTCCTGCAGCGTCGCACGATACCGCCCGGGCAGTGTGTCTGCAGCAGGCAGGCCAGGGAAGCCGAGTGCAAGCTCCGATTCGTCACGCCATGGTGTCGGAGCGGTTGATAGTGCAACGCCCTTTGGCAGAGCTAGAAGGAGCACGAGTAGAATTGCGGGGGCGGCGTGTAGAATCCCGTCGCTGGGTGGCGAAGCACCGGCAGTTTTCCAGGTGTGGAAAAAGCATCTGAGCCTAGTCTCTGAGTTGACAGCCGAACAGGTTCACCTAATCAGGCGCGAGCGTACACCACATACCCAAAATAGTTCTCAGCAATGGGCCGCCGACATTTGAGCAGTTATGAAATGTATTGCGCTCCGGCGTGTTGTCTCCGGCGGACACGATGTCCATGACGGTTCTCGGCTCACCAAACCAAAACCCGTCCGGCGGCGTGCCCGACGACGGATGCAGGCCGGCCAGTATATGGCCGATCTCATGGGCCAGTAGATTTTCGTTAGCGGTGTCGTTGCTAAACACAATCTTGGCCAATGGGGTGTCTTCATCAATCGTATATGCACCGTTGGTACGACTAAGGTCGTTGCTGACTACGAAGAGTATTACTGTCTGTGGGTGCCATGTCGCGCCTTCGGCTGCATAGTGGTCGGCAAGAGCTCTCCAAAGCGCTCCCGCGCTGCTGCTCGTCTTCAGGTCGCTGTCGGTCAGTGTCAGCGGCGCAAACCCCTTGATGCCAATACATGCTTTGTTCCAGATTGCGTCTGCGGATCGGATCTGCTCATCGATTGCGCCGCCGGTTGGATCCGGATCGTCCGCATGCGCCTGCCAATGAACCGGCTGAATCATGATGCTTCGCCAGGTATCGCTCTGCTCTATCTCATCCCCCTCTTCGGCGTCAAAACCGTCGTCGGCAGGGTCACCATCTTCTGCCATCCCATGGTGCACAAATTCCTCACCTGCGCCAGGCAGCCCATAGGTGAATGCTCTGACAAATGACGCATCGTTGAGGTTGAGTTGAATCGACCTCAGATTTCCAAAGCCGCCAGCCTCATAGTTCAGTTCCATATGCAGAGACGAAATTGCATTGCCTTCGTCGTGTGAAGGGGATCTCAAGAACTGGGCTTCGCCCGAAACATAGGCGTTGAAAGTCTCTCGGCGAGAGCGGAACCGATCCTCGTCGACCTGTTCGATGTCATAGGTCAGCGAGAGTCGCTCGTAAATAGTCTCAGCCTGCATATCGACGTCGATATGCCAGAGATCGTCTTGCCGAGCTACCGTCCCCGAACCGTCCACTGCATAGAATCCAAACATGCCCATGTCAAAGTCGTCAAACTTGGCTCCCACTCCACTTGCGCCAAGCCGTGTAACAGAGACATACGCGCCCTGGTCCATAGGATAATCGATCCTCAGTTCCATTTCGCCGACAACATGGCCGCTGTCGGATTCAGCTTCTCCCTGAAAGTCAACTGGGTGATTGATCTTGAGGACGAAACGGTCGCCGGTTTCAAAGGTTTCAAATTCGTTTTCTTCCTGCATCATGGTTATCTCCCAATTGCGATCCGTAACAAGGATTACGCCGGATCATAGTGCGCGCAGCCAATCGCATCCTCTATCGTCATTCCCTTGTGCCAGGCCAATTCGCAGTTCCGGCGCGTGGTTCCGCCGAGATTGTCTTGGTCGACGGTCGTAATCTGCATGATGGTGCTGGTATCATGTTCGAGCCCCATGGCATGCCCGAACTCATGGGCCAGCAGACGCTTGTTTTTCGAGGCGACATCAACGAATATATATGTGACTTCCACGTGAAGCCGAAGTGGGTTTTCGGCACTGCCGGGCATGTTGCGCCCTCTCAGCCTACGCAACCGATTCCCCACCATGACCGCTGCCCTTCTTACGAAGGCCGGTACGAGTCTGAACCGCCCACCACCGCTTGCCCGCCTCAAGAACTCACGTTCAGTGCAATAGACTTCGATTGCATCCGCCGAATGGACAATGTTGGGTAAATCCGATACGGCCCTGCGAAGCTTGGAAATGCTGCGGATATCGTCATCCGGCAGGTCGCTGGCCTTAATGTTGACCATATCGCGTGAAACGAAACGAATACAGCCTTTGCCCCACACCTGATTGGCCTGGTTTAGCTGGTTGTCAAACCAAATCTTTGCAGCGGCCTCTTCGGCCTCCGGAACCGCTACAGTCAGAGGCTGAACTTCAATCACTCTGTGGACGGTTGGTATGCCGTCCAAGCAATCTATAGGCGATTGGTCTAGTGCTGGCTCCAGGGCAATCAACGTTATTGGTTGCGTGAGGTGCAGCGCGGCAGACTGGATGCCCAAACTGCTTGGCCGGTCATCGAACGGAAAATCGATAGTGGCGCCCGACAATTCAAGATCGCCGCTAGGCGCCGCCTTGATGTCTCCTTCCAAGAAACTTTGCCATACTTGGAACTGTGCAACGTAGGTTTCGCCATCGGATTCCACCAGATCTTTTTCTTTTACTTCCTGAGTGAGAACGCTGGCGTCAAATTCCAGTGACAACCGCCACTTGTCTATTCCCTGTGGCGTAAGTGTACCGTCGCCATTATATGCCACAATTTGGAGAGGAAGATATGACAACATTGCCGCGAGGTCATCTTCGCCAGGTGCCAGGCGAAAGGCACAGCGAAAGATCGTCGGACGAATCTCAGTTCCCACACTGTTTTCGAATCCCACGTAGATGTGACCCTGAAACGACAACGTCAGTAATTCGTTGTCGCCGAAGATGACGTCGAGCCTCGTATCGGCAGCAGCCACCGCCCAATAGCGGCCATTCGGATCGATCATTTTGTTTGCCTCCTTATCCCGCTCTAACTCCGACGCGTTGCCCCACCCGATCTTATTCCACTACTCTGAAGTAGCGGGGATCGTCCGGTATGAGAAATAATTCATTGTCTCCAGATGGGGCCTGCACTGTGTCCACGCCGTAGTGGCCAGGTTCGAGGTTCTCTATCGTGAAAGTGAAGCGAGCCCATCCTTTGTCGTTCACGGGCATGGACGATACGGTCCCAAAGGTATCGACTACGCCGGTGGGTCTGTTGCGCAGTCCGAAAATATAGAAGTCCTGGCTTCCGGGCGGAAGGCCGGCGGCAACGACAGTTATGGTTTCGCTTATTCTGGCGGACTGATTGAGCGTCGCTGTCTTCGGATGAGACAATTCGTCGGTTACATCAAAATACGTGATGTCAGGATCGGAATCGCCCTGAACGACCCGCACGGTGTGTCTGCCCACGCGCTTTTCGTCCGGTTCAGTGACCCACGTCCAATTTGCGTTGTCAGCCGGCTTCGAACCCAATGAGCGTTCGGAGCCGTCCGGAAATTCTACGTGAAGCGCAATTGGGTCGCCTGCTGGATAGTTTTGCACGCAGATGCCGATTCTTTCACCTAAGGACCATGTTGTTGTCTGATCCGAAGCGCTCGTCCCGATGAAAATTCTTGCTTCTGCATCGGGTGCGGACGGACAAAGGCCAAACCCTGGGGAGACAAAACTGACATCCGAGGCCGCTACAGGAATTGGGCCTAAGGTGATCGAAACGACATTTTCCGACTGCGACGGAGCGACCGGGGCGAAACCTACTTGCTGGCGCTCAGAAGTCGGCTGAGCCGCACCGTCGGAAGAGGACGGAACGCTTGCGGGCGGCTGAACTGCTGCGCTGCTGGAAGCGGAAACATCTGCCGAAGGTTGAACGATCGTGCTGTCGGACGATGGAGCGCTTGCCGACGGTTGAACTGTTGTGCCGCCTGAGGCAGGGCTACTGGCGGAAGATTGCGCGGAGTTGCTGCGCGTGGCCACATTGCCGCGTGATTTCCGGCACAAAGAGTGTTGTGCCGGAAATGATCGTCTCGCTACTCAGGCAGTTTGCACCGCGCAGTTTATCCTCGACGCTCCCCGTGCGACTGGCTATGGCAGAGAGCGTGTCGCCTGCCTGCACCTGGTATGCTACCCAACCGCTTGGCGCAGAAGGTGTGCAGGGCGTCGATGTCGGCTCGGGTGTTGGCAACGGTACAGGAGGCGCTGGCGCCTCTGGAGCTTGCGACTCACCGCTGACCGCGACCAATTCTTCATCGGCAATGACCCAGCATTCTGCTACATCAAGGCCCTCGGGGCACTCTACTTTCCACCATTGCCCGTTTTCGGCTCGCCCGACAATGGGAGCGTCCGCTGCCATGCCAAAGTGGCCGATGACTGGATAGTCAAGTCCCGGACCTGCACGGATATTCAAAATTTGGCTGGTGATCAGTACTGCTAAGGTTGGTGTTGGCGAGACAGTCACTGAGATCGTGGGCGACAACCTGATTTCCACGCTGGCTTCAGCCGGTGGCGCAGGCGTGACTGGTAAGGTTGCGGTCGGCAGCGCGGTGGGCGTCTCCGGGACGATACCGTCGGCGGCCGCTGCTCCAGGCGCTACCTCAGGCGACTGACGGTTGAAATTGCATCCGGCACAGACGGTCATCAAAAAGGCGATGGTCAAGAGCTTCACTGTGAAAGATATTCTCTTGTACATTTGTCTGTTGTTGGTCTGCATCGTTGCACTCCTCCATCCATAGCTGTCCCACATCTTGTCGTTTCTGCTCGAACAACTGGTCAATCAAGTCGTCATTCATTTCTCGGTGTTGTTTATAATTCAGGTCCGCTTCTGATATCTTCTCGTTAGCAGCCGTACACTCAGCGAAGTCGATCAATATCTGTGCCTGCGACAACGCGAAGATCGCCTTCCGGTTGGGTTTGCCGCTGTAGGTTTCAGCATTGGCATATGCAGCCAGAGCTTCAGTACGACCCGTAACGGGGTTATTCGAGTTGATCAGATGAAGTTCGCCCAAGACGGACCATGCCTCACCGACCAGATCTGCAACCTGTGGATTCTCTGCTCCCTCTTCAATGACAGCTTCAAGAGATTGCTTCGCGGCTGCCCAGGATTGCTTCTTTTCGACCGCTCGGCTGAGGCAGAGCAGCGCTTGACCCCGGTAGAAGTTCACCTTCATGGGTATGTGCATGCTGTACAGACGCTCGCGATCTGCTGACTGCGTCGCACCGTCCAGAACTTTGTTGTAGGATGCCAGGACTTCCTCATAATCCTTCAGCGCTTGTTCGACCTCTTCGGCGTTGATGCTTTCCTTTTCGCACCGGCCATAAGCAAGGATGAATCGTGCTTGGGCCTGACCGAGACCCGCCCGAAACATCTCCGAATTCAGTGCATAGGCTTCACTGTAGTAGTGCTTTGCGGCCGGCAAATCGCCGAGGTTCGCTGCAGTTGTGCCGAGGAAAAACTGGATGGCGCCGCCCAGAACTTCGCCGCCCAAACCTGTCGTGTTGGCCCTCTCCAGATGAGTGGCGGCCTGCGGGTATCTGTTCAGGCCAACTGCACTCAGAGCGATGACAAAGTCCGAAATCACCGCAGCTTGTCGGGCAATTCCGTCACGCATTTCTTGGTTGGTTGAGACATATTCGTCGATGACGCCATCTACAACGGTCTCAGTGCCAAACGTATAGTGCCCCGCGACCTCCTTGGCGTTGACCAACTGAATGTCAGACAAGAAGAAGCGCGGGGCCAACATTGTCTGATCGCCGTCCACGATTAGCATGCCGTATATCAGCAGGTCGGCGCCATGGATTCGAGCAGTCTCCTCGGCGTTGAGCATAAGTTCGGTATCGTCGATGCCAACCACGGCATTGACTTCTGCAGGCCCGCGCAATTCGATCACGTATAGATCGTCCTGTTCCTCGAAGCGTTCTAGAAGCGGATTGAACAACTCCTCTGCCAAAGCAAGTCCCCTAGGCGACTCAGTCAGACCTGCCTCAGTGCGTTTGCCGAATGCAGCGACAGCAATATTAAAGTCACCGGACATTTTCCTGGGAGGAAGAACTGGAGAAAGTGGCGCTGGAGGCGACTGTAATGGAATCGTGGTGGGGACGGACGGCTGCGACGCCGGATCAAAGAGTGTGATAATATCCGAGTAGAAACCCAATAGCATGGCAGCAACACCAATGATCCCCCAAACGCCGAAGCCAATTCGCCGTAGCGTAAAACCCTCTCGCAGCCGTTGACGCCAATTTTCCACTGCTGGTGCCGGGTCGGCAGGTGTCCGGAAATCCAGCAGGCGACCATCTGGTACACGCATGTACAGAACAGGGGTGGCCCATTCGGTCTTGTCAACCTGTGTATAGACATACTTACGCGCTTCGGTCACGGCAACGTCGATAGGAGAGCCGTCGGCCAGTGCACTATAGCATTCTTGGGCCAGAGCAATAGCAGTTCGATCTGTGACGTAGAATTGCATGGCCACGACTGCCGGAATGCCCTGCTGTGCAAGTCGTTGCGCAACCCCGCTGAAGGCATCGCTCATCCCGCCATGGGCGCTTGCACAAGTGTTGAGAAAGGCGAAACGCATCGATTCGTGATCGTGCAGCAGAACGCCTAGTTCATCTGCGCTGACTGCATCGGCACGTCCATCCTCGAACTCGAAAAATAGCGTGCCGGCGCCACCCAGCGGATCGTAGGCGCCATGTCCCATGAAGTGGATGACATGAAATTCTTGCTGGCGCAACCTTTGTTGGAGTGTGGAGAGTCGGGCGCCATCCAGCCGTTCGAGCACCACTGTACCGTTTCGGACAAGACTGTCGAGGGCCATCCGCAAGCGCTGCCATTCCCCTTCAACGTCCAATTCTTCAAGATCGTCCGGTGTTGATGCGATGACTAAAATTCGCAGCGGCAATGACGTCGGTAACGGTTCTACAGCATGTGGGAATTCTAGGAAGCGTACTATCGGCGTCTGGTCCGATAGCGCCAAGAAGCGCTGTTTTGTCGGGTCGTACAGGAATTCCCAGGGGAGTTCAGCTAGCTCGGGGACGTCATTGAGGCGAAGACGGAGACGCAAACCCACATCGAGCATCTCCGCCTTTGCCTGGCTGCGTGCGAAAAGGTCGGCCACTCCTTTTTGAAAGACGGCCCGAAATAGCTTCGAGCCAAAGACTACTGGATCCTGTCCATGCTGTGAGTAGAGCGCTGGAGATGAAAATAATCCCAACTCCTCGATGGCGAGCGGCAACTCGAATCGCACGGGCTCAGATGTCTGGCCGGCGGGCGAATCGTGAACGCGCGCGGAGTATCCGTCGTCACTGGATTCGATTCGGAGATCGAAATTTAGCAGATCTGCCATGAAATTTGACGTTGAGTCGATGTTCTGGCGGCACGATCGTATGGTTTGAAAGGGCGCAATGGCCGCTCAAATTCGCGGCGAGCAAATAGATTGTACCCATCCAATGACAGGTTGGCAAGCGGCTTTAGGCTATTCCCGATCTGTGGCAGATCTTTTCGTCTTCGGTTGTAGCCCGAAACGCACGATCGGCAACCGCCGACTCCACATCTGACCGTAGTGCTCGATCTCCAAAAATGATGCATTGCGGGGCGCAGGCTTGAACACGCGGAATGTACCCGCCAGGCCCAGGCTGGCCGCGCTCTCCAGCGGTCCGACGAAGCCGGCATCGCGTTGCCCGAAGTGTTCCTGCGCGGCCCAGTGTTCCATCTGTCGCCGGCTGAGGAAGAAGCAGCCTGAATGTGGATTGGTCGTAGGCCACAATTCGACAGGTCTGTCCCAGTGACTCAATCACGATCGACTCGTTCGCCTTGGCCGCTCTCTCCGCCTCCGGGGCAAACTCGAAAGTCGATGTAGACTTTCTTGAGTTGCGTCGGGCTGATGTAGCGCTCGTATCGATTGGGCTGCAGGACCGAGTCTTCCGAGGCGGGTTGGTGAAACCAGGCGATCTTGGTGAAGAAATCCGCGTCGTGGAGGATCAGATCGTCCTCCATGTAGCCGTAAAGATCGTAACTTCCCAGTCGTTCCTGAAGCACGTCATGGCATTCGAAGCCCAGGTACATTGGGTCGCAGTCGAAACGCAGATGTTCGTAGGTTTCGGGCGGCATCTGCACCTGATCCAGCAGATGTTGGTCGCCGCACGTGCAGATCACGATGTCCATCTCGACGCGGCTAGCCTGGTTGGCCGGGCCGGGCTGGAGCCGGTCGCCATCTCGATTCCAGACCTGGTCGTTGCCCGGCAAAGATGGTGCGCAAACTGCGCAGGCAGTGAGTCAGGGCGGCAAGGCGCGGCTGTGGATTGGGCTTGGGTCGAACCGTAGCGACCGTCGCCGGCGGCGTTGAAGAGGTGTGGGATCGTGATCAGTATGCGCATCGAATTGTCCGTGACTAAACTGAAGTTTTTACGAGATCATGACTTTTGCTCAGGAGACCGCCTCTGCCTTCGACAGGATCAGGCGGCGGCTACCCAGTGGCGCAGGCTGAGCCTGCGGTGCGCTGAGCCTGACAAAGTGTCGAAGCCGGGTCTAACGTAGCGGCCGAAAAACTATTGATCTCGTCGTGCCTTCAGTTTAACTCATGTCCCAGCCGAGATGAGATAGCTCATCCACAAGTCGGACCGCTTCCTCCGGCTGATCCAGGCCTTCACCGCGGCAAAGCGCCTCCTCTGACCCGATCATCCGGCAACGCTGCCATCGCTGTCGTCACATGCGGACCAATCCCGTCCGCGAACCAGCGACTGTTGGCGCAGAGGGGATCCTGCATCAACATGCTGTATAGCTCGACTGCCCGCTCCGGATCGTCGCCGTCGGCCAGAATGGCGACGCGAGCTGATGGCGGTCAGCAGACTCCACGGATCGACGACCTGGACGGCCGAGACGCAGGCTTCATGAGCAGTGGGCACGGGCCTGCCGGCCCTGGCCGTTCTTCCATTGGGCGAGGCCAAGCTGGGCATACCAGCGAACGCTGTCCATGGTCGCACCGGTCTGCTTGGTGATGGTGACCGCCTCGCGCAGCGTCTTCAGCGCGCCGTCGAGATTGCCGGTGTAGTGTTGCGACCACCCCAGAAAACCGACGGCGACGCCCAACACAAACTGATCGTCCAGTTCAGTGGCGATGGCGACCGAGCGTTCGGCGTTGGCCTGGGCCTGCCAATAGTCCCCGGCCATCAGCTCGATGGCGCACAGAAAGGCGTAGCCGATCACTTCGTCGCGCCGTGAACCCATCTCGGCGAAAAGCGCCAGGCTCTCGGTCACGACCTGGCGTGCGTTGGTCACATCGCCAAGATTCATGTAGGTCATGCCGATGCGCGAAAGGCAGGTGGCGATCCCGGCCGGGTCGTCGAGCGAGCGGAATGCCGCCAGACTCTCGAAGCCCAGCTCCAGGCCGCTCATCAGCCGGCCGCGGTAGCTGTCGATATCGGCCAGCATGGAGAGGGCGGCGGCTGTTCCGCGCACATTGCCCAGCGTTCGATAGGTGTCCAGGGCCTGCTGCACGTGCGCTCTCTGTCCGTCGAAGTCGCCCTGGGTCAGGCAGATGTGGCCGAGACCGAGCAGCACCTCGGCCGCGAACCATTGGTCTTCCAATTCCTCGAAGAGCGCCAAGCTCTCCGCATAGAAGGCTCTCTGCCGCAGTCCACGTCGCGGGCAGATGCCTCCGCGCCCATTTGCAGTGAGCACGAAGGCTCGCTCAGAGCGGAGTGTCTACGTCTGCCGCCGCCGGCGTCTGCCAGAGCAGTCGGATGCTCCGGTTCCAAGCAGTCGCGATGCGCTGTTCGGCTTGGCCCAGGTTGCGCGCGAAAGAGAGCTTGCCAGGCCAGCGCGCGGGCCAGGTGGCGGTTCTCTCCAGCCTTCTTCAAGCGCCGCCGCCGCCGATCGAAAGGCCGCCTCGCCTTCGTCGGATCGGCCACGAAACTGGAGGTAGAGTCCCAGCCCGTCCAGCGTCTCGATGATGCCGTCCACCTGGCCCTGCTCTGTCGCCCAGCCCCATGCCCGGCTCAGGTTGTCGCTCTCGGCGTCGAGGACCAGCAGATCCGTCTGCAGGCCGCGGCTCTTGAGTGCATTCTGTCGCCGTCGCAGCAGGTCGAAATAGAAGATGACTGTGTGCTTGATTGGCGTTCTGCGCCAGGTCGGGCCGCTCGGCCAGACGCAGCGCGCCGTACTGGCGCAACAATTCGTGGACGGTGTAGCGGTTGCGTTCGTGATCGTAGACGATCAACGAACTGGCGGCCAATGTGCGCAGTTGGCCCAGTTCTGCACCGGTGATGTGCCGGACCGCCTCCTGGGTGAAGCCGCCGCGAAAGACCGAAAGCTGTGCGAAGATCCGCTGCTCGGCTCGCTCAATCCGCTGCCAGGTGGCGTCGAAGACCGCCTCCATGCTGCGGTGGCGTTCGGGCACGCCGCGCAGGTCGGTTTCCAGGAAGCGCAGACTCTCGCGGATGGCGGCCAGGATGTCGGCCGCCGACATGAGGGTCACCCAGGAGGCCGCCAACTCAATCGCCAGCGGCATGCCTTCGACCAGCCGGCAGATTTCGACAATCATGCTTCTGCTCTGCGGCGATCGGCCGATAGTCGGGTCGGACGCGCTGTGCCGATTGCAAGAAGAGCGCCGGGGCCGACGGCCTCGGTCTGCTCTGGCATCGTCGTCCATCTACGGCGTAGATCGAGTCCGCGCAGGGGGTAGAGCTGTTCACCCATAAGGCGCAATGGCGCTCTTGACGTGACCAAAATCTGGACATGGGGCGCGGCTGTCACGATCTCGGCAACGAGATCGGCTGCCGTCCAGCAGATGCTCGGCATTGTCCAGCACCAGCAGCAGATGTCGACTGTGCAGGAAGTCGATCACCTGTTGTTCAGAAGAGCGGCGTTGGATCACTGCCGCTTTCCAATGGCAGCCCCACTGCCTGGGCAATGGCCGCCGGTATCTGGTCGACATCGCTCAGCGGAGCCAGATCGGCAAAGGCGACACCATGCTCGAAACTGCCGGTCGCCTGCTGCTCAGCGGCAACGGCCAGCGCCAGACCGTGTCTTGCCCATGCCGCCCGGCCCGAGAATCGTCACCAGACGCACTGTCGGGTCGGCGATCCATGCGGTGAGCTGGGTGCGCTCTGCGGCTCGTCCGACCAGTGGCGTCGACGGAAGCGGCAACCTGGGCGCACGCAGTGCCACGCGGTCTCGGTCGCGGATGGTTCCGGCCTGTTGGCTGTCGCTTTGGCCGGACTTGTTGGGGGTAGGCTGGGCATAGCCATAGCCTGCCGACGCCAGCAGCGCCTGCCGATCGGATGCAGAGGCCCAGCACGTCAGCGATCTGCACGACGATCTCCGGCGTGCCCGGTCGTGTGCCGTGGTTGAGCCAGCGTGCGACCGTGCTTGGGCTGACGTCTAGACGCTGTGCCAACCAAGAGGCTGAGCGATCCTGTCGCTGGAGCTCGCTGATTGAGCAGGTTAGAAAATTCGGGGTAATAGGTCATGTGCAACGATCTTTTGCAGTGGGTGGCAAGTTTCTGTGCACCAGCCGGCAGCCAGCCGATGTAGGCTGAGATCAGTCTTCCTATTATCCATAGAATCTCGTGGGAGACAATCAATGGTATTTGGACTGACCCATCTGTCACCACAGTTTCTGTTCGAACCAAAGGAGGAACCATGTTACGCCGATATCACGAATTGTCGCACTGTTCTTTCGCGACATCAATCCTGTTGACGGCCTGCCAGCCGATTCAGCCGACTGCCGATCCTGCACGGATGCCGAGCGAAGCCGGATGCGCCGCCGACGACCGCGTCGATCTGATGCTGACGCCAAGATCCAGAGCGCCATGTCTGCCGCGCTGCCGGTGATTGCCGAGAGCGCAACCATCATCGACTGGCCGTCTGAGCCGGGCGGCGAACCGGCGCTGCTGCGTGAAGGCAGCAACGACTGGCTCTGTCTGCCGGACAACATCGGCACGCCGGGCAACGATCCCATGTGTGTTGACCCGACCTGGCAGATCTGGATGAATGCCTACATGGCAGGAGCCGAACCGGAGATCACTGCGCCAGGCATCTCCTACATGCTGGCCGGCGGCAGCGATCCCAGCAACTTCGATCCCTACGCCACTGGCCCGGAAGAGGGTGAGGATTGGGTCAACTCGGGCCCGCACATCATGCTGCTGATGCCCGGCGGCTTCGATCCGGCTGACTTCAGCACAGACCACTTGTCGGGCGGGCCCTACATCATGTGGGAAGGCACGCCCTACGAGCATCTGATGGTGCCGGTCGTGCCGGCTGCTGAAGCGATCGGCCCCATCGCCACCACCGACAGCGATGAGGTGAAGATCGAGAACATCATGGGCGCGGCGTCCGCAGATGATCGGCGATGGCGCAACCTTCATGGACTGGCCGGCCGAGGCCGGCGGCGACATGACGCTGCTGCGCGAAGGCACGAACGAGTGGGTCTGCGTACCCGACTGGCCGGCCACGCCGGACAACGATCCCATGTGCTTCGATCCGACCTACATGGGCTGGATGGCCGCTTTCATGGGCGGCGCTGAGCCGCAGGTGGACATTCTCGGCGTCTCCTACATGCTGGCCGGCGGCGCCTTCGCAGACAACGCCGATCCCTTCTCTCATGCAGCCGCCTGCCGGTCAGGACTGGGTCCTGCCTGCACCCCATGTCATGCTGGTTGCGCCCGACGGTTTCGACGCGGAGGTCTTCTCCACCGATCCCACCTGGGGCGGCCCCTGGATCGTGTGGGACGAGACGCCCTACGAATTCCTGGTCGTCCCGATTGAGTAGCGACGAACTGGCCGATCGTCAGGCGAATGGAGTCTCCGGCAGGTGGACGCAGGTGTTCCCCTTCATCTACGTCCTCCTGCCCAGGATTCAGAATCTCACTGTTGACAGGCCAAATCAGAAGTCATATGATTGCCCGGCCAGACAGCTTATCGATATTGCAAGTCCGAGTGCGACGCACTGCGCCGGCCACATCTTGCTCCGGCTTGCGCCTCAGATCGCAATGGTCACGTGGCTTGAGGCACTCATCCACTGCTGTTCGCCCGTGATTCCCCGAACCTGAGGAAACATCCTATGACACCACCACCACATTCAGATCGATCACAACGTGCCCATCCCCATGCGAGACGGCACTGTGCTGCGGGGCGACGTCTATCGCCCCGATGCGGCAGGCCAATGGCCCGTCATCCTCTATCGCTTTGTCATGGATCCTACCGACATCGATGAGTTCGCCGAGATGGGCACCTACTTCAGCCGGCGCGGCTATGTCTTCATCTACAATGACGTGCGCGGCTGTGGTCGGTCGGACGGCGACTTCTTTCCCATGGTCGACGAGGCGTGGGGCGAGAATCGGGACGGCTACGACACCATAGAGTGGGCGGCCAGTCAGCCCTGGTCGAACGGCAACGTCGGCCTGATCGGCAATTCATATGGAGCCTTCAACCAGTACACAACCGCGGTCACACGGCCGCCGAGCCTGAAGGCCTGCATGCCCTTCTATGGCAGCAATATCAAGGAGACCGTCTTTCCCGGCGGCATCTACCGGCTGGAGGATCATCGGGGATGGGCGATGTGGATGGCGATGAACTGTTTGGAGAATCAGGTTGCACCTCAGGATCGGGAGCGGGTACGCGCCCGACTGGAGGCCGCAGATGCGGATCCCGACTCGTGGGTCTGGCAGCTGCCGGTCACCGAATGCGCGCAGCTTGAGGGCGTTTCAGCCTGGCATTTTGAGCATCTGACCCATCCGACCGATCTGGATTGGTGGTCCCAGACCGACGCCAAAACCAGACTCGACGAGATCGACGTGCCCATGCTGCACGTTGGCGGCTGGTACGATCTCTACCTCAACGGCACGCTGGCGCACTTTACCGGTCTGGTCGAGCAAGGGCGCTCTGAGCACTGTCGCGCATTCACAACGGCTGCTCGTCGGGCCGTGGACCCATGGCGGTTGCAACGAACCGCTGCTGCCCGAACTGCTCGACTTTGGCCCGGCGGCGCTCTCTGACTTCAAAGGGATTGCGCTGCGATGGTTCGATCGTTGGCTCAAGGGAGTCGATCATGGGTTGGCCGACGAGGCAAACGTACAACTTTTCTTGATGGGTGAGAATCGCTGGCTGGAGATGGACCAGTGGCCGCCGAGCGACGTCGCCTATACGCCGATCTACCTGCGGCATGGTACTGGCCAGACGGAGACATCGCTCAACAACGGACATCTGACCTTTGAAGCGCCCAACACCGACGAACAACCGGACACCTTCATCTACGATCCGGCGAACCCGGTGATCGGTCATCATGGCTCTTCGCCGACGATTGAGCGTGACCAACGGGAACGGGAAGGGCAACTGCTCACCTACACGTCAGAGGTGCTTGGCCGACCCACTGACCGTGATCGGACCGGTCAAGGCTGTCATCTACGCGTCCTCATCCGCACGCGACACCGACTGGATCGTGCGTCTCTGTGACGTCGATCCCAGCGGCCGCTCGACCCGGATCTGCGACGGCATTGTTCGTGCCCGCTATCGCGATTCGCTTGTCGAAGAATCGCTGCTGGAACCGGACCAGGTCTATCGCTACGAAATCGACATGACGGCCACGGCGTTGACCTTCCTGCCGGGTCATCGCATTCGCATCCACGTCACCAGCAGCGATTTTCCCCGCTACGAACGCAACCTCAACACCGGCGGCCCATCTGGTGTCGAATCGGCAGGCTGCATTGCGGTCAACAGCGTCTACCATGACACGGAGCAGGCGTCGCACGTGATGCTGCCGATCATGTTGGAGGCGTGATCGGCGAAAAAGTGTCGATCCATCCACATCGATAAACAGTCTATGCGACCCGTGTTCGTGCCCTTGCTGGCCAGAAAACTGTCAAACTTGCACCAACATCTTCCCCATCTTGTCGCCGGTGAAGAGGCGTGAAAATGCCTCGGACGCGTTCTCTACGCCCTGGACGATAGTCTCCTCATACTGAATCTTGCCTTCGGCAATCCAGCGGCTCATCTCCGCTTGGAACGCCGGCCATTGCGCGTAGAAATCGCTGACGATGAAACCTTCCAGGCGCAGTCGATTGCCGATAGCAATCCCCAGATTGCTGGGGCCGGGTGTCGGCGTGTCGGCATTGTAGCCGGATATCATGCCGCAAAGGGGGATGCGTCCGCGCAGATTCATGAGCGAGAGCGTTGCTTCCAAATGTTTACCGCCCACATTCTCAAAGTAGACGTCGATGCCGTCGGGGCAGCGTTCGGCGATTGCCGCCCTTAGCTCAGCCGTGGTGGCGTACTCCTTGTAGTTGAGCCCGGCATCGATCCCTGCGACGTCCTGTAGCCACTTGACCTTCTGTGCCGATCCCGCGCTGCCCACAACCCGACAGCCTTTGATCTTGCCGATCTGGCAGACGATAGAGCCGACGGCTCCGCTTGCAGCCGAGACGAAAATTGTTTCGCCTTCTTGCGGTTGCCCGATATCCAACAGTCCAAAATAGGCGGTTGCACCTGGCATGCCCATGACGCCCAGGTAACTGGAAAGCGGCGCCAAGTCCGGATCGACTACGCTCAGCGTCGACCCATCGGCCACGAAGTATTCGCACCAACCGCCGAATCCGGACACAAAATCGCCCTCGGCTAGGCCTGGCACATGCGATTCGACCACCTGCCCAACGCTGCCGCCGGTGATCGGCCCACCCAACTCGAAGTTGTCGACATACGATTTTCCCGCATTCATGCGGCCGCGCATGTAGGGATCGACCGAGAAATAGACGTTGCGCACCAGCGCCTGGCCCTCGCCGGGCTGGGGAATGGCAGTTGTCGCCAACTCGAAGTCGTCGGCCGACACCAGTCCTTGAGGTCGCCGTCTGAGTCGAATTTCGTGGTTCTGTGCTGTACCCATCAATTGTCTCTCCTTTGTTCGATTCAACTAGAACTTCCGGCCACCGGCTGTGGCGCGCCAGGCATACGCCTCATGGATGACGCCGGATGGATGCAGATGCTCGTTCACATCTGTGTCCATCCGGCGTCATGTTGCTGCAAGTCTACGCGTCGTGCACCTGGAAAAACTCGATCGACTCGCCGTTTGGCCCGTTGAAGAAGGCGATGGTGACGCGCATCGAGTCGAGATCCAGCGTTTTCGGCTCGACCGTCACGTTGTATCCGGCGCTGCGCACATGCTCGACAGCGGCTTTGGTGTCGGTGGTCGCCAACGCAAAGTGTATGAGCGGATCGTTGGCCGCCGGGGCTCCTGGCTTGGGCGAGTCCGGCGTCGGGTCGAAGAGTTCCATGTGGCTGCCGTCGCCCATGTCCAGCAGAAAGATCCTGCGTTCAGGGCTGCCGAACTTGGCCACGATCTGCATACCGAGCACGTCCTGATAGAGCTTGAGCGATTCGTCCATGTCGCGCACTTGCAGGGCGAGATGATGGCTTCCACAGCCGGGGATGATGGTGTTCTTGGTTCCGACAGGCATAGGTTTCTCCCTATTTGGCTAGATTGAATGGTGACTTGTTTAGTCCACTGAAAAAGGGCGCTTTTGCCACGGATTTCACCGATTACACGGATTTTACACTGGAGCAATCTGTGTAATCCGTGAAATTCGTGGTTCTATGGCAGCGTCACTTATGTGCGAATTTCGAACAGTAGATCATTCGCCGATAATTTGTCGAAGCTCGTCGCCCTGCTCTTTCCACCATCGATGAAGAATCGAGATGTCCGTACCAATCGAGAAATGCTTCACGCCCATGTCCAGATAGGCGCGGGCCTGGTCGGGGCTTTCGATCTCGGCGCGTGGCGGTACGCCCATCTTGATGGCGGTCTCGAAGACGTACTTCTCCGCCGCCTTGATCTCCGGGTGACTGCGCTCGCCGGCTTTGCCCACGCTCATCGAGTAGTCGGCCGGCCCCCATTGGATCATGTCGACGCCGTCGATCTCCAGGATCTCCTCCAACTGCTCAACCGCCGTCTTCTTCTCGATCATGATGACGACCACGACATCGCGCAGTGCCTGAACGTACTCTTGGCTGCCGCCGTAGCCCATGTAGCTGAAACGACGGGTGCCGACGCCATAGGTGCCGCCATCTTCGGGCGTGTCCGGCCGTGTTATGCGCACGCACTCGCGTACCTCGTCGGCCGTGCGACAGTCGGCAAAGAGCACGCTCTGGAAGCCCGAGCCGATGGCCCGCTGTGCGATAAAGCCGCGCGGCTCCTGATCGACCTTGACCATGGCGCCCATGTCAAAGAGTTCGACGGCTCGGCAAATGTTGTCGAAGTCATGCAGGTCGAAGGGTCCATACTCGGCCACGAACTCGACATAATCGTAGATGCCCGTGTGTCCCAATGCCTCAATCACCGAAGGCCAGGTGCTGTGGACATGGGTGCCGAGGCTCGGTTGGTCGGCGTTCAGCAGTTCGCGTAGCTTGTTCGCTCTCATGGGTTTCTCCTTGCGTAAGTGGCGCTGTTTGGATCTGAAGTTGCACTGGCGTGATAGACTGTCTGTACCGTACCAGACTATCCAGGAAATGCAAGACGTGCTGATTAGCCTTTCTGGCTGAGACGCCTCAAGGAAGCTGTCGCCCCCTCGATATCAAGCGCATCCTGTAAAAACGCCTGGCGCAGCAGGTTCGTGGGAACGAAACGATCATATTTGTTCCGTTGCAGTTCGAACTCAGGAACCGCTGCGGCCATCGCCTGGGGATCAGGGGCTGACGTGCTCAGTCTTTGGACTGTCGCCTGAAAGTCCTCATGCGTATCGTTCGCCTGTGAAATTTCCAAATAGAATGGGCTGTTCATTCGTTCGATCTTGATGCCGTTCTGTCTCAAGATCAAGACCAGCGTGCGAAACGTTTGTGTGCCGCACCAAGGCAACAGCATGTAGCGCGTTTTGGGATTGGCGCAGGATAGATGACTCAGCCATGCCTGTGTGTTTTGCCAGCGCTCGGGCCTGGGCAAGGCGCTGCTCCGCCCTGGGATGCAGATAGGTGTAGACAATGTCCTCCTGCAACACTTGGCGCATTCGTTCGAGCACGCGGGTGTGGATCTCGGCGCCGCCGCCTGACCACATGGCCGTCGCCCTGCCTTTTGCTCGTTGAACGTAGACGATCTTCTGCTCCGCTTCCACGCGTACGACTCGCCACGTATGGCCCGCCAGTCGGATGGAAGAGTCCACTTCGGGGATGGCATTGATGGCGCCGATCTCTCGATTGGCGGCCACGACGCGAATGCTGCGTTCGTCCTCAAAGGTTGCGTAGAAGCGGTAGTTGTTGACAACCTTCTCGCCATCCAGCCCGATGATCAGCGAACCGGTCTCCATCTGTTCGATCTGTTTGATTTCGATGAGATGGCGCAACAGATCCCGGTACTGTTGCTGGGTGATGTCGGCGAAGGGAGAGAGGGTCAGCACACGTTGCGCCAGTTGTGCAGGCGTGAACTCGGTCGCCGCCATCAGCGTACTCATGGTCTGGTGATAGAGCAGACTGAATGGAAGCTGCGCCATTTGGGGCGGTTCGATCCATCGCTCCTCCACATAGAGTTGGATGATGGCAATCGTTTGCAGCAGATCCCACGGCATCAATTGCCCCAAGGTCGCGTTGGAAGGGGGCTCGTCCTCCTTGCAGTAGAAGAAGAGCTTGGCAGGATTGCCGCGCCGTCCCGAGCGGCCAAGCCGCTGCACGAAACTGGAGACCGAGTGCGTCGTGTTGATCTGCAAGACCTGATCCAGTTGGCCGATGTCGATGCCGAGTTCAAGCGTGACCGTGGCCGCGGTACAGGCCGGTCGGTCAGGATCGCGCATGGCGGCTTCGGCATCCTCTCGCAGTGAGGCTGCAATCGAGCCGTGGTGCACATGGTAGATATCGGGCGTGCCCCGTTCGTCTGCGAGCGAGCGCAGGTTCGCAGCCGTCTCCTCGACTTCCGCGCGCTGGTTGGCGAAGATAAGCGTCTTTCGGGCGCCCTGGCACATGCCGTAAATGTGCGTGTAGATCGAGCCTTCCTCTGCCAGTTGCTCCGCCATCAACATTCGGTGTTCGTTATCAACAGAGTCTGTGTCCGCCGCCGGCAATTTTGGCAGGCTGTCAACAGGGGGCTTGGTCGCTTCATCATCTTCCGCCTGGATCAGAAAATGCTCCAATCCCAACTGCACGTTGCGCCGGGACTGACTATCGTCGATCAATGTGACGGGGATGTCCGTGCCGCCGACCAGCCAGGAAGCCGCCTGTTCCGGCTCGCCCAGCGTCGCCGATAGGCCGATTCGACGCGCCGGATGGCGCTGGAAGCGCGCCAATCGCTGCAACTGGCAGATAACCTGTCGCCCGCGATCGGAACTGATGAAGGCATGGACCTCATCGATGACAACGAAGCGCAGATCGCCGAACAACCGCGGCAGGTCGGCGTGGCGATTGATCAACATGGCTTCCAACGATTCCGGCGTGATCTGGAGAATGCCTTCAGCTTGGGCCAGAAAGCGAATCTTCTTGCTACGGGCAACATCGCCATGCCAGCTCTGCACCGGGGTCTCCGTCTCTTCGAGCAAGGCTTGCAGCCGTTCAAATTGATCGTTGATCAGGGCTTTGAGCGGGCCTATGTAGAGCACGCCGATGGAGCTTGATGGGTCCGCTTTCAGTTGTGTGAGGATTGGCAGCAGCGCAGCCTCTGTCTTGCCGCTCGCTGTGCCGCTGGTAATCAGCAGATGATGGTTCGCTGTCCAGGATGCCTTCGATGGCGCGCACCTGAACCGGGCGCAACTCTTCCCAGTCATTGCGATAGATATACTCCTGGATGAAAGGAGCCAGTCGATAGAACGGGTGCGGGGCCATTAAATATGAAAATTTGCGTAGGGCGAGTCTGCCTGCGAATCAGACTCATCATCGTCCCCTTTCGCGCTCAGATTGATCAGTCAGCGCTTCGGGATCGGACGTGACCTGGCTGAACTCGAAGCCGGCGTCGTGGAGGAGGCCGTTGAAAGTTTGCTGCGAATTCTGATACAGGATGTTGAGGATGGCGACAAAGTCACGGATGATCTCACGCGGCGTGATCAATTGGTCGGCGCCAATTCGTTTGAGCACCTCTGCCATGAATCCCTGGATCTCTTCGTCGCCGATGGTCGGCGCGTAGCCGTAGTGCAAGCCATGTAGCTCGCGTAGGCGTTGCAGCAGCACGAAGATCTCCGTATCGGAAAGCACATCCAGCCGGATCATGGGGCCGGAGAGGTCGCGCAGGTCTGCGCGTGCAAAGCGGCTTTCGGCAAGACGCGAGCGCAATGCCTCATAGCTGTAAAGGCCCCGATTGGGGTCTTCGACCATCTGCGCCGTGGCGCCGATCACGATGCCCAGGTGTTGCGCCTTGCCTTGCAGCGTGTCGTTGAAGATCGTCAGCAGACGCTCGTAGTTGTTGTTGCGTGCGACCCGATTGGGAATCTTGTAGAGATTGACGGCCTCATCGATGAAGATCACCAGCCCCTTGTAGCCGATATCGCGCACGAAGTGGGCCATGAGCTTGATGTAGTCGTACCAGGTCGAGTCGTCGACGATGACGCGCACGCCAAGCGCCTGCCTCGCTTCGGTTTTCAGCGCATACTCGCCGCGCAGCCAACGCAGGGCCGCACTCTTCAACTGATCGTCGCCGGTCTGATGGCCCTGCCAATAGCTGTTCACCACTGTGGCGAAGTCAAAGCCGTGGACCAACCCCTCCATCCCGGCAACGGTGACGTGGATGCGTTGTTCCACGGCCTCCGAAAATCCGGGCGTAGCCGGATTCAGGCCGCTTGTCCTGCATCACATCGATCTGAATGTCGCTGATCCAGCGTTCCAGGAGCGCGGCAAACGCATTGCCTTCCGGGCGTGTGCGTGTTGCCATATTGTTGAGCAGTTCACGATAGAGAGCCAACCCCTGCGCCTTGGAGCCGGTCAGGCGTCGATCCGGACTGAGATCGGCATCGGCCACCACGAAGTTGCGTTGCAGGGCGTAGTTGCGAATCAATTGGCAGAGAAAGCTCTTGCCGGATCCATACCGCCCGAGGATCAGACGGAAGCTGGCTCCGCCTTCGGCCACCGCATGGTCGAGGTCATCCAACAGCGCGGTTATCTCGTCGGCTCGACCCACGGCTATGTACTCCAGCCCCACGCGCGGCACTACGCCGGCGGCCAAGGATTGCATGATGGCGGTTGTCGTTCGCTTGGGAATTCTCTGGCTCACGAAACTGTCTCCAATTTGCGGTGACGGACTGCCCATGCGACCATTTCCGCCACCGGATCCGTATATTCGTCGATCACAGTCGGGGGATCATCGGCAGTTTCGATGATGGTATCGCCAATGGTCTCCAACCCATGTTCATTGATCTGGTCGATCAGTTGGTTGGCAGTCGAGTGAACAGTGCGCGCCACTGCGTCCAACTTGCTGTGGACGTTTTGACTCTCAGAAAGAATCAATAGGGCGCCCCAGTGTACCGGCTTCAACCGGGCTGCAAACTCGAACCATTCGTCATCAATCGACGCCGCCAACTCATCGAACCCAGATCTTGCCGCCGGCTCAATTTGGCCCGGATCGTGTTCGCTTCGGCGAGCCAAATGATCGAGCGTCTCAGCGATTTCGTCTCGATATTCATCGGCGACGATCCATCGACCATCCTCCTCGAAAAGAAGTGATTCACCCGGGCTATCGTAGGCGGCCTCGTTAATTTGGTCAAGAACCACGCTGACAAAAGTTCCTTTGAAAGCCGCTTCGAGCGCCGATTGCTCGGATTGCCAACCGTTTTCCCGTAGATGGGCCAACAGACGTGCAGGCTCGCTGTCCGCGTCGCCGATTATGCCGGCAAGGTTCGCCGGCGCGCCTGATTGCACTGTTGCGCGCATATTTGGCGGCACGTTATCTTTAGATTCTGCTGGCTCGGCGACAGGCATGACTTCCGATGGCGCTGCCGTCGGCGATGGCTCTTCCTCCACGATCAGGCGCTGGCGGACGGTCTCTGACTGCAGCCGGATGCGCTCGGCATGGGCAAGATCGATCTCGACCGTGCGCTCGGGCGGCGGGGCGACGATGGCTGCACGGATCACCTCGTCCCATCCTGCCGGGACTGTGACGTCGCGCAACTGGGAACGGAAGCTCGCCTCCGTACGCAGGACGTTTTCGGCCTGCCGGATAATTGAAGCCAGCGTCAGTGCGAGTTGACCGCTCTCGGTCCACGGTCTCACTTGGGCGATGCGTATCTCGTCGATATCATACTGATGAATGGCCCCTGAAAACGGAACGCGTATATAGTCAATCGCTTTGCCGACCCGTTGTGACGCAAAGAGACCCTGCTTGCCCTGTTGGCGAAGATGCTCGTCTACGGCTGAGAGCGCAAGCCTAAAAGTCCCTTCGAAATCAATCTCTTCGTGGTGGACCTGGTAAAATTTGTTCCGTTTCGGCGTGTAGCCGCACATCCGATAGATCAATTCCATGTTGAGAAGGTCAAAATCGCTGCCGCTCTGAACCCAGGCTTCCAGGAGCAGGTCTTCGTCATCTCCCTGGAAGTAGTCGTACTGCAACATCTGGGCGTACCAGTCCATCACCGGCATCGGCAACTGATGGACAACCAGCATATCGGCGCACCAGTTGACCAGAAATTTGTCCAGATCCGGCGCCTCATCGCGATAGCTTTTCCAGACATAGGCAAGCTGGTCGAAGCCTTCCTGGGCGGATGTGACGCCGATCAGGTTGACCAACTCATAGGCATGTACCATGATGTAGCTGATGGTGGTCGGCAACAGCTTCCCCTGACGCAATTGCGTGCGCCAGTGAAAGTACCAGGCCTGCTGATCCCGCGTCATATTGGCGTATGTGGGCCAGTAGTGGCGAAATGGGACAAATGGCGTTTCCAAGCGGGTACGATCGGCGTTCAGACGCATCTGCGTCAGGAAACCCTCGCCTTCCCCTGAGATTTCGGCCCGGCCAAACAACCGTCGGCGACGTTGCGGAATACGCGCGCCCGCTTCGGGCTCCGAGCTGTCGCCCGCCAGCACAAGATCGCGGAACATGGAAAGGGCGAGTTGCTCCGATGCCGTATTCGGAGACGCCCGGCCGGGGCCTGCGGCCCTCAAATTGGCATACGCCTCTTCCGAAGCCATTTCGTTGGCCTGCCATGTGGCCTCGTCCCATAGTGGTTGCCACCAGAAATTGGTGTATTGCAATGTGGTTCCATAGCGCGCCAGATGACGCGCTGCGCCGAAGAAGCGAATGAAAGCAAGCGGGATCGAGAGTATGATTATCGTGCGCGCGAGCCAGGAACCGTCGGTGAGGAATCCGTAGCCGAAGAGGGCCACAAAGAGAAACATGCGCGTGCTCAAGAGTAGATGGGCAAGCAGATAGGCAGCCACATCCCGTTGGTGAACATAATAGAGCCAGCGGGTGAAGGTCAGACCCCAGCGGGTAAATACCTGAACGAGGCCAATCAGAAGCAAAGCGCTCTGCAGGTTGCGGAAGTCGTCAGGCACAAGCAGCGTTACGAGCAGGGCATAGGCCAGGTAGACGATTAGGGAGAAAACCATTCGAACAAACACTCTTCTCACGGAGATCCCCTACCGATCTATCTTGTCAACAAAATCAGGCACTTGTGCGATCGTCTCCAATTGGTGATATCCAGCGTGTGTCCGATCTTCGCGCGGCCTCATGGGCCCACGTCACGTGATATGGGATATAGACAGCGTGCCCGCCAATCTCAACCACCGGCAGAATGTCGGAGCGCACCGAGTTTCCGATCATGAGAAACTGTTCCGGCGCGACATTGACCTTGCTCCAACAGCCCGGCGTAGACCTCGCTCGTCTTCTCGCTCACAATCTCCACATGCTCGAAGTAGCCGGCCAGCCCCGAGCGGGCCAGCTTCGACTCCTGGTCGAAGAGATCGCCTTTGGTGATCAACATCAGCGGATAGCGCCGGGCCAGCTTGGCCAGCGTCTCCTCGACACCGGGCAGCAGGCCAATGTCATTGGTCAGCATCGCCTTGACTGCGTCGATGATCTGCTGGATCTCAGCGCCCTGGATACGCCCATCCGTCAGCTCGATGGCCGTCTCGATCATGGAGAGGGCAAAGCTCTTGGCTCCATAGCCAAAGAGCTTGAGATTGCGCATCTCGGTTGCATAGAGCGCTTCCTTCGTCGTCTGCGCCGAGCAGACCGGGCGCGAGCAGATCCTGAAGCCGCTCCTGGGTCATCTGATAGTACGATTCGTTGTGCCAGAGCGTGTCGTCGGCGTCAAAGGCGAGAAGATCGAGTTGGGTCATAGTGATTTGAGAACTGGGAATATTGATTGGGGGTACTGCTGGCTACGTAGCCGGACACTGAACTGTCGTCGGAGGAGAAATCGTCGAGAAGCTTTTGAATCTGATTGCGTAGTTGAGGAATATCGCGTGTCGCCGTAACCCAAACAATCGCCCAATCCACGCTGAAGTAGGCATGGACAGCGATGTTGCGGAATCCGACTGATGTCGGACCAGGGGATGTCGACCGATCTGTCACGAGTATTCTGCGATATTCGTGAAGCGGCCTCGCCGATGACGATGAACTTCTGTAGCACTGCGCTTTGGCGAATCTCATCAACAAGGAAGTAAGACTGCGCATCGTAATCCGCAAGAAAGCGTACAATCGCGTCGCACGCGTCGATAATGTCAGTCAGATAGAGATTGTCAGGCCGCATAGAGTGTCTGCGCGCTCTCTAGTACCTGTTGTCGGATGATTGGTTTCAAGCCGCTTCTCGGCACCAGGTCGACAGGCCGCCCCCAAATTTCCGTCAATTCTCGCTGCATGCGGCTCAAATCCAGAAAGCCAATCTGCGCATCTGCTTCAAATTCGACGAGTAGATCGATGTCACTGTCGCTATGAAACGCATCTCCCACTGCCGAACCGAAAATTGCAAGCCAGTGAATCTGGTTATCTCGACAAAAGGTGTCTATGAGTTCTTTCGGTACGCTTGCTCTGGTGACGGACATCTGTGATTGCATAGTCCTTTTCTCACCCCTCCACTCATCATATATTCACTCCATATTATGGTGCGTATTGGGAGATCGGTCAAACCGATCTGCCGGTTCGAGTGCATCTCAAGCTGAGGCCAGTTCATAGCATTCCGGGATTGAGCCGGCGCACAGCCTTTCATGCGGCGACATCGCCTGGCTCAATCCCGGAATGCTAGCGCCGATCCCGATAGCTTCGCCCCGAATCTGAAATGGGTGTGTTCAAAATGAGTTGGGTACTCCTGGGTAGCCGCAGCCTGAGCTTGTCGAAGGCGTAGGCGTGTTGACCCTGCTTCGACAAGCTCAGCCTGCGCTGTCCTCTCAACTCATTTTGAACACACCCATCTGAAATGCATCAATCCGGTTCAAACGCACTACTGTCTTCGATCCGCCTGATGCGGTACAACATCACCCGTCTCCAGATAGAACTGGAGCAGTCGTTCCTGGAGTGCGCTGCGAACGTCGGCCATGCTCGGCTCGTCGATGAGATTGGTTGTCTCGCCGGGATCGGCGTTGAGGTCGTAGAGTTCGTCGGATTCGTAGAGTCGTTTGACGTACTTGTAGTCGCTGGGTGCGGCACATGACGGCCTTGGTGTGGGCCGGGCCTTCAGTCCGCTGCATGTCCAGGCGCGGCCAGTAGAGGAAGGACGGATCCTGGGCGCTCTCCAGTTCCATGCAGTGGGTCTCGCCGTGGATGCGCCCGCCCTCGCAGAAGACGGCGTCGCGGAATTCGTCGGTCTCGCCGGCCATCAGCGGCAGCAGCGAGCGGCCAAAGTGGGTGTGGTTCGGCTCGATGCCGGTCAGCGCCTCGACCGTGGCCGGAAAGTCGATCAGCTCGACCAGCGCGTCGACGACGCCCGGCTGCACCGGCACGCCGGCCGGCGGCTTGATCGCGAACGGCACGTTGGTCAGGCAATCCTCGAAGGTGTTCTGCGTCTTTTCCACCAGACCGTAGTCGCCGGTGAAGTCGCCGTGGTCCGAGAAGAAGAAGACCGCTGTATCGTCGTAGATGCCGGCCTCTTTCAGCGCATCCAGCACCAGTCCGAACTGGGCGTCGACACGCGCACACATGCCGTAGTAGGTGGCGCGTAGCTCGCTCCAGCGTTCTTCCGTCCAGCCCTGAAGATTCTGGCGTTCGGCAGATGCCTTCCAGCAGGCTCGGCTTGCCGGTCCAGTCCTCCGGCGCGGGAATGCGCGGCGGAAGGGCGTCCCGGTCGATGCGGCTGTACCATGGATCCTCCACACCGTAGGGCGGGTGCGGATAGCCCAGCGGCAGGTAGATGCAGAGCGGCTGATCCGGATCGGCGTTTTTGATCTGCTCGACTGCCCCTTCGACCATGGCCCAGTCGCCGTCGTAGGCGTACTCTTCGCCCTCATACTTGTCGATGCGACCGGCGTAGAACGAGTAGAAGTTGTCGCCGTTTGGGTCGCCGCGCCACTCGGTGGTCGTGTGCAGATTGGGGTGCATGGGGCGATCCGGGTCGGCCGGCGGCCTGTATTTCAGACTGCAATAGTCGTCGAAACCGTTCTGTGCCGGCACCAGATCGTTCTTGCCGCCCCACCAGACAAAGTAGCCGTTCTCCTTGAGCGTCTTGAGCAGCACCGGCTCGTCGGGATGCATCATGTGGAACATGGTGCGATGGCCGCGCACGTGGGGATACCAGCCGCTCATGAACGAGCAGCGGCTGGGCGTGCAGACCGGGTTCTGGCAGAAGGCGTTGCGGAAGGAGACCGCGTCGGTCTGCACCCATTCGTCGAGCACCGGCGTGCTGGCCGCGGCATTGCCCATGTGGCCGAGCACGTCGGCCCGCCATTGGTCAGGGTTGAAGATCACGATATGAGGTTGTTTTAGGCACGATCTGATCCTTACCGATTTGTCACAGATGGCTCTACTGCAAAGGAACCACGAATGATATTCACAGATAACAGTTTGAGCCACTCTTGCGCTGTCAGGCCTAAATCCGTGGTTATCCAACTCTATCTGTGGCTAGCTGTGACGAAAAATGGATTCGTTGGCATCGCTACAGCGTCCGCTGCCGCAGAACCGAACTCAGATAATCCATCAGCGAGACGACCACGGCGATGGCGATGATCTGGGCGCTGGCGGCCCGGTAGTTGAGCAGGTTGATGTTCTGCTGCAGCAGGAAGCCGATGCCGCCGCCGCCGGCGAAGCCGATGATGGTCGACATGCGCACGTTGATGTCCCAGCGGTACATGGTGAACGAGATGTAGGGCGGCACGATCTGGGGCACGACCGCGAAGATGATCATCTGCAAGCGGTTGGCCCCGGTCGCCACCACGGCCTCCAGCGGACCGTCGGCGATGCCCTCGACCTGCTCGGAGTAGAGCTTGGCCAGCGCCGCCACGGTGTGCAGCCCCAGCGCCAGCACGCCGGCGAACGGGCCGATGCCCACCCAGACCGCAAAGACGATGACCATGATCAGCGCCTCCACCGAACGCAGCGCGTTGAGGATGGTGCGCGTGACCGTGTAGATGGCCAGACCGATGTTCAACGATGCGTTGTATCTGCGCCGCGCCGCCATGTAGGCCCCGATCAGGCCGCCGATGATGGCCGGCAACACGACCACATAGCGCACCGCCGTCAGCTTGTAGAGCCAGGCAATGCCCAGCCCGATGAGCACGAAGAGCACGGCCCCGGCCAGCGCGCCCAGCACCAGATTCATCACCTTGCCGGTGGACGGCGATGAGTGTTCGACCAGCGTCTGGCCCAGTCGACCGGCAATCGCGCCCATCACGCCGCCGGCAATCAACGCCGCGATGAAGGGCAGTATCAGGTAGAGAATGCCGCCCAGATCGGCGATGAAGTAGCCGACAAAATCGAAGATGCCCAGCATGGGCGCAAGCCAGATGCCGAACAAGATGGTGAGCTTGCTGGCCATGAAGAGACCGAGCAACAGGCTCAGCGCGGCCACAAGCCCTGCCAGCATACGCAGCGCCGACTCCATACGGCTGGTCGGTTTATCGTCAATCTCTTCTTCAGGCGGCAATGCCAGGCGCAGCGCGAGCAGCCCAACCACAAAAGCGAGCAGCAGCACGCCGGCCGTGCCCGCAATGTTTTCGTTCCACATGGCCGGTGATCGGGCCATGGCCCCCGCGATCTGCGCGCCCAGCCAGAGGCCAATCGGTACAAGGATGATGCTCAAGCGCAACGCTGGGCACCGGACTGGTCACCGTACTCATGAGGTTGCGGGCGGCAAAGAAGCTGACCGGAATCGCCAGGATCGTGCCGATGGTCGTGGCCAGGAAGGCCATAAAGACCGTCTCGATGATCATATCGATGGTGTCTTTGCCGTTCTGGCTCAGCTGCGGCAGACCCTCGCTCTTGCGTGTGATGGCGCGAAGGTGTTGTACTTCATCGCTGGTTGCGATTGCGCAACTCGACCATGATGCTGAAGAAACCGTTGCCGTCGGTTTCGATTCGATCCAATTGGAGCGAGACGCCGCTGGGCGGGATGAAGTTGAGCGGTCCATCTGCGTTGGGCAGCAGGTTGTGGCCTTCGACCACGCACTTCCGCCTTCGGCGTCGGCGCAGGTCGGTTCGACGGTCAAATAGGGTCCGTCTGTGTCGACCTGCGGCGCTTCCGGCGTGCCATCTGCCGGACAGGGCACATAGATCGGCGTCTTGGACTTCAACCTCGACCTGGTCGAAGTCAAAGAAATCGGGATGGGCCAGGGCGCGCAGAATGCGCGTCAGCGCCTCCTGGCGAGCCGGCATTCCCAGTTCTTCCAGGTTGACCTGGGTCACGGAGAAGCCGTAGGCGTAGACGATGATGCCGACGATGATGAAGAGTCCCAGTTTGACGGAGCGATTCATTGGCTGCACCATCCGACTGTGGATTGCAGAGCAGGCTTTCGGACCCCCGACCCCCAATCCTGGGGGAGGCTGCGCAGGCTCAGCACGCGTGGATGACCAGGCGTTCCCCCCAAACTTGGAGGGCTAGGGGGGCAAACAACGGATTTATTACCCCACACGTTCAGCCTCCTGCCCGTAGATGTCTTTGAATTTCTGGTCGTCGATCTTCTCAGGGGGACCGTCGAACATCAGCTTGCCGTCGTTGAGGGCGATGACCCGGTCGGCGTAGGCATGGACCAGATCGAGAAAGTGCAGGCTGCACAGAACTGTCACGCCGTCTTCTTTGTTGATGTCCTCCAGGTGGCGCATGATGCTGTGGGCGAGCACCGGGTCCAGGCTGGCCACCGGCTCGTCGGCCAGGATCAGCATGGGGTTCTGCATCAGGGCGCGGGCGATGCCGACGCGCTGCTGCTGGCCGCCGCTCAGCGAGTCGGCGCGGTCGTAGGCTTTCGCCTCCAGCCCAACGCGCTTCAACTGGGCCAGCGCATCGGCTTTGTCCTGTTTGGGGAAGCGATTGAGCAGACTCCAGACCGGACTGACATAGCCCAATCGTCCGGCCAGCACATTGGTGATGACCAGCGAGCGATGGACCAGGTTGAAGTGTTGAAAGACCATGCCGATGCGGCGACGGACATGGCGCATCTCGGCATCGTTGGCCCCGGTCACGGTGTCGCCGTCAAAGATGATCGTGCCGCCGGTGGGATCGATCAGGCGATTGATGCAGCGCAGCAACGTTGACTTGCCCGAGCCGCTCAGCCCGATGACGGCCACAAACTGGCCGCGTGGCACGTCGAAGCTCACATCGTCCAGCGCCTGCACGCCGTTGTCGTAGATTTTGGAGAGGTGTTCGATGCGAAGGATTGGGTCCATGGTGTGGTGGGCGACGAGGATGGGGAAGTGGGGCTGTAGGGAAGTGGGGATGTGGCGTTGGAAGGCGAGACTGCTGCCCACTCCCCACATCCCTACTGTCCCACATCCCTACAGCCCCAACCGCGTTATTCTCCCAAATTCTCCAACGTCAACCCCGCGGCCTCGATCATGGCGCGCACGGAGTCGTATTCTTCGTCGCTGGCCGGGTTGATGCCGGTCCAGCCGTAGAAGTCCTGGTTGCCGATGGACGCATCCCAGGCCTCGGTCTCGGCGAAGGCGACGAGCGCCTCAGCGATCTGGCCGCGCAGCTCTTCCGGGAAGTCGGGCGAGAAGGAGAGCGTGTCGTTGGGGATCGGCGGGCGAGATGGTCGAGGATGCGCACCTTCTGGATAATGTCCGGCGCTTCCTCGCGCATGCTGGCTCGCGCATCGAGCACACGCCAGTCGCCGCACATGAGCTTGCTGCCGTCGTCGTTGGGGGCGCACGCTTCGATCAGTTCGGCGGGAATCTCCGGCTCGTCGCCGGGCTTCCAGGCTTCTTCGCCTTCGGGCTTGAGCGGCGGGCTGAAGAAGGTGGTGGCGAAGTCGGCTTCGCCGTTGTAGACGGCACGCACGGCCCCGGTGTGGCCGCCGGCTTCCAGCGTTTCGCCCAATCTCGATGCCGGCATCAGTGATCATGGGCAGGATGGCCAGGTAGCCGGAGGTGGAACCGGCATCCGGATAGGCCCATGTCTTGCCGGCCAGATCTGCCAGGCTGGCGGCTTCGCTGTCTCGCGGCACCAAGATCTGCGCCCAGTAGGCGTCGTTGCCGAAGCGCACGGCCTTGAAGGCGACGTCGACGCCGCAGAGCTGGTTGGCCAGCACATAGCCGAGACCGGGGATGAAGCCCATGGAATTTTCGGGCGAGGCGCACATCTCTTCGATGGTGGCGGCGTAGGATGTCGGCACGCTGACCTCGAAGTTGAGGCCGGTGGCTTCATTGAGCGCTTCAGCCATCAGTTCACCGCCGCTGACGATGACCTGGGCATCGACCGACGGCACAAAGAGCACCTTGATCGGGTTTGCTTCGCTGCCGATGTCGCTGGCCATTTCTTCGGGTGCGGCTTCTTCTGTAGTCGCTTCCTCGGCCGGCGCCGCTGCCTCTTCTGCGGGCGCAACGGGGGCCGCACACGCGCTGAGCAGCAGCGCCAGCACGAGCACTAGGCAACCAACAACAGTATTCGATGACGATTCATGTTTCCTCCTGGTTGTGGATGGACAAACGATCGATCTTCGTGAAGAAAGGATTTCGACGATTCAGTTGGCTTCGATGACGATCTGAGGATGTATGTGTGCAACTATGCGCTGTCACCGTTTATGGTACTGCATCTGTCAGCAAATGACAACCCCACAGTTCGCTTCCCTACAGCCTCATCTCAAATTCGAAATGCCTTGCCACCTGTGCCGCATTGGCCTCGATGCTCTGGCTTCCATCAACCCACATCACAGTGTAGCCATGGTCGGCGGCTTCCTCTGCAACCCATTGAGCGAACCGGATATCGCGCTGCATCCAGTTGTCGAAAGCGCGCACCGTGTCGAGGCAGTCGGACAGCATTTCACTGACCCAGGGGCGACGGCGATAGTGTTCGAGTTGGAACGCCGGCGTCGGCGCCATCCAGATGGCGTGATCCGGCAAAACGGACTCTGCGTTCAGGAGAGCCGGCAGCAAGGCCGTCCCTTCCACCAGAATCGGCTGCGTGCCGGACCGCCCGGTATCTTCGTGTAGCGAGGATAAGTCTTCGCGCAATCAAGCTGAAATGGTCTCGGTAGCAGCCGATGGCGTCGGCGACCAGATCGTCGACCGGCTTGAGCCAGCGCTGATCGCAGGACGCGGCCAGCCAAGCGGACAACGAGGGATGGCGGATCGGGTCGATGCGATCCATTTGACTGCGCAGTGCGAAGTCAACTGGGTAGAGATGCAGGCCGTAACGCTGGGCGAGCAGATCGCTGACGCTGCTCTTGCCCGCACAGGGCGAGCCGCCGATCCAGAAAATGGCGTCCATTACGTCTACCGTTTCTGCGCCAGAAGCCGGTTGACCAACGCCATCAACGGCCCGCGCTGCTCGAAGCCGCTCTCGCTGTAGTCGCTCATGGTCACATAGATGCGGCTGCGTGTGCGTCGCACCAGGCCCAGCAACAACTTGCGCATGGACTGCTGGCGTGTCTCGTACTCGTGGGCGTCGGTCCACAACTCGTGGCGGGACCAGCGACGCGAGAGCACAAAGGGATGGGTAAGGGGCTGATAGAGTCGCTCCCACCAACCGCCAGCGCCGATGTCCAACCAGAACTGGACATCGACCGCCTGGTTGCGCATGAGGAAGGTGTAGGCCGGAGCCAGAAAGACGGCGTCTTCGGCCGCTCGCCAGCCAGGCACGTAGAGCGCGCCCAGTGCACCGCTCTCGAAAAGCTGTACGTACTCGCGCCCCAGCCGTACACGCCAGTCCAACCCGGCCTCGGGCGAACTCCCGGCCGACTCGCCGGCCTTTGTCCCCGCTCCATCGACGCTGACCATATTCTCCAGCGCCCAGCGGAAGTTGCGCGCCGATTCGACCAATTGATTGGCGATGCGTGCGGCGTCGAGGTCCTGGTGGAAGCCGTAGCCCGGCTGACTCAACACTTCGCCGAAGAGCCGGGCGAAGAACTGGTCCAGCGGAACAGGGTCGGCACTCGCCCGATAGTCGGCCAGCCAGCCTTGCAGGCGATCATAGGCCTCGCCGATGCGGAAGGTGATGCGCTCCTGCATGGCCGGGACCAACGTGCCGAATCGGCCCAACTCGATGGTACTGCGTCGAGGCGGATAGACGATCTGACAAAGCAGGTGGGCGCGCACCGGGTCCAGCGCGCTGATGGCCAGGGTCAGCGCCAACGTCACATCGTCGACGGATGGGCGCACGCCCCATTCGGGGTGGCCCAGCAACGCCAGCGTGACCAGGCATCGGCCGGCCGGCTCATCCTGCAGGGCACGGCTGGGCCGGTGGGTGGTGCAGACGATGCCGTGCTCGCCCAACGATCGCTGGAGGCTGAAGCGCAATGCATCGCTGACGAACGGCGAGAGGATGGCGATCTCGCCCGGCGACACGTCCTCGTCCTGGACCAGACGCACGATCTCGGCCACGACCCAGCCGATCATCTGCGGATAGAAGCGGAATTCCACGTCCGGCACAACGAGGGCGTCGAGCGCTTGCGTTTCGGGCTCTACAAAATTGGCGTCAGGTAAATCGGCGACAGGTATGACGCCGTCCAGCGCCGGGGCCTCGCCCTTGGCCGGCGTGGCTTGGCGAGCAAGCGCAGCCCGGCCGCGGATGGCCAGATCGACGCTGCGGTCCAGCGCCGCCAAGTCGTTTGACATAACAAAACCGTGGTCAAGCGTTATCCGCTCGTCGCAGGCCGCAGCCAGATCGGTGACGCCTTCCGGATCTGCGCCTAGGAAGAAGCGATAGCCGGCGTCGGTGTCTGAGACCAGCAGGGCGCTATCCAGATGGGGCAGCCAGGCGTGGACCAGGCCGTGGGCCGTGTGGGTGTCTTCCTCCAGATTGTCGAAAATCAGGTGACGACGGCTGCGGAAGAGGTGGGTGCGGCTCCACTGATGCACGAGCACCTGGTCGTTGAAGAGTTCGACCTGCAGGCTGAAGTCGATCAGCGTTTGGGCCAGACAGAGGGCGCGAAACTCGCCGCTGATCTGGCGTGCGGCTCGCAGCGCGTTCAGCCGAGCCGTCTGCTGCTCGCCGCGGGGCACGGCCAGCTCCAGCCGCGCATACGCTTCGTCGATGGAGAAGCCCAGCAGCGCCGCCTTGTTGAGGTTGTCCAGCACCTGGCTGATGATGCGATTGCGCTCGACGACCACGCCGTCAAAATCGCCCCGTTCCAGCGCCGCATCTACAAACTGGCCCATATGGTACTGGCTCGTCTCCAGATTGAGGAAAGTCGGCTCGCGGTTGGCGTCGGCAAACCCGCCTTCGCCGGCCAGCAGCGGCCAGTAGAGCTGGACAGCGTTGCGCGCCAGACCCGCCACCGTGGTCACCAGCGGACTGGTTCCGGGCGGCATATCGGCCGAACGCAGCGCCACGTAGTAGGTCTGGGCCAGCGTACGTTGCGGCACCAGGATCAGAATGTCGTCGCCGCGCACCCGTTCCTGGGCCATCAGCCAGCGAACACGTTGGACGGCCCGGGTCGTCTTGCCGGAGCCAAATGGGCCGGAGAGAAAGAGTTTGTTGGTTGCTTGCAGGGCAGGTAGAATGGATTGCATGCAACCATTGTAGTGAGAAGTGCAATTCGTGACAAGTGTCATTGCGCATGAGGAGAACGACCATGCTGACCTATCCCATCCCCTTCGTGCCCGGCCCGGTCTCGATCCCCGAGCAGGTGCGAGCGGCCTATCAGCTCAACTACGGCAGCGCCGACATGGAGGATGAGTTCTTCGCCCTCTACGCCTCGTGCGAAGCCGGATTACAGGAGATTCTGGGCACACAGAGCGATATCTCCATCCAGACCGGCGAGGGCATGATCGCACTGTGGGGCGCGCTCAATAGCGTGCTTCTGCCTGGCGACCGCGTGCTGGCCGTCTCGACCGGCCTCTTCGGCGCAGGCATCGGCGACATGGCGCGCAGCGTCGGCGCACAGGTGGAGACCCTCGACTTCGGCGACAACGACATTGCCGACATCCAGCGGGTGCGTGAAGCCGCCTTGCGCTTCCGCCCCAAGATGATCACCGCGGTCCACTGCGAAACGCCCAGCGGCACGCTCAATCCGCTGGCCGAACTGGGCGCGATCTGCCGGGAGGTGGATGCGCTACTCTACGTCGACTTCGTGGCCAGCGCCGGCGGCGTCCCCGTTGATGTGGATGCTTCACACATCGATCTGGGTCTGCTCGGCAGCCAGAAGGTGCTCAGCCTGATGCCCGATCTCTCTATGATCAGCGTGAGCCCACGCGCCTGGGACGCCATCGAACAAGTCGACTACGCCGGCTACGACGCTATCAAGCCATGGCGCACCGCGCTGGCCGATCGCTACTTCCCCTACACCCACAACTGGCAGGCCATGGCCGGGCTGCAGGTCGGCATCGATCTGCTGCTGGACGAGGGGCTGCAACAGGTCTACCAGCGCCACGCTGATGTCGCCGCCTATTGCCGGCAACGCCTGCTCTCTATGGACGTCGAACTCTTCCCGGTCAGCGAGGCGATCTGCTCGCCGACGGTGACCGCGGCGTATGTGCCTGCCGGCTGGACGTGGCCGGAACTGGATGGCGCATTGCGTGAACAGGGCATGGTTGTCGGTGGAAACTATGGGGCGCTGGCGGGAAAGGTCTTCCGCATCGGGCACATGGGATCGCAGGCGGACAGGGCGCTGGCGCAGCGGGGGATGGATGTGTTGGCGGGAGTGTTGGGGAAGTAGGCAAGAGCGAATGGTGAATTGTGAATGCTCAATTGTGTATTGTTAATGGAGCGGGCGCGGTCTTGAAGCGTAGACATTGCGCATCTCAACTACCATGGTTATTGACTAACGGATTGGCGACGTTTGTACTATGAACCTTCATGACCTCTTTGCGATACCACGACAGGGTCTACCCCAAAAAGCCGCGCTGCAATTGCCGGCTGGCGATGGCCCTGAATTGACACTCACCTATCAACAACTCTTCGACGCAGCCGACGAATTGGCCGCCGGTCTTCAACGATGGGGCCTGGGCAAGGGCGATCGCGTCGCCTTCTTTCTCGGTAGCCGGCCTGAATTTGTGATCGCCTACCTGGCCGTCATCCGTCTGGGCGCGGTGGTCGTGCCCATCAACCTGCGCTATCGGCGCACCGAGATCGGGCACATTCTGGCCGATTGTACGCCGCGGCTGCTGATCACCGAGCGAGCACAGCGGGAGATTCTCGAAGATGGCGGCGTTGTCGAGGGTAGCGAGGTCTCCGGCAGCCTTGAGGCCATCCTGAATGTTGAGGACCTCGGCAAGTGGCGCGTCAAAGTTGAGACGCCGCCCGATGCTGTCGTTCTGGGCGACGATCTGGCGCTGATCATCTACACGTCGGGCACGACCGGGCGCAGCAAGGGCGCCATGATCACCCACAACAATGTGCTGGCCACGGTGACCGGGCTGCTCTCGGCCTGGGCGTGGGAGCAAGACGACCGCCTGCTGCTCTGCCTGCCGCTCTTCCATGTGCACGGGCTGATCGTGGGGATGCACTGCGCGCTGGCCGCCGGGGCCACGGTGCTGATGCGCCCTCGTTTTGACGCGGCAAGCATTGTCGCCGACCTGGCGAGCGGAGAGCCGACGCTCTTTTTTGCCGTGCCCACCATCTACGTGCGCCTGGTGGAAAAGCTGGCTGCGTTGGCGCAGGCGGATCTGTCGTCAATGCGACTCTTCTGCTCGGGCAGCGCTCCCTTGGCTGCCGAGACCCATCAAGCCTTCGAGCAACTCACGGGTCATCAGATTCTCGAACGCTACGGCATGACCGAGACCGGCATGAACCTGAGCAATCCGTACGCCGGTCCGCGCCTGCCCGGCAGTGTGGGCACGCCGCTGCCGGGCGTCTCTATGCGCATCGTCGACAGCGAGAGGGCCGATGTGTCCCTTGGGGATGAAGGCATGCTTCTGGTGCGCGGCAGCAACGTCTTCAGCGCCTACTGGAACGCGCCCGAGAAGACGGCCGAGAGCTTCGTCCACGATGTGCTTGGCCAACGTTGGTTCGTGACCGGCGACCTGGCGCGGCAGGACCCGTCGACGGGCTACGTGACCTTGCTCGGGCGCAACCACGAGTTGATCATCAGCGGCGGCTTCAACATCTATCCGCGTGAGATCGAAGAGGTGCTGGAGACCTTTGACGGCGTGGCCGAGGCCGCGGTCGTCGGCAGACCTGATGTCGAATGGGGCGAGGTGCCGGTCGCCTATCTAGTCTGCACTGGACCGGTCTACGAAGAGGCGCTCATGATATTCTGCCGCAGCCAATTGGCGAGTTTCAAAGCGCCACGGAGATTTGTGGTCGTTGACGAACTGCCGCGTAACGCCATGGGCAAGCTACAGAAACATCTGCTGAAATAGTGAGCATGATCCACGAAGCGCACGAATAAGCGCAAAGTAAGGATCGACCTTTCTTGATCGATTCGAAAGTGAGGAGATAAACAGATGAGTGGTGACCAAACGAACGATCAACTGCCGGACGGAAACGAGCTTCAGCGTTTCGATTCGTTGAACGCGGTGCAAGCGCACCTGCGTGAGGGCGGGGATCTCTCCAATGCTGATTTGAGTGGTCTCGATCTCAGGGGGATCAAGCTGGGTGGGAAAAGCCTGCGTAGCAGTGACCTGCATGGCGCCGATCTGAGCGGAGCCAAATTGGGCGGGTTGGACATGCGCGGGGTCAACCTGGGCGGTGCGCGCCTGGACAGCGCCCATATTGCCGGCGTTGATCTGTCCAAGTCGAACATGCAAGGTGTTTCGTTGCGCAGCGCAAAATTGATGGGCGTCGATCTGCAGGACGCCGATCTCGCCGGCGCAGACATCAGCGACAGCCGATTGGTCGGCGTCGACGTGGAGAATGCAGACTTCACCAACGTGACAACGACCGGCGCCAAAGCGGTCGCCGACTGGTCGGAGGCCAAGGTGGCGCCTGCCATTCTGCCCGAAACCATCCAGCCCAACGTACAGAAATGGTTGCCTCCGCTGATCGTGGGCGCGATTCTTCTGGTCGCCGTCGTTTTGGTGCGATGGCGGAGAGGAAAATCGCCGCAAATAGAACCTCAGACTCGTGACGTTGATCGAGCCGATGAAGGCTGGATACGAACTTCGAGTACGAGGATACGTTGGATCCCTGTTGCTTGAAGCGGCGGGGCGCGTATACTTCGATGAGTCTTGTTCCATTTTTCACGAATATCGGCTCAACCATGGATTAGGCGATTCCTGAAACAATGATTGAGAACGCAGAGGCGTATCTGGCGATCTTGCGCCAGAATCAAGTGTTCGTCGGTTTGGATGATTCGGCGCTGTGCGACGTATTGACTGTCGCCACGATACGGCGGTTTTCTCGCGACGATCTCATCATCCGTCAGGGCGATCCGGCTGCTGCCTTCGGGGTGATGACGAGAGGCATGGCCAAGCTGACGCAGTTGTCGGCTGATGGGCATCAGATCGTCATCCGCTACATCAAAGCGGGCCAGGAGTTCGGCCTGATTGCCGCGCTCAATGAATTCGACTATCCGCTTTCGATCCATGCAGTTAGCGAATGTGAATTGCTGTGTTGGCAAAGCACTGTGCTGGCCAATCTCATGCAGCGTCATTTTGCCATCTGTCTAAACGCACTGCGTGTGATGGTGATACGCAATCAACAGCGTCAGCAACGATATCATGAATTGGCCAATGAACGCGTGGAGCAACGGCTTGCCCGATCGGTTCTGCAGCTTGGCCAACATCTGGGCAAAGCGTCCGAAGGCAATATCCTGATCGATATCCCCATCACGCGGGAAGATCTGGCGGAGCTGATCGGGACGACTCTATTCACTGTGAGTCGCACGCTCAAGCAGTGGGAGCAGAAAGGACTCGTTGCCATTGGTCGAGAACGAATCGCCATCGCTGACAGCGCCGGCTTGGAAGCGATTGCCGCATCACCAGTGTCGACGGCGCACGGCAGTTGTGCGGGCATCCAGGCTTGCATGGGGATCTAATGAGACAATGCCCTCTCTTTGATCAAACGCAAAGACAGAAACGCCCGATAGCCATATTCTGGAAGTACCGATGGTTCGATGGTAAGTGCAGGTCGATCTTTCGAACCGTCGGCGTTTTCTATCTTCAATCTATGGCCGTGTGACGGGATGGCATCTCGTTGCCGGCCGCGAACGAACCGGCTTCCGAGGAGAAGTACAATGGCTATCATCACCACAGCGTATAAGGGCGACATGCTCTTCGAGACCACCATGGGCAACCACACCATCCAGATCGATGTGCCCGCGGCTATGGGCGGCAGTGACCGCGGACCGACGCCGCCGGAGCTGTTTATCGCCTCGCTGGGAAGCTGTATCGGCGCATTTGCAGCCAACTACTGCCAGAATTCCGGCATCGATACCCGCGATATGACCGTCGATTTCTCCTTCGACAAGGCAGACGATCCTGTGCGGCTCATCAATCTCAAGGCGACGGTCAACCTGCCCTACGGTGACTGCCAACGTCGTGAGAAGGCTATCCTGCGCGTTGCAGAGCATTGCCCAGTGCATGAGACCATCACGGCACTGCAAGGGATCCAGATCGAGTTGGTCGGGCAGGGCGAATTGGTCCCAGTCGCCTAACTTTTTGGATTTCCACGTTGTGTTAAAATGGGTGTGGGATGGCGTCGATGTCGACGCCATCCCACACCCATTATTGATCCGGCGCCCGGCCTCACAGCGGGGCGACTGATTCGATATCGTCCAGTTCGATATCGTCCGGACCGACATAGACCGTGAAAGGAACATCATGCTGCCGAAAAGAACTCTCTATCTCTTGGCGACGTTGTCGGCCTTGTTTCTGCTCAGCGCCTGCGCCTTCCAGCCGCTTCCGGCGCCGCAAGAGAATCCCGTTGATATGGCGAACCCGGCCGCGGTCTTCTGCGAGGATCAAGGCTACACCTATGAAATACGAACTGCGGAGGATGGCAGTCAGACCGGCGCCTGCGTCTTCGATGACGGCACTGAATGTGATGGTTGGGCCTTTTTCCGAGGCGAATGCAAACCTGGCGGCGAATAGAACGTCGGACTCTAGATCTTCCAGTAATCATCCCCTTGTCCACTGTATGACAATCTCGACCGGCAGCACCGAAACGTATTTTGGGCGAAACAGTCTGCGCATGGCCGTCTCGAACAAGACGACCCACGCACTGCGCGCCGGCGCGCTTCAGCCCATCTCCACCACGACCCAATGGATCAACGAAAAGGGGGTGGATTTTGTCGTGCGGGTGCTGGACGGTCAGGCGGAGAAGCGAGCGAGCCGCAGCTTGGATCGAGCGGTCTATCCGCAGCAGAACCCCTTTCTGCCCTGCGATCCTGACCTATTCGTCGCCGATATCTCCGCAACCCATCGCTGTCTGCTCAACAAATTCACCGTCCTAACCGATCATCTGCTGATCGTGACCCGCGATTTCGAACACCAGGAGACATGGTTGACCCGGCAGGATTTTCAGGCGCTGTGGGCATGTATGGCCGAGTTTGATGGCCTTGGATTTTACAATGGCGGCTTCGCGGCCGGCGCCAGCCAACCCCACAAGCATCTGCAATATGTGCCCTTTCCCCTCGTTTCCGCGGGGCCGGACATTCCGGTCGAGGCGCTGTTGCCCACCGACCGCCCCGGCGTGCTCCAGGTATCGAACGCACTGCCTTTCCATCACGGATTGGTTCGTTTCGATCACAGCAGCCACGCTACCTTCGCGACAAATGCCGACGAAAGCTTCAACGCCTATGTTTCGCTGCTGGCCTCGGTGGGCATGAATATCGGCAATGTGGAAAGCGGCGGGCGACAGTCAGGCGCATACAACATGTTGATGACGCGCAATTGGATGCTGATCGTGCCGCGCAGCCAGGCCGGATTCGCCGGGATATCGGTCAATGCACTCGGTTTTGCCGGCCACCTCCTGGCGCGCAACCAGGAGCAGGTCGAGACGATTCGGCAGAATGGGCCGCTTGGGCTGCTTCGGCATGTTGGGAGAAAAGCATAGCAAGGTGACAAGGTAACAAGGAGACAAGGGACAGGGTGCTCGCGTGTTCTGTCACCGATGCCGACTGTTTCGCGCGCTGAGCACAACGCCGCGGAGGGATGCCTGGGCCGCCAGGCTGCGCTGGCCCGCGACGGTCCAGTCGTCAGTCGATGGCACATTGCGTCCTGGTGCGACAGCCGTCTCCGGTTTGCGCAGCAGCAGTGCGGCGACCAATGCGCTAAACAGTACGAGCGCCAGGGCTGTAAGGAAGATGCCCTGCGCGCCCATGAATTGGCTGGCGACCACGACGGAAAGCGGCCCAAGGACGCCGCCCATCGACAGCGCTGAACTCTTGATGCCCAGAACACGGGAGCGGTGTTTGGGTTCGGAAATATCGAGGTAATTTGCGCTGGTAGCGGGCACGCGCAGGGCCTCGCCCAGACCGGCGATCATCGACAGCACAACGATGGCGGCGTAGTTGCGGGCGAAGGTGATGCTCACGTAGAGCAGTGAATTGAGCAGAATGCCCAGAATGATCACAGGCTTGCGTCCGAAGCGATCGCTGGTCTGCCCCAGGAGCAGTTGCCCCAACATCATGGCCAGCCCGTAGCCGGCGACGACCACGCCAAACTGGACGGTCGTCCAGAGCAGTTCGTCGTAGAGATAGAAGACCATCTGCGGCTCGACAAAGGCGAAGCCAAACGAGGCCATGAAGTCGATGAACAACAGCGCACCGAAGACGCCGAGCGGACGCGGCAGTGACTGCCAAAATGTCTCCTCCGGCTGTGTGGCGCGGTTTCGACGCGCTCGAAGTGCATCTCGATGGCGCACCTCGGCTGTGCGCGTCTCCGGCACCAGAAAGAACGCTGCTGCGAAAGCGATGGCCCCGAGCACGGCCGAAACGATGAAGGGCGCAGCAAACCCCCAGCCGTCGTAGAGGAAGCCGCCGAGCACAGGGCCCAGCACGAACCCCGCGCCGTATCCCCCCATGACAATGCCAATCCACTTGCCCCGTTGGTCTTCATCGACCAGGTCGGCCACCATGCCCATGGATGCAGGGCCCAGGCCGGCCGTCAGGAAACCGCCCATGGCACGCACGGCGATGTAGGCCAGCGGCGTGGCGGCAACGAGATATCCCAAATTGAGAAAGATGAAGGAGAAGAGCGAGAGCAGGATCAACGGCCGGCGACCTCGGCTGTCGGCCAGACTGCCCATGATCGGCGCGGCGATCAACTGGGCCAGCGCGAACGACATGGTCATCCAACCGAGGGCCTGCACGCCCGCGCCCAGCTCGGCCAGCCGGCGTGCGAAGACCGGCATGATGATGCCGAAGCCGGTCATCATCAGCGCCACGCTGGCGGTCAGCAGGATGATGATGGTGCGTACCCGCTGTGGGCTCGGTTTACCGGTGATGACCTGGGTCGCTACCACGATTTGGCCCATATTGCGGGGTTGCGGACGTCGGTTCACTCTTCCATTCCCAGTTCGACATAGAGCGTGGCCAGATCGATATAGGCCGTCTCTTTTTGGATCAATCCGTCAATCACATCGAAGACAGAGATGCCGCGGATGCGAATCGTGCGGCCTGAGGGCGGCAGACTTCGGCTGAAGATGGGCGGCTCGATCTGCTGGCTGTGGGCGCCGGTGAAGATCCACTGCACCACCACGACGGTCTCGCCGGCGATGGTGCGGGTGATCTCATAGTCCATGTCCGGAAAACCGGCCAACCAACTGGGCCAGAAGCGCGCCGCTTCATCGTTGGTTAGGGGCTGGTCCTCAAACGCATCGCCATGCACCCAATCAAGGACATAGGCCTCGGCCCGTAGCTGCGCCATCGACGCTGTGTCGGCTGCGGCCAGTGCCGCTGAATAGGCCGACACGCAGTCGAGCGCGCTCAACACGGGCGACTCTGTCTTGCCAAGCGTTTTTGTCATCACCTGCACCCTCCAGCCAGTTCTATTCGGCCATCCATGGCATCCCCAGTTCCCAGTGTGTCTGTCCGTGAGGCATCGTAACCCGAAACCGTCGTCCATTGCAAAGCCGTGGCTGACCAGGGCGGACGGTTGAACCCGCCCCGTTCCCCGCGTAGACATTGTGTAGCCAGGGCAAGGATAGACTGTGAAAGAGCGATGGTTATCTCAATGCTAGGAGCTTCGATCCGAGGCAGGAGGTTCCCCCAATGTATGTTGACGGCAGAGAGAACTATGTGCATGAGCTTGGCTATCAGCAACTATGTGAACAGGCGGCCCGGCATCGTTTCGAACGGGATGTGTTGGGCATCCGGGCCGATTTGTCCAAGCCCTGTTGCGTGACGTTGGCCTGGCTGGGACGCAGACTGATCGCCTGGGGCGCTCGCATGTTGGCCAAATATGGATCTTTTGAGGGCGGCGGCAATACCGCGACGATGCATCTGCTGCTCTTGGCTCTGCTCTGTCTGAGCCTGAGCGCGTGCCAGACCGTGACGTTGGCAAGCGAGAGCGACCTTGGCTTGCCCCTTGTGCAACCGGATGCGGACAAAGTTGTCCGCATCCTCTATGTCGGCAACCTCTGCGCTGGCTGTGCCGACGCGCATCTTGAGCAGATGGCCGCCGGCTTGGACCCGTCGCGCCGCATCGCGGTGGACAGCGTTGTGATCCCCAAATATTGAGGCACGCTGGCAGAGCACGCGGGACGTGCTGAAACGCTGGACAAGATTCGAGAGGGCGGTTGGGACTACGTCGTTCTTCAGGAAAATTTGGTCCTGGGCGTGCTCTCCCAAGATGAATTTTTGGAGAGCGCCCGGCTTCTGGATCGGGTCGTGCGTGGTTCGGGCGGGGAGACCGCGATCCTCATGCTGTGGGGATCCAAATACGATGCCCGGGTGACCAACGAGGAGCAGGCACGAGTGAGCCGGGGGATCGGAGAGGCGCTGAACGTGCGAGTCGTGCCGCTTGGCCGGGCCTGGCATTTGGCGAAGCAGGCTGATCCGGACCTGCGGCTGTATGAGTCGGGCAGCGATGCCGCCGGCCTGCATGGTTCCTATCTCAATGCCGCTGTGTTGTTGGCCGCGCTGATCAACGTCGATCCGGCGGATTCGAGTTTCTTGCCGCATGATGACGAGGGGCATCCCCTGATTACAGAGGAAGATGCGGTGTTGCTGCGTCGAGTGGCCTGGGAGGCGGTAATGGTGCGCAACGCGGAACCGTGATGGGGTTTCGGTATCGTGGCGTTCGATTTTCAGAGGGTGATTCTGGTTGTTGGACGAGAACGAGGACGAGAACGAGGACGAGACGAGGATCGAGGAACGAGGACGGGTGTATTTCTGAGTATTTGTGGGAAGGAGGGATCGATGGCAACCAGGCCGGATTTTGTGATCAACGCAGATCTGCTGGATCTGGTGAAGCGGATCACGGACGAACAGGAGGCCATGGAGACCTGGTGGGAGGTCACCCAATGGGCGGCCGAATTCTACCGGCAGACCGGCGAGCCGGCCACCGTCGAGGATCTCTATCAGGAGTGGCCGGGCATGCTGCGCGATGAGGAATACGAGGTTGATCTTGTGTGATCGGGAAGACCGATCATGTTGTTTTTCGTAGGGGCCGGTCTCAGACCGGTCCCTACGCCTGTCTATTCCTCAACTTGGCAAATCAAGACCCCTACAATTTGTACCCGATTGCCCGCAGCAGATTCTTGCGCTCAACGATCTCAGCATCGCCCTCAATGCCCTGGCTGGGCATACCGTCAATGACGCCAAGAATGCCGCGTCCCCCGTCGGTCTCGGCCACAATCACCTCGGTCGGATTGGCCGTGGCGCAGAAGGTGGCTACGACTTCGGGCACCGCTTGCACCACCTTGAGCACGTTGACCGGGAAGAAGCCAGGCCCAAGAAAGAGGATGAATGCGTGCCCGGCCGACAGCGCAAGCGCATTCTGCTTGGCCAACTCGATCATGGCTTCGTCGGTGCCGGTCCAGCGGATCAACGCCGGGCCGGACGCCTCGCAGAAGGCCAAGCCAAACTTGATGCCGGGCACCGCCGTCACCAACGCCTCGTGGATATCTTCGACGGTCTTGATGAAATGACTCTGGCCGAGAATGAAGTTGATCTCCTCGGGCTTCTCAATACGGACGGTTTTCAGTTCCATGATTTCATTGTCTCCCAAAATTGTTGCGTGGCAGGAATGGATACTTGCCACAGATGGACGCAGATTTCCCGCAGATGGGGCACAGATGGGACTTGGCAATCAAAGGCTGAATGACCGACGCCCCCCGGATCCATAGGTTTGATCTAATATCACCCGTGATTTCACTGCAAGAACCATGAATGATACGAATTTTACGAATTGAACCACTGAGAAAATTCGTGCGATTCGTGGTTTTTGCAGTAGAGTCATCCGTGAATATCAGTTCTTTCATCCGCGTTTATCTGTGGAAAATCCCACCCGTTCAACCAGATCCCTTCGCTCTGACCCGCTCACCTCACCGGCGTCAACAGCGTTTTCACGCCCTGCTTGCTCTCAAAAGCGGAGAAGGCTTCCGCCCAATCGGTCACGGGGAAGCGGTGGGTGATGAGCGGTTTGGTCTGCACAGCGCCGCTGGCCATCAGACGCAGCGCCTTGCTCCACGACGACGGCACGCTGGCGTTGCTGCCGGTGACGACCAGTTCCTTGTAGCAGACCTGGTCCAGATCCCAGGCGATGGACTTGCCGAAGAGACCGACCTGGGCATAGCGACCGCGGCGTCGCACCAGCGGCAGAAGCTTCTGCGCGGCCGGCCCGGCCCCCGAGCACTCGTAGACTACGTCTGCGCCAAGCCCCTCTTCACTGATTTCGGCAATCAGATCGGTCGGATCATCCTGTTGGACGTTGAGCACGTAGTCGGCGCCCAACTTGGACGCCAGCGCCAGTCGATGGCTGTCGGCATCGGTGCCAAGCATCACAACCGTTGCGCCGGACGCCTTGACGACCTGGAGGGTCAGCAAACCAATGGCCCCCGGACCGGCAATCACGGCCAGATCGCCGGCAGCGACGGTGCGCATGTTGAGCACGCCATGCACGACGCAGGCCAGCGGCTCGGTCAGCGCGCCGGCCTCAAAGTCGACTCTGTCGGGCAGGGTATGGATGTTGGCGGCCGGCACGACTACGTATTGGGTGAAGCCGCCGTTGACGGCCGAACCGATGGACTTGCGCGACAGGCAGAGATTGGTCTGGCCGTCGCGGCAGTAGCGACATCGGCCGCAGGTCGAGAAGTAGGTTTCCGTGGTCACGCGTTTGCCTTCTTCGATGCCGGAAACACCAGGGCCGAGCGCCGAGATCTCGCCGGCGACCTCGTGGCCCAGCACCACCGGTGGCACGGTCTTGAACTCGTCGTGGTAGATGTGAAGATCGGTGCCGCAGATGCCTGCGGCCTTGACCCGGATCAGGACTTGGCCGGGGCCGGGCGCCGGCTCCGCAATGTCACGCAATTCCACGTGACCGACGCCGGTCGCAACTTTCATGACTGCCTTCATCGAAGAATGCTCCTTTGTTTTATCGGTTACGGAATAACATTCCGTCCTACTGTAGACTGGAATGCTATTCCGGTCAGCCAAGCCAAGCAATGCTCTGCCGGACGGAATAACATTCCGTCCAACTTAAATGTCGACCGGCTGTCCAGTCCTGGCCGACTCTTCCATGGCCAGCAGCACGCGGGTGACGGCCACGCCGTCCTCACCAGTGGCCAGGACCGGCTTGTCCTCAAGCACGGCGTCGACGAAGCGGGCGATGGACTCAAGCACGAAGCCGCCGATTCGGCTATCGCCGGTCGGGGTGACGCCGAGCACGTCGCTGTAGGCCATGGTCGAGTTCACGTGCTTCTCCAACGCACCGTGGTGGGACGGATTGGCATACATCGCGCCCACACTGCCCAGCAGTTCCAGCTTGAAATCGAAGACCATGGGCTGGCTGCGCGGCAGGATCCAGGCGTTCTCGAAGGTGACGACCGCGCCTTTGGCGAACTCGGCGATGGCAACATGGAAGTCCGCCGCATTGACGCCTTTGGCGCGCAGGATACCGTCGCGCCTCACGGCATAGACCCGGCCGACCTCGTCGTCGAGCAGGAAGCGCATCAGATCGACGGTGTGGCTGGCCAGAAACCAGAGCGCCGACGATTGCCCGGCCCAAGAGAGCATTTCCATGGGCACGAAGGTCGTGTTGCTCAGGCGCACGTAGGCGTAGGCCGGTTCGCCGATCTCGCCGGCGTCAATGCCCTGTTTGACGGCCACAAAGGGCGGATTGACCCGGTTGTGGAAGTCGACCATGAGCTTGACGCCGTTCTCCTTGGCCGCATCGACAATGGCCTGCGAGTCTTCGATGGTCAACGCAAGCGGCTTCTCGCAGAGGATGTGCTTGCCGGCCTTGGCCGCGGCCAGGGCAATCTCCCGATGCGCAAAGTCAGGCGTGGCGATGGAAACGGCGGCGATGTCAGGCCGGTTGAGCAGTTCCTCGTAGCTCGTGGTGTATGCTCGTGCGCCGTACTTGGCGGCCACTGCCTGCGCACGTGCCTCGTCTACGTCACAGATCGCCACCAGATCCACGCCCGGCAGCCTGCTGTAGGCCAGCGCATGGTTTTCGCCAAAGAGTCCAGCGCCGATGACGCCGAAACCGGTTGCGTTCACGTTGTCTTACTCCTTTTTGAATTGACAGGGTGAGGGGTTACAAGCTATTCGACAATTTGTCCCCTTGTCCCCTTGTCGCCCTCAATCAACCGTACCAGTACCACGCCGTGAATCGCTCCGACAATCGCCCCTGCAATAGCAAGCACGAGGAGGACCGAGGCGACGATGGCCCAGGTTGGACCGTTGAAGGGCACGAAGTTCATGCCCGCGAAAATGGCGACCATGCCGCCGGCCCAGGCCACGGCGTTGGCTGGGATCCACCAGATCGCCTTGTCCACCCAGCGACGCAGCACCCACCACTGGGGCGCGCCGAGAATGGGTCCCAACACCAGTCCCATCAGCGCGGCCAACAGGTAGACCATCCACTCGGCGATCTCCGGAGGCGCAGCGTCCGCCGGCTTCCGCGCCCATGTTCATGATCGTGCTGGGGACCATGCCCAGTGTCCAGGCGATCAACGCGCCCAGCATGGTCGCGCCGATCCAGGCGCGGGCGCTGATCTGGGGCAGGCGCCGGCGAAGCACGGCCCACTGGCCGTAGCCCACGGTCAGCCCTTCGATGAGCGTGCTGCCGACGACGACGGCGAGTGCCATGCCCACGACGCCGACATTTGTTTCGAGCCACGGCCCTGCGGCGATCCAAAGCAAGGCGGATGTGCCCAGCCCGATCATCTCGGCCAGTGAATTGGCGCCGATCCAGTTGAGATAAAATCTGTCGTGCATCTCACATCGCCCTATAGCGGTCGCGGCCAGATTTTTGAACATGACCGCGATGAAATCTCCAGACATGATTATACCAAAGTATCGACGATGCCGTCACTGCCGCCTGGCAGGTCAACGAAGCGAGGTTGTCACGTTCGCCACAGAGTGGGGAGGACGACTGCACCCTATGAAAGTATCGCATGATGTTGGCGCAAGACGAGAGAAATTGTCTGCCAAGGGCCACAACGCAATGCTGGACATGAAGCTTTGCTTTTTTTCGGTTTGTCGAACTAGCCGCCTTGCGTTTACACTGTCCGCCTGTTTGAGGTTCCTCATTGTTCGGCCTTATCTGGCGATCTCCGGTTATTCAGCCATGGTTACTTGACGAACAAGGCCCGGCAGATCTGATCCAACCTGACACGATACTATACCGTTGTTTCCACCGCTGTGACCTTGCGACGACCGAGTCGTGGTTTCCCGCCGCGCCTATTGTAACAATTAAGGAGCGTGAAAAATGTCGAATTCCGCCATTGTAGACAGTGATGTACATGCCGCCATGGAGTTATTTCCTGAGGGATCGGTTGGCGCTGTAGATGAGCTAAGCCGGCGTGACTTCTTGACCGGGGCCGGCAAACTTGTGCTGGGCGGATCCTTGGTCGCCGCCGGCATGAGGGGCGCAACCGCACAGGCGGCCCAGCCTGCCCTAGATAGCGGACCATTGGCGACGCAGCCCAACATCATCCTGATCATCAATGATCAGGAGCGTTACCCCCAGCATTGGCCGGAGAATTGGGCCGTGGAAAATTTGCCGGCCCACAATCGATTGGCTGCCCATGGACTGACCTTTCGGCACGCATTCTGTAATACCGCCATGTGTTCGCCCAGTCGCGCCACCCTCTTTACCGGCCTTCATCCGGCTCAGCACACCGTTACCCGCACACTCACCGGAAAGTGCCCGAGTGATCCCGACAATACACCCGATGAACCGACGCTGCCCCAGAATATCCAGACCATGGGCAGGATGCTAGGATCGGCAGGCTACAACGTCGTCCTCAAGGGCAAATGGCACATGACAATGACGGACGAGAACGAGTTGTCTTCCGCCGCCGATGTGGCAAGTTACGGATTTAATGAGTGGGAACCCACCGCTGTGGCCGATGACACCGATCCGAATAATTTCGGCGGCGGCTGTGCGGATTGGGATGAACAGATCACCGATCAGGCAATCAATTTTCTGGGTACGCAGTCGGCTGCTTCAACCGCCGAGCAGCCGTTTACGTTGGTTGTCGGCCTGGGCAATCCCCATGATGTTCTGTCCTACCCGAACAGTTGGAACCAGCCCAATCCCAACAGTGATGACAAGGAGTGCCGCAACTATCTCGGGTTCGACTTTGACCAAGGGATAACAGTGCCGGCGTCCGCCACCGAGGACGATCTGGAGACGAAACCCACTTGCCAGAAGCAAGCCCTAGACCTGATGGCAGCCTCGCTCGGCACGTTGGTCACGCGGCGGAACCAGATCGACTACGTCAACTTCTACGCCGGGTTGATCAAACAGGTGGATGAACAGATCGGACTGATCCTGGATGCCGTGCCCGACGAGATCTACGACAACACCATCATCATCTTTGCGTCGGACCACGGTGAGATGGGGCTTTCTCACGGCGGGCTGCGCCAGAAAGCGTTTGTCATGTACGAAGAGGCCGTGAACGTCCCTCTGATCATCCACAATCCCACGCTCTTTCCAACACCCCAAACCACCAATGCCTATGCATCGCTCATCGATCTGATGCCGACATTGGCGACCTTGGCCCAGGTTCCGGACCGCCAAGATTGGATCTTCTATGGAACCGACCTGTCGCCGCTGCTGACGGCGCCGGATGAGCCGGTGCAAAACGAGATTCTCTTCACCTTTGACGACACCTATGCCGCGGCGGCCTGCGGCGCGTTCGTCAATCCGATTACCGGAGCGGAAGTCCCGGCCCCGCCCAAGAACATCCGCGCGATCTTCACCCAGGACCCGGACGGCGAATGGAAGTACGCTCGTTACTTCGATCCCTGTGAGGATGACGCGCCGCCGTGCGATATCCCGGAACAATACGAAATGTACCACCTTACTGATGGCGACGGCGAACCCGTGGATCCCAACGAGATGCGCAATCTGGGCAATCCAAGCGTCGTGGGCTACGACGAACCGACGATTGTCGCCAAGCGCACCGAACTGGCGCAGCGACTCGCCGTGTTGGAGCAGGAGCGGCTACAACCGTTGAGCGAGGGTGACTCCGGTGGCACGTACTATCTGCCGTTCGTACGCCAGGGCAGCAGTTAGAAAGGAGGACTTCATGCCAGATCGAGCGGCAGTAGAAGCCAAAGTAGTCATTCCCGGTCCGCAGGGCGCTACCGTGTTGAAAAACATCCTGTTGAATCGCAACGACGACGGTGTCCGCCACATGGTGCAATTGCAGCAGACCTATGGCGACGTGGTTCATCTTCAGATCGCGACCAAGCGCATAACGCTCCTGTTTCATCCCGACGATGTGCAGCGTGTCTTGCAAACGAACAACAAGAACTACATCAAGGGTGACTTGCTCGACAAACTGCGGGTGGCGGCCGGCAACGGTCTTTTCACCAGCGAGGGCGATTTCTGGCGGCGACAACGGCGCATGATGCAACCGTTCTTTCACCGGACCATGATCGCAGGCTTTGGTGAAATTATGGTCGCCGAGATCCAAGAAATGCTCGAAAAATGGGAGCAGTATCTGGCCGATCAAGTGGCTTTCGAATTGCACGAAGAGATGATGCGCGTGACGTTGTCGGTTGTTGCCAAGGCACTCTTCACGACCGCGCTCAGCGATGAACAGTTGGATGCCGTGCACGAAACATTGGGGCCTATCCTCTACGAAATTGCCGGCCGCTCGCGGCGGCCATTCGGCCTGCTCGAAAAATTGCCGACGCCGGCCAATCGAGCCTTTGCACAGAACCTGGCACGGCTGAATGAGATTATCTATGCAATCATCGAACAGCGCCGCGCCCAGGAGGGAACCTATCAAGATCTGCTGCAAATGTTGATCGACGCCCAGGATGAAGAGACCGGGGAGCGCATGTCCGATGAACAACTGCGCGATGAAGTGATCACCATGTTTGTGGCCGGCCATGAGACAACCGCAACGGCCCTGGCCTGGGCCTTCAAGCTGCTGTCGGAGCATCCCTGCCGTGCGTCGCACACTGTGTGAAGAGGTCGACCAGGCGCTCCAAGGGCGCTCTCCGACCGCCGCTGATTTCGCCGATTTGCCCTTTACGTTGGCGGTATTTGAAGAAACATTGCGGCTCTATCCGCCGCTGGCGAACATTGTGCGCACTCTGCTGGAAGAAGACATCCTTGGCGGGTACACGTTGCCGGCGGGCAGCAATGTGGTCATCAACACCTATACTGTCCACCGGCATCCCGATTTCTGGGAGAACCCGGAGGGCTTTGACCCGGCCCGTTTTCTGCCGGAGCAGAGCAAGGATCGCAATCGTTTCGCCTATATTCCCTTCAGTCGCGGTCCGCGCTTCTGTATCGGCGAATCGTTCGCCAAAATGGAAGCGGTCTTCTTGCTGGCCATGGTCGCGCAGCGCTTTGATGTGAACTTGGTGGCCGGGCAGAACATCGACATGCGCAACCTGGGCACATTGCGCCCCACGCCGGGGGTTGACGTGGTGCTCAAACCGCGTCAGGGGATCTCGCCTTCGTAATTCAGTTACCAAACCGGAGTTCTCTGGCGTAGAACTGACCCCTGAATCCCCGGCTGAATCCCTGACAGCCTCAATGTCAACGGTACTTGACTCCCGGCTTAAGTCGTTATGTCCGAGGCCGTAGGCGTCAACTCGATTTGGATCATCTCGCCGATCGGCGTATTGCGCATAGCGAGGATCGCTTCTTGCGGCAGGTTCTGTACGGCTTCGACGGCTGCCCTTGCTCGCTGTGGATCTCTGTCTACAATGGCTTGGACAATATTACCCATGATCCGTTGCTCATTGGCGATGATCTGTTCATCCGTGATCTCCGCCCCCGCCCAATAGCGCATTCCGTGTAGCTGAGTCAGCGGTTTCGCCAGCAATATCAGTATTTGATTATGCGTTGCCTCGAAGATGGCCAACGAGAGTGCACCATATTGCTCCGCCAACCCTGCCATTGCAGACATAGGCACATCATCGCTGGGTACCCGCCGCCACTCTCTCGCATGGTCAGCATGGTGCGTGAGGTAGTCGGTGAGACGCTGCTGGATGATGGTCAGATCGTCCTCGGTCGCATTGGCTGCAGCCAATGCGACCACATGGGGCAACAGAGTCTGCTCAAACTCCTCCACATCCCATGCAGTGGCCGACATACGTTGCAGTGAAAGAAGTAGCGCGTCGCCAAACGCATGGTTGACCGGCGGCGTGACGTAGACGCCTGACCCTTGTTTGGCGTCCACCAGCCCTTGTGCCAATAGGATACGTGTGGCATCGCGGATGACAGCGCGACTGACGCCGAACTGTTCACAGAGGGCCGGCTCGGTGGGTAACGCGTCGCCCTCGCTCAGATCACCGTTGAGGATAGAGTCTTTGATGGCAACGGCCACCTGCTCCGCCATTGTCTGCTTTCTAATCGGCTTCGTAAACTGGTGTGCTTTGGTCATGCGCCACCCTCTGTTGCCTGTCGATGCGAAGATAGAAGAGCGTGGAACCGCTCACCAGTAGCCCGGCAATGATCCACGCAACGTTGATGCTGCTCTGTTCCGCCACCCAACCCAATGTGAAGCTGGCAATCGCCATCCCAATATAGGCGACCAGCGAGTCAATGGAAAGCACCGATGATCGCTGTTCGGACGGGATCTCCCGGTTCATCAACGTGCCATGGGGCGACCCGACCACGCCCATGTTGAAGTAGACGAGCCAGAAGCAGATCACGGCCGGTGGCACGGAGACCTGCACGGCCAGCAGGAGTAGGGCAAGCCCGCGCAGCCCCTGGAAGACGGCCGCCACCAGTGCATAACGTTGGCCGGTCCAGCGACTGACCGGTGTCGCGGCCAGGTTGCCGAACATGCCGGCAACGAAGTTTCCTGCCATGATTATACCAAAGTAGAGGCTTCTACCGTCACTGCCGCCTAACAGATCGGCGAAGTGGGGCTGCCAGAGCATCTCCAGGCCGATGAGTCCGACGGATCCGACGAGTGTTGCCGCCAGCAGCAGACGAACGGTGGCGTTGCGCCGACTGAGATCGACAGCGTCGATGACCTGCTGCGGCACCTTGCCGAAGGCTCGCCGCCAGTCGCCTGCCGTGGCTTGCGGGCGATCTTCGTGGACGAGCGTGATAGTGGCGGCGAGCGTGAGCAGATGGACGGCCAACGATGCGATCAGCGTTGTTGTGAAGGGCGTGAGCAGAGCTGTGCCTTCGGCAGGCAGTCGGTTGAAGAGCAAGGGCATGGCACTGCCGACCAGCGTGCCGACGCCAAGCGCGGCCAGCGTGAAGACGCCGGCACGCGCGAGCGGTGGCTGCAGATCGATGTCGGGATCTTCGGTCTGCAGGGCGTTGACAAACCAGGCGTCCAGCGCGCCGGACGCGAGCGCACGTCCGATGCCGTTGAAGATGAAGGCCAGCAGGAAACCAACGAAGCTGAAAGCAAACAGGTAGGCCAGTACACCCAGCGCCGTGCATGCATAGGCTAGAATCGCTACCTGCTTGCGCCCGATGGTGTCCGCCAGTCCGCCGGTCGGCACCTCCAACAACACAATGGTTAACGAGTAGGCACCCAAGAGCACGCCGATCTGCGCTAACGTCATGCCGCGGGACTGGAGAATCAGTACGCCGATGGCAGACGGCAGTGCCACGGCCAGCCAGAAGAGCGAGATGATGAGGTAGTAGGTTCGTTGGACCTGGCGAATATTCTGCATGGCAGGTTTCCTTTTGACTCAAATAAAATTCATCATATGATATTATCACATGATGTAAATATGGGGCGAATATGTCTCGCTGTCAAGGGCGAAACTGGCATTGAGTGGTCGCACCTGACGCCGACGACGCTCAAGATCTCGGCCGGTCCCCTGGTGGGGTCGGCGACAAACCCGTCGCTTGTGACAATCGAGATCCCGGTGTTGGGGCCGGGCGAGACCTACGACTTCAGCGCAGCGATCACCATGGGTATGGCCACCCTGTTGCCGGAGACGCTCTTCCTGCGCGTCGATCCCGGCAACACAGTGAGCGAGCGCGATCTGCTCAACAATCTGGCCGTCGTCGCTGTGGTCGGCGAGCCGCAGATCTCGACCGCGATCGAGGACGTGGACGAGCCGGCGCCGCCGATTCCGCCGATCCCGAGCCTGGATCACGACGTCTTCTTCTACCTGCCGGCTGTGCTAAAACTCCGTATGATGTTGAACGGTACGAGGAGATGCTCCAACTGGCACCGCAGATCTCGGCAACAAGCAACCTCAATGCACAGATTGACCCGCAGCTCGACCTGTCTCCCGTTTTTCAGTGGTATCATGAGGGGCGCTGTGAGGCTTATTTTGACTGAATCCTGTTGTTGTGTTGTTGCAAATTGCAGTATTTTGGCTGTATATTGCATTCAATATCTGAGATTCTGCATCTGTTTGATTGGAGGTTGCAATGGCAAATGTAACGGTACAGGCAAGAATCAGTCCTGAACTGAAAGAACAAGCGGAAGCGATATTGGGTGATATCGGATTGTCTACAGCCGAGGCAATTCGCGTATTCTTACAGCAGACAGTCAATTCGGGCGGTCTGCCCTTTCAGCCAACAGCCAAGCGCCCAAATGCTGAAACTCAGGAAGCGATGGACGAGTTGGCGAATGATGGGGGGCAGGTATTTGAATCGGCTGACGAGCTACTTGCCGATTGGAGAAGCTAGCTCGTGGTGCTCAGGATTCGACAGTCCGCGAAATTTCGGCGCGATGTCAAACGATTGAGCCGGCAGGGCGCGGATATATCGAGGCTTGAGACGGTTATCAGGACACTTGCTGCGCAAGAGCCATTGTGCGAGGAATATCGAGATCACGTCCTGAGCGGCAACTGGCGAGGATATCGAGACTGTCATGTCCAGACGGATTGGCTGCTTTTCTACAGGATAAACGGTGATGAACTCCAGCTTGCCAGAACTAGTAGCCACGCTGAGTTGTTTCGGCAATAGACTCAGATCTCACTCTTCTCCAATAATCGTTGAACCATAGCTCCCACAGCGTGACTCCCGCTCCCCATCCCAGTACTTCACGAATCTGAGTAAGGCGAGATTCTTCGCTGATGGTTTACCAGAGGAAAGCTGTCTGGTTCAGCCGCTCAGAATGACAAATCGTAGAGTAATGACTCCCAACTTCCCCACTCCCCTACGCCCCCGCCAGCTCCAGAAAACGAATCGCCGCCGCAATCCCTCGCGGAAAATTTGCCAAAATGATATGCTCATTCGGTCCATGGTTCTGGCCGCCCTTGTAGCCGTAGCCCATCTTCACCAACTGATCCGACGTGCTGTCCAACGTGCTGGAGATGGGTACGCTGCCGCCGGCCATCTCGTAGATGGCCGACTTGCCCCAGGCGAAGGCGTAGGCCTCTGCAGCGGCGTGCATGGCCGGCGTGTCGAACTCGGCGCGCTCGGCCGGCGCACCCTCGTCCAGCCGGATCAGCTCGCTGGTCACCGTGGGCGGCGTCAGGCGGGCGATGTGGCTGCGGACCAGCTCGAAGATGTCGCCGGGCTGTTGGTCGGGCACCAAGCGCGCGACTGAGCTTGGCCATCGCTTTGGCCGGCAGCACGGTCTTGAAGCCGGTCCCGGCATAACCGCCGCTGATGCCGTTGATCTCCAGCGTGGGGCGGATGCCGACGCGTTCATGCAACTTGAAGTCCGGCTCGCCCCAGGGTTCGGGTGCGGCCACGCTGCGCTGCCAATCGGCCTCGAACCAGGGCGCAAGATCGGCCAGCCGGGCGCGTTCTTCGCCCTCGGGCACGAGCACGTCGTTGTAGAAACCGGGCACGCGGACCCAGCCGTTTTCGTCGTGCAACTGGGAGAGGATCTCGCAAAGGGCCTGGATGGGGTTGTGGACGGAGCCGCCGTAGATGCCGCTGTGCAGATCGCGCACCGGGCCGGCCACATGCAGCTCCATGGTCACGATGCCGCGCAGGCCTAGCACCAGCGACGGCTGATCCGGGGCCACAATGCCGCCGTCGGAGATGACGCAGACGTCGGCGCGCAGGCGTTCCGGATGTTGGGCGGCAAAGGCGTTGATGTTCTCCGATCCGGACTCTTCCTCGCCCTCCAGCAGCAGCTTGAGGTTTACCGGCGCACCGCCGGTGGCCAGCAGCGATTCGATGGCCTTGAGTTGGGCCATCACGTTGACTTTGGAGTCGGTGGAGCCGCGCGCATAGAGCTTGCCGTCGCGCTCGACGACCTCGAAGGGCGGCGTCTCCCAGCCGTCCTCCATGGCCGCCGGTTGCACATCGTAGTGGCAGTAGATGAGCACGGTCGGCGCATCGGGACCCGCGCCCGACCACTCGCCCAACACCAGCGGATGACGACCCTCGGGCATCTTGATGATCTCAGCCGAGTCAAAGCCGACGCGCAACATGTCGCTTGCCAGCCAATCGGCGGCGCGTAACAAGTCTGCAGCGTGCTCTGGCTGTGAGCTCACGCTGGGAATGCGGATCAGATCCTTGAGTTCGTCGAGGAAGCGGTCGTGGTTGGCCGCTGCATAGTCGTGTGCGGATGTCATAAGGATGTCCTTGGATGAGAGATCGAGCGAATGGTTGATGGTGAGCGGTTAATTGTGAATTGATACTGGGCGTTTCATAGATCCACAATCGTACCGTTGCTAGTGGCATTGGCCAGTAGGTCAAGTGCTGCCAGCAACACCGTGCGTTGTCCTTCGACATCGTTGGGCAATCCTACCGGGCGACCCATGAGATTGGGCGTGACCAGAACGCGTGGCAACGACATGGCTTCCAGGCGATCTCTGAACGGGGCGGCCGTGATGATCACAGTCGGGACGCCGGCTTCTTCCAACAAACGGGCGACATGTCCCACGGACATGTGGCAGACCGGTCAAACCGGCACTAGGACGGCCCCTTCGATGCCCTCTGCACGCCATTGGGCGACCCATTTGGGGCCGGTGCGTCGCAGTAGACGCATCTGGGCGCACGCGCCCACGAACGAATAGGCATTGTCCAGCAGGCCGCCGATCAGGCCATCGGCGAGCAGTTCGTTGAAGCGCGCTAGCGGCAAGGCGGCGTTCGGGTCGGCCAACACGCTGCGAATATCGTAGCCTCCGTGTCGGACGCGCAAATTTTCCGCCGGTGTGTCAAAGGGAATGGCGGAGAGCGATGGCTCTTCCTTCAGGAAATCGCCGATACGATCGGAGGCTTCGTCCTGTGTCATGTTCTCGATGCCGAATGGCTGCGGATCGTCCCCGTCGACAAAGTGGCCGCTGGAGGTGATGAGGGCGAGGCGCATCTCCGCGACGGGTTTGGTCGGCTTCACAAAGGGGCCGTCCTCGTAGACCCATGACGAAGGGCCGGCGTAGCTGCGAGACTGCCACGCCAGTGTCAGCTCGGCCAAGCGTTCTACGTCGCCGTCATCGATGGACTCCGTCAGTCTCCAGAGCAGTTCCTGCAGGTAGCGGGCGGCCTCTTCATCGGAAAGGCCCTTGAGAAATTTGAAATTGTGATCGGCGCGTGAAGCGTACGAAAATGAGTTCTTGAAATCGGCGAACGACTCGCCGACCGCTTCCTGGGTCATCCTGTTTTCCTCCTCAAGAGACCTTTGTTCCATCAAGATCGATGACATATGAGTGCGTGCGATTGTAGTGTTGAATCTATTGTCGTTGCTTGCCAGCCAATTGTCAAAGAAGGCCGAAAATGGGTTCTGTGGAATAAGTGTTTTGAGGTACAATGCACCTTCGTTCGGCGGTAATCGTTCAGCCATACGATGATAGACCGCGGATTAGACGAATCAGGCGGATTAATTCGGATTTAATCCGCGGTAATCAGCCTCATCTGCCTAATCCGCGGTCTATTCGGTCACTGCCTGTATAGTTACTTTTTTCGACAATAAGGAGACGTTTGTGACTGACTCGTTCTACGTACCTGAGAGAGTGATGGCGATCTTCGCCCACCCGGATGACATTGAGTTTGGCTGTGCAGGCACGATTGCCCGCTGGGTATCGGCTGGCGCGGTGGGCCGCTATGTGTTGCTGACCAGCGGCGATGTAGGCATTGCCGATCCGGGCATGACCAAGGCGCGGGCAGCGGAGATTCGCGAGGCGGAACAGAGCGCGGCCGCCAAGATCGTTGGCGTGGAGGAGGTCGTCTATCTTCGCGAGCCCGATGGCATGCTGGAAAACACGCTCTCCCTGCGCAAACGTCTGGTGCGCGAGCTCCGTCGTTTTCAACCCGAGGTTGTCATCTGCGGCGATCCCACCGTGGTTTTCGCAGGCAGCTCCTACATCAACCACCCCGATCATCGAGCGGCCGGCGCGGCTGCGCTGGATGCCGTCTTCCCCGCGGCGGGACAGCCGAATCTGTTTGAGGAATTGGCCGAAGAGGGGCTGAGCGCGCACAAAGTGCGCAAAGTCTATGTCATGAGTTTTGGCGAAGACGGCGATACCTTTGTGAATATCAGCCAGACCATGGATCTGAAGCTGGAGGCGCTGCGCAAACATGAAAGCCAAATTCGCGATTGGGATCCGGCGCCGATGCTGCGCGAGTGGGCTGTGGGCGCGGCCAAAGGCAAGGAGATGGGTTTCGCGGAATCGTTTCGGGTCATCACCTTGGAGAGCGATGAGGCCTGGGACAAGCGCAATGGAGCGGGGGGCGAGGAGCAAGGGGCGGATTGATGCCGAGATCGGCCTCGGCTCAGTAGGGCGGGTAGACCTGGGTGAAGAGAGGCAGGTCGTCGTTCATTTCCTTGACAAAGACGATCTCGCGTCGTCCGGATGTCCAGCGGTAGCAGTACCAGACGTTGCGCACACGGTCGTGAGCGTAGAGTTCCTCGCCGGAGATGTCCTGGAAGACCTCGGTATCGTACCATTCGCCCAGCGATTGCAGCGAGTCAAACCCTTTGACGATGACTTTGTTCCTCATGCCCAAATTGCCTCTGATTCAGTGGTGGCGAGTTAGCCTGCCCATTGTGCCAGCAATGGGCGTCGCTGGCAACCCCATGTCATTCCACCTGCCAACCGGCGAGATAGGCGCGCAGCGAATCGTCGAACGCCGCGTCCAGGTCGCCGCCGCGCTGGAGCTGCTGATGGACTTCAAGCATGACGAAACCATGCAATAGGGCAAGAAAGCCGCGCAGCGCAGAAAGCGAAGCGGCTTCGCCCGTCAGTTCCGCCATGATCGCCTGGATCGGCAGGATCATCTCCACCAGCAGATCCTCGTCCGGCCGCGTCACCGCGACCTCGGCGGTCATGGCGAGCACGTAGCGTCGGGGATGCTGGTGTGCGAAAGATCGGAATGCATACGCGACACTGCGCAATCGTTCTGCCGGCCCTGCCGAGATGTCGGACAGCACCTCGTGGAACGCCACAAACAACGCTTGCAACGTCCGCAGGTTGACAGCCTGTATCAGTGCGGCCTTGTTCTCGAAGTAGCGATAGAGCGACGGCGCGCGCACGCCGAGCGCTGCAGCCAGCTTGCCCAGTGAGAGCGCTTCCACGCCATCCCGTTCTATGATCTCACATGCTGCTGCAACGATACTGTCGGCGTTGGTCTGGCTGGGGTAGGGCATTGTGGAGGCTCTCCTGTATTGGCAGGGGTCTTGTGTACAGGTGGGTTGGGGATGACAAGGTGGCGGGGTGATTGCCACATCGGCCCCTTGCCACCTTGTCGCCTTACCATCTTGTCAACCCTTCACCTTGTCATGATCCCTACACTCGATCCAAATGTGTCTCTTTGAACCCGGTCCCGTACTTCAAGCCGTAGCCGACCACGCGATCCACGGCGATGTGGAAGATCCAGATCAGGGCAAGCTGGATGCCGAGGGGCCAGGCCAGGAACCAAGACAACGCGCCCAGCGCAATCGGCGTGGCATAGATGTGGATCACGTTGTACACCATCGCGCCGACTCGGTTGCCCAGCAGATAGCCGAGCATGGCCAGATCTGGAGCCAGAAAGAGCAACACGAACAGCAGCCAACTGAAGTCATTGGCGGCGTAGAGTGCAAGAGCAAGGGCGGCAATGGCCCCGTTTTCGACCTTCAACATCCAGCCCTGAACCGAAATCGACCTGGACTGCGTTGCTTGAATCTTCGTTGCGGTCACCTGTTGCGTTGACATTGAAACCTCCCTGGCTTCTCAAAAACTAACGACGTTATTCTTTAAGAATAATGATATTAGTTTTTGGGAGAAATGTCAACCCCCAAAACTGGTTTCACGATTTGGCATGTGCTACTCGGTGTCTATTCGTGCTCTTCGTGGAGCCTTCTTTGCGTGGAACGGCTCAAAATCGGCAGGTCTCGTTTTCACCAAATCGTGAACTACTGAAAATGCAATGGGCCGAGCGCGGATCACTTCTGGCCGCCCAGCGTAGCACGGCCACGGATACGCGCTGTTGCACGTAGATCGGCGAAGTGGTCGGTTTCATCGACGATGGCGCCGGTGAGTGTTTCCAGCACATCTTCAAGTGAGATCACGCCGGCCACGCCGCCAAACTCATCAATAACGATGGCTAAGTGGCGTCGGGATTCCTGGAATGTGGGGAGCAGTCTGTCGGCTTGCACATACTGAGGAATGAACTGCGTTTCGTGGACAAAGTCGGCCATCTTCTGATCATCTCTGCCCTCAATCAAGGCGATCAATAACTCAATTTTGAAGGCCATGCCTTTGACATCATCGGGAGACTCGCCGACGATGACGATACGACTGTGGGGTGATTCAATGATCGCATCTTTGCACTCAATCAGCGTCTGGCTTTCGGCCAACGACGTCATCGCTACTCGCGGCGTCATGAGATCGCCGGCCGTGAGATCGTTCATGTGAAAGACGCGCTGGATCATCTCAGACTCGTCCTGCTCGATGATTCCTTCCCGACCGCCGATGGCCGCCAACATACGGATTTCCGCTTCATTGGTCGTCGGCACGACCTGGCCCTTGGTGATGGGCGAGGTCAAGCGTTCGATCATCCAGACAATGGGCGTCATCAAAAAAGTGAGCGCCCGCACGGGACGGGCCGTTGCCAATGCGATGGGCATGCAGTAGCGTTCACCCAGCGTCTTGGGAATGATTTCAGAGAAGATGATGACCAGGAAGGTCAACACGGCGGAGAAGAGGCCGACCCAGGTGTCGCCCAGGACAACGGTTGCAATGCCGCCGACGGTGATGCTGCCGACGATGTTGGCGATGTTGTTGAGAATGACGACCGTGGCGATGGGGCGACTCATGTTCTCGCGGATCTGAAGCAGAGGACGTGCCCCGCGTCGGTTTTCCTCCGCCAGTTGTCTTACCGAAATCACCGGGACGGAAAAGAGCGCCGCTTCTGTGCCCGAGCACAGGCCTGACGAAACAAGAACGACGATAACCGAGATGATCAACGTAAGCATGATTCGTTTCCGTAGATCATCGGTCGTCGCTCGCGGCGCCGCATCGTGCTGGACGAATCGTCAGGGTCCGGTGGCGCTGTGGGTCCATCTGAAAATTCGGAAGAGAACCGTGTATATGAACTTGGTTGAACCATGGGCCGGCAATTGCTTTCTGCTGGATAGGCGCTTACAAAACGATATCGACAAAAAAGTACCGATAGGCGCACGAATCTTCGTCGATGCTGCCGAAGGCCTTATTTGCGCCGCCGTCCTGAGCATCCAGCGAAGGCGCAAATAGGTAGATTGTCTGTTAGCCACTATAGCGCAATTTGATGAGAAATTGAAGCCATGCTAGAGTGCGATCTCATGACCACAAACCTGACGACCTATCACTTGGAGATGACCGACGCCGACCAGCTTCGTCCTGCCATGCGCACGGTCGAGGGTCTGTCTATCGTGCAGGCCGAGATTCCGTTGCCGGCACTGAATCGCTTTCTCTACACCGCCGTGGGCAGCGACTGGGCCTGGGTGGATCGGTTGGTCTGGACGGATGAGCAGTGGACTGCCTGGGTGGACCGGCCCCAACTGGGCACATGGGTAGCCTATGTTCATGGCACGCCTGCCGGCTACTTTGAGTTGGAAAAACAACCCGACGGCAGCGTCGAGATCGCCTATTTTGGCCTGCTTCCCCAGTTCATCGGCCAGGGTATCGGCGGGATTCTGCTCACCCGGGCCATCGAGTGTGGATGGTCGATGGGTGCGACGCGGGTCTGGGTGCATACCTGTACGTTGGACCATCCGCAGGCGCTGAACAACTATCTTGCCCGCGGACTGCGCCTGTTCAAAACCGTCGAATCATTGAACGAGAGAGGAGAATCCCATGTCCTGGACATTTGAGCGCGTTGCCGGTCCATATAACTTCACCGAGGGTCCTGTGTGGAACGGTGAGGCGCTGCTCTTTTCCGACATCCGATCCAGCCGCACATACCGCTTCGATCCGGCGAGCGGTGAGACGACGGTCTTTTTGGAGAATACACAGGAGGGCAACGGGCAGACGTTGGATCGGGAGGGACGTCTGATTCAGGTCCAGCACAAGGGGCGACGGGTCGTTCGCTACGAAGTGGACGGCAGCCTGACCGTCCTCGCCGATCACTTCGGCGATCTGAGGCTGAATAGCCCCAACGACGTGGTGGTCGACAAAATGGGACGCATCTGGTTCACAGACCCGCGCTACGGCGACTTCCGGGATGATATGGAACTGGATCACGAGTCCGTCTATCGGCTTGATCCGCAGGCTGACGACAGCTTTTCCATCACGCGCATCACCTTCGATACGACCTGTCCCAATGGCCTTATCGTGACGCCGGAGATGGACAGGCTATATGTGGCCCAGAGCAAATATGGCGAAGGTGAGTTGCGCGAACTGCGCGCCTACCCCATTCTGGATGACGGTTCGGTCGGCGCCTTTGAGGTGCTCCACAATTTCTATCCCCATCGCGGCATCGACGGCATGCGCCTCGACGACCAGGGCAACATCGTCGCCTGCGCCGGCTGGACGCAGAGCGGGCCTGGCCCGATGATCTACGTGATGGAGCCCCGAGGTCGCATCCTGGAGACCCATCCGACGCCGGCCAATCCGACCAACTGCGCTTTCGGTGATGCCGATCTGCGTACGCTCTATGTGACAGCCGCGGACGGCTGTCTCTATCGGGCTCGCACTGACCGGACGGGCGAGCCGTTGCAGTCGATCCAATGAAAAACAGGTCGATTGGCGCCAAACGCCAATCGACCTGTTTGAAAGATGTGTCAAAACAGATGGACGCCCTTTTATCCCTCTGCCGGGGCAACCGACGTCTCGGTCACAACGCCGCCGGCTGCTTCCAGCGTATCGCGCACGGCGCCTGCACTTGCGCTGTTGACTTCAATGGCCAATGCGCTCATGCCCAGGCCCAGTCGGTCACCGATGGCATCCATCCCTGACGGCGAAGTTGCCCAGCTTTTGATTCTCTTCATCGGCAAACTGGCCACAGAGCCGGCCAAGCCCAACATGCGGCCCGTGCTGTCGAAGATCAGCGCCGCGCCATCCTTTGCCGTGCCCATCACAATCTTGACCGTCCCCTTACCGAGGAAAAAAGTCAGATCTGCGGTGCTGCTCACGATATCACGAACGCCTGTGTACTTCAGATCTTTGATCGATACTTCGTCCTCGGTGTTGCGTGTGATCAGCGCGCCTTTGCGAAGCTCACGATGGGTCAGCGACAACACTTTGTCGACCTGGCTCACGGCTGAACTGGCTGTATCGGCATCATCGAAAAGGGCGACCACTGTCTCGGTCTGTGCCTTGCTCATCACTGTTCTCCTTGATCTACTTGGTGTCAGAAAGGCCAGACGGAATCCGACCGCACCCGTCAGCCTCAATTTGCTGTGTTCAAAATGAGTTGACTACGTTTCATGTGCGAAGATCTGTTTCCAATCCTCCCGCATGCTGATCACGGTCCAGCCCCGCAGTTCGGCCTCTTCCAACGCCTGATCCAGCCCGCCAAAAGTAGAGCCTCGATCATAGGCATATTCCCGTTCGGCATCGTCGTGGTGAATGAGGATGGCCATGCTGGGGCCGTCGCCGGTGGTCGTATATTGCATCATCTCCAGATCGCCATCCGAATTGCCCACGGCGATGGTGGGGCGGCGGCCGATGAACTGGTTGATACCGACCGGCTTGCCAGGACCGTCATCCACAAGATGGATCTCGGGCAATTGCATCAGAACGCCGCGTCCATCCTGTAACTCAAAAGCAGTCTTGACACTGCTGCCAATAACTTGATGAGGCGGTACGCCATAGATATCTTCAGCCCAGGGGCGCATGAACTCGATGCCGCCGCCCGACACAATATAGACCCGGTATCCGTGGATGCGTAAAAAATTCATCAGTTGCAGTTGCGGCAAATAGATGAGGTCTGTGTACAGTTGATCAAACCGCGGATGGCGCGCGGTTGCAATCCAGCCGCGAACAGCGTCAGCCAGCGCCTCCGTGGAGATGCCTGTATGCGAAGCGGCCGCAATCTTGGCTACGCCCTGCATTCCAAAGGGCGCCAGGGCAGCCAAGTCCCCATCGATTGCCGCCTTCAATGCCGGATCGTCGAGCCACTCCGGATGATCTGACGCTGTATCGCGGATGCGGTCCAATCCAAAGCGCAGTTGCGTGTACATGGGCTGTTCGGTCCAAAGGGTGCCGTCGTTGTCGAAAACAGCGATACGCTCCTCCGGCGGGAGATAATTTGCACCACCGGCCAGCGCCGTGCTAAGCACAAAGTGTTTGATGGCGGTCTTGGCAGCGCCGTCATTCCAGAGTGACAGCGAATTCTCCAGCGTCATTCTTTGTCTCCCTTTTAGCTACGAGGTCAGTCAAAGTCAGTAGTTCACGATTTGTCATGCTGAGCGGGTCGATCTGGATCCCTCACTCTGGCACAAGACCAGCGAAGGCATGTCCTGAGTACAATCGAAGGAATCTCGTTATTCTCCAGATCGTGAACTACTGAAAATCCTTCAGTATCATAGCCATACCACTCAACAACCCCGTATTGGACAGTCAGCGGAAAGAAAGTTGCCGACTTGGAACGAAAAATAGGCCATCTTGATCGACATGGTTCCGTACCGACAAAGATGGCCCTATTGAATTGCACCCTGTTTCGAGCGGATGGCTCTTCTGTAAAAACCACGGATTACACGAATTTCACGGATGAAATCCATTGAGAAATTTTGTGCAATTCGTGATTTTTACAGTGCGAATACGGATGGCCCGCAGTGAAACGTCAGCGGCCCAAAGTCCGCGGCTGGTAGATACCTCTCCATACCTTCATGTACTGGCTGCGAGGCCGGCCGGACAGCTCGGCGATGTTCGTCTCACCCTGGCTGCCGTTGTCGTCGGCCGGGGCCATGGCGGGGGCGGCACTCTCATCACTTGCTTCTGCAGTTGCATCTTCACTATCGGCTACAGCGGCATCAGCGGCAGGTTCAGCAGCCTCATCGGCTGGGGCCGCTTCTGCGTCTGATCCATCCTCGGCAGCAGCGTCGGTAGCCGCCTCGTCTGTGGCCTCGTCAGTTGCTTCATCGGCGGCTGTTTCCTCAGTCGCTTCGTCGGTTGCGGCCTCATCGCCCTCAGTGTCACTCTCTGCGGCAGGGGCGCCCAGAACGCTGTCGATCACATGTACGACGCCATTGGCGGCAACAAGGTCTGCCGCAACAACCGAAGCGCCATTGACAGTCACGTCTTCACCTTCGCCGGCGATTTCCAGCGGATCGCCAAGCGCCGTCGCCGGCGACTGGCCGGCCAGATCAGCAGCCAAGAGTTCACCCGGTACGACATGGAGCAGCAGAATGTCGCTCAACATTGCCGGATCTGCCAGCAATGCTTCCAGTTCCTCTGCAGGAATCGCCTCGAAGGCTGCATTGTCAGGAGCAAAGATCGTGAACGGGCCCTCGCCTGCCAATGTCTCGGCCAATCCGGCCGCAGCGATGGCTTCGGCCAGCGTGGACAGGTTTTCATTGCCCTGGATCACTTCGTAGACGTTGCCCTCGTCCTGGCCAAGTGGAGCGGCCTGAACCAGAATGGTGCTCGTGAGTAGAAGTGCCAATACGGCAACCAGCGCGATCCCTTTGAAATAGGTACGGTTCATACTGTTTCCTCCGGATGGAATTGAGTGCGTTTCGAAATCGGGTGATCAATTGTGGCAATTGGCGCTGTGGTGACGCCAAAGTGATGACGCCATATCTGAACAGATTATAGGTAAGGTGGGCATCTGTGTCAAACTGAATTCGCCAGTAGGGGATGCGTGTCAGATAGAACCCGGTTGCGTCGATCCCATGCCATCCTCTAAACTAAGCAACAACAGGTCGTTTTTTGAAAAACGTTCGTTGTCAGTCACTGGAGGTCTCTACGATGACCCAATATTCACAACCTCGCAATTCTGTGGCGCTGCTTTCCGGCGCCGGAATCGAAGAACTGATCGAGATCTATCGCGATGGTCTGCTGTTGGACACAATTCCCTTCTGGATCAAACACGCCATCGACCGGGAGATGGGCGGGTTTCTCTTTGCGTTGGATCGGGACGGCACAGTTATCGACACCGACAAGGGCATGTGGCAGCACGGTCGCTTCACCTGGATGCTGTCCACGCTCTATAGCGAGGTCGAGCCGCGCGAGGAGTGGCTGGCGCTGGCCAAGCATGGCGTCGACTTCATTCGCCAACACGGCTTCGACGCCGACGGCCGCATGTTCTTTCAGGTCACACGGGATGGGCGACCGCTGCGCAAACGACGCTATCTCTTCACCGAGACCTTCGGCGTGATTGCCTTGGCCGCCTACGCCAAGGCATCGGGCGACCAGCAGGCGCTCCAGGAGGCCGTCGATCTCTTCGACCTGGTCGCGCACTACCTGACCACGCCGGGTCTGCTTCCGCCCAAGTTCACCGACACGCGGCCGACCAAGGGGTTGGGCGTTCCCATGATCATGATTGTGACCGCGCAGATCCTGCGCGATGTCGTCGCCGATCCGACGCTCTATGACGAGTGGATCGACCGCTGTATCGCCGAGATCGAGCGTGACTTCATGAATCCCGAGTTCGAGGCCGTGATGGAGACAGTCGGTCCCAACGGCGAGTTCATCGATCACTTCGACGGCCGCATGATCACGCCGGGCCACGCCATCGAAGCCGCCTGGTTCATCATGATGGAGGCCAAGCATCGGGGCAACGACCCCCATCTGCTGGAGGTGGGCAGGACGATCCTGGACTGGAGTTGGGCCCAGGGCTGGGATGAGGAGTACGGCGGCATCCTCTACTTCCGCGATGTCAAAGGGTTGCCGGTCCAGGAATATTGGCAAGACATGAAGTTCTGGTGGCCGCAGAATGAGGCCATCATTGCAACGCTGCTGGCCTATCAGATGACCGGCGATGAGAAGTATGCCAACTGGCATCAGATGATCCACGAGTGGACCTATGCCCACTTCCCGGACCCGCAATACGGCGAGTGGTTCGGCTATCTGCACCGGGATGGACGTGTCTCGGTTTCGCTCAAGGGCAATCTGTGGAAAGGGCCGTTCCACATGCCGCGTATGCAGTTGGTCTGCTGGCAGATCCTGGAGGAGATGCGGGCTGGGAAGATGGCGCTTTGATCGTGGAGATTTGCTCAAAGATGGAGGGGTTGATCATGCGGAAAAACTATCTGCTGTCTATGCTGGTTGTATGTCTGTTCGCACTGGGTGCAAGCGGTTGCGGAGGCGATTCACCTTCGGATCCTTCCGGTGAATCCACCGTGGAGACGGCGCCACCTTCGGAAGAAATCGTGGAGACCGCCGACGAGGATCTCACAAGCCTTCGCCTCAGCGGCACTTCCTGGATGCTGGAATCTTTCGGGGGAGTCGGCGATCTGGTTCCGTCGGAGCCGGACGTTGTCTCCACGCTCAATTTTGTGGCCGATCAATATATGGGTACCGGCGGGTGTAATTTCTTTCTCGGCGTCTACGATGTTCCCCAAGGCGAGCTGCGCATGGAATCGCCGTTGATCACCATGCTCGACTGTGAGCAACCCGAGGGGGTCATGGATCAGGAATCGACCTTTGTCGACGCCCTGCTCAATTCCACGCACTACAAACTCGAGGATGACAAGCTTACCTTCTATACAGTCGAAGACCAGCGATTGGTGACCATGGCGTCGGCCGAGAGCGTACCGCTCCAGGGAACCGTCTGGTCATTGCGTTTTATCGTGGCGGACGGAGAAGCCCAGCCGCTGATCTCCGGGACGACGGTCACGGCGTTGTCCGACGGCCGGCAGTTGACGGGCAATGCGGGCTGCAATGACTACAGTGCCGCTCTGACTCGGGAAAACGATACATTTGAGGTTGGTGAATTGACGGTCACCGAGGAGACGTGTGTATCGCCCGAGTACATAATGGTCCAGGAGACCGACTATTTGACGGCGCTTCAATCCGCTACTTCGTTGAAAGAACTGGCAAATGTACTGATCCTATACGACAGCGATGGTGTTCCGGTTCTTCTCTTTGGTACCCAGTGAGTCCCGTTTCGTTTTCCGACCCGCGCTGGACCGAGCGTCAGGGCAGACTCGATTCCAACTTCCACGAATCGAGCCTGTAGTGATCGCTGACCTTGCCGCTGGCAGTCACCGGCAGCCGTGCCCAATCCTGGGGCGAATAGAGGCCGACTAGCAAATCGTAGTCGCCCGGTTCAACGTCGGCCAGGGGCAGCCACGCCTTCTGGGCGATCACATCGCCCGGCTCCAGCCCGCGCAGGGCCGTCTCCCAGCCGTCGAACTGGACGACCTTGTCGGTGGTGCCCGCGTCGACGAGATGGACAAAGGTCGAAAGCGGACGCCCGCGCGTCGACGCGGGCATGGGCATCGGTTTATCGCCGACCCTCCAGTAGAGCGTCACAACCATGGTCGCCCCGGCCTGCGGCTGCGCAGGATCCAGCGTGTAGCCGATCAGCCGGAAGACGTCGTCAAAATTGGCGTCGACCGCGTGAAATGATCCATCCTCCGGCGGAACAAAGCCCTCGCCCAGCGGATAGACCACGGTCTCCGGCGAACGTGTCCACTTGATCATCGCCCGATGGCCGTTGTCGATCTCCATGGCCTCGGCCGGAATGGTCGCCACATCCTGGCCGACGATCTGGCCGCGGCCGACGGTCACGTCGTCCGGGTATTGCACGTTGTAGAGGTAGATCGAGTAGCCGGCACGCGCATCCGGCTCCCGATCGCGGAAGAAGGCGTAGAGATCGACGCTCTCCGGCTGCATCAGCCCCAGGCGCAGACTGGTGGCGCTGATGGCGTACCAGCCCGGCTCCGGCGAATAGGGATTGTAGGCGCTCAGCTCGATGCCTTCGACGAAGCGCAGATAGCCGGGCAGCGGTGCATAGCGCACGCCGTAATGCTCGGGCACGGCCTTGCCGAAGTAGGCCAGGTTGACGCGCTCGATGCCCCGTTGGTCCATGAGGGCACGCAGGGCCGGCAGATCCTGGCCCCAGTCCAGATTGGAATCGACCAGGATGTTGCTCCAGTTGGTCCAGTCGCCGGCCATCTCATTGAAGAAACTCTCGTAGTGGGGATAGATGCGCAGCGTCCCCACGGCCAGCCAGGCCACCAGCAAGCCCTGCACGGCCAGCCCGGCCAGCCCGGCTGCTCGCTTGCGGGCAGCAAGCGAGAGCGTCCACGTCGTGGTGTTGCCGGCCCAGAGCAGAAGAAAAGGGATCGCCGGCAACATGTGGCGGTAGCCGATGGTCAAAATGCCGCTTAGCCCCATGACCAGGAAGAGCAGCGGCAACGCCCAGAGCATCACCTGTCGCCGCCATTGGCCGCGCACCAGCAAGATGACTAGACCGCTCAAGGCAAGCAGCAGCGTTGGCAGCGGCGTCTTGACGCCCAACGCCACCGGGAAATAGGCCGGCCAACCTTGGGACGACGCCTCGCCCATGAAGAAATCAAGCCGCGCGCCGACCAGGTCGACGATGCGGAAGAAGGTGCCGTACAGATTCTGCCAGTAGAAAGGCGCGGGCAACGGAATGGGCAACGGCAGGCTTGCGGCAACGCCAAAGTCGAAGCGATAGACGGCCCACAGAATAACCAGCGCCGTGACGCCGATTCCAACCAGGCCCAATACGCGACGGCCCAACCCACGCGTTAGACCGGTTCTCGCAGGGTAGAGCAGCACTATTATCAGTGCGGCCGGCCAGAAGAGCAGCCCCGTATACTTGGCCACCATTGCCAACCCGACGAAGATGCCCGAAGCGACGAGATGGAACCAGCTGTCTCGCTCCAGCCAGCGCCACAACTGCCAGATGGCGATGAAGAGAGTGCAGGTCAGGCCGAGGTCGGTGGTGACGAAGCGTGAGTGGGCCAGCAGGTTGGGATCGAAGACGGCCAGGGCGAAGACCAGCCAGCCCGCAGCCGCACCGAACAACTGGCGAGCCATGGCAAAAATGGCGATTATCAGCAACAGCCCGACAAGCATGATGGGCAGCCGCGCCCGGTTCAACAGATCGCCGGCGTTGTTGTTGCTCTCCCACAGGAAGACGTCGGAGAAGCGGAAACGGTCGCCGGCCTGCCACGATGCGTCGTCTGTGGGCAGGGTGATCCCGTCTTTGGCAAGCAACGGCAGCCCTGCGATCATGCCCATCAGCGGCGGATGGTTGGTGGCCAGCCGGAAATCGCCGGTACGCAGATAGCTGTAGCCGGCGGCGAGGTGATACTGCTCGTCAAAGACCGCCGACTTCTGGGGCGCGGATGCGTAGACCTGGGCAAAGAACGTGGCCAAGCCGGCCAGCAACAGCAGCCACTCCCACCATCGCAGGGGCCAGGCGCCGTTGGGCAAATCAGTTTTTCGTGTGGCGTTATTGCTGGTCATATCAATCTATCTCTGGATTGACTTGGCTGATCTTCCAGGAAGGTGAATCACCGCCGGCCTACGGTGGGGTAAGTTTTTAGCTCGACATAATCTCCGCCGTTGAGCGCCTCGCTCTCGATGACGGAAAGTCGCTCGCCGGTTTGCGGATCGTACAGTCCGACGAGGACACGATAAGGCGGCGTGCCGTCGACCGCCACCGGCACACGATAGTCATCAAAGAAGATCGTGTTCGGCGGCCAAGCGCTGGTCGGGTTGTCGATCCCGCCCGGCGGCTGATCCCATTGGCCGACCAAGCGTCCGTCTGTGTCGACAACGTGAAGAAAGACGGTGTAGTCTGCTTCAACGCCGTTTGGCGTCGCCCAGAAGAGCGTGATCCGGTTGTCGCCGTCGATCCGATCCGGCAGCCAAGCGCTCGTGAGCGACAGGTTGTCGCCGAAGTCTGCGATAGGCTGCGGCGCGCCACCGTTGCAGTACCAGACCGACGATACCTGAAACTGTCGTCGATCCAGGCAAACCTCGCTCTCGTCCAGATAGTTGAGGATGGCCGGATCGTCCTCGCCGGTGTGGATGTAGACGAACGGTCCCGCCTCGATCAACTCGGGCAGGGGATCCAGTCGCCCCGGTCGCCCGCCCGCAGTGATGGCCCGGCGGCTATCCTTCAGAAAGGGGCGCAGTTCGCGGCTCAGCCCAGCCTGTTGGGAAACGACCACCGTATCTTCCGGTAGACTGTTGACATAATAGGCCAGCCGGCGAACGTCGCTAACCGCCAAACGGGCGGCTTCGTAGGTCTGGGCGTAGCGTGGCAGCGCCAGCAGCGCGATCAGGAGCGCACTTGCGGTCACGGCGAGCGGGACCAGGCGGATGCGTCCGCGTTGCTCAAAGAGCATCATGCCAAAGTCGATGGCGACGGCCAGCAGCACTAGCGTGCGCGTGAGCACAATCGGCTGGAGCATCTGCCGATAGTCGACGTCGATGAGCAGCTTGGCGGCTGTTGGGTAGCCGGTGTCGACCATGTTGAAGTGGACGGGGTGCTCCCACAGGACCAGCCCGGTGAGCGAGAGCGCGTAGAATAGGCCGCGCCCGTTGGGCAGTACCAGCACGATGAACGGCAGCAGATAGAGCGCATATTGGGGGTTCCAGGCCGGATAGGCCAGCAGCAGAATGGCGTAGGTCAGCCCGGCGAACGGGATGAGCAGGTCCATGGGCTGGGGCGGCTTCCGCCTGCGCCACGAAGCCACAAGCATACCCAGGCCGATGGCGCCGAAGAAGGCCAGCACCCAGGTGTGGGGAATGCGCGGCTCGTAGAGCGCGACATCGGCGGCTGCGTCGAAGGGATCGCCGACCACTTTGCCCAGCCGGTTGAAGCCGCTGACCAGGGCATAGACCGTGCTCCAGCCGGAGCGACCGAGCAGGGATCGGATCGACGCACCGGTCATCTCGGGACCGATGGCGGCCATCAACGCGTAGCCGCCGGCAAACGTGGCAATAGCGATTCCCACCGCAGCGATTCGCTCTCGCCAGCGTGCGTAGGCCAATGGAGCCACCGCCAACACGGCCAGCGGCACGATCTTGATCAGCCCGCCCAGGCCGACGATGAGGCCGAAGAGCAGTGCGTTGGCCAGTGTGCGCCGGCGCAGCAACAGGACCAGCGCCCCAAAGATGGTCATCACGGCCAGGCCGTCGAACCAGCCGCCCAGCAGATAGACCGGCAGGAAGAGCAGGGCATACATCCAGGCGACGCGCAGCGCGTAGGTCGGTTGGGTGCGGCGCGCAAGCCGATAGATGCAGACGAAGGTCACGGTCTCTGCTGCGACCATGAGAATGCCGAAGAGGGCGGCGAACCAGAGCCGTTCATCTTCCCAGATCGGAAAGTGTGTCGCCAGGCGGTCGATCAGCACGCTCAGCCAGGGGAAGATCGGCGGATATTCGGACCAATAGTCTCGAAAGGGCAGCAGGCCGTATTCCTGCCAACTGGCCCGCTGCTGGTAGATGATCAGGTCGGTGTAGTCGCGGATGTAGCCGCCGGGGCGCAGGAAGAGGACGACGCCCAGGCGAAAGAAGACGAAGAGCGCCAGCAACAGGCGAAAATCGTCTCGCTCCTGTTTGGACTCTGGTGCGATATCGGGCCGGTCGCTATCGTCCATCAAACTGCTTTCTTGAGATCTTGTAGCACGACATTTATGTCGTAGCCTCGTGTACCAGTATGTCCAACTGCTACGCCATAAATGTCGTGGTACAAATGGCGCTCCCGCGTTGTCGGTCCGGTTCTGACTTCGATGGGACTTGGTGTAACATGGTTTTCTGCAGTCGCGGAACTTTCGTACACTCTAACGCAGCCGCGGCTTTAGGCCCAAATGAGGAAATGACGTATGACCGCTCGGGTTCGACCATCAACGCTTCTAGTCGGAATGCTGGCCCTGCTGCTGGCCGGCTTCCTGCTGCTGGACGGTGGTTGGAGCCTGTCAAACGGCTCGCTGTGGGCGTTCAGTTTTCTAAGCTTCGTGCCGGTCTTGCTGCGTATTGGGCTGGCGCTGCTCCTCCTGATCGTTTCGTTCGCCGTGCTCGTCATGGGCGGCGAACCGAGCCGTCAATGGTCGCCGCGTCTGCGTCAACTGCCGCTCTGGCCGATTGCGCTGGTCGGCGGACTTTTCTTCTGGCTGCTGCGCGAGCGCACCTATCATGGCGACGCCTTGCTCAAGCTCAAACTGCTGGCCGGCACGTCGCTCCAAGGTGATCCGTACATTTGGAAGGAGCCGCTGGACAGCCTGCTTGCCCACAGCGCAAGCGATGTCGCCAACCTGTTGGGTCAGCCACCCGAAGTCGCCGTCGCATTGTTCAGCGTGCTGGCCGGCGTGCTCTATCTCTGGTCCGTGCTCTATGTGGCACGCCTGTTGGGGCGAACGCCGTGGACGGCCTTGCTGATCGTGTTCGCGCTGCTGGCGACCGGTAGCAGCCAGCTTTGGTACGGCCACATCGAAAACTACAGCCTGGTGACATCGGTCTGTTTTCTGTCGATTGTGCTGGCGGTGGGCTATTTGCGCGGGGACAAACCGCTCTGGCCGGTCGGCTTGACGGGAGGAACGGCCGTCAGCCTGCATCCACAGGCGGTCTTCACGCTGCCGGCCCTGTTGTTGCTCCTCGACCGCCGCCGTTGGAAACGCCAGATAGGAACGCTGTTGCTGACCGGCCTGGTCGTGCCTGTGTTGACCGTCCTGCTGTTGTTGCTGGCCGGCGCGCCGCTGCCCGGTTTCGACGGCGGCTACGCCGGTGATCCGCAACTTTTCTGGACGCCGGCCCAGGCATTGGCCCCGGCCCAACTTTGGCAGGCAGTCAACAATCTCTGGCTGTTGGTTCCCCTCTTTCCGCTCTGGCTGGCGGCCGGCGTCTGGGCGCTGATCGATGGGCGCACGCGCCGTGATCGGGTGCTGCTCTATCTGACCGCCGTGGCTGCGGGGCTGCTGCTCTACCATTTCAGCTTCCAAAACGATCTGCCGCGCTGGCGCGACTGGGACCTCTTCGCCATTGTCGGCCCCGGGGTCACGCTCTGGGGCGTCTATGCCTGGAGCGATTTGATGGCTGTGTCCAGTCGCAAACGCGAGTGGATGTGGCCGCTCGTCACCATCTGCCTGATTTTTGCGACGTTGCTGACCGGCGCCTGGATCGGGGTCAACCATCGCCTGACGCTCATCCGCCCCAACTCTGAGGAGCGGGAGATCTATCGTCGCTACAAGGTTGCTGACGTTGTGGATCTGTTGCCGCAGGCGACAGTCTTCCCGCCGGAGCCGCTGTGTGAAGACGCGGTCGGCTGTGAGCGGGTCGCCGCCACCGAGTTCACCATGCCCCACAACGGCGACACCCGGCCCACCATCTTCGCCCATGCGCCGGCACGCATTCTGCTGCCCTTGACGGTGCCGGAGCGCGACAGCTTCCTCTGGCTCAGCCCCGCCCTTGATCCCGACGCCTGGGATTGGGGCGGTGACGGCGTCACGTTTAGCGTGGCCGTCCAGATCGATGAAGCGCAGGGAGAGCCGGTCACGCTCTGGTCGCAACACTACACGCCGTCCGATCCGGCCCATCGAGATTGGCAGCAGGCAATCGTGCCGCTTTCGGCCTACAGCGGTCAGACCATCACGCTGATCCTGGAGACATCGCCTGGCATGGCGGGCGACAATGCCGGTGACCGCGCCGGCTGGGGTCTGCCCTGGCTGATGGAAGGGACCTACGACGACCGCTTCGGCGAGGAATGACCTCTGTATCACGACATTTATGTCGGGGTCATACGGCTCATTCAGCCGACATCGCTACGACATAAATGTCGTGGTACAGGAACGACTGTCGCAGATTTCCAAAAACCAAGTGCTCGTTGGTAAGATGAATTCCAGTCCAGCATCAGGAAGACGGCCCAATAACCATCTTTGCCCATCAAGTTTTTGTCTGTGTCATCTGTGGCAAAATCTTTTCTTCGCAATGCAAACACCAACAGGTGAGGGACCTATGAACCACCGTGAGCGATTTCTTGCGACCATCGAACGTCGGCCCGTCGACTACCCATGTACGTGGATGGGGATTCCGGACACCCAGGCGCTGCCCGGTCTGTACAGCTACTTTGGCGTAGACTCGTTGGCTGGGCTGACTGACGTCCTGGATGACGACATCGTGCCCATCGAGTTCCCCTATCACTCGCCCACGGCTGACGCCATCTACGCTGCACTCGATTTTGCCAAGCGCGGCAGAGTTGATCGGGAGCATCGCACGCTCAATGCGCCCGGCTTCTTCGAAGACAAGACCGACCCGGCCAGCGTCGATGAATTTCCCTGGCCGAATCCTGCCGACCATATCGATCCTGATGCCTGCCGGGCCGCAGCCGAAGCCGTGGCGGGCGACAGGGCCGTGCTGGGCGTGCTCTGGTCGGCCCATTTTCAGGATGTCTGCGCCGCCTTCGGTTTGCAGACGGCCTTCATGAAGTTCTACGATTCGCCTGAACTGGTCGAAGCCATTTCCGAGCGCATCGTCAACTTCTATCTGGAGGCCAATCGCATTTTTTTCGAGGCGACCAAGGGCAAGGTGGACGCCGTCCTGATCGGCAATGACTACGGCAGCCAGACCAGCCTGATGCTCTCGCCGGGCCATGTGCGCAGGTTCGCCGCTCGGCGGCGCCCAGCAGTTGATCGACCAGGCCAAGAGCTACGGCGTCAAGGTGATCTATCATTCATGCGGCTCGATCCGACCCATCATCCCGGATCTGATCGAACTGGGCGTGGATGCCGTCCATCCCATCCAGGCATTGGCCGCGGGCATGGACGCCCAGAGCCTGCACGACGAGTTCGCCGGCCAGGTCTCGTTCTGCGGCGGCGTCGATCACCAGAACCTGCTGGTCAACGGCACGCCGGACGAGGTCAGGCAGGCGGTGCGTGAATTGCGACGACTCTTCCCCACTGGCCTGATCATCTCGCCCAGCCACGAGGCCATCCTGCCGGACATCGCGCCGGAGAACATGGCAGCCATGTTTGAAGCGGCACGGGAGCCGATCTGAATAGACCGCGGATTTGGCGGATGAGGCGGATTTTCACGGATAAAAACCGAAGAAATCCGGTTCTTTCCGCCTGATTCGCCGAATCTGCGGTCTATCGATATGTGCCCGTAGAGCTACGCATTCTATTGATCAAGAGCAAAGGAAAACAAATGACTGATTCTCAAACGACGACAGAAACCCACGCCTGCCTGAACTGCTCGCGTTCTGAGATGGAAATGCCGCTGGTTTCGCTGCGCTACCGCGGCGGGGTAGCCTGGATCTGTTCGCAATGTCTGCCTCAGTTGATCCATCATCCGCAGCAGTTGGTCGGCAAACTTCCCGGCGCTGAATCGATTACCCCAGGATAGACCTGAAGAAAAAGAGGTCAGGCTTCAATTAGAAGCCTGACCTCTTTGCAATTGTTCCCTATCGCCAAATCCCCAACCCTAAAAATCCAAATAGGGCTCCGCTGCAATCGGAATAAACTCGGCCGGCGGATGCTGAGCCAGGACCGCGTCGTCCAGGTCAGTACCCCAGCCGGGGCCGGCCGGCGGCGTGCCATAGCCGTCTTCGATGACCAGCGGAACGGTCAGTACTTCCTGATAGTAGGGCAGCGAGTTGAGGAAGAGTTCCTGCATGTGGCAGTTGTTGATGGCCATGTCCAGATGCAGGCTGGCCACGGTCGAAATCGGGCCGTTGGAGTTGTGGGGCGAGATCGTCACGTAGTAGGTCTCGGCCATGGCTGCGATCTTGCGCAACTCGGAAAAACCGCCGGCGTGGCAGATGTCCGGCTGGATGATGCCGACCGCGTTCTGCTCCAGCAGTGCACGGAACTCCCAGCGCGTGTATAGTTGCTCGCCGGTGGCAATCGGCACGTTGACAGAGCGGGCAAACTCGGCCATGGTGTCGGCGTTGTCGAAGAGGATCGGCTCTTCCAGCCAGGCGATGTTGTAGGGTTCCAGCGCCTGTGCAACCCGGCGCGCACTCCAGACGTTGAGGCGGGCGCGTATGTCGACCGCGATCTCGATATCCGGCCCCACCGTCTCGCGCAGTGTGCGCACCAGACCGACGCCGCGTTTCAAACGCTCCGGTGTGATGACCTGCTTGCCCCGGAACGGGTAGATCTTCAGACAGCGAAAGCCCTTGGCCACCACCTCGGCGGCGCGGGCTGCATACCACTCCTGCTCACCCTCTGCGCCTTCCTGGGGGCCGTGTGCGCTCGGCTCACCGCCGGCGAACCAGCCGTTGGCGTAGAGCGGCACACGATCGCGCACCTTGCCGCCGATCAACTCGTAGACCGGCACGCCCAGCGCCTTGCCCTTGATGTCCCACAGCGCCAGGTCGATGGCACTGATGGCGCTGATGGTGACGGCGCCGCCGGTCCAGGTCACGCGGCGGTGCAGCGAGGTCCAATGCTTCTCAATCTCGAACGGGTCCTTGCCGCGCAGATAGGCGCCAAAGTTCTCAATCTCGGCGGCCAGGGCCGCGTCCTTGTACTGGAGGCTTCCTTCGCCGATACCGGTGATGCCGGCGTCGGTGTGGATGCGCACGAATAGCCAGTTGTTGGTCGGCTCGGCGTGGGCCTGCATGCGCAGGACTTCGATGTCGGTGATCTTCATGGATGGTTTTCCTTGAGTTGTGGTGGCGGATTTTCGAAGCTATTTGTCGAACGCAGATGCTATTTCAGTAGTTCACGATTTGGTGGAAAGCGAGATTCTTCGCTGGCCCTTTGCCAGAGTGACGTGGTTGAAAAGACTCGCTCAGAATGACAAATCGTGAACTACTGTATTTCTGTCATCTTACCATAGACGACGATTCTTCCCTCACGATCCTCGCCCTTTGGCTCTGGCTGTACCAACCGTAGTTCGGCTATTTGAGCATCATCTTTTCCGCCAGGACTTTCGCACCAACAAATCGGCATAGGGGAACGTTTGCTCTATTTGGCCTACCCAGTGAATGAATACGAATCACTGCCGGTCCATTTCCAGAACAGCATCGAATGGCGCGGCACCGCAACCGCGTGTGAAATCCGTAGCACCTCAGAGCGGATCGCCCACACCAAAACATCCGGATCATGCCCAGACCGGCCAGGAAGCCGACAGCTTCCTGGCCGGTCTGATCTATTTCCAGTCCCAGACGATGGCCCAGATGCACACATTGGCCGAATCGGGTACAATCTCGATCGGAGGAAGGCGATCAGCACCGCAAGGTTTACGTCCACAATCACAATCGCCCGATTACTGGTATGCAAGTTCTACACACCCATTGGCAGATGCCCCGCTCGCCCGGCGATGAGGCCGGGCTGTTCGTCTGGGCGGAAACGGCCATCGCCCGCAACCGAAGCGGGACCGCCGAAAAAAGACCGCTCAGCTTCATCCTTTTCTTCAGGAGCGTTCGCAACTGGAGAGTATGGTGCGGACGGTGCTGTCGGCGACCAAACGCGTTGTGCGCGGCCAGTCACTACGCTCTGGCTGCCGACCAACAAGTTTGGTCCCATTCCTTCGCCTGAACTGCTCCACGATTGGGAGGAGGATGCGGAAGCGCCAGAACTGCGACAGTGGATTGTCGAAGGGCTTTGGCTGGAACCGTCCGTCGCCTTCGATCTGCTGACGGCGCTGAACAATCGACCGATTCGCGGCATTCACTTGGGCAGCGATAGCCGCTATTGGCAGCAGGCCACCAATCTCGTCCTGGAAATTCTGGCCCAGCAGAAACTGCGCCCCACCATGGTCGAGATCCGGGCCGGGCGTGATCTGCGCTACGAGGCCCGCTGGCAGCCCATCCTCGACAGCGAGCAAGACGCCCGGCGAGTCGGACAACTGGCCGCGGCCATGCCGCCTGTTGCCCGCGCCGATGCGCGGAATCCCGATGAGACCGTGCCGCCCCAGGCATTGCTGGACAGTTTCCTCAATCACATGAGCGATGCCGGAGCGCGTGGTTGGGGCGCTCTCGGAAAGACACATCTTCCTGCAGACGACAGTCCGGCGCATCGATGGCTTCGGGCGCTCTTCGTTCCGAATCCCGTCATAGAGGCGAGCGCTGCCCAGTTGCAGCACCTCTATGCCAGCTACCGAGCCTGGGCGCGCACGCTGACCATTGCCGGCGACAAACAAGTTCGCGTTGCCTTGCGGCTGGAAGCGCCCGCTCCCCAGGCTAGAAACGACAGTTGGCAACTTCACTATCTGTTGCAGGCGCGTGACGATGCCAGCCTGATCGTGCCCGCGGCCGAGGTGTGGCATAGCGGGAGCATGGTCTTGGATGCACTGGGTCGCCGCTTCGAGCGGCCCCAGGAGCAGTTGCTCACCGGTCTTGGCTATGCCGGGCGTTTCTTTGCGCCGATCCAGGCCAGTCTGCAAAAACGCAATCCCACCGGCGTCACCCTGACCGCGCAAGAGGCGTTCGACTTTCTGCGCGACTGCGCGCCCCATCTGGAACGCAGCGGCTTTGGCCTGCTCACGCCGCCCTGGTGGAACAAACCGGGCACACAGTTGGGCGTGCGTCTGAAACTGGGCAGCACGTCGGCTGCGGCAGGAGAGGCGTCTGTCTCGTCCGGCCAGTTGAGCCTGGACAATCTGGTGCGCTACCGTTGGGAACTCTCCATCGGCGACACCGCGCTCACCCACGAAGAGTTCAATGCGCTCGTCGCGCTCAAATCCCCTCTGGTGCAGATTCGCGGCCAGTGGGTGCAGCTTGATCCGGATCAGATTGAGGCCGCCATTCAATTTTGGGAAAAGCAGAAGGATCTGGCCGGTGAGATGTCGCTGCACGAAGCGCTGCAACTGGGGCTCGGCGGCGAGGAGGACCACAACGGTCTGCCGGTCGAGGGCGTGGAGATGGACGACTGGCTGACCGGTTGGCTGGACAAACTGCGCGGCGACGAAACCCTGGAACTGCTGCCGCCGCCCACGAAGCTGCAGGCCGAGTTGCGGCCCTATCAGCAATACGGCTACTCCTGGCTTCACTTCGCCCGCCGCTGGGGCATGGGCGTCATCCTGGCCGACGACATGGGGCTGGGCAAGACGCATCCAGACGTTGACCCTGGTGCAGCAGATCAAAGACGAAATGGGCGGCCTGCCTGCGCCCATTCTGCTCGTCTGCCCCACCTCGGTCGTCACCAACTGGCGTCTGGAAAGCGAGAAATTCACGCCCGATCTGAGCACCCTGGTCCATCAGGGCGCCGACCGGCTGCGCGGCGAAGACTTTGTGACCACCGCTCAGGAAGCCGATATGGTCCTGACCTCCTACGCGCTTGTGCGTCGCGACGCCGACGCCATGCGCCAAGTGAATTGGCTGGCGCGTGGCGCTGGATGAGGCGCAGAACATCAAGAACGCCAACACCAAACAGGCCCGGGTCATCCGTGGTCTGTCCGCCGACTTCCGCCTGGCCCTCACCGGCACGCCGGTGGAGAACCGGCTCTCTGAGCTGTGGTCCATCATGCACTTTTTGAACCCCGGCTTTCTGGGTGGCCAGCAGAAGTTCCGCAAGCAGTTTGTGCTGCCCATCGAGAGGAACGGCGATGAAGAGGCCGTCCAGAGACTGCGCAAACTGACCCAACCGTTCATTCTGCGCCGGGTCAAAACCGATCCCACCGTCATCACCGATCTGCCCGACAAGCAGGAGGTGAAGGTCTACTGCCATCTCAGCGAGGAGCAGGCCACGCTCTACGAAGCGGTCGTGCAGGATGCGCTGCAAGCCATCGAGGCGCAGAACGAGGACGGCATCGCCCGCAAAGGCATGGTGCTGAGCATGTTGATGCAGCTCAAGCAGGTCTGCAACCATCCTGTCCAATATCTGCACCAAGGCGAAACCTACAACCCTTTCGAAGACAACAACCGCAGCGGCAAATTGCAACGGTTCCACGATCTGCTCGACGAAGTGCTGGCCGAGGGCGACCGCCTGTTGCTCTTCACCCAGTTCACGGAGATGGGCGATCTGCTCAAACGCTACATCCAGGAACGCTTTGGCGCGCAGGCGCTCTTTCTGCACGGCGGTGTGCCGGCCAAAAAACGCGCTGAGATGGTCGAGCGTTTCCAGGGCGATGATGGACCGCCGGTCTTCATCCTGTCGTTGAAGGCGGGTGGAACCGGATTGAACCTGACCAACGCCAATCACGTCTTCCACTTTGACCGCTGGTGGAATCCGGCTGTGGAGGATCAGGCCACCGACCGCGCCTTCCGCATCGGCCAGACGCGCAATGTGTTGGTGCACAAGTTTGTCTGCCTGGGCACGTTGGAAGAGCGCATCGATCGCATGCTCGAAGAGAAGAAGGCGCTGGCCGACAGCGTCGTCGGCTCCGGCGAGAACTGGATGACCGAGATGAGCACGGCCGGTTTGCGCGAGCTTGTGAAACTGCGGAGAGAGTAGTGGGATTGTGACGTATGCGACAGAATAAAAATCAGCCGCAAATGGACGCAGATAAACGCAGATAATTCAAATCTCTTCAAAACCATTTGCGTCTATCTGCGTTCATTTGCGGCTAAAAAAGGCGATTCTATGAGCTGGTACTACAACGCTAAACCGACAATCCAGACGGACGAAGGCATCAAGGCCAAGAGCAAGCGCGGCGCGTTTGTAAAGAACTGGTGGGCGACCCGCTGGATCGAGGCCATGGAGCAGGTGATGGATCGGGGCCGGTTGAGCCGGGGCCGCCGCTATGCGCGCAAAGGCCAGGTGCTTTCTCTGACCGACAAGGCCGGCAAGGTGACGGCCAAAGTGCAGGGTTCGCGCAGCCGACCCTATTCTATTACTATCGAGGTCAAACCGCTGACCGCGGACCAGTGGCGCAGAGTGGTCGACGCGCTGGCCGCCCGGCCCATTTTCCTGGCCCAATTGCTGGCCGGCGAGATGCCCCAGGAGATTGAGGAAGCCTTCGCGGATGTCAATCTTTCGCTCTTTCCAGCCTCCGCCGTCGAATTGACCCAAAATTGCAACTGTCCTGACTGGGCTTCGGTCTGCAAGCATCTGGCGGCGGCACACTACATTCTGGCCGAGCGCTTTGACGAAGACCCGTTCTTGCTCTTTCGCCTGCGCGGACAATCTCAGGATGAACTTCTGGCGGCATTGAGCGAACGGCACGGGAGTGGCCTCGTGAGAGAGGGAGGGGCGGACTATGATGTGCCGGAATATGAGCCGCCGCCGCCATTGCCTGTTTCGCCGGTTGAATTCTGGGGAATCGGTAAAGACGGCGTCCATTTCCCCGTGCAGATCGCTGCGCCGGCTGTCCCCTATCCGGCGTTGACCCGACTGGGCGCACCGGCCTTTCTGGAAGACATTGAGCAACGGCTTGGCCCGGTCTACGATGCCATCTCAGAGGCGGCCATCGCCAGCGTTTATGCCGATGACCCCGCCGATGAATCAGTTGAAAATGAGGATGAACCTGTATGAAATTGGCGGAGATTCTGGAACAGTGGCGCAGCGACGATCTGAAGCCATATGCCACCTTGTTGGGTGGGAAAAAAAGCTTGACTCGCAAGGATGATCGGATCGCCTACATCAGCCGGACCTTGCTAGACAAGCCCTCGTTGCCTTTTCTTTGGCAACAGATGGATGAGATCAGCAGGCGCGCCGTCTCCGCCGCCTTCCACAATGGGGGAGAGTTCAACAGTGCTGCCTTTGTAGCCCAATACGGGAGTCTGCCGCCACGACCCAAGAAGAATGATGGATCCTGGTCTTCTCGCAAGGAACCGATCCTCTTCGACCTGTTCGTGATTCGCGGCCAAATTCCGGAAGATCTGATGCCACTGCTGACGGATCTGGTATTGGAACCGGAGCGATTTCAGATCGAAGGTGCGGTGGAAGCGCCGGTGTCGTTGGAGCTTCATGGCTATGTTGAGGACGTGGTTGCCGTGGAGACGGAGATCATCGGACGTGCCGATCTGTTGACCTACTTACAGTTGATGGAACAGCAACAACTGCGATTCAGCGACAAGAACAAACGGCTGACGGCCGGCAGCGTTCGCAAGGTGCTGGTGAACCTGATGGACGGAGATTTCCGAGAGCCGGAAGAGAAGGTGATCGGGCGGACGACGATCCGCCCCACCGGATTGGACGTCTTCACCCAAGAGTCGGGACTGGCGACACGCACGGGTAAGCTGACCAAAGCCGGTCGCACGTATTTACAAACCCAGGATCCGGAGATCCTGCTGGAGGCGTTCGACAAATGGGCGACCAGCGGAAAGTTCGATGAACTGCACCGCATCACTCAACTGGGCGGACTTAAGTCCCGCGGAACGCGTCTGACGCCGCCGGAATCGCGACGCGAGAAGATCATCGAGGCTCTTTCCTGGTGCCCGGTTGGGCAGTGGATAGACATCGACGATTTCTACAGGGCCGTCGTCATTTGGGATTTCGATTTCGAGGTGGAAAAGACAGACTATAGCAATCTATACATTGGGTCTCGCTACTATGGCGATCTGAACAGCACCGGCGATACCTGGGAGATCACCAATGGTCTGTACATCAACGCCATCCTCTGGGAATATCTGGGCGCCATCGGCGCGGTGGATGTCGCTTTCCTGGAAGATGACTTGAGTTCAATGGTGAACGCTGAACATTTTGATATCGATGGGCCGATCAGCCTCTATGATGGCCTGACCCATTTTCGCATCAATCCGTTGGGCGCCTTTTTGTTGGGGCAGGCGGATGAGTACGTCCCATCCCAGCCCAAAGCGAAGGCGATTTTCAGCATTGACGCCGACAAACGGGTGCAGGTGACGGCATCGCTGTCGCCTGCCGAGCGCTTGCAGTTGGAAGCCATCGCCGAGCCCATTGATGAGCAGAACTATGAGTTGGACGAGGAGAAATTGTTGACAGCGGTCGAAGGCGGTCAGGCGCTCGATTTGCTTATCGACTTTCTGCGCAGTGGTCACCAGGGAGATCTGCCGCCGGCAATCCTCGATTGGTTGTTTCGTTTGCGGAAGCAGCAAGGGGCTTTTAAGGAAGTGGACTCTGCTATGTTGATCCAACTCGCTCAGCCCGAACTGCTGGACTTGGTGCAACAAGACCAGGTGCTGACCAAGATATGTCGGCCGGTGGATGAAGGCACGATTCTAGTCCGTTCATCGCATCTGGCGCGTTTTCGCAAAAGGCTGAAAACACTAGGCTATCTCTTGGCCTGAAACCACCTCAAATCGCTGAAACGTGGGGATGGTTCAGAAATAGGTTGACACTTTGTAGGTGCGGTTTGTAACCGTACGAGTTTCTCTACCGGAGAATCGTGCGGTTACAAACCGCACCTACGATATCGTGCATCTGTCCACCTATCGTGTCACTGGTGACTGAACCAACCCGAAATGTGGTCCACAAATTGTATGTTAAATGGAGGAGAGGAACTACATGATTCCAGCATTGGAAGCACTTGCACGCCTGCAAGAGGGAAATCGTCGTTTTGCGGCGGATACGAGCGCACACAGCGGGCTCATCGACGAAGCGCGTCGCCGTGAAGTCCTGGCCGGGCAGGAGCCCTTCGCCATCATTCTCGGCTGTTCAGATTCGCGGGCGCCGGCCGAGATCATCTTTGATCAGGGCATCGGCGATCTGTTTGTGATCCGTGTGGCCGGCAATATTGTGGCGCCTTCGTTGATCGGTAGTGTTGAGTTTGCCGCTGAGGAGTTTGGCACGCGCCTTGTCGTCGTGCTGGGCCATTCCAACTGCGGGGCCGTCTCGGCCACCGTGGCTGAACTTGAGCGCCCATCGGAGAACCGCTCGCCCAATCTGCGTTCGATTGTCGACCGCATCCGTCCCTCTGTCGAAACATTGATGGAGACCGACCTGCGCAACGACAGAGGTTCGCTGATCCATCACGCCGTGCGCGCCAACATCCGGGCCTCAACCAGCCATCTGCGCCATGGATCGCAGATCCTCGAGCAGTTGATTCAAGACGACGGTCTGCTTATCGTAGGTGCTGAGTACTCGCTGGAGACAGGGCTGGTCGACTTCTGCAGCGGCGTGCCGGAGACCCTGTAGCTGCACCATTGGTTGTAGATCATGTTCAGCCGTTTTTCGCTGGGATTGAGAGATTGCAGTCCAGGCTGCAATCTCTCAGTGATTCCTCTCAATCTCTCGTAGCTCAAGTTCGGCGCACGACCAACAGGAGTGGCATGCCCAGGTCACGAATGCGACTGAGCAGGCCGTAGAGCGCCGCCTGATCCACCACAGGACCGACCAATGATGTGACTCCATCCGGGAGATGGGTAATGGACATCTCGTCAAAACGACCTGCCCGACTGCTGTCCAGGTGTCCCTGGATCTGTATTTCGTAGATCACTTCAGTCGATCGATTTTCCATAGTTTCACCTCTGTCGATGATGCATTTGCAGAAACCGCTTGAGCGGTCTCGACGGCGAAGGCCATCACCACGAACCAATTTCCGGACGCTCACCTACTTCCCTTCTCGCTTCTCTTCTCGCAGGGTAATATCGCCCGTGCCCCCTTGGATTTCGACAAAAATCCGGTCTGATCGCGATCCGTTGCGATAGGCGTCATTGACGTACGTTCCATCGCTGTGCGCGGTCGGATCCAGGTGGAAAGTCCTGGCCTTCACGTTGCCCAATCGACGGTCCACAGCCACGCGTGCGCCGGCTTCTTCCGGCAGGATCAGCGTAAGCGGCCCAAGTCCGCCCGCGATCTTGACCGTCAGTTCATCTTGCCCAACTGTGCGCAGATCGATGGTGGTGGAGCCGATTCCCGGTTGCAGAGCGAGCCGGCGTACGGTCAGATCGCCAAGATCCAGATCCGTGTCGCCCAGGGCTGTGAAGATGTCGAGATCGAGCGGTACGCGTTGGTGAAAGCGCAAAGTCCATGCGCCGTCGACCTCCCCGGAGATTTCGTTGCCGTTTTCCCGGTTGGAAACGATCAATTCTCCCTCGCTGCCTGAGACACGGTAGGAGACGGTCGGATCCAACTCCGGACGATTGTAGCGAAAGTCCGCCTCCAGCAGGTGGGATGCGCCGCCGTCAACCGCAAGATCTCCGGCGGTGACTTCTATCAGCGCATGCACCACCGCGACGTCGTCCAGGTCAACCGTCTCGGTGCGACTCTGCATCGCTGCGCTACGACCCGGTCCTACACACGACGTCACGACAAGCATTAACAGGGCAATCAGATACGTCTTCATCAATGTATCTCACATCCGTTTCGTGTAGAAATAGTCAGCATGATAGATATGCCATAGGATAGCGCCAGTCGTACAAGGGACGTGCGCACTGACCGGCGCTGACCCAGCGCGAACCGTCGCCGACAAAGTGCGAAACTTTTTCTGATTGTCTATAGCATAGCGGACAGGCAGTGGGCTGTCGCCTATCTAAGGGTAGGTTGTCCGGCAGGGTTGCTGCGGTTGGAAAGGACCAATCTGAAGACGCCGCAAGATCCTAGATTTTTCAGGCCGTGCATCCATGGCCAACGAGGGTACTCCGGCGAAGGCGTGTCGGGCTATCTTTTGCCGCAGCGCACTATTCGCCGGCCAGGCGCCAGGCGTGGGCGCGGGCGATGGCCTCGCCCCGGCTGGTCACGTCCATCTTCTGGTAGATGTTGTGCACGTGCCATTTGGCTGTGCCAACGGTGATGACGAGTTCATCGGCAATTTCGCTGTTGGTTTGACCGGCGACGAGCAGACGCAAGACGTCCATCTCTCGTTCACTCAGCGGCTCAACGAGCAGGGAGTGGCCAGGCGGAATGGACGGTGAACCTTGAGGCGCTTGCCGTGTCAATGTCGCCATCCCAGCCGGAGTCGAGCCAAATTTCGCTAGCAGTTCGCTGACGAATGCCGGGGTCTGATCGGACACGTGCATCAGCAATGCTGAGACGGCCGGGCCGCCATCCAGAAACAGGCGAACGAAGCCCTCCGGGGCCGCCAGCGCCAAGGCTTCGTCCATCGATGCCAAAGCGGCAGCCGGTTTCTGCTGCGCCTGTAAGATCAGCGCCTGTGAAATCAATCCCTCGATGATGGTCCGCAACCGTCCGGCCGGACGCGCGGCCTCCAGCACGGCTGCTACGATTTTCAGCGCAGCGTCCAAGCGCTCGGTCGCCAGCAATGTGCGGGCCAGGATCAACTCTTCTTCGTCGCGCACATAGTCGATCGGCGCACTTTTCTGACGGACCAGCGTTTCGTCTGCCCAGCGCTGCGCTCGCGTCCGGTTGCCCTGGGCAAGATCAAGATGGGCTCGCTCTGCAGCAGAGAGCCATGCCAGCCGCGGCACGTTGAACCCGCGCAGGATCCGATCGGCCTGGCGCCACGCATCCAGCGCTGCGCCTGCATCGCCCTGGGCCTGTTTGAGGCGAGCCAGAAAGACATAGGCGTAGCGCAGGTCGTCGGTGATGCCGCCCTGCTGAGCGAGCGCGATGCCCGTCTCCAGATAGTCGGCGGCCAGGTCCAGTTGATCGCGCTCGCGCGCAATTTCGCCAAGAATCGCCCAGGCCAGTCCCATCGGCGGAATCGATTCCTCATCGGCCGCCAGCGCCTGCCGGCACGTCTGTTCCGCCTGAGCGAGGCGGCCTTGCCCGATCTGCATCAGGGCCTCTTCGCAGAGGGCGTTGATTGTGAGGTAGCGGACGCCGGCCTTCTGTGCCAGATCGGCGGTCAGCGCATAGGCGGATTCAGCCGCGGCCAGGTTGCCCAGGAGTCCTTGTGCCAGCCCCAGCGTGTCGGCCGCACGGGCTGCCGTGTGTCGATCCAAAAGCGCATCACTCCCCAGCAGGTGGGCGGCTTTGGCGACTGCCTCATGCAAATTCTCGCCGCGCATGGCCGACAGCGCCGCTCGATAGACTGTGGCCAATGCCTTCAACCGGGCAGGATCGGCGGTACCCGCTGCGTGGCCGTTCAATGAGCGTTCCGCCTGCTGCAGCAACCTGTCGGCTTGCGCCAGATCGCCGGCCAGGTAGAGCGCTCGCGAAGCATGCAGGCAGAGCGTCGGTCGTTCACGCAGGAGCGACTCAGGCAGGGCGGCGAGCCAACCGGTCAGCCGCCCCACTTCGCCGCCCGACCAGGCCGCAGCCTGTTGGATGATGCGTTCGATGGTGTCGGCTGCCAAGGCTAGATCGCCGGTGGCCAGCGCGTGGCGAATGGCCGCTGCCGGCAGCGCGTTGGCCTCGTACCAGAGGGCTGCCCGACGGTGAAGAGAGGCACGCTGAATGTCGTCCAACATGGCGCAGAGCGATTCGGCCAGCAGGTGATGGTAGCGATACCAGTGTCGTCGATTGTCCAGCGGGACCAGGAAGAGGTTGGACCGTTCGAGATAGGAGATCATGGCCTGGCTGTCGCTGCGTCCGGTCACCGCGTCGCAAAGGGAGGGCGTGAGGCGGTCGAGGATCGACGTCTGGCGCAGAAAATCGCGCACTGCCTCAGTCTGCTGTTGCAACACCTCTTCGACCAGATAGTCGATGATGTAGTGGTGGCTGCCGCTGAAGGTGGCGATGAAGTCGGCACTATCCGGACGACTCTCGCTTCCTGTCGGCGATTGCAGGGCCAGACCGGCAAGCTGGAGTCCGGCCACCCAGCCTTCGGTCCGACGTTCCAGGGCGGCAATGTCATCAGCGGTAAGGGACAACTTCATCGTCTGGGAGAAGAACTCGGCCGTCTCGGCCTCAGTCAGGCGCAGATCGCCGGCGCGGATCTCGGTGATCTGATTGCCCACGCGCCAACGGGAGAGCGTCAGCGGCGGATCCTCACGCGTGACCAGGACCAGATGTAGATTGGGTGGTGCGTGATCCAGCCAGAATTGAATGGTCTCATGGACGGCCGCTGTCTGAATCCGATGGTAATCATCAAGCACTACGATCAAGGGCCGATTGTCGGCGATCTGGCTGATTTCGTTGATCAGCGCGGTTGCGAGATCATTGTCGCCTGGAAGCTGGGTTGCTCCCAGTAGGCCGCGTTCAGTTTCTTCCAGATTCAGGCCGGTTTTGTGGATCGAAGCCAGCAGATAGGTGAAGAACCGAGTCAGATCCCCCTCCTCCGGGTCCAACGACAACCACGCACAACGAAAGGGCAGCGCTGTCGCACACCGGCGTTCCAATTGCCGCAACCAGGCCGCGACCAAGGTCGTCTTGCCGTAACCTGCAGGTGCAGAAATCAACATGAGCGAGTGGCCGTTTTGCAGACCTTCGGTCAGCCGCTCAATCAGATGTGGACGCGGAACGAGATTTGCATGGATCCTGGGCCGATAAAATTTCGTTTGCAGCAGCGCGGTTGCCATGGTTGAAGTATACCCAATTTGACGCCAATTCGATAGCGGCGTCAGCCTGTCGAACTGGCATGTGTTCTCTCCTTTCTCTCCCCGGCAGGTCGCCTGCGTCGCGATTCTCCCTCGATTCGCCATCCACTCGCCATCCACTCGGCAGAGAAGTAGTGTGGTAAAGTGGATACCAATTCCAAATCCAGTAGTTCACGATTTGGGGAAGAACGAGATTCTTCACTGGTATTTTGCCAGAGTGAGAGTTGTCTCGTTGACCCGTTCAGAATGACAAATCGTGAACTACTGAAATTGCATATTTAGCAGGAGAGGATCTATGAAACTTCAACGATGTGATGAGGATCTGGGCGGTGTCACCTTGCGACAGTTGCTGGATCTGAAACCGACGGCCGGCCCGGATCAACCGCTCTGGCTGTCTGACGGCAGCGGTATTGCCATCAAATCGACCCGCGCCGGCAAGACCGTCATCCGCCTGGTCGATCCGGCAGACGGTACGCAGCGCGATCTGGTGACCGACATGGGCAGCTTGCCCTTCCTCAGCTCACCGTTGCTCAGCGTTTCGCCGGATGGCCGCTGGATCGCATACGTGGGCGACAGCGGGGCTGCGGACGGCCGCGAACAGTCGAGCCGGGTTGAGATTCGTCTACACCCCGTCGGCGGCGGCGATAGTCTCCAGTTGACCCACATCAACGCCAACATCAATGCCTATAGCTGGGCGCCTGACGGCAATTCCATCGTCTTTTCGGCCAATCGCTACGGTCGCTATGACATCTATCGGGTCTCGGTCCCGGATGGACGCACGAAACGCCTGACCGACGACGAGCGCTATGAGGTCTATCCCGTCTACACTGCGGACGGCGCGCACATCGTCTATGTGCGTCTCAACGCAGCTTGGACCGACCATGAGATCGTGGTTCATGACCGCGGATGGCGAGTTTGTCAATATTGTTGCCGAAGATGTCGACTTCTTTGACTACCACTACGGTCGCAAGTTTGGCTATCCGCTGGTGAGGCCGGCTGCAAGACAGTGCTCTTTCCCTCCCACCGCAGCGGCTGGATCAACTACTGGCAGGTTCCGTTGACCGGTGGAGAACCGCTGCCGGTCCATGCCGAAGCCTCTGACCAGACCGACGGCGTCCTTTCGCCGGGCGGGGAGAAGTTCGCCTTTGTGGCCAATACCAACGGGGCCACGCGCCTGGTTGTGGTGGATCTGGCCGGTGGCGCAGCACGCGTCCTGGTCGACCCGGCAACTGGGCGTTGTCTCAAAGCCGGCATGGTCGCCGGACGGCAAAGAGATCGCCTTTCTGTGGGAGAGCCCGACCTGTCCGGCCGATCTGTGGGTGGTGGATGTAGACAAGCGGCGCCACCCGCCAACTGACCAGTTCGCCGTCGGCTGAGCGGCTGGGCGATCTGCTGGTTGCCCCCGAGAAGGTCGTCTATCGTAGCTTTGATGGTCTTGGAGATCTCGGCCTATCTCTATGCGCCGCCGGACCGTGCAGCGGGTGAACGCTATCCCGCGCTGTTGCATATCCATGGCGGACCCGACCATGCAACATCTGGACACTACGCTGCCGACGTCCAATATTTTGTGCGCAAGGGCTATGTGGTCCTGATGCCGAATATTCGGGGCAGTTCCGGCTATGGCAAGGCCTTCGAGGATGCCAACAATCAGGATTGGGGCCACGGCGATCTGCGCGATGTGCTGGCCGGTGTCGACTTTCTGAAGACGCTGGACTACGTGGACGGCGACGACATGGGCATCCACGGCACCAGCTACGGCGGCTGCATGAGCATGAGCGCGGTCGGCTTTGCGCCGGGCGTCTTCAAGGCCGCCGATGCCCCATGCCGGCTACGGCGACTGGCTCGACTTTGAGGATGAACAGGAGCTGCGCCACCGCCAATTGATGCGCTATGAATTCGGCGACGTCCGGACGAACCGAGCATGTTATCTACGTTGTTCGCCCATCTATCATCCTGGCCCAGGCGACCACGCCGGTCTTTCTGGTCCACGGCGAGGGACGCTATCCTCGCTCCGATGCCTCGGTCAAATTCGCCCGTGCCCTGGAGCAAGAGTACAAGACCTACGAATACAAGATCTATCCCAACGAGTGCTACTATGTCTTCTCTGCGGCCAATCAGGGAGAGATGTATCCGGATATCGTTGACTTTCTGGACCGTTATCTGAATACATGAGCCGACGGCGCCTGATCGACCCCGTCTAAACCACACACTTGTTGATGTCTCCAAGCAAAAGGTCGCTGCCGGATGCATCCGGCAGCGACCTTTTGCTTGATATATCGATTCTCGGCCCCCCGGCCCCCAATTCTGGGGAGGCTCTGCGAGCTTTAGCCGAGCTGGAGCCAAGCGTTTCTCCCAAGGTTGGGGGCTAGGGGGGGCTGCCGACGTGCCATGCCATCCTGTACTAGCTACTGGCAGTCGTGTCCGCGTCCGAAGAGCCGCGGTTAAACAGGCCGCCTTGATAGGCGATGCTGCCGCCGGCCAGTACGACGACGACTATCGTGCTGATCAGTGTGTCCTGCATGCTCGGGATCAAGACGGTGAGTCCACGGGTGACCAGCAGGGAGCCAACCAGACCGGCGAGGATAATCATCCCCCAGTCCTTCGACGATTTTCTAGAGCTTCTGATCAACATCAAGCCGGCGACGCCGCCGACGACCGCGAGCAGCCAATTCATCATTCCCAGATCAATGCGGAAGAGGTTTAGGAATCCCAGCACAATGGCGGCACCTGCCAGCGCGCCCAGGACCAGAATCACCACCTCGATGACCCCCTTGGCAAATCCCACGGCAAAAAATCCCAGGACCGCCAACCCGATCGGGATGCCAAGCGTGATCCAGGGACCGGAATCCCCTGGGAAGAGGGTTAGCAGGCCGATGCCGAGCAATGCACCGACCGCCGCCCCTAACACAGCGAGCCGCTTGCCGAGAACCAAAACTGCGATACCGATGACGATGGCCATGATTGGAAACATACAGAATACCTCCTTGAAAATTGATCGGGTGTGTACCGAACTATTCTTGACACACCTGGATTGAGTTCACTGCAATACCACGAATTTCACAGATTTTACGAATTTCCTCAGCGGTTCAATTGGTGAAATTCGTGTCATTCGTGGTTTTTGCAGCTTCTTGGAACGGCCTTACGCAGCCGACTCTTTGCTCTCTATAGACATTTCAGGCCACATCAGATAGGCGCCTACGAAGAAACAGACGGCCCCGATCAAAATGAAGATCGTGGCATAGACAGCCAAATTATCATACAGCGGGTCAGGACGAACAAACGACATCAGCGCTGAAATGGAAAAGGCGACGCAGCCCACGAAGTTAATCATTGTACTCCACCAGGGTAGACTGCGCGACCGTCTGCACCACCACCGGTGACAAAGCTCGACGACGGCAAGCGTGCCAGAGATCTGGAACAAGATGGAACCGACCACATCCGGCACCCAAATGGCCAGGTCCTGCCCCAGCCAGCCCAGGTTGAGAAACGCGTCGAATGTATTGAAGTTAAACATGATTGTGCCCAAAAATTGGCTGAACGTAACCCAAAAATCGATTCGCCTGGGTTGCCAGGCCAGCCATTTCCGGACATGCGCCTGCGGTCCGCGCCCGACGACGGTGTCGGCATTGATCGACTGATAATACTGAGAATATCCTGCCGAGGTGAAGAAGAGAGATCCCACAAAGAAAACGGCGCTGTTCACAAACGTGTTGTCGTATCCGCCCAAAAAAAGCAAGCTGCCTAGGATAAAGCCGGAGGCGCCGATCATGAACAGAAGTGCAATCCACCAGTTCAATTGGTCCGGCGCCCAAATAAAGAGTGATGGCCGCCCCTTGGCCACCGGTTGGCCTGCCGCCGTCACGATCTCCGGTCCAAACCCCTTGCGATGCCTGCGCGAAGACCAGATGACAGTTGAGCCATCCTCCACCTGGTGCTCGATGCGTGTGACAAACGGGCCGATCCCGCTCGATCCAACGTATGTCCAGGTGTCCGGGAACTCCAGATGGCCTCGCTTGACTGTCAATGTCATATCCAATTTTGTCACTAATCGGCCTTTTCCCATCCGGTAAAGCGGACGGGGAAAAGGCTCTCCATTTTTTTTCGTAAGGTCAATGCAGAAAAATAGCTACCTACCTTTGAACGCTTACTTAATGGGTGAATCCGCCGGCCTCTTCTTGCGTGAGTGGGACGGTGGCGGGATGTTTGTCAAGATGCGCTACGGCCATGCGATAATCGTCCAGAAGAAGATTTGCCATATCGCGGCTGAAGCCGTGGCGCACCAGGATGCGTTGAATGGCCAGGTCTTCCCGATTGGGCGGCATGGTGTAGGCAGGGACCAGCCAGCCACGGGTTCGCAGCCGATCAGCCAGGTCGAAGAGGGTGAATCCGTGATCCACGCCGTCTTTGAGCTTCCAACTCAGGGCCGGGATGCCGTCACTGCCGTCGTAGATGATATCGAAGGGACCCATCTTGCCGATTTCACCGGCCAAGTAGATGGCGGTGTCGCGACAGGACTGGTGGATTTTGCGATACCCCTCTTTGCCAAGTCGTAGGAAATTGTAGTACTGGGCTACGATCTGGCCGCCGGGGCGGGAGAAATTGAGCGCGAAGTCGGGCATATTGCCGCCCAGATAGTTCACGTAGAAGATCAGGTCTTCGGGCAAATCCGTCTTGTCATGCCAGATGACCCAGCCTACGCCCAGCGGGGCCAGACCGAATTTGTGGCCGGAGGCGTTGATGGATTTCACTCGCGGCAGGCGGAAATCCCACTCCAGGTCAGGATCGATGAAGGGAGCCAGGAAACCGCCGCTGGCGCCGTCAACGTGGATGGGGATGTTCAGGCCGGTCTCTTGCTGCAGGGCGTCCAGTGCGTCGCTGACCGCCTTGACAGGCTCATACTGGCCGGTGAAGGTGACGCCCAGCGTCGGGACCACGCCGATGGTGTTCTCGTCGCAGCGCTTGAGGACTTCCTCGGCATTCATGATGTAGCGGTCGCCATCCATGGGGATCTCGCGATGTTCGATATCCCAGTAGCGCGTGAATTTGTGCCAGCAGACCTGGACCGGTCCTGTCACCAGATTTGGTCTGTCAATGGGTTTCCCCAGCGCTTTCTGCCTGGCTCGCCAGTTCCACAGCAGGGCCATGCCGCCCAGCATGGCCGCCTCGCTGGAACCGGTGGTAGAAGTGCCTGCTGTGTTTTTTGCATCGGGGGCATTCCACAGATCGGCCAACATGTGAACACAACGTCCCTCCAGTTCGGCAGTCTGGGGGTATTCGTCTTTGTCGACCATGTTTTTGTCAATCGCAACGGCCATAAGCTCAAGCACTTCCGGCTCCAACCAGGTTTGGCAGAAGGTTGCCAGGTTCTGGCGAGAGTTGCCGTCAAGCAGCAGCTCATCAAGCACCAGTCGAAAAATGCGCCGTGGATCATGTTCATCATCAGGCATTACGTATTTTGGCAAAACAGCCGCGGCATCGGCCGATGCAAACAGGTCATCATTTAGTTGTTTGCGAACGTCGTCCTTTTCATGTAGCATTGCTTCAACTCCTGGAGTCTCAGGTACGGTTCGATGATATATAGGACATCCTCAAATGCGAACCTTTGTCGACAGTTCGCACGAGTGGTCTCTCAGGTCTGGTGCAGCATTCAGCCGGCAAACATGATCAAGCCTGCGGTCGTAGTTGTAAGGCCAACGACGGAAAATAACTGACGCGCACGTCTTGGATAGCAAACGTTCGCTATCCGCCGGACAGGTGGAGCAATCCGCGCCAGATCAGATAGAGGCCGATACCGCCCTGAAGAAATGTCCCAATATAGCGCATGCCCACATCCACCTTTGTTTCCATCGCGGCCAAGCGCGCCTGAGCCTTGGCCGGCTGAATCGCATAGAGCACAAGCGGCGCAACGATTAGCAGACTGGCCACAGCCATAAAGAGCACATACGCGGCCAATTTGACCGGCGCCCCTCCATCAAAGCTCAAAATTTGCTGGACACCGGCGACTAGAAACATCCACTGGGCGACGCTAAGAGCCATCCAGACTACGCCAAATCCAAAGGCGGCGCGCGCACCGATGGAGTCAAGCGTTTCCAATATTTTGGGCGGCGGCGCATCCGGATCGGGTTCGCCCATCCCAATGCGAATCGTTCGCACCAATAGAATTAGCCCGCACAGGATGAGCACTACGTCGAGCACCGGCCCTTGCCGGTTCTCGACGCGTTCGACACCGCTCTGCAATCCGTTGCTGATAAACCCCATGACTGTCCCAAAACCGTTGCTGGCCACGGCAAGGCCACCTGCAAAGACGAATGCCAACACGAGACCCATCAGGAAACGCCAGATCGTAATCCCCCCGGCAAAGGCTGCGGCCCTGCCGAGGCCGTGTTCCTTACGCAGGATCAACACTTCAGCACTGAATTGCCAGGGCAAAAACGCGGCGGCCAAGGCCACCAAGATCAATGCAAACCATGGATTTTCCACAGCAGTTACCCTTGAGACTCAAGCTTGAGGGGTTTATACAGGAAGTTCCGATTCGCCGTCGTCGATCTCCTGGCTCAATACTTCAGCCAACCAACGTGTGGACGCATAGTTTTCCAGGACAATCGACTTGATGAGAACGGTCAATGGCACCCCGATGACCGCGCCAACCGGCCCCAGCAGCCAACCCCAGAATAGAACCGCCACCAGTGTCAAAACTGGCGAAACGTTCATGCCCTTGCCGAAGTAGCGCGGAGCGACGACGGAACTCAAAATGCCGTTGATGAACCAATAGCCCAATAACACGATGATGGCTGTGGAGATTCCGCCCTGGGCAAAGCCCAGAATCATCGGTGGCAGTACTGAGATCCAGTAGCCGATATAGGGAATGAATCCGCAGACAAATGCCACCACGCCCCACAACAGAGCGTTGGGAATGCCCAGGAACCAGAGAAAGAGGGTATCCAAAGTGGCAATGATCAAGTTGAGTACCGTGATAATCGCCAAAAATTTGATGACCGAGGGTACGGCGCTGGCGGCGCGGGCATAGGCGATGCTGTCAGGGTCCACGGCCAAGCGCATGCGGCGGACAAGCCCGTCCGATTCGGCCAACATATAGCCGAAGATCAGCAGCACGAACACCGAGTTGACGAGCATGCCGGTGACGTTCGAGGCCATACCGACGAGCACATTCAACAACTGCTTGCCTGCACTTTCTAAGGCCGACGTATAGGTCGAAGCATCCACGCCGCGGGCCTGCAACGCTTGTTGAAGCTGGGCAGTCTCCTGTTCGAGTTCTTGCTGATAGGTTGCGACATTGCCAACCAGACCAGCCACCGTGATGCCGAATAGGCCGAGAAGACCGAGACCGATCAGCGCCACAGCCAAGAAGACCGTGACCAGTGCCAGCCAGCTTTTCAGCCCCTTACGCTGCAGCCACGTGTACAGCGGCACAAAAACCATGGTAAGGAGCGCCGCCATCAGGACCATGTTGACGATGGAGGAGGCGGCGCGCATTCCTGCCAAAATCACGACTGTCCCTGCCACACCCAAGATCAAACGGAGTATGGAATCGGGGGAAACTTCAGTATTTCGCATTCAGTCTCATCCTTGTGGAGTCATTGCGTATGGCGTGCTGCATCGTTGGGTATTTCAGTGCGAGAAATGAGGTTTTTCAAACGTCCCCGGCATAGACCAGATCAGGCTTGGTCTGTGCCGGGGACGCAAAATTTAGGAACGATCCTAGCCCTCTATTCCACCTCAGAAGTTGAGAAGACGATGTTGTACATCAAGACCTTCCCGTCCGCGCCCCGGCTGCTTCGGATAACACCATCCGTGTTGAAGAGTTGGCTGATGTAGTCCAGTTGCGGCAATTCACCGGTCGGCGGTATCGGCGAAACCAGATGCCTGCGAGTCCGGCCAGATTCTGGTACATGAGCAGCAGGTCGTTGTTGGGCGACATGGACGCGGTCCACGGCGAGTAGAAGCGGGGCGGCAGGCCGACTTCGTTGACCTCAGTCATGTAGGCGTCGCCTTCGGGGATGTCGCTGAAGTCTACCACCGGCGTGATGCTGCCGCTTTCGGGTTCGATATAGTAGAGCACGACCAGCGGCACTTGTTCATCGTTATTGTAGGTAAAGACAACCACGCCGGCGCTGTCTCCGCTCCAGGAAAGGCCCATGGGCGCAAGCGGGAAGCTCGACCAGGCCGGTTGCCCCACCTGGAGCGCTTCCACATCGGCCAAATGCTTGGGCGGTGCACTCTCATCCGTCAGATCCACCACCCACAGACCATTTCTGGGATCGGTGTAGGGATCCTCCGTCAACACCGCAGTGAGGAGCATCGCCACTTTTGTGCCGTCGGGCGAGATGGCGGAGACTCCGTCCATGACCCATGTTTCGCCGTTGAAGTAGATCAGTTCGCCGGCAAAGGTCTCGCTCAAGTCGCGCACCAGTTCCGGTTCACCGCCCTTCGGATCGAGTCGATGCAGTTCCAGCGTGAACACGGTGGCGCTGATGGGCTCACTACGCCAGAAGTAGAGCATGTCGTCGGCTTGGTTCCACATGGGCAGATAGTCAAGTTGGTAGGAACCGGGCTCAGCCTCGATCCAGCCGCCTTGCACGCCGTCATCAGTGCGATTGACAAACTCGGCGCTGAGGGGATTGAACATCCAGATGTCGCTTTCGTAGCCCAATTGGATCGGGTTCTCGGTGAAGGCTACGTAGTCGTCGTTGGGCGACCACGCGAAGGCGTAGGGGTAGCCCTCATAGATCTCCGGAGCGACGTAACAGGGGTTGGCTGCGTCTTCATACGAGTAGATACACAGCTCGCCCTCTTTGTTCCACAGGTGGCCGATGGTGGTCGGCCAGGCGATCTGCGTGCCGAGCGATGAGATCGTTGCCAGAGATGGGAGCTTGTTGTTGATGACGTCGCCGACAAAGACTTCAGAATCGACCACAATCAGCGGATCGGCGGCAAGTTTGACCCCCGCCTCTTCCGCCAGTGCTTCTTCGGTGGCGACCGGTTCTGCGGTAGCTGCCGCCGCAGCCGCCGCAGGATCTTCAGCGGCAGGTGCGTCCGCTGCCACCTCTTCGGTTGCCGCCTCTGCAGCAACCTCCTCAACCACCGGCTCTTCCGTGGGCGCCGAATCATTCGACCGCGATCCACAGCCGGCAAAGAACAATGCAACGACTATCAATACAGACAAGACGGAAAGAATACGGACATTTTTCATATAGCGTTCCCCTTTTTTTGTGTCCACGGGCGCAGGATAATAACTATGCCCAGGACCGACGAAAGAATTCAATTGCACTTGTTGGCGAGAGTCGCTGCCCCATAGAAAAAAATCATGGAACGCGTATGACAGTATACCAGAATGGGAGTTGCATGCAACACAGCCCCGCAGCATACGGGTGTAATTCAGTCTGGTACGTCGCGAAAACGAGCTTGTTCATTAGAAGTCCCTCCAGTGGGCTGATCGCCCTTCTTACGGGAAGTAACGGCGCCGAATGAGCCTTGTTACTTGATAGCGTGTATTTCCGAACACTTCACTCTGGCAAGTGGCCAGCGAAGGCATGTCCTGAGTGCAATCGAAGGAATCTCGTTTTTCACCAAATCGTGAACTACTGAAGTTGCTATTCATCTGCCACGAAGCCCGACTTCCCGGCAGAATCGAACTAGCCGCTCTTGCTGTCCAGCACCCTGCGCAGCGTCTCTTCGTCTTCTGTATCCAATGTGGATTGGTAGATCTCTCCCTTGTAGGGCTTTAGGGCGGCCACGACAGCGTTGGCGTTGGCATGGCGGACGATTAGGAAGATCGCCGAAGTCCCCGGTTCAAGCTTGTCGGAAACTTCCTTGACGAACGACTTCTGCACACCTAGATTCGCCAATGCACCGACGCCCATCCCGCCCAGCACGCCGATCAATATGCCGGCAAAGGGGAAGAAGATGCCGGTGATCAGCAGGCCAAGCAATCCGCCGCCCACGGCGCCGATCTTTACGCCCCGATCCAATTCATTCTTGACATGAACTTTGCCGTGTTGATCGCGTACGACCACGGCGGAATCATCTAGACTTACAAGATCCTGTTTCTGCTCCTTGCGAATCGCTTCGCGAACTTGCTCGGCTTCGTCCTCGTTGTCGAAAGTGAGTACGATGAGATCTGACATGTGTCTACTCCTTTTTCTGTTGCTTTAGTCTTGCATACGATATAACTATTGGAACCCAAAACACTCGGAGGCGATGTTTCTGCCGCATCACGTTTGTTCGGACTAACAAGGACTGTGAATCGGTATTTCCTGCTTCAAAACTGATCGCAGCGGAAGCAGAACGCTTCATCCGACCAACGTGCAGACGAATGCCGACTTTATACACCCGTCTCAGCCGCGATCAGACCGCTTTCCACTGCGGCTGCCAGCGCCTGGTAGTCACGGTCATTCTGATCGGCATATGCGACCGCAAACTCTGCCAATGCATTGTCGGTGATGTCATCTGTGCCGAGGTAGGCGCTGATGGCAATCCGGTCGCCGGACCGCGCATGGGCGCGGGCAAGCGTCCACGCACACATCTTCCCATAGATCATCAACTCGTCCGGCGTCATCGCCTCGATGTCCAACGAGATCTTCCAGTCCCACAACTGGCGCACGTAATAGTCGCCGCCTGGGTTGAACTCGCCGGCGGGGACCTGGTCCCAGCCCAGAAAGATGTCGCTCGACGCTTGCATCAACCACTGGCCCTCCACCACGCGCCGTCCGTGGGTCCGATATTTGCTCTTACCCAGATAGGGTTCCAACACCGAGGCCTGGGCCTCTTTGACCTGCAGGAAGAGGGCGTCGCTGTCATCCCGGCCTTGCAACAGCACAATCCAGTTGCGGGTGCCGACGCTGCCCACGCCCACGACCTTGCGCGCCAGATGGGTATACTGATAGCTCTCCAAGAGGCGGCGGCGGTCACCGCGCAGCGTGGCGCGATAGCTACGCAGGGCCTCCCGTATTGCCGTTTCGATCGCTTCCTGTTCCGTGCCCTGGACCAGATCCTCGATGGGAATGATCAGAGGGGGATGCGGCGCGATCCGAACTTGACCATCGACGACCTGCGTGAGTTTCTCAAAGGCGCGCTGGTTGTCCTTGTGGTGGGCATGGGCAATGTCGGCATCAAGTTTCTTCTCCGCCTTGGCCTTGACGGTCTTGCCCCACCGTTCATGCATCCACGCCAGATCGATATGCAGATACCAGAGCTTGAGGTTGTCCAACGCCGCGAATTCTTGCATGGAACGGCGATACTCACCTGCGCAGCCGAGCACAAGCTTGCGCAACTCCTTGGCGGAAAACCCCTCTTCCCGGCCGGCGATCTCGATGCTGGCGACCAGACGCTTCAGGTCCCACTCCCATGGGCCGGGCAGCGTCTCGTCAAAGTCGTTGATGTCGAGCACCAACGCCCGTTCCGGAGAGGCGAAACCGCCAAAGTTCGACAGGTGGGCGTCGCCGCAAAGCTGTACATTCAGGCCCGTGTTGGGCAGTGTTGACAGATCCGACGCCATGATGGCGGCCGCGCCGCGGTAGAAAGCAAAAGGCGAGGCCAACATGCGGCCATAGCGGATGGGCGCCAGCTCAGGAATACGCTCGGCCGCCTGCGCTTCGAGCAGCGCTACGGGGTCCGGCCGATCGGCGGCTGGCTTCCAGGCGGCAAAACTCGATCGTGGACAGGTGGCACGAACCGCTTTACCCTCTTCGGTCCGTTGCTTGACCGTTAGATGTTTGATTGCCTTCGGCCTTGGCTGGGCAGACTCGTCTTGCTCATTTGCCATCAGTTGCTCCCCCTGCCTGTTTCTGGTAGGCAGCCAAAAGATCCTGCAAGTCGTCAAAGTAGTACTGTTCGCCGATCAACGCAGTGACATCGGACCGGTCGAGCTCGGCACGTAGGTCATCGCTAACCTCGGCAAGCACGATGCGCACGCCACGATCGTCCAGTTCCTTGTATGCTTCTCGCAAAACCGCCGCAGCCGAGAAGTCCACATCATCCACGGCGTCCATGTCAATACAGATCCACTTAGCCGGCTCGGCTTCAGCGGCTGACAGGCTCAGCAACTCCTGGCCCAACATCTCGGCATTGGCGTAGTACATGCTGTGGTTGAAGCGATAGATCATCAGGCCAGGAAGGGCTTCCTGGGGCGCTGTCATCGGAGCGGACGACCCAATGGCCATCGCTCTGGGTCAGCACGCTGTTCTTGGGACGGTAGCCGTTCTTTACATGCAGCGCCAGCGAGAGGAACATGGCCAACAGAATGCCCTGCTCGACCCCGACGAAGATGACAATCGAGCGCAGTGATCAGCGCGACCCAAAACTCGCCTGGACGCTGGTTGTAGATCGTACGCATTCCCTTGACATCGACCAACTCGACGCCGATCAGGAAGACAACTGCAGAGAGCACGGCGCTCGGCATATAGCCCAGGGGAACGGTCAGGAAGAGCAAGACCACCACGACAATCAACGACGTGGTGAGCATGGCAAGCTGGCTGCGGCCGCCGGCGCTGTCCACCATCTGTGTCTTGGTGGGGCTGCCGTTGACCACGAATGTGCCTGTCAGGCTGGCGCCGATATTGGCCAGACCCAGGCCGACCAGATCGACGTTCTCACTGAAGCGCTCGCTGTAGCGTGCGGCGTAGGCACGGGAAGTGGCTGCGCTCTGCGCCAGGATCACGACAAAGAGTGAAAACGCCGTGGGCAGAAGCTGCTGGAGGGTCGCTCCAATCTATGCCTGCATCCGGCAAGCCAAACTTGGGCAGGCCACTGGGGACGGTGCCGAGGATGGCGACGCCGTCCGCCGAGAGATCGAGGAAATAGCTGGCGGCAATGGCGCCGATCACCGCGATCAGGGCGCCGGGAATCTTGTTGTTGATCTTGCGCGCACCGACGATGATCACAAGCACGCTGACGGATATGGCCAACGTGACCATATTGGTCTGCGAAAGCTGCTGAACGTCGGTAAGTAGCTGTTGTATAGGTCCGCTGCCGCCGCCCGGAATGCCCAGCATGCCCGAGATCTGGCCGATGGCAACCTGAACGCCGACCCCGGTCAGAAAGCCGATCAACACGGTCCTCGATAGGAAGTCTGCCAAAAATCCAAGCTTGACCACGCGCGCAAGGATCAGAAAAGCCGCAGTGATGAAGGCCAGTACGCCGGCCAGCGCCACATATTCGGTGGACCCGGATGTGGCCATACCGGCCAAGCCGGCCGCCAGGATGGCGGCAGTGGCTGAGTCCGCACCCACGACTAAGTGCCTGGACGATCCGAAGATGGCGAAGAGCGCCATGGGGATCAGGATGGTGTAGAGACCGGTGATGACCGGCATACCCGCGATCTTGGTGTAGCCCATCACCTCCGGTATGGCCAATGCGGCCAAGGTAACACCGGCAATGATGTCGGTGCTGATCCTCGACCGGTCAAGCGGCAGGATTCCTTGAAAAATGGGCCACTGCCGGCCCGGTTTCGCTTTTGTGGTTGCGGTCATTGTTGCCTCCTCGGTACGATCAAAGAAATAACGATGATAAGTCGACAAGACGGAATAGTTAGAGAAGTTTATCCACTTCATCAAGCTTGGTACGTAAATTGGCCATCGCCGTTTCTTGCGTCTCGATCAATCGTTTGAGTTCGGCGATTTTGGCCTTGGGGTCATCGGCTGCGACCTCGTCGGCTTCCTCTTCTTCCTCCGCTTTGGACGGAGCCAGGAACATGTTGGCCAGGAAACCGCTGAGGGTGCCGAAGAGGCCCACACCCGCGGTCATCACCAGTACGCCTATGATGCGTCCCGTGCTCGTAACCGGATATTGATCGCCGTAGCCGACAGTCGTGATCGTCACATAGACCCACCAGATGGCATCCGAGGCCGTCGTGATATTGGCGCCCGGTGCTGAAATCTCGACACTGAGAACGGCCAACGAGCCGAACTCGAGCACGCAGAGGACCAGGAAGACGACCGTATAGAGGGCGTTCTCTGCACGGTGCGTGATGAACTCATGCACGAGATTTCGGACACCGAATTCCATGAACAAGCGGATAACACGCCAAAGCCGAAACAGACGGAGGATCTTGAACTGGGGAAAGGGAAGACTGGAAAGCAGATCAGCCCAACCGAATCCGCGAAAGAAATAGGTCTTTTTGCTCCTGGTGGTGAAGAAGCGATAGAAAAAGTCACCCAAAAAGATGGGTGTCATGACCGCGTTGATCACATACACCACGTAGATGAGTTGCTTGTCCGTGTTGAAGACAAGGATCAGGACCAGGTTGACGATGGAGAGGATCGACAAGGCGCCGATGAACAGCTCATAGCCAATCGGTTTCAGTTCTCTTTTTTTCGCTTTCAGGGCCACGGTTGGCTTCCCTTCTTCCGTCGATGTCTTCCGACACGAATTTAGGATCGAGCCTTTCTTCTCGTAACTTTGGGCACGGGGCAAGCCCCGCGTGAAATCTGAGAAGATGAATTCTGGTCGTCCATCGGTCAGCTTGAACAGCCGTCCGTCGTGGACGCCACGTTCATACTGTTGACATAATTTGGGTCACCGACACCAATCAATTGATACCACAGGCTGCTGCCGTAATCGGCCGCCACGCCCACCTCATAGCTGCCCGCCGGAACTTCGCCGCTCGACTGACCGCCGAGCGTACTGGATGTGTAGGCCGGGGCCGGCGCGTCGAGCACGACCATACATTCTCCCGGTTCAAAGACAGTTGTCTCCGGGACCTGGTTGTAGATGTCAGGGTCGACGGTCGGCGTGGTCGGCTGCAATACCCATTGGCCGTCACAGCCGGCGAGCGTCAACAACAATGCCGATGCCACAAGAATCGACCGCATGTATCTGAGCATAGGAATTTCGCCTTCCATTGCAGGTATTCAGCCAGGATGTCAGATGGAACACGGATGACACAGAGTAAGCTGATTTTAGTAGTTCACGATTTGGTAAATCAGCGAGATTCTTCGCTAGTCACTTGCCAGAGTGAAGTGTTCGGCAATACCCGACTCAGAATGACAAATCAGTGAAGTACTGAATTCCCGCGTTCTATAGATGTTCAGATTAAGATTCGGTTCTCGTTCTCGTTCTCGTGTCTCGTTCTCGTGCGCGGTCAGGTTCAAGAACCACGGACTCATTATCTGAACATCTATATCCGCTTCGATGGCCGAAAGGATACCGTTTCGCGTGCTATTGCAGCCGGACGTACGTCGCCGCAATGGCGCCGTTGGCTTGCCGCAGTTCCAGCTTGTTGCCGTCGAAACGGAAACTGACCGCCGTCTGAAGCGCTGCAAGATACTCAGTCTCCTGGTCCATCACACCAGAGGGGCTGTCACAGGCGCTGAGCCCCGTGCCCAGCGACCCGAAGGCGATGTTGCTGCCGCTCACATAGTACGGACCGAAGTAATCATTGCAACCGGTGTTGCCGGTTACCTGTTCGGCGTCAAAACGTGCCGTGATCGTCGTGCCGACGATGGGGCTGGCAACCGAGCCACGCCCCGTGTTGTACCCGGTCGCCTGCCAGGCAGTGCCGGCCAGCGGGTTCTCCGGCGCAGCCGGCACGACGGCGACCGTGACCTGCTGCGTAACAGTCGTACCGTCGAGCAGGAGCACCCTCATTTCATAGATGGTCGTCGACGGCGGGCAAACTTGTTCCTGGCCTTGGCCGGCGCGAGGGTACTGCTGGTAGGGCTGGCCCAGCGGATAGACCCAGACTGCCCGTACATTCTCCACCGACCAACTGATCGTGGCGCATTGTCCCTGGTCGATGGTGGTCGGCGACGCCGTGAACGACATCTGTGGCGCGGGTACGGCTGTCGGCGACGGCACAGGCGTGGGGGCCGGCGCCACCGGCGGCACGTAGACCGGCGGCGAAGCGGCAATCACGGGAACATCCTCGGCGTTCTGAACGGCTACAAAGTCGGCCGATGCCCAGCCGATGCCCTGAGGAGCCGCGGGGATGTTTGCCGCCCACCACTGGCCGTCTGCGCTGCGACCGACGATCTCGGCCTCAGCGCCGAACGGCGCCAGGCCGATCACCGGATAGTTGGTTCCGGGTCCTGAGCGGATATTGACACCCTTCGGGGCAGTCACCCGTCCGGTAGGTGTGCCCGGAGCGGGGGTAGGCGGCGAAACGTCAAACCGGCGCGTCATCTGCACGGCGATGGCGCCGCTGCTGTCGCGCATCTCAAGTTGGTTGCCCTCGACGGCGAATGTAGCCGCAGTGGCCAGGGCCGCCAGATATTCGCTCTCCTGTTCCATCACGCCGGGGGGCGACGCGCAGGCCATGCGCGACGCGCCCGGCGCACCGATGGCGATCTCGTTGCCGGATGTCTGATAGCTTGCGAAGTACTCGTTGCAGCCGCCGTTGCCGGTGACCTGGCCGCTGTCGTCGAACAGGGCCGTGATGTCGGTGCCGTTGAGCACGCTGACGACCGCTTCACGACCGTTGTTGTAGGCAATCACCTGCCATGAGGTGCCGGCCAGTCCCTGGTCTACGCCGACAAAGGTGGCGACCGCTCTGCGTCCGTTCAGCAAGGTGAGTTGATTGCGGTTGACCTCAACCTTGTTGGCCGCGGCCAATGCCTGGCTGTAGGCGGCCGCCTGGACCATGATCGGCTCCGGGCACGCCATCATTGTTCCGGCCATGGGCTGGCCAAAGCTGATGCTGGAGCCCGAAATTGTGTAGGTTGTACTGTATTGATTGCAGCCGTCCGAACCGGAGGCAGTGTTATCCTCGCCGAAGTTCAGAGTCACGGTGGAGCCGGGCAACGGCAGAGAGCCATCGAGCGAAGCTGAGCGCCCAGTCGTGCCGGGCAGGGTCGAACCCGGTCCCTGAATTGGCTGGCAGCCAGTCAGTACGGCTAGAGCCATGATGAGCAATAGTAGAAGCAGTGTTTTGGTTTTCAGTGACCTTCGATAATCAGTCTGTTTCTGAAGTATGGGGTGTTCAACCGATTTTGAACACACCCATGTCATTCCTAAGGCGAATCCAGAGAAATAAATATCCCGTCTCGTAGGGGCGACCCTTGCGGTTGCCCGCTCTGGTCAGAGCCAATGCGGGCGGTGGCAAGCCCCGCCCCTCGAGTTGGTATGGTTATTTTCTTTGGTTGGCCTAAGCCGCCTTCTTACCGTCATCACCAGACCACGCGTGACAGAAAAGGCGATCAGCGAGGCCAGCACAATGGGCAAAGCATTGGTCGGCGACACACCGATGATCACGATGCCGATGGCCGCCAGCGCCAGCGGTATGGGCACGACAGCCGCAGGCACGGCAACCGTCATACAGCCGACCGCCAAACCCATTGGGAGCTGGGGAAAGAGCAACATAATGGCGGACCCCAGGGTCGTGCCCACAAAAAGGAGCGGGAAAATCGGGCCGCCGATAAATCCGAAGGACAAGGCCCCGCTCAAGGCCAACAGCTTGGCCAACGCAAAGACGATCAGCAGACCGAAGCCGATTTCCGCGGCCTGCTGGCTCACAATCACCATTTCATTAGTGCCCAGACCAATGGTGGTAGGCAAGGCAAAGGCCAGCAAACCGAGCAGCAATCCGCCCAGAAGGCCGCGCACATGGGTTGGCTTTTGAGCGGTGCGGTCAAGCGCCCAAGAATCTTCGTCAAAATCGGCAGCAGCAGCCCAAAGGGCACACCGACAAGACCCAACACAATGGCCACGCCCATGTGCCAGATCCTCAGATCGTAGGCGGGAGGCGATAGAAGGCCGAGCAGCGATGAGAAAGCGTCGCCGCCCAGTCCGTAGAAGAGACTAAAACCGATGGTCGCCGAGAGACCGGCGATCAACAGCGTCCCATAGTATGCGATCGATTGCAGGTGGGCCGACTCCAGCAGCAGCAACAGCACGACAAAAGGCGACGAAAAGAGCCCGGCATAGGCCGCCGAAACGCCGCTGATCACGTTGATCCGCGTGCCTTCAGCGTCCAACTTGCGTCGTCTGGAGATCCAGCCGCCCAGGCCGGCGGCCAACATGCCGGTTGGCACTTCGGGACCGAGGCTGAAGCCGCCGATGAGGGAGACCAGCGAGGCCAGAAGCGAGGCCGGCACCGGTTTTGGATCCATGTCCCCTTTGTCGATCGCGTCGAAGACATCCAACTCAGCAGCAGCGGAAAAATGGTGGATGATCCCTACGACCAACCCCGCCACAGTCATGATGCCGACCATGACCCAAGAGCCTGAGAAAGGTGTCCAATCGGTGAGATCGGGCCAGATCAAGTTCTTGCCCAGGTTCATGAGGGCGATGAAGATGAATGCGCCGACAGCACTGAGTAGACCGGTCAACAGACCCCAGCCTAGATGCGACCAATATTCCTGTGATCTGAGATTGAAGTCGTTTGACACGTGATTACTTTCCTCTCCAATTTGAAGACGCTATACGAACAAGGAAGATGAGGACTAGAGGTCGTAGTGCAAGTGTGACTGTTTGGATCTTCGAGGCCTGATCGATTGCAGTCCGAGCCTCCAGTCCTCATGAGCGTATAGCGACTTTTGATCGGCGTCAACTGTCGGCGGCGCAGATCGGCATTCGTCCATGGGCAAACTGACTCATGCAGCAACCACGCCGGCGACTTGGCCGCAATTATCGTCGATCACGTCGTCGTTCGCGTCGTCGTACACCGCATATCGACACTGGCGAGAGCGGTCGGCCGATGACGTCGATGAAGAGCGAGCTTGGGCCGCCGCTGGCCGGCAATTCGCCGTCGAGAACATCGACACGGTAGGTCAGGTCACCACTGGCCAGGACGGGCTCATACAACTCCACGACAACGTCGTGAATTTCGCCGTCGCCGAAGATCGAAAGCGCGGCGTTGGGCGGATTGGAGGCGAAGCTGTCCTCGCCGTCGCCCCAGGTCTGCACAAATTCTTCCGAGGAGACATGCCCGGTCACGCGATCCGGTCGGTCGGAGAAGAATAGTGTGGACGGGGCCACTGTGTGGAGCGTGAGTTTGCCGCCGTCATAGGTCACGCCGTGAGCGGTCTGAACGTAGAGTGCTTGGATTTCGTCAACTGATGTTGATCTGTTTTCTGTCGTCATGGTTTTTCCTTTAGTGGATTGGTTTCACTTAAACAAGTCTATGCCCGAGCAGCAGAGTCACTGCTTTTTAGTATCCCTCGTAGGCAGGGATACTCTTGCGACCGGCGCCACCGGCGTATGACGTGATGTCTGCCGCCAGCATCAGGCCGAGCCAGAGCCAGTCCCAGCCGTTCACGCCGCCGGGCGCCACGATGACGTACATGATGGTCGTCCAGGGAAGGAAGATCAAGCCAAGGATCGGCCAGATCCACCAGATCTTGGGGGCAGGCCAGTTGTTAAATGCCAAACTCCAGCGCAATGGCTGGAACAGCCACCAGAAAGCGCCGACAATACGCGGTCCCAACAATACAAGCGCCAAAAAAGCACAACACATAGTGATTCCTCCATTTTGAAAATGAACTTGAAACTGCTAGCTTTGAAGTAAGTACATATCTTGTAGGCTCAACCGGATCTCATGTGGTCGCCCCCTTCGGCATCGGTTAAGACCGACGCCGAAGGGGGCGACCACATGAGGCCCCAAAGAGCCATCTCGTACGCCTTGCCTACTGGCGTGCCATTGCCACACGTAAGCGTTCCTCCGGATCGATGAAGTGATCGTGGTCGTCGTCGCCTACATCGAGTTGCACCCAGTTGATCTTGCCGGTGAATTTGCTACCCTTTGTTGTGTAATCTGGGCTGACGGCTGTGCCGCTTTCATAGCCGATGTCGGTCGTCTCATCGGCAGAGAAGATCAGTGGTTGCGTAGCGCCGACGCGACCCTTGCCCACCTCTTTGCCATCATAGTAGAGCGTGACATCGCCGCCCTTGGCCAGACCGCCGCCATCATAGGCGAACTCCATACGCACTTGGTGCTTGCCCTGCGGGATCGGCTCGGTCGCTTCGGTTGGGAATTCATGAATGCCCAGCACATTGTAGGTGAATTTGAGCTTGCCGTCCCTGACATAGACGCTCCAACCGCCGAACTTGCCACCCTGGGCAATGATCACGCCGTTGGCCGGCCTGGCGCCGATCTCAATGTCAGCCGTCACAGAAAAGGACTTGTTCTTGATGCTGACTACGCTGCTCTCTGACAACCGCCCCATACCGGGGAAGAACAACTGCGAATTGCCCTGGATCAATGTCGGCCGACCGGCAATTTCAGGATTTAGGCGCTCAGCCTGGCGATCGTCCAATGGAAGCACATTGTACTTGGTTGCCTCGATCAGAAAGAGCCGTTGAAGCTTGTGCAGCATGTCAGGCATCTCTTTTGATAGGTCACGCGCCTGCGACCAGTCTTTACTGCCGTCGTACAATTCCCAGATGTCATCATCAAAGGCCGGCATCGTCTGTCCAACCATCACCCACGGCGTACGGTGCTTGGTGACTGCGCTCCAACCTTTGTAGTAGATGCCGCGGTTGCCGAACATCTCAAAGTACTGGATCTCGTGACGTTCAGGCGCTGGCGCTCTCGTTGAAACTGTACAGCATGCTCGTGCCTTCCATGGGCGACTGCTGTACACCGTTGACGAAGGTGGGTTCGGGCAAGCCGGCCGCCTCCAGGATGGTGGGGGCGACATCGATGACGTGGCTGAACTGGGTGCGCAATCCACCCTTTTCCTGGATGCCCTTGGGCCAGTGCACAATCGTGCCATTGCGGGTGCCGCCCCAGTGCGAAGCCACTTGCTTGGTCCATTGGTAGGGCGTGTCCATTGCCCATGCCCAGCCCACAGCATAGTGGTTGTAGGACTCAGGCGAGCCGAACTCATCCATCTTGGACAACATGAATTCCGGTGTCTCCAGGGCAGCCATCCCGTTAAAGTTGGCCATTTCATTGAATGCGCCGTTCAACGTACCCTCGGCAGATGCGCCATTGTCGCCGATGATCACATAGATCAGCGTATCATCCATGATACCCAAGTCTTCGATGGCCTCGATAACACGACCCGTGTGATAGTCGGTATGCTCAAGGAATCCGGCATAGACTTCCATTTCACGTTCCAGCACGGGTTTGAGTTCGGCCGGCATCTCGTCCCAGGCGGGAATTTCGGCGTGGCGCGGGGTCAGTTCGGCATCCTGCGGGATCACGCCCAACTCTCTCTGCCTGGCAAAGGTGAGTTCGCGTCGCTGGTCCCAGCCGTGGACAAACTGGCCCTTGTACTTGTCGGCCCACTCCTTGGGCACGTGGTGCGGGGCGTGGGTGGCGCCCGGCGCAAAATAGGCAAAGAAGGGCTTGTCGGGCATCAACGCTTTCTGCTGGCGAATCCAGTTTACGGCATGGTCTGCCAGGTCTTCGGTCAGGTGGTAACCCTCTTCCGGCGTGGCCGGCGGCTCGACCGCGGTCAAACCTTCATAGAGCGCCGGATCCCACTGGTTGTTCTCGCCGCCGATGAATCCGTAGAAGTATTCGAAACCGCCGCCGCCGGCAGGCCAATGCTCAAATGGACCCATGGGGCTGGATTCCCATACAGGCACTTCGTGGCATTTGCCGAACATGGCGGTGGAATAGCCGTTGAGCTTCAGTGTCAAGGCGATGGGCGCTTTGGTATTGGGCCGCAACGAGTTTTGGCCCGGCGCCGCTGTGGCGGTCTCGGTGATGTTGCCCATGCCTACGGAATGGTGGTTGCGACCCGTCATCAGGGCCTGACGCGTCGGTGCACACAGCGCCGTGGTGTGAAATCGATTGTATTTGAGGCCCTCTGCCGCCAGCTTGTCGAACGTCGGCGTCTGGCATGGACCGCCAAAGGTACTCGACGCGCCAAATCCTACGTCGTCCAGGAGGACGATGAGCACATTGGGTGCGCTTTGCGGCGGCCGCAAGGGCTCGATGGGCGGATATTTGGTATCCGGGTCTTTGGCATCGTATGTGGTCAATCCCGGTTTAGCCACGTCTGGAATGGGCAACTGGGTTCGCAAATGTATATTGGGTTGGTTAGCCATGCTTACGTTCCTATATCTAGTTTATCTATCGCCGGCGGGCATGGAAGATTCCGAGTATATCCCGTCAAGCAACATCCAAAGATTGGCGCATTTGCCTCAATATTGGAAGCAGTCTATCGGGGGGCTCCATCTTGCTAATGTACGCATCAGCTCCAGCCGCCCGGGCAATTGGTTCGAGGTGCGGGTCGAGTGAAAGAACGATGATCTTGGGCGAATGTTCCAACAGATGGACCGTGCCGATCAGATTGACGATGGTCGATGAGTGGGCAAGGCCGTCATCCAACAGGTAGACTTCTGAGTTGGAGGCAGTGGCGATGTTCAACAATCCTTCGGCCTGATCGAACATGCCGATCACGACCATGCCCGGTTCACTTTCCAACAACAGCATCAGCGCCAGCCTAAGTACTCTATCTGAGCTTGCGACAAATATGCGCACGGGAGACGTCCTAAATGAGCCGCACTTGGGTTCGGCGTTAAGCGATTCGTTATATTGCCCAATGAATGGAAAAGTTATTCCGAGATAAAAGTACGTTTCAAAAATCCCAAATGTGGCCTATTTTAGAT